>JAHBNG010000019.1 GCA_019217005.1 Chloroflexi bacterium TSY
CAAGCCAAGATGGGCCAATATACCATCCAACTGTTCCCTATTGGACCAGAATATACATTCTTTTTGAGCCAGTACCTTGGCCTCTTCGGTAAGTCCCTCGTGGGCGAAAAGCCAGGTTTGGATGGCAATCGGATCATATTCCTCTTGGACAAGCTTGACCTGTTCGAGCATCGCCTGCAAAACTGCCACGCCGACTTTGCGGTCTGTCACCCACTTACTTTGGCAAACCCATGTAACGCCACTGTAAGCTGCCAGGATGTCGACCTCTTTCTCTTTGCCCGATGACAGCTGAACCCGATGATTCAGGTAGTGGAGGATCGTGGGTAATTGAATATCTTCCTGGCTGTTAAAGAACCTACCGGGTAGCGGCTGCTTACGATGATTCTGATTACTCAACAGAACTTGAGCCATAAATACCTCAGCCAGATAGCCCTTGTAATCATGAATTCGTCTGGCCAGCTTGCGATATCGATCATCGAGTTCGCCGCGGACCCGGGCTTGGCTTTGGCCCTCCAATTCAACCCGGCCCCATACCTTGATAAACTCAAGCAGAATGGGGTCATCCACTCCATGAAACCAGTTGCCAAACTCCTTATAGTCAAGCAAATCTCCGCGGGAGAGGCGTACCAGCACTTCGCGAATCATCTCCAAAGAGACATCCGTGCCTTCTTTGGCCTTTAGTTCGCGTTGAATCCGCTCCAGGCTGATCTTACGTTCTTCCTCCTGTGCCGAGAGATAGAGAATCCATTTGGTGATGTTGTGCTCATTAATGCGTCCAATCCAGCCATTGACCTGTTCATAGAGTTCAGCCCAAATGAAGCCAGAGGATATGTCGATAGCCAGTACACTATTAATGGACTCCTCATCGACCAGGGATGCCTTCAATTCAGCAGCTTGCTGGACCACTGCTGCGATATAAAATGGATTCCCACCACACCGTTCGGCAACGATCGGGGCCATTACCTCCGGCACGGTGATGTCGTAATAATGCGCTGCTCTCTTGACCAGTTCGGCACCCCAGAAACCGGACAATTCTTCAATCGGTTTGCTGCGGAAACGCCCAAAGAGCGCACCCCGACCCAAAATCTCTCTCGCCAGAATGCTCATGGCTGAACCAGTTACAAAATGGGGGCAGGTGTAGGATTCCACAGCGTTTTGCATGTAGCCCACGATGCGAAATTTATCATGCGGCAGGTGGGTATTTTGGAATTCGTCCAGGAAGACGACTATGGTCGAATCATCTGAATCTGAAATACGCCGTGGAATCTCTACAGCATCTTGTTGGGGATTCGTCGTGCGACCTTCGCGCATTGGTTTGTACCAGCCGAGCAAGCGTCCTAAACCGCTGATTCTGGGTTGCACTGTGCGTGCAGCTTCCATTTCCGCAATTAAGCGATCAATATCCATCGTATCGCGAATGATCTCTGGCCTACGCGTATGAAAGGCAAAGTAATAGCGCATAAAGTTTTCGACATATTTCAATGCGAAGGTCAAAGGGTCCGATTGTGTATCTGGAAATGAAAAGTAGACCGGCACAACTGCATCGGGACTTTGCGGATCCTGCTCGAAAAAGAGACGGTTGACAACACGACGAAAGATCTCCGTCTTGCCCATGCGCCTCTGTCCGAGGAGTACAGTAGACATGGCGCGACGCGTCGCGGCTTTGCGCGCCGTCTCGTAAAAATATTCAAGGAACTCGGAGCGGTCTGTAAAAATTTCGTCCAGGACCTGCGGCTTGATGACCCAGGGATCTGACGGGAAAGATAAAGGATTATCTGGCATGAATTGTCTCCAGTATGCACATGTTATGGAGACCATTATAACATAGACGAATCTACAATCTGAGTCTGTTAAGCCTACACCTCATACGAATGACAAGCCACCAAACGGCCGCCCCTCACGTTTCTAAATTCCGATCGCTCAGGCGGCCAGTGGCCATGGTACATAATTCGGTCTTAAAGGAACACCTACTTTTGGCCTTAATGCGTCTAAGCTGCTCATCCAAGCCGGGGTCTTTGAAACAGGATTTCACTCTTGTTAGGAATGAGCCGTAAATAACTTGGGCATTTGAAGATTGTGAGAGTAGAGATAGAGAGATTCGGCCCTTATAATCTCTAATCTCTCAGTCTCAGTAGATCCAAATTTGGCGTTTTTGGCTATTTTCAGTCGAGATTGCAGGGATTTTGGAGTCATTTATTCAGATTTCGGTTACAGAAAACAACCTATTTCATATCTGAAAATCGCCCAAATCTAACGCAAAAACTAGATATCTTTACTTTCTGGTAAAAGAAAAGAGATGAGGTGAGAAATGTGACAAAAAGCGGTTAGCGTTTCATCCTAAAGGTAGAGAACCCAAAAAGGAGGAAGGAATGCTAACCGCGCCAGAAATAACTATAGCAGTACTGATGAATGTATTGCAAGTAACGCCGGTGGGAACAAACGTAAATGTAATGCGTCTGATGTGGGCGATGATGAATGGGTCGTTTCTGAAAAGTCGAGGAGCAATCCATAGTGGATTGAGTGAAAGCGGGTTTGAAGATGAGGAGCTCCGGCGAAGCTGGTGGAGCTTTCGATATGGATCATGGGATATTGCAAGCCTGCTCATCGTGGCAAGAAGAAGTGGAGTGGAAAGGGAATGGGAGGCAAAAAAGTTAGAAGGATACCGAGTGAAAAGCATAGATATCACAGGGTTCTGGCGACCGAAGCTGCAAGGAAAGTGAACCGACTCTATAACTCAACGGCTCGTCGGGCATTGCCCGCGCTCATCTTTGGAGTGATGATAAGCTCGGGGGAGATAGGCGGGAAACGAGTGCCACTGCTCAAGGCAATCATGAGATGCGAGGTAGGCACAAAGGAAAGTGAGTTTCGGAAAAAGCTGCTGAAAGAGACCAAGAAATCACTGGAGTCAGACGAAGTGGCGGTGGTCGATGCCGGGTTTACAATCAGAGAAATGCTAGAAAGCGACGTCGACCGATTTGTCCTTCGGGAAGCGATTAACTGCACAGCGCGCCGCAATGAGTTACCCGAACGTAAGGAAAAAAGGCAGACCACCCGAATATGGTGATATTGTGCGTCCGCTCTCTCGATGCTATAGGGGAAAGCGACTCGAGGCCACAACTCCAGACTCGTTTGGTCAATTTGTCTATAGTGGTCGCCTGATTCGCTATCAAGCATGGCACAATCTCGTCCCCAGGACAACCAAGGTGGATACAGCCAACCGCACCTATTCGATTTACGTCTTTCAGGATCCTGCTTATCACACACCTTTGGTTCTGGCGACCGTCATGGCTTTACAAGCTGAAACCATTTATCTTTTCTCTCTGGAGCGCTGGCCTGTTGAACATCCCCCCTTGGCTTCCAAGCAGATGATTGGCTTACATCGTCAATTTGTTCATGCCGATGAGGCTTGCTTCCGCTTACCTGAACTGGGGCTGCTTGCTGGCAATCTTCTTTCCCATTTAGCCGCTTCTCTTCCTCCCATACCGACTGGCTACTGGGATCGAGAGCCTCAATCCACTCCCGGCAGGCTGCGCCGTGTTCTCTCGAGTGCTCTTTTTCCAACTCCTGACCAACTCGACCCTGACTTTCGGAAAAAGGCCTCGGTTTCACACCATTTCCCTAAAGGCGTTCTCGCTCATCGCCGCCTCAATGCCGCTGCTTAAACTAGCCGAGCACTATTTTTACATTTTATCCCGTTTTTTCAGGGTGGATTCTTTTTTCCGCCCCTTTCGGTTTGCCCTTTGTCACTCAAGCCTTTACCAGAAAGTAAAGGATATCGACCGGCAAATTTGTATTTATGTCAACTGTTTAGCCAGAATTCTCTCTCAAAACCTGAAATTTGGATCTACTGAGTCTCTAATCTCGCACGAACTGTACAAGTTATTAAATTCCCATTCTTTAGCAAGCAATTTAGAAATATCCGCTTTACCCGTGTATGATATGGACGTGAAGAATTCTCAATATTTCAATTAAGTGCTTATCCGAAAAGTTCTGTGGTGATGCATTCTCACCCGAGTCTCTCTCTGGATTCACAACCACTTTTCAGATAGGTTCTAAGAATCCAGGAGGAACACATGGACGACACCTTATTTGGCACCAGAAACAGACGCGGTGATTGGCAACCCTTTGGCAGCATCGCTGCGAGCCCTCGTTATCTGATTCCGCCCCAACCGGTGAAATTGCTGAAGTGGATTTTCGGATGGCATGGCTACATCTTTCCTTGGCCCTTTCTATGGACACTCATCACCCTTGCATGTTGGTTTTGGCTGACGCCTTCCTTTGAACAGATGCGCAATTTAGAGATTGGCTGGCTTTCGTTCATTTTTGTTCGTAATGCTGTCATCGTCTTTATTTACGCAGGTCTGTTCCATTTGCATTTTTATATGAAGCGGACTCAAGGAAACCAATTCAAGTACAATGCTCGCTTTCTGGAAACAGACAATCCCAAGTTTCTATTTAGGCATCAGACCAAAGACAATCTCGTGTGGGTTTTCCTCAGTGGCGTCCCAATCTGGACGGCCTATGAAGGGTTGACGCTGTGGGCCTATGCCAACGGCTGGATCCCCATGATCAGTTGGGCACAGTATCCCATCTACTGCACCGTCTTCTTTTTCTTGATACCGATCATTCGGGATATCCATTTTTATCTCGTCCACCGTTTGTTGCACTGGCCACCTCTGTACCGCATTGCCCATGAAGTCCACCACCGCAACATCAATCCAGGCCCGTGGTCCGGTCTGTCCATGCACCCGGTTGAGCATCTCTTCTACTTCACGGGCATCCTCATTCACTGGGTCATCCCGTCTCATCCGGTGATCGCCATGTGGCATATCTTCCACGCCGGCCTTTCTCCCCATGCTGGACATGCCGGTTTTGAAAAAATGGTTCTAAAAGATGGGGTGTCGGTGGATACAGGAACCTACTACCATTACCTGCATCACAAATACTTTGAATGCAACTACTCGGGTGATGGGGCCAGCTTTTTGGATAAATTCTTTGGTACCTTTCACGATGGCACTGAAGAATCTACGGAGTCTTTAAAGCAAAGGCTGCGGAATCGAGCGCCTGCGTAGCAGTTTTAGTCGCTATAGCCAAGGATATGGCCATGATCAATTTACGAAGGGGCAAAGCAGCGTAGCCTATTGCGATACATACCCTATGTGCCGCACACCTTCCCCCAATGTGAAATATACCCGTATAATCGGTCTATCCTACTTTAGACCGGTCGTCACGACACCTTCCATGATGTTTCGTTGGGCCAGAAAAAACATGATTACGGGGGGAATCGAATAGATGATCGCCGCTGCCAGCGTGATGGTGACAAAGATTTGGCCGCTTACATCGCCTGGGTTGGAATAGGTGGGCGTGGCCAGCTTGACAGCTAATGTGGTCTTGGCATCATCCAGGTAGATAACGGGTGCGATCCAATCACCCCATACCGCAACAAAATTCAAGATAAATGAGGTCACGAGTGCCGGTTTGGCGTTGGGTAAAAAGATACGCCAGAAGACGAGAAAGGGACCGGCACCATCTACCTCGGCGGCGTCTTCCAACTCGGTCGGAATGGCGGTGAAGAATTGGCGGAAGAGAAAGATGTAAAAGGGCGAAGCCGCAATGCCCCACAAGAACCAAGGCCAGTAAGTGTTGGTCAGACGTAGACGGGCAAAGATCACAAACTGGGGAATGATGGTCACAATGGCTGGAACCATCAGCAGTGAGATCACAATCGCAAAGAGCTTGCCTTTGCCAGGTGCATCGAGTCGGGCAAAGGCAAAGCCAACCATGGCACTTGTGATGACCGTTAAGGTAGAGAACATCGTCGCCAGGAAGGTAGAGTTCCACGTATAGCGAAAATAAGAGATCCAGGTCAGGGCACTGACATAATTGTCCCAGCGTAGAGGGTCGGCCACAATAACCGGCGGATACTGAGTGAATTCCGGTTCTGATTTGACCGAAGAGAGCAGCATCCATACCACTGGCGCGGCAATAATCAGGCTGACGCTATAGAGAATCAGATAGGAGACCAGCTTGCGCAGGTATTTTTGTCGTCGATCGCGTTGCGCTCTTTTGCTTCGTTGTGTCATTTACTTTTCTTTTCCAGCAATATCGACTTCATAGTAGACCCAAAAACGGCTGGACCAGAAGACGACAATGGTCAGCACCACAATCACGATAAAGAGAAGCCACATGAGGGCAAGACCATAGCCAAATCGTGAAAAGGTGAAGATTTGCCGCATCACATGGACAACAAAGAAGTAGGCCGCCCTAGGTGGCACCGAGCCCATGCGTCCTCCGGCCAGCAACATGGGTAGAGCAAATTGCTGCAGTGAGCCAATAATGGCCAGAATCAGTTGGAAGAAGATGACGGGCGTCATCAGAGGAATGGTCACGTGGCGAAA
Source organism: Chloroflexi bacterium TSY (assembly GCA_019217005.1). The sequence goes on from JAHBNG010000019.1 coordinate 6,399, forward strand.
GACGCGCAAAGTCGATGCCCCATCCAAAAAGGCGGCCTCTTCCAATTCGCGCGGAATGCCTTGCAGACCAGCCAGAAAGATCACCATGCCGACGCCCGCACCCTGCCAGACAGACAGCATGGTCAATGCGGGCAGCGCATATTCTGTGGTCCAGAGGATGGCCGTACCCGGTCGAAAGATACTGATTATGGCGTTAATCACCCCATTGTTCGGGTCCAGGAGAAGACGCCAGGCCCATACCGCGCCCACAGCAGGAATAATGCTGGGTAAGTAGAAGAGCGTGCGAAAGAAGCCGCGGGCGCGGATGCTCTGGTTGAGGATCAACGCCAGGATGAAGGAGAGGACCAACCAAATGGGGACGTTCAGGAGACTCCACAAGAGTGTACGTCGAAACGCGTGCTGCGCCTCTGAATCCAGAAAGACGCGCTCATAGTTGCGCGTTCCAATCCACTTGACCGTATCCACGTTGAGGCCATCATAGTTGGTAAACGAAGTCAAGAGACCAACCACAAGCGGGATGACGCCCAGGGCAATAAAGCCAATCAGCCAAGGACTAATCATTGCATAAAAGGCCAGTCTCCTGGTGGTACGACGGCTACGCCGCGACCACCAGGAGCGCTTTTCGGGATGCATGGAAGAAGTCGTTGTGTGGGAACTCATGCCCCAACCTGGTCGATGCCGTCTTGAATGGCGAGATTGGTCTCGGCTTCCAGCTTCGCTAGCAATTCATCGAAGCTGATTTCACCGTTGAGTGCCTGTTCATAAAATTGAATAAAGAGGCTGGCTACGACCCCAGGTTCCCCGCCCTGCAAGAAGGGATTAAATTTCACAGACGTGTCTGCGAATTCCATCTCTTTTTCAAGCACTTCCCATACTTGGGTGCGATAAACGCCCTCGCTCGGGATCTGATCGTACATAGAGAGCATCGCGGGCACACCCCACCCGCTGGCCGCGCGGTTCTGCGCCGGTTCTTTTGCGTTGTACCATTCGAAGACTGCGTAGGCTTCATCTGGATGGTTGGTGGCTCCAGTGACAATGGACCCGGTTGCTGTGATGGTTGGGCTGCGCTTGACGCCTTTCCAGGTGGGAGCGGGCAACATAACGATGCGTCCTTCATCGATCTTGGGCTTCACTTCATCGCTGGACCAGATCAACATGCCTCCACTAAACCAGAAGCCATACTGGACGATGGACAACTCGCCATTGGCAAAATCCTGGCCTGGCCAAGACGGGCTTGGACTGATGGGGCTTGAACTGACCTTATTGGCGGCCAGTTGATAGTGGTATTCAACGGCCTCACGTGCCAGATCATTTTGCACCAGATCGATTGCTCTAAAGTCTTCAGTGAAGAGCGAACTGCCCAGCCCTTCCAGCCAGACCATCCAGTAGCGATCGACCCAATTGATGCCGATATCAAATCCACGCTGGGCCACCCGATCGCCATCAAACTTGGTCAACTGCTCACCATAAGCGGCTACCTCTTCGTAGTCCATTGGCTCGGTAAAGCTAGGGATGGGCAATTCTGCCTCTTCAAGCGCATCCAGGTTCATCCAAAGGGTGAGATCCGGCGACCAGTCCTTGACCATGCCGTAGACATCCCCATCACCAATTTCCAATGCGCCGCCACTGGAGCGGTAGTAGTTATTGGCTGGTGCCAGATCCTCCACGCTGATCACATCGCTCAGATCGATGTATGGTTGCAGGTTTAGCGGGATATTGCGCTCTAACAGGAGCGGAAATTGTGGCGCTTGCAAACGAAAAATATCGGGTGGTGTGCCGGCTGCAAGCTTGGCAAAGTAGCTGGTGGCATCTGGCTCGAGACGGCTGATGCTAATCCCTGAGTTAGCCTCCTGGAACTGATCGATTTCGGCCTGGGTCAGTTCTGGCTCATACATCATATATTCGATGGTGATTTCCTCGGCTGAAGCCGGCTGGCTCGCGCCCGTTTCGCTGGCATCTGAGCCTGGTTGAGCAGCCGTACAGGCCACTAACCAACTGCAAGAAACTACGACGACTTAGACCTCCTGATGGACTCTTTTTGTTCATTTGGATTCTCCTTGACTACGTAACCGATGTCATTTCGTAATATTTAGGTTCTGTTGACATTTAGAGTGCGCCCACAGAGCGTTGGTTGCGTTGAGCGTTGCTTTCCTCGAGAGGTTGTGGTGCTACGCACCCACTTTGTGAACAAATGTCAACGGCTCCTAGTGATAAACACATACATCTCTAAAATGCCAAGTATGGGCATGGTTCATATTTGACGAAATGTGGTTGACAAGTATCGCGGAGCCAGCATTCTCTATTACACGCAGTAGACATAATCCTGCATTTCTCAGTCAAAACAGACTCGAGCGTGCCAAATGGTCCGAGATTCTCTACTGCGTCTTTTTTCGCCATTTGAACGCTCTACCTCTGAGAAATCCTACTGCGTGTAATCTCTAATGCGGCGTCTACTCGACGAATACCGGAATTCGAGAATGCTGTGCCATGCATGGCGACTCCGCAGTAGAATTGTAACGGTGGCATATGCTCACTTTGAACCATGCCCAAATATGGTTCCGATTCAGTGGGTGTGAAATCAGAGGGGGATGCTTGGCCAGTATGGCATCGTCCAAATCTGTTCCCAGTCCGGACTTTCTGGTGGCGTACCATAGCTGTTTTCAATTATCAGCGGACTTGTCAATGCCTCATGGTGATCCGAATTGGTCGTTGAGCATTGTTCATCAATCTAATGCCGGTTGGGGAATTATGCAATAGTCTATCGATTGAATAAATGATTGTCAAACGTCGAAACAGTAGATTGCTGACAATTACCTAAATCACAATCTATAGCAAGGACGAGCGCATCGGCACAGCTATGAGCATTAAATAAGTTGAACATGTCGTTCTCGAGTGAAACGAAGAATCTATATTCAAGTTACTTAATTCCGGTTCCACAGCAATGATTCTGATTGAAACTGGTATAATATTTTCATCCCCTAATATTTACGGTTGTCTGAGGAATTGTGTGGTTGTCAGTTGGTTTATTGTTTAGTTGGTTGGTGAACAAACGAGCAAACCAACAAACCATCCAACATTTACCCCACAAAATCTCAAAGAGCCATATTTATTTACACGTCCAGCAATCAATATCAATTTCTGGAGGAATCATGAGCAATACCCTGAAAGTGGGTGTCATTGGCATCGGTGGTATTTCGCGTACGCACATGCCCGGTTGGGCAGCGTCCGCACATGCTGAAGTAGTGGCGGGCAGCGACATTAACCAAAGCGCGCTACAAGAATGGGGTGCAACCCACGGTGTCACCAAACTAGCCACCGATCCGGCCGAACTCTTCAGCAACCCCGCTATCGACATCATCGACGTCTGCACGCCCAACATGTACCACGCACCGCTCGCCATCGCTGCCTTGGACGCAGGCAAACACGTTATCTGCGAAAAGCCGCTCGCCCCAACGCCTGACGAGGTGCGACAGATGATTGCTGCTCGCGATCGCTCTGGTAAGGAGTTGATGACGGCCCAGCACTTTCGCTTCAAGGGCAATTCCCAGGCCATGAAAGATCACATTCAAACCGGCGTGCTGGGCGATATCTATCATGCACGCAGTTGGATGATGCGCCGCAATGGGTTTATCCCCACCCCCTCCTTTCTGCAGAAGAAGCACAGCGGCGGTGGCCCCTGCATCGACATCGGCGTACATGTGCTCGACCTGACGCTCTGGCTCATGGGGAATCCGCAACCAGTTGTGGTTTCAGGTGTGGCCAAAGCACCGCTGGCCCATCTACCCGGCCAATTTGCGGCCTGGACGCGCACACCCGTCGATTCATCACAATGGGACGTAGAGGACTTTGCCGCGGCCTTTGTGCGCTTTGAAAACGGTGCCACGCTGATGCTCGAAGTCAGTTGGCTGCTCCATCATGACATTGAGGGCGAAGACATGCAGATTTGGCTCTATGGGACTGAAGGAGGATGTCATTGGCCCAAGGCCGATTTCCTCTCGACCAACTTCGAGACGCGTCAACTGCTCAATAGCACTCTTAAGCTGACCAAAGATACAATGGAACCTCACGCACTCGAGTGTGTGGCCTTTGCCAAAGCCTTGGCCGAAGGCGCGCCGTCGCCTGTGCCGCCCGAACAGTCCTTACAGGTCATGTCCATTTTGGACGGCATCTATCGCAGCCAAAAAGAAGGTGGCGAAGTACGAATCTAACTATACGGTTTGTTAACAACGTTTATCGGTCCCCAGTTCCGACCACAGGAGAATTATACTGTCGGGTTAGACTCCGATATCTACGCCGAAGCCTCTCTCGAATTACTCAGCTTATTGGGCTTCAAAATCTGGTATGGTTATGGTCGCCTTGACCGTGGTAGTGATGAATTTATCACCCAGGGTCAAAGAACACTGAGAGAGATGAAACCGAAATAGGGGCTGACTTTTTACAACATGGAACGTACGTATTGCATAGGGAGAGAATTCATGTCTACAACCGTTACCTGTGGCGAAGCCCTCGTCAACCTCCTTGAAAAATATGGGGTCAACATTGTTTTTGGTATCCCCGGTGTTCATACTCTTGATCTCTATCGCGGGCTACCCAACAGTGCCATTCAGCACGTGCAGGCACGCCATGAACAAGGGGCTGCGTTTATGGCCGATGGCTATGCCCGCGCCAGCGGCAAGCCGGGCGTCTGCTTTCTCATCTCTGGCCCGGGCGTCACCAACGGACTGACCGCCATCGGTCAATCCTTTGCCGATTCGATACCCGTTTTGATGATCTCCAGCGACGCGGCCTCCTACACACTGGGCAAAGGGTGGGGCTGTCTTCACGAAGTACCGGACTTGAACGCGGTCACCGCACCCTTAACGGCCATGAGCGCCATCGCCATGACGCCCGACGACGTGCCGGCGTTAATCGGTCAGGCGTTCAGCATCTTCACCTCCCAACGCCCCCGCCCCGTCCACATTGCAATTCCAATTGACGTGCTGGCGATGCCGATTGATTTATCAAATGGTAAAGCGTGGCATCCGCGCGGCCTGCCCACTCGCCCCATGCCCGACCCGACTGCGGTGACGGAAGCTGCGACCATCCTTGCCGCGTCAGAACGCCCGTTGATTTATGTGGGTGGCGGCGCGGTCGATGCATCTGGTCCGCTAACGGAAATCGCCGAACTACTCAACGCCAGCGTAGTCAGCAGCAATGCGGGCAAAGGCATCATACCTGATTCCCATCCACTGAACTGTGGCGGTGGTATCTGGCGGAAAGCGGTGCAGGCGCATGTCGCCGAGGCCGACTGCATTCTGGCGATTGGCACCGAACTGTCGGAAACCGATAGCTTCATCGAAAAGCTAGACATCAACGGCAAGCTGATTCGCATAGACATCGACCCTTACAAGATCAATGATCTCTATCCAGCCGACATTGGCATCGTGGCCGACGCGGAGGCCACTGCACAGAGTCTGATGGTGGCATTGCGGGCGCAAGGAACCCAAGGGACAATGCGCAATACACGCGCCGTTGTTGCGCAGGTCATCAACACCACGCTGGCGGATGTATCGGCGAATGAGGCGCAGCACCTCAAAGTGCTCGACACGTTACGTGAGATTTTGCCTGCGAACACCATCATCGCGGGCGACATCGCACAACTGGTCTATACCGGCTCCTTTGCCATGCCGGTGGAGCACCCTCGCCTATGGCATTACCCCGCTGGTTACTGCACGCTGGGTTGCGGTCTGCCCAATGGCATCGGGGCCAAACTGGCTTTGCCCGAACAGCCAGTGATTGTGTTGGCCGGGGACGGTGGCTTCATGTTTACAGGCAACGAACTGATCACCGCCGCCGAGTTGCAGATGTCACTGCCGATTGTCATCTGGGAGAATGGTGGTCTGCTGCAGATCAAAGAGGATATGGAGAGTCGCAACATCGAGCCAGTGGGCGTTGAGGGGGTGAATCCCGATTTTGTCATGTTGGCACAGGCCATGGGCTGCGATGGCGTGACGCCCCAGAGCATGGCAGAATTCGCAACGAGCGTCACGGACGCATTGACGGCAGGTCGGCCAACCGTGATCGTGTTAACGCAAGGGGCCGATTGGCTGCTTGTATGAAGAGTGATTCTTCTTGTCTCCTATACTTTGCTCTGTATGAAAACCATAGTTTGCTCTCTCTGGTAGGGCTGTCGAAAACTACGGTTTCTATAGATGTTCAGATAATGTTTTTCCACGCAAAACAGTAGCTTGTCAGCATTTCAGCCGGTCAGCCAGAAAGCTGACTCGCTGACTGGCTGAAATGCCGTCAACGACAGGAAAATCTTTTCCTGAAAGGCTATAAATAAAAACTTAATTGGATTTACTTTGAATCAGCGCCACGGCTCGTTCAGCGATCACCAAAATATCTCTAGTCTTTATGTCCCACAGTGATAACAACTTTACCCTTGTTGTGCCCGTTTTCATAATACCTATGCGCGTCGGCTGTCTGGTCCAATGGATAGCATCTATCAACGATCGGTCTGATCTTTCCTGCTTCAATCAGCTCTTTAATGAAAATTAGATCTTCTGAACGGGCGCTTGACATTGCACAGATTACCTTCTTGCTGCCGATTATCGAAGTTCGTAGCATTTGAAAAAGTTGTTTCATTTTAAAGCTGGCTAAAAGATAGCGCCCGTTTGGCTTTAGCGAGTCTTTGCACGTTGAAAACGAACTCCTTCCTAATATATCAAATATAAGGTCCTTTACTTTCTGGTAAAAGAAAAGAGATGAGGTGAGAAATGTGACAAAAAGCGGTTAGCAGTTCATCCTAAAGGTAGAGAACCCAAAAAGGAGGAAGGAATGCTAACCGCGCCAGAAATAACTATAGCAGTACTGATGAATGTATTGCAAGTAACGCCGATGGGAACAAACGTAAATGTAATGCGTCTGATGTGGGCAATGCTGAATGGGTCGTTTCTGAAAAGTCGAGGAGCAATCCATAGCGCATTGAAAGAAAGCGGGTTTGAAGATGAGGAGCTCCGGCGAAGCTGGTGGAGCTTTCGATATGGATCATGGGATATCACAAGTCTGCTGGGGTCGTGGCAAGAAGAAGTGGAAAGGGGAATGGGAGGCAAAAAAGTTAGAAGGGTACCGAGTGAAAAGCATAGATATCACAGGGTTCTGGCGACCGAAGCTGCAAGGGAAAGTGAACCGACTCTATAACTCAACGGCTCGTCGGGCATTGCCCGCTCATCTTTGGAGTGATGATAAGCTCGGGGGAGATAGGCGGGAAGCGAGTGCCACTGCTCAAGGCAATCATGAGATGCACGGTTGGAACAAAGGAAAGTGAGTTTCGGAAAAAGCTGCTGAAAGAGACGAAGAAATCACTGGAGTCAGACGAAGTGGCGGTGGTCGATGCCGGGTTTACAATCAGAGAAATGCTAGAAAGCGGCATAGACCGATTTGTCCTGCGGGAAGCCATTAACTGCACAGTGCGCCGCAATGAGTTCCCCAAACGCAAAGAAAAAAGGCAGACCACCTGAATATGGTGATATTGTGCGTCCGCTCTCTCGCAGCTATAAGGGAAAGCGACTCGAGGCTACAACTCCGGACTCGTCTGGTCGCTTTCTCTATAGTGGTCGCCTGATTTGCTATCAAGCATGGCACAATCTCGTCCCCAGAACAACCAAGGTGGATACAGCCAACCGTACCTACTCGATTTACGTCATTCAGGATCCGGCCTACAACACACCTTTGGTTTTGGCGACCGTTATGACTTTGCAGCCTGAAACCATTTATCTTGTCTACCTGGAACGCTGGCCTGTTGAACATCCCCCCTTGGCTTCCAAGCAGATGATTGGCTTACATCGTCAATTTGTTCATGCCGATGAGGCTTGTTTCCGCTTACCTGAACTGGGGCTGCTTGGCAATCTTCTTTCCCATTTAGCCGCTTCTCTTCCTCCCATACCGACTGGCTACTGGGATCGAGCCTCAATCCACTCCCGGCAGGCTGCGCCGTGTTCTCTCGAGTGCTCTTTTTCCAACTCCTGACCAACTCGACCCTGACTTTCGGAAAAAGGCCTCGGTTTCACACCATTTCCCTAAAGGCGTTCTCGCTCATCGCCGCCTCAATGCCGCTGCTTAAACTAGCCGAGCACTATTTTTACATTTTATCCCGTTTTTTCAGGGTGGATTCTTTTTTCCGCCCCTTTCGGTTTGCCCTTTGTCACTCAAGCCTTTACCAGAAAGTAAAGTGGGGTGTAATTGCCTATTTGTTTGGGCCTGCAATTGTGCAGGCCGTCGGCCCAAACAGGGGCCTGCGGCGGCACTCAACAATCAAATGCATATCGACAACTTTTTGTCGAAATTGATCCCGTAAGGGCCTATGACGGTTTGGAAGAAGTGGATTTGATTGGTAAATAACCCCAATTCGGGGGTTTGATTAAAGAGGCGTAGAAACCGGGGCTCTTTTCAAACTCCGAACTCAGGTTAAATATCCCACGTGGAATGAAAAATGTGGGGAACAGGGTACGGGCGCACGGTTTGCCCAGGTCAAATCGAGCGCCTATTCATCCTTTGATTGTTCATCATTCGCGCGCACCGCTATAATCGAGAAAGGAACCCACCAAATCGCAATGATAATCCAAGTGACGGTTTGGGCTGATTCGTGTCCCGCCAACAATTTTGAGGCGACAAGTATCGCCAAGGCACCAATCAGAGAAATGATGATCATAGAGACTACTGGACTTTTAAATTTCATGCTAATCCTCCTTTCTAATAAAAATTATTATCCTCAGAGTGTCGTATTCAATTGCTCCGCGGTATAATATTCACCGCTGAACTAAGGGCAAGAACGTCTGTTCCGTTACTAAATTGTCTACATCGGGCGTTGGCGTTGCCACCAGTTCCGGTGTTGAGGTCGGAATGACAGTTGGATTTGTTGTCGGCACTACTGTCGAGGTCGGTGCTGGGTCAACCGGGGTCGAGGTGCGACGGTTCGACCAGGCCGGTGCTTGGCCGGTTACATTCAGCGCACGCAGCGTCGTCCCATCAGCCTTCACGACAAAGAGTCGCCAATTTGCGTTTTCTCCTGTATCTAAATGCCGCTGAAAGATGATCCATTCCCCAGTGGTGGACCATGAGGGCCCTAGAGATGGCTGACCGGCTGGGCCGTTGGTCAGTTGTCTGTAGTTGTGGAGGTTGCCATCATTCGCCACATCGGCCAACCAGATTTCGCGTTGCCCCGTCAAGTTGGCAGAGAAGGCCAACGTGTGGCCGTTGGGCGCAAAGTCAGGGTTGCGATAGTCGGCACCTTGCAAGCAATCCTTTGTGTTGTTGATCAGATTGACAATGCAGACGTTGGCTGGCTCATAAACGCCAAAACCAGCATTGTTGCAGAATCCTTCATTGCGATAGACGAGCCAGTGCTGATCGGCAGAGAGAGCGATATCGTTGCCTAAGGTAGATCTGGCTTGAACCAGCATCTGCAGGGCTGTGCCAAAGTGCGGTTCGGCCACGCGACAGACGCCCGGGATGACATTGGGCGTTACAAACTGCCGCCCCACAGTGCTGGCGAAGTACTGTGCATTTGTTGCAATGTCATAGTCGAGCAGTTTATCGTGTTGCACAAATGTGCCTGTGCTGCCGGTAGACATAGAGCGTATGCGAATGGCCGCATCATCGTAATAGTAGAGGTTGGCGCCATCGTTGGAGAAGTGTGGCTTTCGGCCAGCGGCTAGCGTCTGTTCCATGCCTAAGTTGGCGAACGTACGTGCTCGAATCTCCTTGTTTATCTCGTAGACAATCGTGCCGCTGAAGGGCAAATCCGTGCCTCGTGCATCAGCCGCGGCATCTGCCTCGCCCGAACGCGGCCCAATGATACCATTTCCATCGATGGCGACAAGCTGATAAAAGTAGCGCGCGTTGTCCAATTCAACATCGACAAATGAGTTCCCTTCTACGAATTTACGCGTGATCTCGCTATAGGGTCCGCCGCGAGTCACCCCACGAAAGACGCGATAACCCCGAATGCCACTTTCATCAGATGACGACGTCCACGTGAGCCGAATGGCACCATCCGCTGGTGTGGCCTGTACGTTACCGGGCGCGGTGGGCGGGCTGCTATCTAATCTGACATGTGCAGACCAAATCTGTTTAGGGTGATTACGGTCGTCTTGCCACGCCAGCCAAGCACGGGTTTCGTTGCCCGTACTTTCGATGGTAACTGCAATGTGTCGCTGTTCAGATGTCGCTGGTCGTTTTCCCTGCTCATCCTCCACTTGGACGGTAGCAAAGTTCTGACCACCATCTAGTGACGTCGAAAGGATGAGATCACTCTTCTGCGACAACGTACTTCTGCTGTAGCGTACCCAGGGCAGGACAATTTGGCCATTGGTATCCACTATCATATCCCAGTCGGAGACATGAAGGTCACCGCTGAGGTTGGTCACCGGGCGCGGTTCGCTCCAAGTCATTCCACTATCGGTTGAGTGTCGTATCTGAATGTTTTGGCGAGGGTCGTTGACATGATAATAGCCTACGTAAAGCCTGCCGTCGGGGGCCAACCCCAGTTCAGGGAAGCTCGCATCTGGACCGCTGTACGCCTGGTTGGGGCCAAAGGTCCGCCCACCATCAGTCGAGCAGCTTCCGTGGATGGCAAAACGAGCGCGCGCCTGTCTTCCCAGGCTACACAGACCGTTCCGTGGTCGGCTCTTAAGCTCATGCGCGGACCGCGGAATTGAGGGACACGGCCTGCGCCGGACAAATCGTTGACGACTACCTGCTGAAGATTTTGCCTGTCACCATCGAAGCTCGTTAGAATCAAGTCATATCCATCCTTGGTTCCCTGTTCGTTTAACACGTGGACAAGCACGTAGATACGTCCAGTTATCTGGTCGATGGCTAGTTTGGGATCATGCAGGTCGCGGGAACTGGGGTTACCTGAAATAAGAGTAGTCTGGTCAAAAGTCAGCCCGCCGTCTATAGAACGAGCAAGGCGTATATCGTTGACTTTGTTATTCCCTTCGCGATAGCGAAGGTACCAGATGACCCAAAGGGAGCCATCAGGATGGACAGCGATCGCCGGATCGTCTGTTTCTATATCATAATCTAGATTGCTGATGCGGGTGTTGGCACTCCACGAGGCTCCGCCGTCAGTGGATTTGGCCAGGTATACTTCGTCGCGATTCAGCTTGCGACGGTCGTCCATCCAGACGGCATAGACAGTGTCGCCTGCATTGGCCACGTCCGGTTTACCTGCGTCCCTGATCAGGCCGACATCGGTGATCTGTACGTTTGGGTCGACGATGCCGTCAGCCTGGACTATCTGCTGGCCCAAGATCAATGAAGCCAGAAAAATTAGCATGATGATCAGAATGGACGCAATCGTCAAGAGCAGATGTTCGATGTGAGTTGGCTTGGGGGAAGAGATATTCACTGTATTTGTTGCCTCTCCAAGATGAATCGAGCACGTTATCTACGCAAATCTTATAAACATTCATGCCGATCATTGTAGCGATAACCCAAGGAAAAGGAATGGTCCCAAAGGTGTAAAAGAGGGTTTATTTTGAGCCCTGTTTCGATTTTTTTCGACCAGAGGATACAAATGAATGTGGTGAGGCGTCATCACCACATGTGGTGATTGACGTGGTGATTGATAACCCAGGAGGTGGTGAGAGTAACTAAAAAAACGACAGGATCGTTTTCATCATACCAAATCGAGTTCGGCCGCGCGGCGGACGGCCGCCCGACGGCTGGTCACTCCAAGCTTGCTGTAAATGTTTTTGGTGTGGGTACGCATGGTGTTTAGAGACACGGATAATTCGCGGGCAATTTCTGGGCCGTTTAATTCCGTCCCCAGCAGTCTGAGCACGTCAAGCTCACGTTCACTCAAGGGCTCGATTAAAGGCTGAGTGATGGAGGGACTGTCATTCGTCTCCTTCAAAGCCGACATCTGCCCAAACGCTACCAACAATTGACGAACATAATTCAAGGCGATACCCTGTTTCATGGCCTCGCGCAGCAGTGTCATCATGGCCTCGCCTTCGTTTACAAAGAGTTGAACGTAGCCCTCCGGTTCAGCCAGCGTCAGGGCACGCTCCAGAGCGGCAAGCGCCGGCGGCAAATCGCCTTGCGTTTCGTGAACGATTGCCTGCAGCACGAGGATTTCAATCACGCTTCCCATACGCTCCCCTGCCACTGCTGCTTGCAAAAGGCGCGCCAGTAATTCCACTATCTCGTGAATGGAACCATCGGGTTGGTCCCGTTTATACTGCGCGATGAGAACTCTAGCCAAGGTGATGTGCTCGAACTCGCGCAGATAGCTGAGGTCGTCATGAGCAGACAGGTCTCGTTCACGCACCCACCCCAAGGCTTTGGTCAACTGACCTTGGGCAATCCACACTTGGGTCTTTAACGCGGCAATGGGGCGCACATCGGGGAGAGGGCTTCTATAATAGAGGCGCTCCGCCTTGTGATACAGGTCGAGCGCACCATCCCAGTCACCCTCTACCTTTTTTATGCGAGCCTGAGCGATACACAGACGATGCTGCCAATCCGGTAACGCGGCCTGCCTACCTGCTTCCTCACTACGCAGTAGGTACTCTCTGGCAGTTTCCAGATTGCCCCACTCACAGTGTAACTCACCCAGCCCCATGTACAGATTCGCCATTCCCCACAGTGTACGTTCACCCAGCTCTGTGGGAAGCTGCAGTGACCGCTGATATGTATTCAGTGCCTCGTGGAGACGACCTTGTTCTATCCGAATGTCTGCCAAGACATATCCGATTTCGATCGCGTCACGCGCCTTGCCGGCCAGCAGAAAACTATCTCTTACATCGGCAAAGGAGCGGTGAGCAGTCTCTAGATTTCCGCCCGCCCAGGAGGCAAGCCCCAGAAGCGTAGCGGGAATTGCGCGCTCATGATAGTCGTCCTCTGGGAGGAGGTCAAGTGCCCGCCGAGCATATCTCATACTACCTTGCACATCACCGAGAGCCTGCGCCAGATAAGCACGAGCACCAGCTACGGTCGCTGACAACGACCGAAACTCGTCTTCATCGACAACGATCATCCCTGGGGATTTCATCTCTGTGACCGTCACCTCTGATGATGGAATTTCTGGTCGCTCACTCGTGTCAGCCGTCGGGTCCGTCGCGACGCCCAGCCATTGTTCAGCGTCGCGCAAGCGAGGCTCGGCGGCCTCCAACTCCCCAGCGCTCAGTAACGACCAGGCATACGCAACGCAGAGCACGGGTCTGTTGCGGATCAGTTCGTCGGGGAGTGCCTTTAGCCAGCCAAGCACCGTGGCGTTTTGGTGATTTCTGTCGATTGCTCGCCATGTTGGCTCGAGCAAGCCTGCAGTGCGCTCGAAATCTGCAGCGGCCAGCGCGTGGCGGATCGCAGCGGACGGCAAATTGTTCTGCTCATACCAGACGCTTGCCCGCTGATGCAGGTTTGATACCTGCTCAGGCTGTGTCTCCATCAAGCGTGCTTGCAGAACCTCGGCAAAGAGGTGATGATAGCGGTACCACTGACGATTCTCATCGAGCGGAATGACAAACAGGTTGCCGCGCTTCAGGGCCTCCAGCATCTCTCGACCATCTTTCTGCCCAGTAACGGCATCGCACAGTGGACCACTTGATTGGTCGAGAATAGACGTTTGCAGCAAGAAGCTGCGGACACGTTCGGGCTGCTGTTGCAGAACTTCTTCGACCAGATAGTCAAGGATGAAATGGTGGCTGCCGGTGAACGCCTGGATAAAGCTGGTGGTATCGGCACGCCCCTGCGTAGAGAGTGTCCCTTGCAAGGCAAGGGCTGCCATTTGCAGCCCAGCAATCCAACCTTCGGTACGGGCTTCCAGGGCAGTGATCTCTTCTGCTGAGAGGTTCAAGTCCATCATCTGGTTCAGAAATTCAGCGGCTTCAGCAGGCGTAAAACGCAAATCGGCAGATCGCAGCTCGGTCAGCTGGCCGCGCACGCGGTATCGAGCCAGAGGGAGTGGCGGATCTTCACGGGTGGCAATGACCAGATGCATCTGGGGCGGCAGGTGCTCCAAGAGGAAGATCAGGGCATCGTCAACTGCTTTGGCGTCAAGTACGTGGTTAGTCATCCAGGACGAGGATGAATTTGTCCGGAGCGATGGCGATCTCATTCAGCAACACCGTCAGTATCGATTCGGTTGGCAGTGACTGGGAGGATTGGAGCAGGCCCAATACCTCTTCGCCAATGTTCACCATAATTGTCTGCAAGGCAGCGACAAGGTAACCCAGAAAGCGGGTAGGGTCATTATCCCCTTCGTCTAACGACAGCCATGCGACCGGTCGCTCGCAATTGGCCACCCATTCACTGACCAGTGTGGTCTTGCCAAAGCCAGCTGGGGCAGAGATGAGGATCAGTTTGTGACCAAACCCCTGGTTTTGACCTAGACCTTCGTTCAGCCGCTCCATCAGGTGGGGGCGAAGGACGAGGTTCGGCCGCTGAGGGGGGATGTAGAGTTTCGTAGCTAAAATTGGCGTACTCATGGTTGCAATTATACAATACACCCCAACGACCTATACTAATAGAATAGCCTGTGTCAAAGGGTTCATTTATACACTTTAGGACACACTATCTTAGAACTCATACTTGTATCCAATGCTCCGACGTTTTAAGCTTGTCCAACGCTTCTTTCGATGCATAAAACCTTACGTACCCACACTCACCACGGGGAGGAATTTGGCAGAAGAAAACCAACCTGATGCCAATTTTGGCAGTAAGTCTGGACCGTGTCCTCCTTCAGCGTCAATCGTTTTCTTGTAGCGATATACTTTGTCTGAATTGCATTCTGGACAGGGCTTCATCGATTCTCCTTTAGATATCGCACTAGCTTATATTTTTAAAATAAATTCGACTGTTCTACTCGACTGAAATCGGTCAAATTTATTTTAAAGCTATGGCAGTGCTCAGTAGAGCTAATGCTCGCCTCAGGTGAAGATTTAAGTATCAGTAGACCGCAGTGGAGTCGCCATGCATGGCGACTCCACTGCGGTCTGCCCTGAAAAAAAGGGCAGCAAGAGAAGAGAGAGGGGTTAAAGGCCGCGTTGAATAAGAAGCGGGTCCAAGTTGACCCGCCAGAGTGGGTGGCGTCGTTGCCTGTGCCCAACGCAAATCAGTTGTAGTGAGCACCGTACTTAGGCGGTCGGTGCCAAGAAAACCTTGAAGCCGAGGGACTCGAGGGTTTTGAGTGCGCCGGCTTGTGCATGCTCCTTGCGTCGTTTGAGAAAGAAGTCGCCGCCGAGTTCTTCAAAGACGGCATCGGGCTTGTCGATGAGATGATAGACGATGGTCAAGATGGAATGGGCCACGGCAATAGCTGCCCGCTTGGCTCCGCGTCGTGCCTTGAGACGGTGGAACTGTGCGGCGAGATAGGTGTCCTTGGTGCGAGAGGAGGGCGGTGACTAACCATTTCTGGCCCTTTCGTCGGCGACCACTCTTGCGTTTGCCCGCCGATTCGTTGTTGCCAGGACAGACACAAGCCCAGGAGGCCAGTTTCTTAGCTGAGGGCCAGCTTTCGACCGAGGGACCGATCTCCGCCAGAATTATCTCGGCGACGACTCGCCCCACACCGGGAATGGCATCTAGGCGTGCGATGAGGTCAGCATGCGGAGCCATGAGGACCCCAATCTGTTGATTGAGGGCATCAATGCGTACATTCAGGTGATCGAGATGATGCAGAACTTCTTGCAGCATAAAACGATGATGAGGACGGACCAGTCCCGTCAACGCATCAACCAACTGGGGAATCTTGGCCCGCAGCCGCTTTTGTGCCAAGTCAGCCATGGCTTCTGGGTCCATCTCATCTGCAATCAGGGCCTCGATCATCTGGCGTGCCGATACACCTTGGATGCTCGTGACCACCGATCCCAACTTGACGTTGGCATCTTCCAACACCTTATGCAGGCGATTGACTGCCGCACTCTTCTCTTGCAAGAGACGCGTCCGATAGCGCGTCAGGTCTCGCAAGTCCCTTTGCTCCACATCTGGAATGAAACTGCGCTCCAGCAGTCCATAACTCATCAGTTTCGTGATCCAGGCCGCATCGCTCTCATCCGTCTTGCGACCAGGCACCTGTGCCAGATGGCGGGCATTCACAATCCAGACCTCAAAATGCTCATGCAACACATTGTAGATCGGTTTCCAATACACTCCGTACTCCATCGCCACATGCGTGATCCCATACGACGACAGCCACGACCTCAACCCCTCCAACTCGACCGTCGTTGTCCCAAATCGCTTGCGCACCTGCTCCATCCTCCCTGATTCATCTACCACACACGCCACTACCATCCGCTTGTGAACATCCAGGCCGCTGCACTTCGGAAACATCACTTCCATCTTCCTTTCCTTTCGCAGCCGCTTATGTGTACCCGATTGTGAGCACAGTCTGCCCTGCGTGTTTCGTCCCGAGGAACGTCCACATCCCGTGGTGCGTCGGTGTACACCAATCTAGCTACTGAGCGTTCTTTACTTGACCACGGACCTTTCCCGATTTCTGTTCGGCGGCTGCCACCACACTTTAACACATTTTTCATCCCCTGTTGTGTTGGCTCACCGCATGTTTATCTACTGAGTATTGCTGTCGTTGGTTGCAGCAGTTTGTTTGGCAACCAGTAGAATCTATTTATCCTCAGATTCCGTTTGCTCTTTTAGGACGCCAGAGTCCTCTAGGTTCTTCTTCAAATCTTCAAACTCTTTCCGCAAGCTGCCTATAAGACCCCAAGAAATGATCCCAAAGGTCATTCCAATGGCGCCAAGGGCCATTCCCATTATGCCGAACGCTTCCATTAAAGTCCTCCCGCCCATGCGTTATAACAAATCAAAGACCGTGAATATCCCCTTATAAGAATCGTGCGAACCATCTGAGTGCATTGCGCCACATCGTCTGAGTGAATTGATGCGCTACGCCATCCTCGAGTATGATCTCCAGCCTCTCGGGACATTCAGCATAGATTGCCGCAAGCGACTGCACGAACCGTTGTGCGCCGCCGGGCGGTATCAACCGATCGTCAGCGCCACACTGGAATGATAGAGCCGGACAGTGTTGGTAGTGTGCCAAGTTGGTGAGTGGATTGCACCGATCATAACAGGCCTGGACGTAGGTATTCGGTGCGCTCAGCGGTATCGTCGATCCGGGGCGTAACCAATCCGCCTCCGCCAGCGCAGCCGCTACGACAACGATCCGCTGATCCTGCGCCGCGGCCACCACGGCAATATTCCCGCCCATCGAAATACCACCCATCCCCACCGATGACGCCACGTTCAATTCGGCCACTGCCCATTCAATAATCGACGGAACTTCTGCCGCCGTCTCCGCCAGGATCGACCAGAAATGGCGATACACATGTCCGTTGGTGGGACTGCGAAAACTCCCATCTGTCGGATCGATGACTTCCTGTTCTGATGTTCGGCTCCGCTCACCATGATCAACGGGATCGAAACTGAGGGCCACATAGCCAGCCACAGCCAGCTCGCGCAGATATTCGCGGACGGCCTCTTTGCTGTCCGTGAAGCCAGGCAGCCAGATGACTAGCTTGCGGTTGGCGACCTGTGTCGGTTCTGCCCATAGAAGTGGGATGTCCGATACAGTGGCTGTTTGCATCGATTGGAGATTGACTTTTTGGATGCGCACTTGGGTAGTTTAATTTAGCGTAGTTGGCTTGTCAAACGTCATTTGTGCTTTTGAAAATTATACTGAGCACAGCCATAAATTTAAAATTAATTTGTCTTCTTCACCCGACTAAAACTGTGCGAATTGATTTTAAATTTATAAACTCGTGCGGTATAAAATACGAAAATAGTAAAATTCGTATTTGCGAGAATCTAAAGAGAGGAATACCATGACGAATAAAACCAGAATCGTCTTTGAACATATCCACATCATTAGTGCAGATCCTGAGTCGACTGCATCGTGGTATGTAAACGTGCTAGGCGGCGAAGTGACCGGCGTCTTTGAAATTCGGGATGCACCGCAAATCGCTGTCGCCTTCGATGGGATAACCATCCTCATTCGTGGCCAAAGAGCGGGCGAACAGCCGAGCAATCCCAAGAAGCTACAATCCTTCAATGATTTCGTCAGCCACAATGAGTGGGGCATGGATCACTTTGCTTTCACTGTGCGTGGAGATCTTGATGAGTTCTGTGACAATCTCAAGCAAAAAGGCGCGACATTCTCGGTTGAGCCCCACGAGTTTTCACCGGGTTCTCGTCTGGCTTACCTTGAAACACCTGATGGGGTGAGTATCGAGCTTGTACAGGCGAAACGATAGTTTTGGGAATAGATTGTACTTTCGCCTAGTAATTGTGTCGATGACGACGATCAATGAGTGATGATCGTATTTTCATCTTGGATTCTAGTTGACTATTTTGCTTAGGTCAATCACATATACCTGCCGTGACCCTTCGTGAACCGAATCAAAACTAACCATCGACCCATCGGGAGACCAACGCGGATGGAGATCGCAGCGCCAATCACCTGTAATATGCGGTGCATGACGAAACTCGCCGATCGTTGTCATTGTATTTCCGGCAACGTCGTAAAGGAACAGACGGGCGAGACGTTGCGGATTGTTCGGATAGGTATCACAGACGATCCAGCGATAGTCTGGTGAAAAGCCAAAATGGCCATCAGGAGGAAAGAGGCCCTTGCCAAAGGGCGTGATGGTCTGTTGACGATCTAACAGGCAAACGAACTGCATATCACCGATTGCGTCTGTCGTCACAATGATCCGTTCTGGATCTTGCCACGCAAAGTGGGAGACTCGATTGCCGAAGGGAATTTGGCAGTCAAGTTCCGTGCCATCTGGATTGATTGTCCAGAGCGATGACAGATGACCTCCCTCAGGCTTGGCGACGCGACAGAAAAATAAGAGACGACTACCGTCTGTGTTAAAGAGGACATGATTGAACCAGTGAGGTTGGTTGAGCAACTCGGGCACAGCCAATATCTCCGTGAGATCTGCCAGCGAAAGGAGCAAGCGAGACGCACCTGTCTGCAAATTGAGAAGAAAGAGGCCGTCATCTGTTGGGCGCGGAATCAACGTTTCTGTTTGATAATGATCATTGGCGTATCCAACAACCTTCCGACAATACCTCATGCGGGCAAAGTTGAGGCCGATCGCAATCGGTTTCGTGGGCGAGATGGCCGCAATGGCACCGTGGATGGTTCGCTGTGAACCCGTCTCCGGGTTAATTGCCCGCGAAACCAAGGCTCCATCCTCCCAATCATTGTGTGTAATCTCTTCTCCAAACCCCACATCGATCCAATGCATCATTGACCCTTGTTGAAGGTTAAACGCTCTGGTTTGGCTGATCGGCTTGATATGGCCTGCAGTGGTTTCGACAAGAGCAACAGTGGCTTCGTCGTTCTGCTCTACTGCCCGTTCGTGGAAATCGGTCTCTAGAACAAGATAATGAGTCTGTGCCTGATTCCAGGGCGAGATGTCGTAATAGCCAAAGAAGTGGTGTTTTGGTCCTTGGGTGATCGGTTTTGCGATAAAGTCATATTTTGAAGTGATCATAAGGTTCTCAACTTCATTTATCTTCTCTCAACGAAAAAAGGACACGGCCTGTTGCGATCGGCGAAAAACTTGTCCCACCACGGCTCTTGACGGTTCTGCAGCAATCTGTCGAGCATTCCCAAGACATCATCATTTGTGTAAATCAGCTTGTGTGTCATGCTCTATTCTGTTGAACCAATTTGGTTTGGCTTTATCTGCTCTGCTGTAACTCCAGCCGATACGACGCCCACGCGATCTCATTTTCCCAAATTCGTACTGTTAGGGCGTCTAAATTGTCAGCTTGAATACGTTCAGCCAGTGTTTGGCAGATAATGCGTGTAAAATGCTCGATGCTTGGATTGAGTCCAGCAAATTCCGGTTGATCATTGAGCGTCTGATCACGATAATGGGCGACAATTGCTTCTAGATTCTCTTCCACATCCACAATATCGACCATGTAACCGTGTTGATCCAGCTCTTTCCCCTCTAACTGTAATTCCAAATAGTAGTGATGTGAGTGTTTGAAATTTTCTGGCCCCCAATCACCGCCGATCAGAAAGTGTTGGGCGACAAAATCACGCTTGGCTGCGAGAGTATACATACTGGATGCTCCTTCGTTTAATCTTGATATATTAACAGCACTTGAACGAGCTCTTCTGGTTGTTGGTCAATCAGCACATAGGCGTCAGCAGCTTGTGCAATTGGGTAACGATGTGTAATCAACTGGGAGCAATCCAACTCTTGTAACATTTGCCACGCAAGATCCAGACGTCGCACTTTGTCCCAACGTCCGCTGACAGTCGGGTCAATCGTACTTACTTGGCTACTCATTAAACGAATGCGGCTGCGGTGAAAGTCACCGCCAAGATTTAGTTGAGCTTGCTTTTGCCCATACCACGAACCAATCACGACGCGTCCACTATAGCCTGTTACGGCAATGGCTTGATCGAGTGCCGTTGGATTGCCAGATAGCTCATAAACGAGATCAAAATCAGAGAGTCGATGCAATGCTGCGGTGGACGTCATCGCATCCATCGCTCCGAAAGCAGAGCCAAGCTCTCTGCGTCGTTCAAATTCGTCGATTACCACGAATCTGCCCAATGGATAATGGCCTAAAATAAATGTCGTTAAGAGACCCACAATTCCCTGCCCAAAAACAGCAACCCGTTCTCCCACGAGAGGTCGGCCATCCATCACAAAGTTAATGGCCGATTCCATATTAGGCAGGAAAGCTGCCTGCTCTGGTAAAAGACCATCTGGGACGAGGAGCAATTGGCTGGGCTCTGTAACAAAGTGGCTTTCGTGAGGATTGAAGGCGAAGACCAGGCGGCCAATCCAGCTATCAAGATCGCTTCCGCCGACGTCAATCACATGACCAACTGCGGCGTAGCCATATTTCAGTGGATAGCTCACTTGATCCATCAATCCAGGAATCGTCGCATCAATACGCAATTCCTGAGGAACTTGGCCTCGATAAAAGAGCATTTCTGTTCCAGGGCTGATGGCCGATAGAAGTGTCCAGACAAGAACTTGATGCGATTCTAATTTCGGAATCGCATCTTGTCGAATCGCGATCTGACCCGGTGCTTCAAAGTAAACGCCTGTACGTGACTTTCTTTGCTTCATAAACACTCTTCGCTCATCAGACGGACGTATGCAACTTCCTGGAATGTCGGCAGTTTAATCACCTACTTGCACACTTTCTGTAAGAAAGACCTTTTCCATAGATGGGCCAACACTCTTAGTACTTATCCGAAAAGTTCTGTGACGTTGTATTCTCGCTCGGGAAACCGGTCGAACTCACAACCACTTTTCGGATAGGTTCTTACTTGGCTCTTCCCCAGACGACCATATCCGTACCTACTTGTGTATAGACAATGTCATCCAAGCGAGGAAAGCTTTGAGAGTCAGATGGTTGTTTTTGGCTTGGTGAGCAGATACAGGGCATTCCGCCTAGAAAAGTCGGTGCAATTGTTACAACAACATAGTCAGCCAACTTCTGTGTCAAAAAGCTGGTCAAGATCTGCGAACCGCCTTCTACCATAATCGAGCAAATGCCCTCTTTTCCCAACTGTTTCAGTAAAGCATGCAAATCCACTCGCCCACTCTCATCCGATAACGGCAGAAAACGTGCGTCGTTTTCTGAAAACTTGGCCAATCGTCTCGGATCTGGTTGCGCTGTGGCAACCCAGACTGTCTTGTGGACCTGAAAGAGGCGAGCATCTGGTGGCAAGCGCAGTTGACTATCAACGACAACGGGTCTTGGGTTTTTCCCAGTTGCCAACCGGACATTCAAACGTGGATTATCAGCCAATATCGTTCCGATGCCAACCAGAATTACATCATGTACCGCGCGAAGCGAGTGCGTTAACTGTAAAGATTCATGAGAACTCAAAGTTGTCGGCTGTCCTGGAACTGCTGCAATTGATCCATCCAAGCTTTGAGCATAGCTCAACGTCACGAAAGGGTATCCCATCTGTTGATGATGATGGATAGCTTGTTGCGCAAGATCGGCAACGAGCGTTGACAGGTCAGGCATCACAATTCACCTCATAGCCACTTCGTTTAAACTTCGAACAATTGTCCCTCGATAGAAGACGATTCTATTGTCCGACGTTTAAGTGGCGCCTCGATCAGTGTATTGGACAAGGGTGCATTAGACAAGAATAAAGTAAGCATACCACAACCAACCTGAACGTTCAATCGTTACGTGGTGAAACAACCGTTCAATTTCTTGACGATATACTTTCATTTAGGTATACTCTGAATATTGTACATGAGTACAGCAATCCGTTTTGGATTACAAGAAAAATGGAATTTGATAGCTGTACTTGGTCCATCAATAATTCAAATACGCCCCCGTGGTGGAATTGGTATACACAGCAGGTTGAGGGCTTGTGCCCGTATGGGCATCTCCGTTCGAGTCGGAGCGGGGGCACCACGTTCAGAGGCAAGGTTAGGGGATTTCCCCCTAGCCTTGTTTTGGTTGAGGAACTATCGCCCATGACGGTTTGAGAACTATAATATATGATGTATTATGGACTTGTGTCAAGAACGAAAATCGCTTAATGACCGATCTGCGCCCGTTGCAGACAATTGATCAGACGTATTGCACTCGAAATCGACCCGATGCTATGTTGAACATGTTTAAGATTAGGAGCACTCACGACCACGGAGCAAGCCATGCGCTACCAACTCGAACTCGATATTGACCTGCCACGAGAGCGGATCATCGAACTGTTCCTCGACACCCAAAACCTCGCCAAATGGCAGCCAGACCTTGTCAGTTTCGAGCCCCTCGGCGGAGATAAGCCGCGTGAAGTAGGAGCGAAGTCAAGGCAGGTTCACAAGATGGGCCGGCGCGAAGTCGAGATGATCGAGACCATTACTGTGCACAACTACCCTGACCAGTTCTCTGCGACCTATGAAGCGGACGGCGTCTGGAACCTCATCGAGAACCGTTTCGTCGATATCGGCGTGGGCAAGACCAAGTGGATTCTCGACAGCGAATTCCGATGCAGCGGCTTCATGAAGATTATGGCTTTCTTCATGCCCGGTATGTTCAAGAAGCAGACGTTTACCTTCATGAAACGGTTCAAGGACTTCGCCGAAAACTCAGGTGGTTGATGAGCAAGAAGCTACCGAATGTTAACGTGCTTCCCGACATATCGCTTGATATTACCCGTCGTGTTGATCTGTTCGGTGAGACCCACGAGGTTTTGATCAATTTGCAGCGTTAGATGTCGTATAACAATACGTTGCACCGGAGCACGCTCGTCTTTTGGCTTTTCAACGTCGTCTCCTTTGTTTACGCTTCTTGATTATTCAAGCATTCATCGCATTGAGTTGCGTGCCCGGTGAACTTGGTCGGTAGGCCCAAAAACGTCTGCACCTTCAACACCTTCCACAAGAGAACCAAACACCACAACGAGAAAGCTTACCCCAGCACGACCAAGCCACAATTGCAGATTGCGAAGTTTATCAGCCACAAAAGCTGCGGCTAGTGCAGTTCGGATCCGACCTATCTTCTCGCTCAACGCAGGAGAGTGTGTACTACAAAGTGTGTAAATGAACACCGTTCAGTCAGAGAATCGCTGCATTTACACACTTTGGGACACACTCCCACACAGGACGAGAACTGTTGTTGATACCAGACAATGAAGCGCAGCGGGCTTGGACTAAACTTCAATTTTTGCGATTCCGATGATTCTTTTAAAATTAACAGGTGACGGCTCAGCAACCCAAACTTGACAATTTATAAGTGGTGGCTTATGCTTTATGCATGCAGAACACGACTACGGCTGAAACCAAGATCTTCCAGGCGCTGGCGGACCCTAGTCGGCGGTCGATCTTCGAGTCGCTCACACGGGGTGAAGCAGCAGTGAAAGACCTGACGGCGCGTTTCGACATCTCACAACCGGCGGTTTCGCAGCATCTCGCTGCGTTGAAAGATGCTGGCTTGGTAATAAGTCGGCGTGAAGGGCGTTGCGTCTACTACCGAGTGGAGCCGCGCGGGATGAAGCCACTGTTCGACTGGATCGCACACTACCGCACCTTCTGGACGGAGCGCGTCGATCGCCTTGAACAACTGCTGGAGGAAATGGACGAATGACTTCCACAGACAAGCGTGCACAATCCTACACGGACTCTATTTCGCTTGAATTCGACTTACATCACCCGCCTGAAAAGGTGTGGCGTGCACTCACAGACCCCGACCTTCTCGCGGAGTGGCTGCTTCCCGTTATTGATGCAAAGCGAGAGCTGGGCTCGGCGTTTGCCTTCAAAGCGCAGCCGCAGCCCGGTTGGGACGGCATTGTAAATTGCCGGTTCATTGAGAACAATCCGCCTTGGAAGCTCAGCTATACGTGGGTTGTTGGCGAAATCGATACCGTCGTGACCTTCACGCTCACACCAACAGAGTCGGGCACGCGCCTTTCCCTTGTGCAGTCGGGTTTCAAGCCGGACCAGAAGCAGGAATTCGGCGGTGCGTTTTATGGCTGGAAGATGATGGGCAAGAAGCTGGTCGACCTACTTGCGAGGCTCTCATGAGCGAGTAGAAACTCACTGCCTACTGGCTACCCGCCGGTTAAGTTACATGGAGCTTAACCAAAACCGCAAATACAAAACAACAAAAAGATAACGAACTTCGAAAGACGAGCGCTTAAATTTAGCAAAATGCCCACAAAGAGTAGATAAGGTATGTCTGTAAAACCAGAAAACGTCGATCAATATTTGGAAAGTGGTTGTGGCCGATGCGAGTTCGGTGGTACGCCACAGTGCAAAGTACAATCTTGGGATGAAGAACTTCGTTTGCTTAGAGGAATACTTCAGGAGTCAAGGTTAACCGAAGAATTAAAATGGGGTGCGCCCTGCTATACACATAACGGTAAAAACATCCTAATGCTGAGTGCACTCAAGGAAAGTGTGACAATTTCATTCTTTCGGGGGGCACTAATGAAGGACCCTGAAAATGTTTTAGAAAAGCCTGGTGAAAACTCCAGATTTGCCCGGTACATTCGATTTACGAATGTGGAAACAGTTGCTACGCTGAAACCTGCTATTCTTCGCTACATTCAGGAAGCCATCGAGCTTGAAAACTCCGGCAAGAAAAGTGACGTCAGCAATGATGTGCCACTGGAATATCCGGAGGAGCTGATTCAAATGTTTGAAGCGAACCCCGATTTTGAAGAAGCCTTTTCTGCCCTCACACCAGGGCGGCAGCGCGGCTATCTGATACATTTCACATCGGCGAAACAATCAAAAACCAAAACTGCACGCATTGAAAAGTGTATGCCGAAGATTCTCATCGGAAAGGGCTGGAACGAACGGTAAAGATTTGACTGAAGAAAAAGGCAAATAACAAGCGCATGTACCCAGGCAAAATAAAGCAGCGCCGCTTCCTTATGCTGCTTTATTTTGCCCGTGATGCGAAAGTTAGGTTTAAGAGAATGCTGCATCTCGCGCGTGAACGAGCGATAGACAAAATAAATGGGGAGGGAAAACGGAGATGATCCACGGGAGCTGTCACTGCGACGCAGTTCAATGGCAGTTTGAAGGCCAGCCAGACGGCGCAACCGCCTGCAACTGCACTGTATGCCGCCGTTACGGCGTACTTTGGGCATATGACTACGAGGACGAAGGCATAAAGGTCTCTGGCAAGACTCAACCCTACGTCCGCGGCAAGGCGATTGAGTTCCATTTCTGTTCTGTCTGCGGTTGCGTCGCCTTCTGGCGTGCGCAGCACGCTGATGATCAAGGGCACCGCCGCATTGCCGTTAACCTTTGTCTCGCTGAACCTGATGCTGTGGCACAGATACCTATCGACCATTTTGATGGGCTCGACACATTTGAAGGCTTGCCGCGAGACGGCCGCTGTGTCGCTGACTACTGGTTCTAGCAAGGTATGCTATTTTTCGCACGCTGAGTGTAAGGAAACAGACTCAGTAGATCCAAATTTCAGGTTTTGAGAGAGAATTCTGGCTAAACAGTTGACATAAATACAAATTTGCCGGTCGATATCTAGTTTTTGCGTTAGATTTGGGCGATTTTCAGATATGAAATAGGTTGTTTTCTGTAACCGAAATCTGAATAAATGACTCCAAAATCCCTGCAATCTCGACTGAAAATCGCCAAAAACGCCAAATTTGGATCTACTGATACTATGAATTCAAAAGTATCCACATGCCTTTGGTTTAACGGAAACGGGGTAGAAGCAGCTCAATTTTATACCTCACTCATTCCCAATTCTTCGATTAAAACGGATCTGACGACAAACGAAGCGCCGCTCATTGTGGAGTTCACGTTGGATGACGTACCGTATCAGGCTCTGAACGGTGGGCCAAATTTTCAGTTCAATGAGGCGGCGTCCATTGTTGTTGAAACCGAAGATCAAGCAGAAACAGACAAGCTTTGGCAGGCACTTACGGCCGATGGCGGTCAAGAAAGCATGTGTGGCTGGCTTAAAGACAAGTTCGGTTTATCTTGGCAGATCGTGCCTCGCCCAGTGATTAAGCTACTAAACTCGGACGACAAAGCTAGCGCTGAGCGTGCTATGAATGCAGTGTTAACCATGAAGCGACTGGTCATAGCAGACATTGAAAAGGCGGCCTTCTCAAATGATGACTAACTTAACCTTTTCGACACTTGTCGATTGCGACAATGCTCCCCAAAAACAGGTGATCCAAGATTTCAATATTGCGTTTGCATAGGGCCATGTCACGGGTGTTTTGACCTTTTTAACTGAAGAGGTGAAATGGGATATCGTCTCGCCAGAAGAGTTTACAGATAGTGCCCCATCTGATATAGTTCAGTTTCGTTTGTCTCTTGGCCGTAAATGAACCCGATTAAAATGCCTGTAATTGCATAATGTAGTGTCCCCAATATACCTTGGACCATAATCCACGTTCCGACTGATGGAATCATAAATCTAGCTGGAAGATCGAATGCGACAAATGGAACCATAATGAATCCTATCAATAATCCAAATTTAAGCCCTCTTACTATAGGGGAACCCTTGAAATTTGTGATTGGATATAATAGGGAAAAGGCAATTCCAGCGACAATCGTTTGAGACAGAGCGAAGTAAAGTGTAGGAGGATTCCGCAGAATTGAAATACCCGAAAAATAGTCTCCAGCAATTGCAAAACCTAATACTCCTTGTATAACAAAACTTGAAATAAAGTATGCAAGCGCACCTAAAATAACTTTTTTGTAGTACATTTTTCCTTCCCATTTTTAATGTTAGGACTTACGCAGAATCCTCTTTCGTAAGGGCAAGATATATCTTGCCCTTACGAAACTCCAACATACCCACTCTTATTTGGCGTTGAGGACAGATTCGATGTGATCTGCCAGCTTGGAGAAGGACTGTTCCCAACCACCAGCGCCAGGGGAATCTGCTGGGACACCTGCGTGGGTCATCGTCATTTTTGTACGGCCACCCAAATCTTCCAACTGCACGATCACTTCGGTTGTTTCAGGATGCCCTTCAGGCATGCCCATGGCAGCAGGCGACAGTACATTGCCATGTTCATCAGCCATGCTATCGGTATAGACGAGACGCTCGTTCGGGGCAACTTCACGATATTCACCTGTGAACCACATTTTCATGCTGCCATCGGGCGATGCCATGCAAATCAGGTGCTTGCCACCGACGCGCACATCCATGTCGGCAACCGGCACTGTGAACCCTTTCGGCCCGTACCATTGTTTGAACTGTTCAGATTGTGTCCACATTTGCCAGATCAGATCCGTGGGTGCATCGAAAATTCGTTCAATTACAACTGCATCTTTCGTCGAAGTGTTGTCACTCATTATCTTTTTCCTTATTGTTCAATTGATTGATATAGTCGTCCATGCGGTCAAAGCTTGCCTCCCAAATATGGCGATACTGCTCTGTCCACCTGGAAATTTCTTGTAGGGGCGTTACGTCGATGGTGCAGGGTCGATATTGCGCATTTTGCCCCTGTACGATTAACCCTGCACGCTCCAATACTTTGATGTGCTTAGAAATCGCTGGCAACGTCATATTAAACGGCTCTGCGAGTTCGTTGACGGTTGCTTCCCCCTCCGCCAAACGTGCTAAAATTGCCCGCCGCGTCGAGTTTGCCAATGCTGCAAAGGTCTGGTCTAGTCTATCGTCATCGCTCCTCATGGTTATGATTCTACCTTATTCAACTAGTTGGTTAATTAACCGATTGGTATAATACACTAATTTGTTCTATTTGTCAAGCACTTTGCCCAAATTCGATCAAAATTCAACTCTTTGCCTACCACGTTCATCGACGTCCTCAACAAAAGCACAAATGAGACATCTTCTCACTTAAATTTGGTGTCTTGCCATAATTGAGATAGAATCTGTCAAGATTCGGCTGACTGATTCGCGACGTGCTTTGGTAGAGATTTTCGTACAAAGCAAACAGATTTTGAGTACCGAGCAACTCTGTGCTCTCGCTTTGCAGCGTCATCCTGATTTGGGGCGAGCCACCGTTTATCGCACTTTGGAAAAGCTAATTGAGTTGGAGTTGGTTCAACGTATTCACGACCAGCAAGGATGTCATCATTATCTTGCCGTTATGGATGATGACCCGCAAGCCTTGCTTATCTGTAGCGACTGTCAGCGAGTTTACATCCGCTCCGTTTGATGTGCTTGAGCAACTAACGAAGACGCTCGAACAGGCAACGGGATACAGCATTCAAAAGCAGATTCTACAGCTATCTGGAATGTGTGCTGATCGTCAATAACATTATGTTCAATAGGAAAAGCGAAGCTGCATATCACAGAACATCTGCATCTGCGTTGGCATTACATAATGTGACCGTACGCTACGGCAATGTTCGGGCGCTTGAAGACTTCACACTAGATGTGAAGCAGAGTGAACAAATCGCGATCGTTGGGCCCAACGGTGCAGGCAAGAGTACACTCTTTAAGGTCATTACTGGACTCGTACGTCCTAGTACAGGGAGAGTTGATGTTTATGGCAGCAGGCCAAATGAGCATATCTGTATCGGTTACGTTCCTCAAAGTAGCCAGATTGATTGGCGTTTTCCGGTCACTGTTTTCGATGTAGTAATGATGGGACGTGTAGGCAAGATCGGTTTATTCCGCTGGGCGGGCCAGCAGGATCGGGTATCGGTGATGAGTGCACTCCAAGCAGTAGATATGTTGCATTTGGCCAAACGTCAAATCGGTGAGCTTTCTGGTGGTCAGCAACAACGTGTTTTTCTCGCTCGGGCATTAGCACAAGAGGCCCATATCCTCTTGCTCGATGAACCTCTCTCCGGTCTAGATATGCCGAGTCAAGAAGCGATTCTGAAAATTTTAGCTGATCTACAGACGCGCAACATGACCATGTTGGTTGCGATACATGATTTGGGTCAAGCGGCAGAAAGTTTTCATCAAGTGTTGTTACTCAATCGACGCATCATTGCCCGAGGTGTACCGAAAGAAGTATTTACGCATTCGAATCTCGTAGAGGCATATGGTGGTCGCTTCCAAATGATGCCTTTTATCAATGATGAGAGAGAAAACGGTTTACACAGACACCAATCAGGTATGATCGATGAGACAAAAGCCGATATCAAGGACAGCGTGTCCCAAAGTGTGTGAATGGAGACCGGTTGGTCAGAGAACCTACTCTGTTTACGCATTTTGTCGTACGCGCCCATATCAAAGAAGGACCATTCGATTCGATGATTCACAACGGAATTGATCTCTTGATCACTCCATTGGCTTACGGATTTATGTGGCGAGGACTCTTGGCAGCGATCATGGTTGGGATCATTTGCCCGATATTAGGCTCTTATATGATCCTCCGCGGAATGGCCTTTTTGGGCGATGCTCTGGCTCACATTATCCTGCCTGGAGTTGTTCTTGCTTATTTGCTCGGTTGGCCTTTGGCGTTGGGTGCACTACTGGTTGGGATTTTGGCAGCCCTTGGCATTGGCGCTCTAAGCCAAGGAAGCGAAATCAGAGAAGATACGGCTATTGGGATTATCTTTGCCGGCAGTTTTGCACTGGGTATTGCGATGATTAGTACAGTAAGCAACTATGCTGTCGACCTTTCTCATATTCTCTTTGGCAACATTTTAGGGGTTTCTACGTCCGATCTTTGGTTAACGCTCGGCTTGGGGCTATTGGTGCTTGCTACGGTTTTTATCTTTTACAAAGAATTCCTGGTCTTGGCATTTGATTCAACTTTGGCGGTCGTCTTACGTCTGCCAGAGCGCTTTCTGCGTCATCTCCTCTCCATATTGATCGCGGTTACAATTGTCACGGCATTGCAAACCGTTGGTGTTGCGCTTGTACTTGCAATGCTTGTTACACCGGCAGCGACCGCTCAATTGCTCACGCATCGCTTGTCTACGATGATGCTCACCGCAGCCCTCATTGGTGTCTCCTCAAATGTAGTAGGCCTCTACCTCAGCTTTTACCTCAGTATTGCTTCTGGTCCGGCGATGGTTCTTGTTGCCACGGCTATTTTTGGAGTAGTCTTTCTTCTTGCACCGCGCCGCGGCATCGTATTCCAATGGCGACGAAACTTTGCTCAAGATACAGTTCGTGGTTAAGCTTCTACTGCATCATCTAGCCTTATATTTCGGGTTAAGTAGGCACGCCTCGTGCCGGTCGCCGCACGAGACGTGCTCGCTGAACAATGGTCTAATAACCCCTATTTTTCGCATGAATGATGCACTAGTCACATTATTTAAACTTCGTACTTTCGTCCACAATTCTGCTAGAGTAAAAATACTGCGAATGTACGGAGTTTAAGTGACTTCTCTATTAGGAGGCGTTAATATCAATGAAGATGCATTTTGACAAATCAATCTATTTGCTGGATGGTGGAATGGGCCAAGAACTGATTAAGCGAGGCGTGAGGGGCAACGAGGTACTTTGGTCTGCGAATGCCTTATTCAGCAGTCCCACAGTTGTGCAAGAAACTCACGAAGCCTATATCGAAGCGGGCGCCGACATTATCACCACGAATACCTACTGTACAACACGGGCCCGTTTTGACCGCCTCAACTTAGATGACCGTTTTGTTGAACTCAACCAACTGGCTGGTCAGTTGGCCCAGCAAGCGCGAGAAGAGCGGGATCGACCGGATGTATTGATTGCCGGTTCATTGCCGCCCTACTATGGCACCTATCGACCTGAACTGGTGCGCTCGTTTGCGGAGCTTGTACCGATCTACCAAGAACAAGCCGAGGTTTTGGCCCCATATGTCGATCTCTTTCTCTGCGAAACCATGTCCACTGCCGAGGAGGCGCGGGCCGCAGCAACGGCCGCTATAATGACGGGCAAACCTGTTTGGGTAGCCTGGACGCTGCAGGATGATGGTTCAGATAAGTTGCGCAGTGGTGAGACGCTTCTGGAAGCAGTGCAAGCGCTCAATGAGTTATCGATCGAAGCTTTCCTCGTGAACTGCTGTGCTCCTGAAAGCATTACCGCTTCCATGCCTCAGCTGGTCACGTTAAGTTCGCAGCCTGTGGGAGGGTATGCCAATGGATTTGTCGCAATCCCTGATGATTGGTTGATCGAGGACAGTGTGGATGAACTCGGGTCACGAACCGATCTCGGCCCCGAGTCTTACGCAGAACATGTCGCAAGGTGGCTCTCGGCGGGAGCTCGAATTGTGGGTGGGTGTTGTGAGGTGGGGCCGACCCACATTGCGCGATTGAGAGTATTAATTGATTCCAATTCCTAAACCCATCCAAAAATCTGAAGAGCAATTATGAAAAAAATACAAGTCCAAGGACTTCATCACATTACCCTGAATGGGGCCGACCGCCAGACGTCAATCGACTTTTGGGAAGGAGTGTTGGGCATGCCCTTCATCTTTGATCAGCCGAATCTGGACGTACCGGAGGAAGGTCATCTCTATTTTGACGTTGGGGATGGTCGTACGACCTTGACTGTCTTCACCAATGAATCACGCCGACCTGATGCTGCGCCAAATCCCAACGGGATCGGCAATGTGCATCATCTTGCATTCAATGTCTCGCGGGCAACCTATACCCAAGTGGTCAAACGACTGGATGAGCGGGGGATCAAGCACAGCGGCAACAAGGATCGGGGATTTATGGATTCCATCTACTTTCGGGATCCCCTTGGTCAACTCATCGAATTGGCCTGTTACAAGTTTGACCCCCCCGTGGGCGTGACGCACGCGACAGTGCTATTGGAAGCACATAAGTTGCGAGTCGAACGGGGTGCCTATAACATTAGCGATGAGCATTTGACGGATGCGATCGAGCTACTGACGGAGCGTACAACCCACTCTTTGTCGGCTGATCGCAGCGTCAAGAATGCATATACCGCACAAGTCGAGTAAGCACCCATACAGCGCCGTTTTATTACATTAGCATGGAGAATCACCGATGGATAAATGGTACACGAGACCGGTGCTCTTTGTCACGGAGATTGAGCGCGCTATCAAATTCTACACCGACCTACTGGGTTTTCACCAACTTTGGACGCACGAAGAGGATGAGCGTCCAATCGTGACCCAGGTAAATCGTGGTGAGTGCGAGATCATTTTGGCCCTGAACGCAGAACGTGTAGGCAAATCGCGGCTTTTCATTTCACTGGAGACCGACGAGATGAGAGCGTTCCAGGGAGAGATTGCTGCAAAATCAATCCCTACAGAACGGACATGGTGGGGATATCCTGTGATTGAAATCAAGGATCCAGACGGCAATGAACTACTATTTCCTTTAGACGAACAAGAAGGAAAAGACTGAACAGAGCTTCGTACAATTGTCAATCGCTGAATTGTCGAATTGCTGAATGTTTAATGAGGGGGGCTTGGAATCTCGTTCGTTATTCATCCGTTGAGGGCCTATGGAACCAACAAAATTAATTATCATTGAAGGAATTATGGGGTCAGGTAAGTCCACAACTGCTGAGTTTCTTGATGTTCAACTTCGAGTCAAAGACATTGAAACTCGGTTACTGTTGGAAAGCAATGAAACCCATCCGATTCAGATGAGAGATCCGGCGTTTTCGGAAACGGTCGATGACTGGATGGCCGAACGTGTTGACAAGTGGCAAGCATTTGTCAATGTTGCTATGGACTCGGAGTGCGTCACAATCCTAGATGGACAGTTATTTCATGAAAATGTTGACTCTCTGCTATATTTTGATGTGGCTGAATCAACCATTGAAGCGTTTGTAACCCATATATACGACATCATCGATTGTCTGAATCCGACCCTGATCTACTTTTACCAGGACGATATTCGTGCCTCCATTAGGAAGACGTTCGATAGGAGAGGATCAGGGTGGGAGACGTGGCAGATCGACTGGAAAGTACATGACCGTCCATATGGTCAGAAGAGAGGACTTGAAGGGTTTGATGGCTTTGTGCAAATCTACTCTGCGCATCGGAACCTGACTGACCGACTTTTCCAGAGTTTTTTGAAGAGGAAGCTAGCGATCGAAAATAGCTCGGCTGATTGGCCTTATTTTCAAAAAGAGATTCTGGATTTTATAGGCATCGAACCAGAACAAGACCACTCCAGAAAAATAAGTACCCAATTGGAGAAATAGAATTTTGCAAAATGCCGATTCATCATGATGCAACAACCCTCGCCAAAATCCAGTCCTATGCCACATTGGCTAACAAAACCATCTTCGAAGTTGGTTGTGGCGACGGTCGGGTAACGAGATATATGGCGGATCCATCTACATTGCTCGTTGCTTGTGATCCAGATTTGACCAGATTAACCGAAGCCACACGCACTGTTTCCGGCGTGCATTTTTTGGCAGGTTCGGGTTTGGATCTGCCATTTCCCGATTCGACCTTTGATCTCGTACTCTTTACCTTGTCCTTGCATCATCACGCTGATAGCGGTGCGGCTCTCGTTGAAGCTGCCAGAGTCTCGCGCTCCGATGGACGCATCTTGGTTTTGGAGCCATATGACAGCGAGCTAACGCAAATTTGCAATTTGTTCAATGATGAGACAGATGTATTGGCTGAAGCGCGAGCGGCAGTAGACAATACTCCTTTACGGATTGTTGGCTCAGAGATTTTCAGCACTGAATGGCACTGTGAAGATAAGCAAGAACTGACCCAATGGCTTTTTGACTATTACGACTGCCCTTTCGACCAGAAGTTAGAACAACAAGTCCATTATCTATTGGGTGAGAAACTTAACGATACCCCTCTCGTTTTGGAAGACAAGACAATAATTTTTTGTTTGCAGGCTTAGCCATCCATTCCGTGAAATGCCTGTCTGAAGCGGAAAGTATGTGATTGCCTTGTCGCTACATCTCATCCCCCGTGACATAGATTACGGCGATATCAGTTGGCCAATCTGCATCGCTGCTGCAGAATGGACAGAATTCGAGATGCAACGCATTCTCACCCTAGAAACATGTTTTGAAACCTTGGCGGTCGCAATCAGCTCGTGAAACGGTTGTGAAGCAACACTGTAGCCAAACAGAATGACAGGCTTCGCAAAAATGCTGGCTTGAAAACTGGCCCAAAATCCGAAATGCTCTCCTAATAAGAAAGACACTTGACTGTTTCAGAGATCGGTTATACAATCTTCCACCGAGAGAATCACGATCGATTAGAGGGCTTGCATATAAGCAAGACGCTCAGATAAATCTCTTCATAATCTCGGTCGATCCAAAATATGTCTTATCCCGCAGAGCCGCCATGCATGACGCCGCATTGGAGAATGTGGCTCTATTCGTCCCAAACCGGCATTAGAGATTACACGCAGTAGACATAAAAGTTAAAGTGGTTGCTATTGAAAAGTTGATTCAAAGGCATTCTCCAAAGTGGGACCCCAAATAGCGGGGTCAGGTTCAGGGATAGCGTAAACAGAATGTGAAGCCATAGCGGCTAAATAATGCTGCTGAATGGTTTCATCGTAGAGCTGTGCATAAAGCATGGTGGTATCGATATGAGTGTGCCCCATGAGTTTCTGCAAGGTAGTGATGGGCATAAGGCCACTGTTGAGCAAACGGGTGGCAAAGGTATGGCGCAAGCGATGAGGAGTGACGCCCTCTAAGTTAGCTTGGGCGGCAAAGGCATGAAGATGGTTGCGCACATAATTGGCTCGAAGAGGTAAGCCATCGCGTAGTAAAAGCGGGGAATGAGTAGCCAGGTCATCGGTGCGATGTTGCAGATGGGCATCGATGGCAAGAGCAGTGCGTTGGGTAACAGGCAACCGACGGTCACGATGGGATTTGGCATCTCGAACGAGCAGAGTCTGTGTATCCGAATTCCAGTCAGAAACGAGCAGAGCTTGCACTTCGCCCATACGTAGCCCAGCATCAACCAGAATAAGAAACCAAGCACGGTCAAGGAGGTCGGAAGGAGAAAGGCTCTGAGCCGTTGAGTTTAAGACGAACTGTTCAAGTTGAGCAAATTCATGCTGGCGCAACGGACGAGGTAAGGTAGTGGGTCGTTTGAGACGTTGAATGCGATATAAAGCCGGAGCGATCGACTGGCCACATTCTTCAGCAAAATGCAGAAAACACTTGAGGGTACAAATAAAATGATTGATGGTATGGACGGAATACTCTAAGTCACATAGGTGGGTGATGTAGTCTTGGAGATCGCGCCGTCTTAGTTCGGATAAGCTGGAGAGCATGCGCTGGTCGAGCATCCATTGCCAACCGCGTTGGAGTTCGCCAAACCACTGAAGGGCTCGTTCCCGCCGATAGAGGGCTTTCCAGCGTAATTGCTGGTGGAGAAGTAATGAGATGATGGGTTGATGAAGCCAGAGCGGCAATGAGGTGAGACGTTGACGGATCTCATCAGCAGACAAACAGATGCCAACAGCTGGCTCCACTGTGCGATGTTCAGAAGGCACAGTATTCTCTGTCTCTATTGCAGATGTCGTTCCTTCAATATCCGAGCATGCGGCTTGGCGAGACAACTGCTCCATAGCAGCTTCATAGTCGGCTCGCATATCAGGATTGGCACCATCGATGTAAATCTGGGTCGTTTTCAATTGACTGTGACCCAACCAATGAGAGAGACTAGGCAGTGGCATACGCGACTCTGCCATTCGTCTGGCGAAGGTATGGCGCAGGCGATGACAGGAGACCTCGTTCTCGGAGAGTCCGGCTTGCTGACGGTAATAATCGAGGCGCTCCTGGATTCCGCGGACACTGATGCCTTTGTGACGACGAGTCAGAAACAGATGGCTATCGACTGCATCAGGACGCTCATCCATATAGCTCACCAACAGCGCTGTGGTTTCTGGCGTCAACCAGACTCGACGCTCTTTGTTCCCTTTGCCGCGTACGCGCAGTGACCACAGTTCGTCCGGATTTATGGCAGCTTCAATATCGCCCATCTCTAGTTTCGACACTTCGCCCACCCGCAGGCCAACGTCGAGCATCAAGGCCAACATCACTTGGTCTCTTATCTGACCTTGACTCACGCTCCCCCATAACTGGCGGACGATGCGTTCCGCTATATCTCTGGGAAGATGGCAACCTGTATCCAGTCGGTGTAGACGCCACACCACCGGGTTTGACCAGCTTTCGTCTTCTGCCTCATCCGCCAAGTAGTCGAAAAATCGGCTCAACGTTGCCACTCTGCGATTGACCGTCGCACTGCTCATCCCCGCTTCGAGTTGCGCCGTTACAAACGTCGTTATCTCTTGGCGACCTATCTCTCTTGGCCTTTTTTCTATCACCTGGCCAAATTGATTTAGGTCACTTTCGTAATGTTTTACAGTTTCGCTTTGCGGAGAAAGCATTCTCACATGGGCACAGAATCCTGTTACTGCGGCGCTAAATTCTTGGTTCATTTTGGCCTCCTAGGGCTATTTTACCCCTTTTTTGGCCTACTGCGTGTAATAGAGAACGCCTCTGCGAGAATTGGATCGACTGAACCTAGTGAAGGTGCGCTAGTACCCGGATGTACGGCGCACAATGGGGGAAGCTCGGTGAAGTTCTAACCCTTCTCGGCTGTGGTAGAGCAGCCGAGAAACGTTAAAGAACCAGTCCGGCACTGTCCCGCAACGGTGATCAAATCATTAATACTTATTGATTCATTGTTGAACATTAATGATTTGTAAGTCCGACCACCCGCCTTCACACGATCATTCATTGTTGCCCGAAAAGCAATGGATTGATGTTCGTGTGCCACCTTCGTGGACAAAGGGGCCGGACGCACAGTATGACTTAACTTTGCGCTCGACCCGCCAGTTGGCGGGTTTTTTATTTGGATGGAATTTTTTACAAATATTCAACTCCGGCGAATTTTCGTCAGGATTCAGTGCAGACCCAGGAGATAGTATGAAAAATATCACTCAACAGACCTTAATACCATCTGTACTTTCTTTGTTGCTTTTGTTGCTTACAGCTTGTGTCGCGCCAGTCGTCTCTACGGATCCAGGGAACGAATCTGTCACAGCACAATCAAGCAACCAAGCAGAGAGCGCTCCTTTACACAATATGAGTGATGGCTGCGTTGAACAGTATGATGAAACGGTTGACTATTTCCCCGACAAAGCTGTTCTTTCCTATGGCAAAGGTCTGACTGTCGAATATTTCAATCATTATAAGGTCGTAACCGTACTGAACCCGTGGCGGGGCGCAGAAGAGACGTTCCAGTATATCCTCGTGCAATGTGGAACGCCGGCACCGGACGGATATGATGCTTCCCAGATCATCGAGGTCCCAATCAATCGTTTTGTCACATTGTCAACCACCATTCTGCCCGGACTAGATGAGATGGAACTGCTGGATCGATTGGTTGGAGTTGAAGAGTTCGATTACGTCAATACACCCACCGTGCGGCAACTGATCGATGATGGTACGCTGGCTGAAGTCAGTGATGGGGGTGTTCTTAACGTGGAATTGGTGCTAGAGCAGGAACCAGATCTAGTCATGACTTTTGCCTACGGTAGCCCTGAATGGGACGCTCACCCCAAGCTGCTTGAGGCCGGGTTGTTGACTGCAATCATGGCCGACTACATGGAGACTTCGCCACTCGGACGGGCTGAATGGATGAAGTTCACGGCACTCTTTTTCAACACGGAGGCTCAGGCAGAGGCAGCTTTTCAGCAGAAGGTTGAGCGCTACGAAGAGCTGGCTTCCCTTGCAAGCAACGTAACCGATAAACCGACTGTGCTCACCGGCATAAATCGTGGCGACTCGTGGCGCGTTTCAGGTGGTCAGAGCTACTTTGCGCGCTTCCTGCTTGATGCTGGAGCTGATTATCTATGGGCCGACGACGATTCGATCGGCAGCATCCCCTTAGATTTCGAGGTTGTTTTCGACCGCGCAGCCGAAGCAGATTTTTGGGCACCCAATACTGGCAGATGGCGGACGTTGGAGGACGTAGCAACCGATGACGCACGATATGCCGAGCTAGCTGCTTTTCAGAATGGAACCATCATCAATAACAATGCCAGCGTCAATGAATTTGGTGGCAATGATTATTTTGAGGCTGGTGTAGCCAACCCCGACTTAGTCTTAGCGGATCTTCTGTCTATCTTCCATCCCGATTTGCTGCCAGACCATATGTTGGTCTTCTTTCGCCAGATCGATGAATAGTGATGGCTTGATCATGGCTGGCGTAACGCATACGCAATCGACACGAGGCTGGCAGCGCTATCTTCTGCTGGGGCTGGTCGGCGTGCTACTTATGCTCTTTGGCTTGAGCATTGTGCTTGGCTCTGTATACATTCCGATGATCGATATTCTGACGATTCTTCTGGGTGGTGAGGCACAAAAGGTCACATGGACCACAATTGTTCTCAAACTACGCTTGCCAAAAGCATTGACAGCCGTGCTGGCGGGTGCGGCGTTATCGGTCGCTGGCCTCCAGATGCAGACGCTTTTCCGCAATCCGCTGGCGGGTCCGTTTGTATTAGGCATCAGTTCGGGTGCGAGTTTGGGCGTTGCGTTGGTTTTGCTGGGTGTGGGCACGAGCGGTGCATCCCTGTTAGCGGGATTGGGCATTCTGGGAGACTTTGGTGTGGCAGCAGCAGCATCTTTGGGTGCAGCAACGGTGCTGGGATTGGTGTTGTTGGTTGCGCATCGGGTCAATAACAGCATGACGCTGCTCATCTTGGGGTTGATGTTTGGTTATGCCACAAGTGCCCTTGTCAGCGTCCTGCTCTACTTTTCGATTGCTGAGCGGATTCAAGCATACATTTCGTGGTCGTTCGGTACGTTTGGCAATGTCACCTGGAGCCAGATGTGGGTTCTGGCACCGGCAGTATTAATTGCGCTACTCATTGGTCATCTGTCCGCCAAACCACTCAATGCACTGCTGTTGGGCGAAACCTATGCACGCAGCATGGGGTTAACGGTCGACCGCGCTCGTTTCTGGATTGTGACCAGTGCATCGATTCTAGCCGGGGTCGTTACGGCATTTTGCGGGCCGATTGCCTTTCTGGGCGTGGCCGTGCCCCACCTCTGCCGCAGCCTGTTCAACACGTCAGATCACCGGATCTTATTACCAGCCGTCTCACTTTTGGGGGCCAGTCTGGCGCTGGCAGCAGACCTGGTGGCTCGTTTGCCTGGTAGTTCTATTGCGTTGCCGCTCAATGCCGTCACCGCTTTGCTCGGTGCGCCTGTCATCACTTGGGTCATCTTACGACGCAAGAATCTGCGTCAAGCATTTGCGGGGTAATGCCTTCATGACGCCCATTCTCGCAACCAGTAACCTCTCGATTGGGTATCGCCAGCCGCGTCAACCAGTCAATATTGTCTCCAGTCAACTGAACCTAGCCCTGCAACGGGGCGAGATGGTCTGCTTACTTGGACCAAATGGGGCAGGCAAGTCTACCCTGATGCGTACCCTGGCTGGGATGCAGCCGCCGCTTGATGGCTCTGTAAAGTTAGAGGGCGATGATGTCCATCGCTTGTCTCCCTCTGAACTTGCTCGTTCCCTGAGCATCGTGCTGACCGAGCGAATCGATGCCGGCAATCTGACGGCTTATGAGTTGGTTTCATTGGGCCGCTACCCCTATACAGATTGGATGGGACGACTACGTGCATCGGATCATAATATTGTCCGCTGGGCTATACAGGTTACGACTGCGGAGTCGTTGAGTGACCGTCCCGTGAATCAGCTCAGCGACGGTGAGCGACAGAAGGTTATGATCGCTCGTGCGCTGGCCCAGGAACCGACGATTATGCTACTAGATGAGCCGACAGCTTATCTCGATCTGCCCCGCCGGGTTGAAATCATCAACATGCTGCGCAACTTGGCCCGACAGGGCAACTGCGCCATTCTGCTCTCGACCCACGATCTGGATCTGGCTCTGCGTAACGCCGATCGCATTTGGCTGCTCTCTAACGGTGGCGTGATGTACATTGGCACTCCAGAAGAACTGGTTCTCAACGGAGCATTTGCTGCTGTTTTTCATAGCGAAGGACTGGAGTTTGACAGCAGCCAGGGAACATTCAAAGTACAGGGTGCATCACGCGGAACAATTGGCCTGCTTGGTAAAGGTGAAAGCACATTCTGGACAGCGCGTGCGCTGGAGCGGATCGGTTTCGAGGTTGTACGTGATGATCGGAGACAGCCGTTTCAGGTGCTTGTCCTCACGCAAAACGGCACGACCCGCTGGAAGACGATCGCGCCAAAGGGAGATCATGAGCACGCATCGTTGGCGGAGTTAATTCAACATTTGCATTAGAGCGTGTTTTAAAAGTCTACCGAAAGAACTAGCAAACGCCGGTTGAGTCACGAAGTGGTATCGCTTGTACTGAGTTTGTATCGAAGTGAAACCAGCGTTTGCGGGTGGACCCGTTTGGTTTCGATACGCCTTCGGCTACTCAACCGGCTCTGATCTCACCTTTTAAAACACTCTCTTAGAAGCCCGCCAGTTGAACTGTTGCTGTTCGCAGCACCGATTAATCAAGAGCTAACCTTCGCTCTTGGTATCATTTTCTTCATTAAAATTTTTTTATTCCCGTGGAACGGAAATATCGTACAATAAGGAGGGCAGATGTTTGTTCTGAACGATCACCAGAGCCATCAAGCGCACTATGAGCGCGATGGATACACCATTTATCGAAATGTCCTGGATGCAGATCTGATTGCAGAGATCCAAGGCCATATTG
Source organism: Chloroflexi bacterium TSY (assembly GCA_019217005.1). The sequence goes on from JAHBNG010000019.1 coordinate 47,442, forward strand.
CCTGGAGTCGGGAAAAATTGACTGTAGAGCATTCGGGACCATTCGCTCTCCACGACGCCTTTTTTGCTCGACTGGTCAGCGATTCTCGGCTGCTAGCGATTGCGGAGACGTATGTCGGAGCAGATATCGGATTATATTCCAGCCACTATCTGATCAAAGAACCCGAAAAGGGGCTACCGATATTATGGCACCAGGATTTGAGCTACTGGCCCCTAGAGCCACAGATCGTGGTGACGCTCTATTTGGCGATTGATCTGGCCACCCCAGAAAATGGCTGCATGAGGGTGATTCCTGGCTCTCATCGGTTGCTGCGAGACCATGCCGAATCGAGGGACAAACCAAACGTCTTTGGCAAAGAGTTGATCCTGAGCGAGGAGGAGTTAAGCCAGGCTGTGGATATTATCTTGCAGCCCGGAGATGTTGAAGTGCATCATCCTTTCATTATTCATGGCAGTGCAGCCAATACCTCTCCCCATCGTCGAGCGGCACTGCCCATGCGTTACATCCCCACAAGTACCTCAATCCTCGGTGAAACACGCGCTTGCACTTGGTTGTTGCAAGGTGAAGATCGGGGCGCAAGCCACGAATGGTCGCCTTGGCCACGTTATCGACCTGACGTTGATTATCCCTTTGTTGGCCATGAACGCTGGATTTAGAAGCTTATATCCTTCTCATCTGTATTTCACGGATTCTTGATCTTTACTTTCTGGTAAAAGAAAAGAGATGAGGTGAGAAATGTGACAAAAAGCGGTTAGCAGTTCATCCTAAAGGTAGAGAACCCAAAAAGGAGGAAGGAATGCTAACCGCGCCAGAAATAACTATAGCAGTACTGATGAATGTATTGCAAGTAACGCCGATGGGAACAAACGTAAATGTAATGCGTCTGATGTGGGCAATGCTGAATGGGTCGTTTCTGAAAAGTCGAGGAGCAATCCATAGCGCATTGAAAGAAAGCGGGTTTGAAGATGAGGAGCTCCGGCGAAGCTTTCGATATGGATCATGGGATATCACAAGTCTGCTGGGGTCGTGGCAAGAAGAAGTGGAAAGGAATGGGAGGCAAAAAAGTTAGAAGGGTACCGAGTGAAAAGCATAGATATCACAGGGTTCTGGCGACCGAAGCTGCAAGGGAAAGTGAACCGACTCTATAACTCAACGGCTCGTCGGCATTGCCCGCGCTCATCTTTGGAGTGATGATAAGCTCGGGGGAGATAGGCGGGAAGCGAGTGCCACTGCTCAAGGCAATCATGAGATGCACGGTTGGAACAAAGGAAAGTGAGTTTCGGAAAAAGCTGCTGACAGAGACGAAGAAATCACTGGAGTCAGACGAAGTGGCGGTGGTCGATGCCGGGTTTACAATCAGAGAAATGCTAGAAAGCGGCATCGACCGATTTGTCCTGCGGGAAGCCATTAACTGCACAGTGCGCCGCAATGAGTTCCCAAACGCAAAGAAAAGGCAGACCACCTGAATATGGTGATATTGTGCGTCCGCTCTCTCGCAGCTATAAGGAAAGCGACTCGAGGCTACAACTCCGGACTCGTCTGGTCGCTTTCTCTATAGTGGTCGCCTGATTTGCTATCAAGCATGGCACAATCTCGTCCCCAGAACAACCAAGGTGGATACAGCCAACCGTACCTACTCGATTTACGTCATTCAGGATCCGGCCTACAACACACCTTTGGTTTTGGCGACCGTTATGACTTTGCAGCCTGAAACCATTTATCTTGTCTACCTGGAACGCTGGCCTGTTGAACCTCCCCCCTTGGCTTCCAAGCAGATGATTGGCTTACATCGTCAATTTGTTCATGCCGATGAGGCTTGTTTCCGCTTACCTGAACTGGGGCTGCTTGCTGGCAATCTTCTTTCCCATTTAGCCGCTTCTCTTCCTCCCATACCGACTGGCTACTGGGATCGAGAGCCTCAATCCACTCCCGGCAGGCTGCGCCGTGTTCTCTCGAGTGCTCTTTTTCCAACTCCTGACCAACTCGACCCTGACTTTCGGAAAAAGGCCTCGGTTTCACACCATTTCCCTAAAGGCGTTCTCGCTCATCGCCGCCTCAATGCCGCTGCTTAAACTAGCCGAGCACTATTTTTACATTTTATCCCGTTTTTTCAGGGTGGATTCTTTTTTCCGCCCCTTTCGGTTTGCCCTTTGTCACTCAAGCCTTTACCAGAAAGTAAAGTGATGATTTGTTGCTAAGATAGATTAAAATAAGTTCGTTAAGCCTAGTTCCGCTCGGTCCAAGAGAGCACTCTGGAATATATCCTACTTATCATATATTTCATCTGTGATAATGAACTTATAGAATAGTCGTTGGCCAATGTTGTTGTATAACATGTTATGAGAGGAGAAATCACATGAAGCAAACCAGGAAATCGTCTTGGGTGGCTATTTTGTCGCTACTCTTGGTCCTCGCGCTCTTTGTCTCTGCCTGCGGCGCCCCAAGCTCAGCGCCCGCAATAGAAGAAACAACTGAAGAGTCTGCCGAGACAGACGGGGGAACAGAGGAGACAGCAGAGGAAGATGCGGATGAAGAAGTAGCAATTGTTGATGAGTCTCAGATTGCGCGTGCGGAGGATGCAGCAGGGACAGTCGTTGTCAGTGACGAAGATGTGACAGCACAGCGTGATTTGAGCAAGTTCGGCGGTGAACGACATGCAGCTGCGACCTCTGATGCCGTCAGCTTTCACCCTTATACAACGACCGACACAGCCTCGAGTGGATATTATGGACTGATCTATGATGGTGCACTGTTGCGGCTCGACGAGAACACGTTGCAGTACATTCCGCACATGGCGGAGAGTTACTCGATTTCGGAAGACGGCCTCACCTTTACGTTCACACTGCGCGACAATCTGATGTGGAGCGATGGCACGCCCATGACGGCCCATGACTGGAAATGGACCTACGATCAGATTACCAACGAAGAGAATGGCTGGCCATACTTGGGACAGTATCAATTCGTTACGTCATACGAAGCGCTAGACGAACGCACATTACAGATGACCATCGACGAGGTTTACGCACCTGCTCTCGGTCAGATCTCTGGTGTCGTCACGCCATTGCCGCGTCACATCTGGGAAGACCTGCCTTGGGATGATCCAGAGGCAAATCCAGAGATCAATGCGCCGAGCGTCTCCTCAAGTGCCTACAAGCTAAAAGAGTGGAAGCGTGACCAGTACGTGATTTTTGAGGCGAATCCAGATTGGTGGTACAAGGGTACACCGCTGATAGAATCCCGCGTGACGGAGATCGTACCTGATCAGGATATCGTGTTTGAAATGTTTAAGAGCGGCGAAACAGATATCCACGGTTTGCGCCCTGAAAACTTGGATGAAGCCAAAGAGCTAGACAATATCACCGTCTATGACTACTGGCCAGCCGCAGCAAGTTGGAGTTATATCGGTCTGAACACGCGAGAAGGATTTGCGACTGGAGACCTTCATGTACGTCGAGGCATTAGTTATGCCATCGATAAACAACTGCTCACTGATGAGATCATGTTGGGGCAAGCAAAGCGTCTGTGTGGACCGTATCCAGATACTTCGTGGGTCTTTACCGAAGTTGAGTGCTACACATATGATGTTGACAAAGCAATTACCGAATTTGAAGAAGCTGGCTATACGTACGATGGGGAAACCATGCTGACGTCGGATGGGGAACCCCTCACGCTGAAGCTGATCTACGGTCCAAACACGAGCAGCATCCGCGAGTTGATTGCCGTGACGACACAGGATTATCTGAGTCAGATTGGGATCGAAGTAGAAATTCAGGCGCTTGAATGGGCGAGCTTCCTCGAGGCAACCGATGCAGAAGAGCCAGACTGGGATATGTTCATTGGTGGTTGGCGTGCCACCATCGAGCCACATATCATGTACACCATCTGGTCGGAAGCAAGCATCCCCAATCTCAACTCAGTGGCCTACATCAATAAGGATGTAGAGCAGATCTTTGAAGAAGGTGGATCAACTTACGATTTAGAAATCCGCAAAGAAAAGTATGCCGCGGCTCAAAGACAGATTGTAGATGATGCGCCCTATGTCTTCCTGTTCTATTCTAAGACCAATGTCGGTGTGAACGACCGCGTCAATGGTGTCGATCCGAGACCCATTGGTCTTGCGTGGAACTCCTCAGATTGGTGGCTGGAAGATCCAGGTGAATAAGCCCAATGACTCGTTACATCATTCGACGTGCATCACAATCATTTACGGTCCTTTTTCTGACCACGATCATTGCGTTTTCGATCCAGCAGCTTGCGCCAGGCGGACCGCTCCAGTTTTTGGATGATGATCCATCTGCCACAAGTGCTGACCTGGCCCGCTTGCAGCGCCTGTACGGACTGGATCGAACCATTCCAACGCAGTATTTGGCGTGGATGACGGGAGAGGACTGGTTGCCCGTTTCGGAGTCTTTCCGTAGTGGACAATGCTTGAATGACGAAAGTCGGTGCGGCAAGGGGATACTACGCCTGGATTTTGGCCGCTCACTCCATTGGCGGGGCGAATCTGTGCTGGATCTGATTGTCGAGCGCATCCCTGCATCGTTGCAGCTTGCGTTTGCCAGTCTGATCCTCAGCAACTTGATCGGGATCCCCCTTGGGATCATTTCAGCCTTTAAACGAGGACAGTGGCAAGACAACACCATTCGCGTTTCGACGGTTGTAACGAGTACAGTGCCAACATGGTGGGTAGGGTTATTGTTGCTGATTTTCCTGGGCAGTTATTTAAAGGTAGTACCGTTAGGAGGGATGCATGACGTTGGTGATGATTCATTCCTGAATCGACTCCATCACATTATTTTGCCTGCTTCCGTCTTGGCGATTGGTGGTGTGATCGGTACGTCGCGCATATTACGCTTTGAGATCCTTGAAGTCCTCAATCAGGACTATGTACGCACAGCGCGAGCGAAAGGACTATCGAGCACCACGGTGATTATTCGCCACGTTTTACGGAATTCACTGCTACCTTTTGTGACAGGGTTGAGCGGCATATTCCTGATTATCCTTGCCGGATCGATCTTATTTGAGAATGTATTTGCCTGGCCGGGTATGGGGCGTTTGGCGATTCAGGCCATTAATGCACGTGATTATCCATTGATGATGGCCTTCTTTGTGATTAGTGGGTTTCTCAGCGTACTCGGCTTGCTCTTTGTCGATATTCTATATAGCATCGTTGATCCGCGTGTGAGATATGATTCAAGAGTAGGATAAGTTTAGGCTATGGCACAGAGTACATTAACGCTTTCACCACAAAGCAAGCTCGTGCAAACGGAGCAGGAATTTAAAACACAAACATATTGGGGCGCGGTCTTTCGCAAGCTCTATGCAGATAAATTCGCTGTTCTTGGGTTTGTGCTGTTGGTCCTTGTTGTTTCGACATCGCTGTCGGCACCGTGGTTGGCAGACAATGTTCTTGGGTTTGATTATCGAAGAACCAACTTGCGCGAGCGAAATGATCCTCCCACTTGGGCCGAAGAGTCTTGGCCTGTTTTCCAGGAATTTACACGCAGTTGCGGGGATCGTTGCGAATGGGCACTATGGGGTCAGATCGTCCAGAACTCAATAGCTGGATTCGGCGCTTGTGTGACCACTGAGCCAGGAACCTGCCATTGGCTGGGAACAGATGACGCTGGCCGCGATGTCTTAACACGTGGACTTTATGGCGGACGAATTTCTCTCATGTTTGGAACTGCTGTTGCCGCCACCACAATTACTTTGGGCATTCTGGTTGGACTGATCAGCGGTTACTATGCCGCAACGTTGATTGACGATGGCATCAACGCGATCATTATGACCTTGAGCAGTATTCCGGATCTGTTCTTTCTCATCATCCTCGTACCGATTTTCAATCCGGGTCCCATTGGGCTGGCCTTAATGGTCGGTTTTTTGGGGGGGTGGACAGGATTGTCTCGGTTGATTCGTGGCCAAATCTTCTCGATTCGCGAACGCGACTACGTTGTTGCCAGCCGCGCCATCGGTAGCTCACCGTGGAGCATCATGGTGAAACATGTTCTACCGAACGTGTCCAACATTATCATCGTGTCTGCCATTTTTGGTATCTCCGGCGCTATCATTGCCGAAGCAGGATTGAGCTATCTTGGAGTTGGGATTGGACCACCCAATGCGAGTTGGGGCAACATGCTGCGCGAAGCCTTGGGGAGCTATAGCAAGGCCCCTTGGTTGGTGATTGCCCCGGGCCTCTTTCTCTTCGTCACGAATCTTGGTATCCTCCTGCTCGGGGATGGCCTACGCGACGCGCTCGACCCGTGGATCAAGAATTAATGGTGCTTCTTTATCAATCCCCTGAGATCCTGAAGAGCCGAATGAATAAATGTCGACTCATTTAACTGGGCCTACCCTTCCACTTTTTAGACAAAATCGTGCGGCCGTGAATTTCTGCCTCTGGCGAAACATCGGGACGCACAATGTTTATAGATGAGCCTACTCTTTTTATGGGTGGTATACCACAAATTGTGTAAAAGTTACTTGGCTTTTCTGAGAAAAGTCAATTTTGCACAATTTGGGATGCCACCCTTTTTTATGTCTCTGGGTAAATCTGGATAATGATTGGGAGATCGCCATCGACGGTTTCTCGGTAGCGAATTTCGCGTCGACCGTGTGTCCACGCGTAACGATGCCAAACATTGTTGGTGACATCCTGTACAAGGAGACTATCATCTTGGATATCCTGATAGACAACGCTGTTAAAATGGTTGTAGAGATCGGCAAGTGTGTCAAAGGTTAATATAGCCATATCAATCTTATATCTTACATAGCTTGTTTTGTCAATCCGACTATGTTTGCATAAAAATGTTCCCCATGCTATAGTCATTCCATCGCATTCAAGTCCCCCAAAATAAACTCTATTCAGCTAAATCTATACTGCGGTTGTGGTGCAAACATGGTTTTCCGATAGCTTTACCAGATAGAGCAAAACCATGTTTGCATGCGAATCTCAGTACCTTTTGTGCAATACTCATTACCTTTTCCAACACTCAACAGCAGAAAGAGTGAACTGGCCAACCTAATTTCGATGTGCTGGCGTTTGTACTCACTTTTTTACAGTTGAGCCTTTCCATATCTTAAGAATCGTGGATTCAGGAGGAAACATATATGTCGAATCAAAACAGATCTATCATCAGTCGGCGCGATTTTCTGCGCACGGCTTCGGCTGTCGGTGTGGGGGCCCTGCTCATGGCTTGTACACCGTCAGCTTCTCCAAGTAGCGATAGTGGCTCTTCTGCCTCAGCTGAAGGTGTTGAGATCAAACATTGGGCATTTTGGACGCAGATGGGCAAAATTCAAGAGATGCTCGAAGAGACGGATGAATTCAAGGAAGCCATCGGGAACAATACATGGGAATATCGCAGCGGCATCGATCAAGAGGCTCGCCTTGCAGCCATTGCTGGCGGTACACCACCGGATGTAGGCACATTGGTCAACTATCTAGATTTCATGGCCCGTGGTGTTGTGATAGCGCTGGATGATTATATTGAAGCGAGCGATGTGATCAGCCCCGATAAGTTTATTGAAGGCAATTGGGAAGTTGTTCAATACAAAGGCAACGTGTATGGTGTTCCTGCCTATGAGTGCTTTGTACGACGAGGCCTTGGGTACAATGCGCGAATGGTTGAGGAAGCAGGATTGGATCCGGATAACCCGCCTGTTACGTGGGCTGAAACGTTTGCCTGGCACGAGGCGCTCACCAAGTTTGATGATGCTGGCAACTTGATTCAGATTGGTCTTGACCCATACGACGCAGAAGGCGGTGTTGGTCCTGGCAATGACGGCTGGTATTTAACTGAATCCTGGGGCTTCGAATACTTCAACGAGGATACCGGGGAATTCAATCTGGATGATGAGCGAATGGCGATCGGCCTTGAGACGATGGGAGAATTCATCAAACTCATTGGTCCAGACAACTTGGCAGGAATGCGCGGCGTGGAGGGCCAAGGGACGTGGGGTGGAGCCTTCAACGCTGAAGTACAGGCGATGATTGTTGAAGGATATTGGCATCCTGGCGAGACGGCTAACGAGAAACCCGAAGTCTCTGAAGTGCTCCGTACGACGTGGGTTCCTGTTCCGGAAGAGCGCCGGGGAACGCAAATTCAGTTTGGCGGTGGTCATATGGCCATGATCTTCGCTGAAGCCGAGCATAAAGATGAAGCATGGCCAATCATTGAGTTTTTCCAATCAAACGCGGCATGCGATATCATCTTCAACAATATCGGGTGGCTGCCGGCTTATAAACCCTATTTCGACAACGCAGATCCAAATACCTATACAGGTCTCAAGTTCTATTTCGATTCAATTGAGGAAACCAACTACTGGGGTCCATTTATTCGCAACGAAATTGGGAATTTCATTAACCAGAAGTTCCGAGAAGTACGCGAGCAAGTTTACCGCGGGGAGTTGTCCGGTGCAGACGCCGCCGCGAAGCTACAAGACGAGGCCGTTAAAGAATGGAAAGCCGCAGGTTTCGGTTGATCAATGAAAAATAGGTGATTCTTTCGCTATCAGCTATTAGCTGTTAGCTATCAGCGAGATCCAGTTAATCCAATTCACGTGGACTAGGCGTTCTCTAATACCGGTTTCGGTCGGGTAGAGCCGCATGAGGGAATGCTGCGCCATATTGCAGATTAATTAAATAACTCTGGTATAGATAGTCGAGTCCTATACCAGGATTAATTTGTTAAGTTGCAACATGGCGCGCCATACATGGTGACTCCGCGAACACAAGACACATTTTGGATCTACTGAGACCATCAGACTGATCGTCTTGTCGGGCACAGATGGTGAAATGCTAATGGCTGATAGCTGACAGCTAATCGCTAAAATAGCAATATATTACCAAGCGACAAGTCTTCACTTAAGAACCTATCCGAAAAGTGGTTGTGAGTCCATCCACCTTCTCGGGCGAGAATGCACCGTCACAGAACTTTTCGGATAAGCACTAAGTTAGGCTACCATAAGGATTTCAGATGTCCGTTTTTGCCAACGCACCCCGCACCCCGTTAGAACGACGTAAATTTTTGATGGGTGTTCTCTTTGCATCGCCATGGATCATTGGATTCCTGGCATTTACTCTCTTTCCGATTGTTTCATCTCTCTATTATAGCTTTACTCGTTATGATTTATTGCGGGACCCCGTTTTTCTTGGATTCGATAATTATGTTAATCTCTTTTCAGATGATGAAGATTTTCGGATCGTCGTTTACAATACGTTGTGGTGGGTGATGATTAGTGCACCCTTGGGCGTCTTATCTGCCTTTTTGATGGCTGTTCTTCTGAACACCAATATTATTGGACGTTCTTTTTTCCGTGCGGTCTTCTTCTTTCCATCGATTGTACCAGTGGTCGTCACGGCATTTGTTTGGCAGTTTTTGCTCAACATCCAGTATGGAGCCGTCAACTCAACATTACAATATCTTGGATTCCGCACAATTCCATTTTTATCCAGTCCTGATTTTGTCAAGCCGACATTGGTGCTTGTTCACATGTGGGCACAAGGAGCGGCCATGGTGATCTTCCTGGCCACCCTACAGGATGTTCCACGTACCCTTTACGAAGCCGCAACCGTAGATGGAGCCAATGCGTTTCGGAGGCTTTGGCACATCACCATTCCCATGGTGAGTCCGGTCATTCTCTTCAATTTGGTGATGAGTTTCATTGGTGGTTTTCAATACTTTACACTTCCTTGGTTATTGACCCAAGGAGGGCCAAACAAAGCAACTGAATTCTATACCCTCTATCTCTATCGAAACGCATTTCTCTTTTTCCGGATGGGCAAGGCATCTGCTTTGGCCTGGATTCTGTTTATGATGATCATGTTATTTACATTTCTGATTTTCCGATCTTCTGGGCGACATGTCTATTATGCTGGGGGGAAATAAAGGATGACGACCCAAACAGCCACACAGACTAGCACAACAGACCTTCAAACATCAGGGGGCATCAGCCAGTTACGTAAATTGAGCTTAACCGATTGGCTGATTGAAATTTTTAAATATTGCCTACTCATTGTTTTGGCAGTCAGTTTTGCGTTGCCCTTCTATTGGATGGTCTCATCTGCTGTCAAAAATGATGCCCAGGTCTATGTTGTCCCGCCAATCTGGTTTCCCAATCCGCAATTTTGGAACAACATCTGGGATGCTTGGACAAGCGAGAACTTCAATCTCTTTACGATCAATACGGTCTTTCGCTATGCAATCCCATTTACATTCGGCACTGTTTTGTCTTCGGCCATTGTTGCCTACTCCTTCTCTCGCATTCAATGGTGGGGGCGCAATGCTCTCTTCGCAATTGTACTAGCGACAATGATGATTCCTTGGTGGGTGCGCCTTGTTCCTCTCTTTGTGATCTTCCGAAAGCTTGGCTGGATCAATACCTTCTATCCTCTTGTCATCCCCGCCTTTTTTGGGAATGCATTTTTTATCTTCCTCCTGCGCCAATTCTTTATGACCATTCCCAATGAACTCTCAGAGGCCGCAGTCATCGATGGTGCCAGTGAACTTCGCATCATGTTTCGCATTATCCTCCCGCTTTCCAAGCCAGCATTGGCGGTGGTTGCACTCTTTGCCTTCATGGATGCTTGGAACGACTACTTAGGACCGCTAATCTACGTAAATATCGAATCGCATTGGGTGCTTGCTTTGGGTGTGGAGCGACTACGTGGGGCAGTCTACGAAATTGGAAATAGGCAGCTTGCCTATCCTTACTTAATGGCAGTCAGTTCTTTAATTACCCTTCCCATTTTCCTCGCGTTTTTCTTTGCCCAGAGAACATTCATCGAGGGGATCTCACTATCCGGGCTAAAGGGGTAAGGTCCGAGTGCAGTTGACTTCAATAACCGTGTTTTCATATAGAGCTCAGTTGCAGAAATTGTGCTACCTGATTACCCGTCAATCTTTTGGTTGACTGCCACTTTGGCGTTGATACTTATCGGTATTGGCAAGGCTGGCTTTGGTGGAGGCGTTGGATTGGTGGCGGTCCCGCTCATGGCACTAACAATCCCGGTGGCAGATGCTGTGGCATTGATGCTGCCTCTGCTGATGATTATGGATATCTTTTCCATCCAACACTATTATACCCTGTTTAACCAACGGATCATTTTTACAATGATCCCAGGCGCCGTCGTTGGCATCATGCTCGGTGGTCTCTATTTTCATCAATTCAGTGCCGATGAACGTACGATGCGTATGGGTATTGGGATTCTTGCCCTTGCATTTGTCCTCTTTCAAGCGAGTCGGGCTCTCATCTTTGGACGCCTGACCAAAAGCAATCCTTCTCCCATCATTGGAGTGATCATGGGTGGGATTTCAGGATTTACTTCTACTTTGGCACACGCGGGTGGACCACCAGCTTCTATCTACATTTTGCCTCAACAATTACCGCGCCAGGGGTTTGTTGGAACAACGGTGGTCTTCTTCTTTCTTGTCAACTGGATCAAAATGATTCCCTATAGTTACTTGGGATTGTTTCAGGTTGGAGATCTACTCACGATCTTGATACTTTGCCCAATTTGTTATCTCGGCGTACGTTTAGGCATCTATTTAAATGGACGTGTTGATGAGCAGTGGTTCAACCGCATCGTCTATACACTCCTCTTTCTGACAGGATTGCAACTTGCATCAGGTCGAAATTTGCACGATTTGTTTACCATATCCTTGTAGACCATGTATAGCTGTCAGCCAATAGCTGATAGCTGACAGCCGGTGGCTGACGGCTGATAGTTGATGGCTAAACAGTAACCACCATTCATACTACATTACCCAGGAGTAAACAGATATGACCTTCGAAACTGCCTTCACAATGGACACTTCCAGCATCAAGTTTGGCCCAGGCGTTACGCGTGAGGTTGGCTGGGATATGAAATCTCTAGGCGCCAAACGCGTGATGGTCGTGACCGATCCACACGTCGCAAAACTTGAGCCAGTGGGAATTACGTTGGAAGCATTGCGAAGCGAAGGCATTGACGCCGTGTTGTTCGACCAGACACGAGTTGAACCAACAGATGAGTCATTGAAGGAAGCGATTCAGTTTGCCACGGAGGGGAACTTTGATGGATATGTTGGCGTTGGGGGCGGCTCATCCATTGACACAGCCAAAGCGGCCAATCTCTATACCACTCACCCAGCCGACTTCTTGGCCTATGTGAATGCACCCATTGGAGAAGGGCGTCCGGTACCTGGCCCGTTGAAACCCTTGATAGGCATCCCAACAACCGCTGGAACCGGCAGCGAAACGACTGGTGTTGCTATATTTGACCTCCTTGAGATGCATGCAAAAACCGGCATCTCGCATAGAGCGTTACGCCCTGTCATGGGCATTATTGATCCCCACAACACACGCACTCTGCCCAAAATGGTGGCAGCGGCTTGTGGCTTGGACGTTTTGTGCCATGCGTTGGAGTCGTTGACAAATCTACCCTACAGCCAGCGCCCAGCACCTGACCATCCACGGATGAGACCAGCCTACCAAGGGTCAAATCCGATCAGCCACATCTGGGCTTCTCGCGCCATCGAGATGACGTCCAAATACATTGTCCGGGCAGTAGACGATCCGGAGGATGACGAGGCCCGTGGGGAGATGCTGCTGGCAGCAGCCATTGCAGGCGTTGGTTTTGGCAATGCGGGTGTCCATCTGCCCCATGGGATGTCTTACCCTGTATCGGGTATGGTGCGCGAGTATGTTCCTCCAGGGTACCCAAATACGCATCCAATTATTCCGCATGGCATGTCAGTTATTCTCAATGCCCCCGCCGTTTTTCGCTTTACTGGTTCAACAAATCCCGAATTACATCTCTATGCGGCGAGTCTGATGAATGTAGATATCTCTGATGCCGCGCCAGAGGATGCGGGCGATGTCTTGGCGGATGCCATCATCGACATTATGCAAAAAACTGGCATGCCCAATGGATTAGCCGCAGTCGGCTATGATCCAACTGATGTGGACAAATTGGTAGAAGGAACGCTCCCCCAGCATCGTGTGACCAAACTCTCCCCTCGCCCAGCAGGTGCGGAAGAATTGACGCAGCTTTTCCTCAATTCAATGAAGATATGGGATTCGTCAGAAGTATGAAAAGTGGTTTGACAGAGCTTCGTGTCTACTGTATAATTTGAATCATATATCATATATAATGTTATTTTAAGTCAATCATGGTTTTACCTGAACGACAACAAAATGGCTCTATCCAAGAGAGTCATTTACCAGCGCCAGTCAGCCATACTCATAATCGTAAAATTGTGGCTGTTTTTGTTGTGACTCCTTCACCTGTTTCAGCGCCCATCGGCGGCGCGCCGCTTGTGACCACTCGAACCTTCCACGAATTAGCGAAAAACGAAATGAATGTGATTCGTCGGAGTATCGGACTGCGTCATCGAAGCCCAAGCTCCCCAATCAAGTGCTATGTTTCTCATCGACATCGGCATTCTCACGTTGACCAACAGATAGCTGGTCAACGTGTTGGTACCTATTAGGTGCTAAGCTAATCAGACAGTTGGACAGCACAATATCGTCAGACATAAGCATTGCAAATGAGTATGGCTGACTGGCATATTTTCTCGTATTCTATCTCAGCATCGATGCTGATAGTCCCCTCTCCAAATAGCTTCTTCGCAAATCTACATCGGGCTTTCCTCACTTGTCTTTCTCTGTAAGTTTTCGTGCTTCCCTAGCGGTCTCTGTGAAACCTCAGTGCAACTCCGCGATACTATTTTGGTTGCAGCCTGTGGTCCGTACTATGTTCTACGCCTGCTGTTTCTCTTTGGCTGCTGCGATGTGTCGTGCAATCACATCGGCAAACCGCGTCTCGCTATTATCCTGCGGTTCATAACCGATTATCTTTCGAGCATTAGCGATGCTCCAAAAGGCATGGGGGTTATTGCTGATGCCATAGAAGATTTGGAAGGGAACGCCACGTTCATCGCGAATGTCTTGCGTCTCGATGCTCTTGACAAAGAGCTGTTGCATGTCGCGTTCGCTCAGATAGACCCCCAAAGCACGACGCATACAGCGCAAATCTCCCAATTCACAGCTCGACACATCCGTTTCGCGTGGTCCGCCAATGCGAATTTGGACATTTTCTAGTTGCTGACCCGTAGCTGGAGCAGTGCCGCTGGCAAATTGTGCTGAAGCTCGTGCTTGTTTGCCAACAGCAAAGACAAATCCTAAATGTTCGTAGGTCTCTTTTGCCCAGCCATAATAATTATCGGAAAGTGCTCGGCCGTTTGGATCCACATAATCCCAAGAGCCATCTAGAATTAATGGTTCATAATAATCAGCTGCGTGATTTGAGCTCGCCACGACCACTCGCCGCACTCCTTCTTCCAATGATGTCTGATAGATGTTGTAAGCCATCTGAACATTGGAAAATTCATTCCAAAAACGCTTCTCGGGATCATTTCGTTCGTTCGGGTTTGTATTCCCCACAAAAGCAAAATGAACCACTGCATCCGCTCCAGAGAAGTAATGGCGATAACTATCTCGGTTGCGATCCACGAGATCGGTTACATGGACATTGGGGAGTTCTGCACCAGCCCGATTGGTCGTTCGAACATCCAGTAATGTGCAATCATATCGTTCAAGTAGGACAGGCAACACCTGGCCTGCAATTTTGCCACAGGCCCCAGTTACAACAACTTTCGATTTGGTCATGATTTTACGCCCTTAATCGTTTTTGCATCTCATTTGTCAGTGCGGGCACCATTTTATAGAGATCTTCTACAACTCCATACTTCGCCCGTTCAAAGATAGGTGCATCTGGATCCTTGTTGATCGCCACGATCACCTTGCTGGTACCCATTCCAGCCAGATGCTGAATTGCCCCGCTAATCCCACAAGCAATATAGAGATCCGGGCTAACCGTTTTACCTGTTTGACCAACCTGATGCTTATAGGGGATATAGCCGGCATCGACTGCGGCGCGGCTCGCACCAACTGCTGCCCCCAAGATTTTTGCCAGGTCGGCGACCAGTTGAAAACCCAATTCAGGATCTTGAGCAACGCCCCGCCCGCCGGAGACGATTAGGTTGGCATCGGTCAACGAGATTTCACCTGTATCGGTACTACTTGTCGCTACGACCGTTATGGTGGGGATCTCATTGTTCAACGATACGGCGAATGGCTGAATCGAACCAGTTGTGGCTCCGGTTTCGGGCATGGAAAAGGTGCGAGGGCGCACGCTGGCAAATTGTTTGTCTGTGCTAAAGGTCACATCGGTCAAAATATTGCCAGAGTAGACTGTCCGCGTGGCGACCAGTTTCCCATCCTCGACACGTAAATCAGTTGCATCTGACGCGAGACCTGCTCCGAGATCGCATGCTGCTGCCGCACTTAGCTCTCGACCGCGAATGGTTGCGCTCATCAGGACAATTTGGGAGTCGGTTTCGCTGATTGCTTGTTTCAACACGTCAACATATATACCCATCCGATAAGTTGCCAACGCATCGTCCTGTGCGTTAAGCACCGAATCCGCCCCATATCCAACCGCAGCCTCTGCAGCTGCCCCATTGTCATCACCCATAACGAGCGCAACCAGTGAGCTCTCTAACTTATTTGCTAGTTCACGCCCTTTGCCCAATACTTCCCAGCAGCTCGCTACAGCATCACCGTCAGATTGTTCAATCCATACTAAAACCGACATCTTTTTCTCCCATCATAGTCGGTGGTATCCCAAAATGTGTGTAAATTCGCTTTTTCTTTGAGAGACCAAGCGACTTTTACACAATTTGTGGTATACCACCTCATAGTCTATAGTGTTCATCAATCTCTGCTTGGTAAGTGGAGATCTCTCCAGACAGCATTTCGTCCAATCGGACGCGACGACCCAATACAGACGATTCTAGCATGGCAAAGGCGCAAGCAAGATCATGTAATCCTTCACGTCCGCTCGTCTCTGGATCGGTGCCAGATTCGATTGAGCGCAACCAATCCAACTGCTGGATGGCATAAGGATCCGTCAGGCCGAGAGGAAAGAATTGTTTGCGTTCATCATCCGATAAATCACGCTCAAAACGTTCGACAACAGGTTCACGATGGCCATCGTCGTCGATCAGTTCTCCACCTTTGATACAACCCTTACTGCCATAGAAGGCTGGTGCACCAGGAATCGCTAATTCCTCACCGTGTCCAGCCCAGGACCAGAGGAGTTGAGCGACTGCTTCATTTTCGAAGCCAGCAACGGCCAAATATGTGTCATCCACATTGGCAGGTGTACTACCGCGAACGTTTCCTTGCGTATCCTGCAAGCTGCGTACCGGTTCAAAGGTCTTGGCAACCCCACTCCAAGCAACTTCGCCAAAGATGTAGCGCAGTAGATGAAATTGATGTACACTAATGTCAATCGAGCCACCACCTCCACCAAGCAGTTTGTCGCCGCCACGGCGTTTCGGCGACAACCTTATTTGGGGACCAGAGTCCACCAAGCGAACCAACCAGCGCCATTTGTGGCTCGCCGATCAAACCGTTGCGAACTGCCCAACCAGCTGCCCGCGTGAATTGTCCTTGCCGTACATTTTCAAATGTACCGAGGGTGAGTCCATTTTTTCGCGCTCCATTCACCATTTTGCGAGCGGCAGCCACCGAAATCGCAAGTGGTTTTTGGGGGTGGTTCATTTTAGCTGGATAGATAGGTTTACACTTTTAGAAACAGAAAGAACGTTTATATTCTCTGATTTCGCCGGTTCTCAGAGAGAAAACGGTCTCATATAGATTTTTGTCTATATATCAAAAGTGTAAACCTAATTTTGAACCACCCCGGTTTTTGGGTCAACAAATGTTTATTGGCAGCAAAGCAGACATCTGCAATTTGATGATGAAGAGCCAACGTCGTGAAGTCGTTCACCGCATCAACCACATCTTCATCGATCATTTGGCGATAATCCGTGTAGATTTTGACATCAACATCATCTTGGAAATCGCTCAGATATGTATGCGGTGCAGCCAAAGGATCGCCCGTTTCTGGCAACAGAACAGGCGGGCGCGGTGGTGGACCTTCGCCGCGCTGACGAAACATAAGGGCATCATCTTGCTTGCGTGCGACGAGCGCTGTAATCCGAAAATCATCGACGCCAATTTCGCGTAGCCTTTTATATCCTTGTAGATGAGCATTGAGAATACGACCACAACCCACGATGCCAATGCGAATCATACGTGCTCCTCTATCGATAGAAAATTTGTAGCTATTCAGCTTATCAGCATTTCAGCAATCAGCTTGACACGTTTAAGCAGCTTGTCTCGACAGGGAAGTGTATTGTTCGATGACTTCGTGACCTCCCGTGTTCGACGACATCGTAGCCACTGCCTCAGGCGTCAGGGACACGATGTCTCCGAACAGTAGGGGTCACGAAGTGTCCGAACCATACAGGGAAGTGCCAAGCTGATGGCTGACCAGCTGAATGCTTACGAAGATTTTTAGTGAATTGCTGAGCGGGACGTTGGTTCCATCACTGTGACTTTAATCTTTTCTCGATCAAGTAATGTACCCACCTTGGGACCAATGACATTTACCCATTCGTTATCCTGATAGACCGCAGCATAATGTTTTTCTTTCTCTGATTCATTTTCAAAGCGGCGAATCCAGATATAAAGATCGTCTTCTTCGGGTGACGTAAATGAGCCCACAACATTCATACCCCTGGCAATCTGGAATGGCATGATGACTTCTTCCATGTATTGCACCCATTCATCCATTTTGCCTGGTCGCACGCGATATTGGCGAAGTTCAAAAAACATGGTTTCTCCTTTATCTATCTTTTCACTGTTTTGCCGATATGGTAAAATGAATTGTTGCATTATATGTCAGAATTTGGAAAACTCATAACGATTCGTATCATCAATGAGTAAATTCCGGTTGGTTTGAGTCTGTACCCTAAAGTGTGTAAATGGAGTAGGTTCTCTGACTAAGCAGTTTCCATTTACATACTTTGGGACACACTGTCTAGTTTCAATAGACCGCAGTAGAGTCGCCATGCATGGCAACTCCGCGTTGCGGTCTACTGAGTTTACACTCAACTTTACAGGATAAATTCATCATGAGCTATGACGGTCGAGTTCATACCGTAGAGATTGCGGGAATCACCCGCAACTTGCCTCTCTTTGAGGTGACTGCTGGTTTCAAGATCGCTATTTTTAACATGTTGGGAGACACAGAAATTGTGGAAGCCGCTGCCAGCGCTCTGGCGGACCAAATGCCCTCATCCACCGGTGTGATCATCGTCCCAGAAGTAAAGGCCGTTCCCTTAGGGCATGCTCTTTCTGTTAGATGTAATCTACCCTATGTGGTCGTACGGAAAGTTCAAAAGCCATATATGGTTGATTGCCTTGAAACCGAAGTGGTAAGCATTACAACGGGTGTCCCGCAGACGCTCTATATTGATGGCAAAGATTTGGCATTCGTCAAATCCAAGGATGCCCTCCTGGTTGATGACGTGATCAGTACAGGGAGCACGCTCAAAGGGTTGCGAAGCTTGATGGCCAAAGCGAATGCGGCAATCGTTGGCGAAATGGCTGTCTTTACAGAAGGTGATCAGGCAGATTGGCCGGAAGTGATTGCGCTGGGCCATTTACCGGTATTTACAGATTAAACATACTTCACTAAATACTGCGTAAACAAAGTGTTTTGGCATTTTGGCCCTCATCCCTGACCCCTCTCCCAGGCTGGGAGAGGGGAATCTGGCTCCCTTCCTCCACCAGTGGGGAAGGGCTGGGATGGGGGCGAACAGACCGAATAGCTTACTTTACGGAGTACTAAACATCAATGGCTACATTAGACGAACAATTAACAAAAATTTCAGAACGCTTCGATGAATTAGATGGCTTGATGACGCAACCAGATGTCGTTGCGGATTATACGCGTCTGGCGGAGTTGGATCGAGAACGGAAGGAACTGGAAGAAGTCGTCGTCATCTTTCGCCGCTACAAAGAGACTCAAACGCAAATCGAAGACAGTCGAGCCATTCTTGAAGAAGACAATGATGACGAGATGCGAGAGCTCGCTGAGCTAGAGATTTCTGAGCTAGAACTTGAGTTGGCTGACTTGGAATCTTCGCTTAAGCTTTTGTTAGTACCCAAAGACCCCAAAGATGACAAAGATGTCATTATGGAGATCCGGGCCGGGACGGGTGGTGAAGAGGCTGGGCTCTTCGCAAACGAACTCATGCGAATGTATCTGCGCTGGGCCGACAATCATAAATTCAAAACCGAGTTGTTGAGTACGAGTGAAACAGGTGTTGGCGGCATCAAGGAGGCGATCATTGCGATACGTGGTAAAGGCGCATATAGTCGGCTCAAATTTGAGTCGGGTGTTCACCGTGTCCAACGGGTCCCATCGACTGAGAGTCAGGGACGAATTCACACGAGCGCAGCGACCGTTGCCGTTCTGCCAGAAGCAGATGAAGTAGAGGTCGAAATCAAAGAAAATGAGATCAAGATGGATGTCTTTCGTAGCAGTGGCCCAGGAGGACAAAGCGTCAATACAACTGATTCGGCCGTTCGTCTGACCCATTTACCTTCCGGCATTGTGATCAGCTGTCAGGATGAAAAGAGCCAATTGCAAAACCGTCTGAAAGCGATGCGGATCCTACGTGTGCGTCTATATGAGGCAGAGCAGCGGCGCCAGATGGAAGAAATGGGTGCGACGCGGAAGAGTCAGGTTGGCTCGGGTGATCGCAGCGAAAAGATACGAACGTATAACTTTCCACAGAGTCGTGTGACCGACCATCGTATTCATAAAACGAGCCACCGATTGGAAGGGATACTTGACGGCAATCTTGATGAGTTTATCGATGACTTGGCTCGTCATGAACAGGCAGAACGCTTACAAGCCGTTGGCGAATAGTTTGCGACACAACCGAGAATAGATCTAATTATCAATGTTTTGTAAGATATACGTCGTTGTTTATTTGTAAAAATCTGATAGAATATTGTTATCTTGATATAGGAGATTGACTTACGATAATTTAAGTTTTGACAAATCCTGTAACTTATCGTATTTTAAGGAAGCTAAGCACTGTTCACCAACAATGAGGTTGGGTTTAGAAGACCAATTATACTCCGCAGCAGCACATTATACCATTCTTTCTCGACTAAAAAGTGTTATTTTATGGCGCTGCTCAGTATACCCTATTCAATCAACTTGAAAATCATAATCTGATGGCTGTTAGTCATGAAGGCCATCTCTACACAAGAGGAGGTTGCTTTGGCTATTTTGCAGGTCAATGTAGGACCAGCAGAACGCTTGCACCGCCTGAAAAATTCCCAACGAAGGGAGTCTGGTGGTCCCCCAATTACGAATCAGGAAAATACGTTCCAATCCAATCATGATCCACAACGTTCTCCACACAGCAGCTTGTTCAATCATCCCATCGAGTATGACCAAAACGAATTTTTGACTGTAGATTTAACCTCACCGGAGGTGCTGCATCAAAAAGATAGTTTGATTCGGCAGCGTTTTGTCTGGAATCTAACGCCATCGACCACGGTTGGTCGAGCGCTCGTTTCCGCAGCGCAACGCCTTCAGGGCATGGGCGTCGATACTCCTCAATTGGATGCACAGATAATTTTGGCACATGTTCTTGACGTTGATCGTAGTTATCTTTTCGCACACCACGACTATGAACTCAAAAGCGAAGAAGCGAGACGATATACTGACTTAATTGTGCGTCGTGCGAACAACGAGCCAGTTGCATACCTGATTCGTCACAGAGAGTTCTATGGTCTAGACTTTTTTGTTGATAATCGTGTTTTAATTCCACGTCCTGAGACAGAGTTGCTGGTCGATGCTGTGCTCAGTCAGCTTGAAATCTGGTCTGAAGATTTGTCCCCAAACAGACAGCTACGGGTTGTTGATGTTGGAACTGGTAGCGGTGCAATTGCGATTGCCGTCGCTCGCAATTGTAGTTCTGTCCAAGTCTATGCAACAGATGTCAGTACAGATGCCATCGCTGTTGCCGGATATAACATCGAACGACTAGATATTCGTTGTCAAGTCACGTTGTTAGAAGGTGATTTGTTGACACCACTAAACAACTCTATCCACAGTGATATGCATAGATATAATGTGCATAGATGTGGAGACAATTATGCAGATGTCAAACGGGTGGATATCATTGTTGCCAATTTACCCTATATTAGTGCAAATGACTACGCTAATTTAGCGCCCGACATCCGCAACTATGAACCACAGCTTGCTTTAGAGGCTGGTCCCGAAGGATTGGATACAATTCGTCGCTTGTTAAGCGAGGCACCACACTATTTGAATTCCAATGGTGTCATTTTTCTTGAAATTGGAGATCAACAGGGACAAAAGACCGTTGAATTGGCACGCCAGCTTG
Organism: Chloroflexi bacterium TSY; assembly: GCA_019217005.1. Next base: position 68,771 of record JAHBNG010000019.1, read on the forward strand.
TTCCACAAGCGCGGCTTATCGATTTGCGGCGGGATTATACTGGTCGCGATAGGCTTCTCACGATTGTTTTGTAGAGGATGAATAGATGAAGCAATCAGAGCCCCCATTTGACCTGATCATTCTGGATTTGGACGGAACGATTTTAGATCCATATCATTCAACCGACTTTAGCTTATCGATACGCAAAACAATTTCTGCTGTTCAGTCGTCTGGGATTCCAGTGACCATCGGAACAGGACGTACCTTTGGCTATGTCCAAGAATATGCGCGGATGCTAAACATTACCACGCCTGTCTTGACGACACAAGGAGCTGTCATTGGTGATCCTGTGAATGGACGAGTCCTGGCTGAGACGTTGATGCCACTTGACGCGGCACGTCAAGTGGCGCAATGGGTCGATGAAACCCAGCGTATAACTGTTTTCTACTTCACCAGTGAGGAAGGTGAAGTGGCCATTTACCAAAACCATGAACAGCACAAAGATGCCTCGATTGACAATGATTTTTTTGATCACGTCTTTGGAGACCATAGAGTTCTATATCCGAACTTTACTCAATTACTTGCGGCAGATCAAATGCGTCCACCCGTGAAATTTATTAGTATTAACGATGCGGAAAAAGAAGAAGATATTGTCTCTGATCTCAAAGTCCGTTTTGCTCCACAACTCTACATTACACGCACCCACCCACAATTAGTTGAGGGAACAGCACAAGGTGTGGACAAAGGTTCAGGTGTGTTGCGGTTATGTGAACTTCTGGATGTTGCTCCGCAACGCGTGCTTGCGATAGGAGACAGTGATAATGATATTCCGATGCTCGAAACTGTTGGATTTGCTGTCGCAATGGGCAACGCAAGCGCTGGCGTTAAAGCCGTTGCGGATTGGATTGCACCATCTATTGATGATGATGGTGCTGCAGTAGCGTTAAACAAGTTTGTGTTAGGCCCTTAAGGGATCAATATCGACAAAAAGTTGTCGATATGCAATTGATTGTTGAGTGCATATTGCTCGAATAGCTCGCTTGCAGCCCGATGCACGAGACAATGTCGGCGAGCAAGTCGATCAATATCGGATGAATACCCTCCTCCAACCACTGAAGCGACAGGAATAGATCGTCGCAGACACTCCTCAATTACCATCCAATCTCGCCGAAAGATCCCTTCGTCAGTCAGGGCCAATTTACCCAATGCGTCATCCTTGTGCGGGTCGACGCCTCCGTCATATAAGACCAGCCCTGGTTTAAATTTTTCTAGAACCAATAGGAGATGGTTCTGAAGTTGAGCCAGATACTCTTCATCCTGCAGTCCGCTGGGCAATGGGACATCTAGATCGCTGCTTGCTTTCCGATAAGGAAAGTTCTTTTCACAGTGCATTGAAAATGTGAAAATGCTCGGATCCTGCGCCAAGATCGCGGCGGTTCCATCGCCTTGGTGCACATCTAAGTCGACGATGAGCACGCGATGAATAGAGTGCAGTTGCTGAACATGGCGCGCAGTAATGGCGAGATCGTTAAAAATACAGTATCCGGAGCCAAAATCGGCATGTGCGTGATGCGTTCCACCCGCCGTATTGCAGGCTACACCAAACTGTAAAGCTAACTCAGCTGTCAGGACTGTACCACCAATGGCCGTGCGAGTTCGACGAACCAGTTCTGCGCTCCACGGAAACCCAATCCGACGCATAACCTTCGGGTCAATTGTACCGGTTAGATAGGAATTGACGTACTTCTGATCATGTGCAAGTTCAAGCAAAGCAGGAGATGCAATGGCGGGACAATGAAACTGGTCAATTGACGCAATGCCATCTTTGATCAGATGCTCATAAACCTTGCCAAACTTGAGCATCGGAAAACGGTGTTCCTTTGGTAGAGGTGTTACATAATCAGCGTGGAAAACAAAGGGGATAGACATAAAATAGATAGATCTGTTTAGTTATTTGTCAGATCATGGTTAGATTTCATTTGCTATACTCCATGTGACAACTTTCCCCGATCTGATAACTTCTTGTTGTTCAAAGGAACAAGATTCAATATTTAGGGAGTGTGTAAATGCGGCGGTTCTCTGACTGAACAATGTTCATTTACACACTTTGTGGTACACGCTCATATTTAGAAAGGTAAAAGTATGCCCATTTCTCAACAGATCATCTTCATTCTATGGGGCAATCAGTGTGATGAGGTTGCTGTTGTTCTCTTAACCAGCGAGTTACGTCAAATGGGCCTTTGCGTAAAAATAGTGAGCGTAGGTGGGCGACAAGGCATCGGTCTAAATGGTATATCCATCGTGCCAAATCTGACGTTGGGACAGGCACTGAGACAAGCACACCGAGCAAGTTGTATCATTATCCCTTGTGATGAACGAACATTGCAACGATTTCATGCCGATCCGCGCTTGCAAGAATTTCTTGCAGGTGCACGCAACCAAAATGCCTGTATCGTAGTGCGAGAACCAAAAACGTCCATCATGCGTATCGCGTCTCTTCATCAAGCAAGACCAAAACCAGAAGACGATTTTGTGTCAACGGTTGTTTATCCAACAGGCGATGCCTTAATGAGCTTTGCTCATAGATTGGCTCAATTGCTGTTATCCGGGGATTGGAATCATGCCGCAGATCATTCATCACTATTCACAGATTGACAAGAGGCAGCGGATTTTCATTTTCTAGTCCTCAAAATTCACTCATTTCAAGGACGATAAACAATTTCGTTTTTGCTTAACGTAGGGTAGAATAGGAGCCGCCCCCATTCCTGACTAATCATCTAGTTAGGTGTCTTGTGTGACATACATACTACTTGCAATTTTGGCTTTGGGACTTCTGGTTGCCATTGCTGTCGTTGCTGCCACCATCAGAAGTGCACAGATCAGTCGAATTGAAGAGCAGGATTGGATGAATCTTTATGATTCCGATCGTGAGGATTAGATATTGGTATACAACAAACAATAATAGTCCCCGACCACCTAATAGAGACGCCACTTAAACTTCGGACAATCGGAGCGTTTTTTACAGAGGGACGATTGTTCGAAGTTTAAATGATGTAGCTATAAGTGCTGCTCCGGAAAGCTCTGTGACGATGTATTTTTTCTCGAGAAGCGTCTGTGACGATGTATTTTTTCTCGAGAAGCGATTGGCCTCACAACCACTTTTCGGGTAGATTCTAAACCTACTGACTATCTAATTTGGTTCGTAATATCTCTTGTACGATTTGTGGATTGGCTGCTCCCCCTGTTGTGCGCATAACTTGACCAGTAAAGAACCCGAGCAGGCCAGTTTTGCCATTCCGATATTGCTCCGCCTTGTCGGAGTTTTGAGTGATAATTTGCTCGATAATCGGCTCAAGCGTATTGACATTACTCACTTGCTTCAACCCTTGGGTTTCTACAATTTGGACAGGATCTTCACCTGATTGAACCATCTCGGCCAGCACTTTTTTGCCTCCTGCTGACGAAATTGTATCGTCAGCCACCATGCCAACGAGTAGACCAAATTTTTGTCCATCTATCGAAAGTTGACTCAAAGAACGCTCTTTCAATTCTCCCATCAGTTCATTCGTCATCCAAGCTGCAACCAACGCTGCATCACTACCTGTTTCTAATGCTGCTTCGAAAAAATCAGATAATTCTAGTTGACCAGTTAGAATATCTGCCGCTTCCTCAGATAAATTGAGCATTTGCTGATAACGATCGTAGCGAGCCGCTAACTCTGGGTTCCGAACGCGTGCCTGATCACGCGTTTCTGAACGAGATCCAACATGCACCGCTTCTTCTTTTGGCGATGAATGGCGCGTTGCATTTTGGGTGCTCTCCTCTGTTGTATCCTGTCCATCAACCTTGGCCCACGAGTCGCGCAGCGTCACAACCCGATTAAAGATCAATGCATCGGGGCGCGAATCAACCGGATCGCTGATGAAATATCCTTGCCGTTCAAATTGATAGTGGGAACCCACCGGATCATCTGCCACACTCGGTTCAATGTAGCTGTTGGATAAGATCTGCGCGGAGTGAAGATTCAGGTAGGTCTTAAAATCGACATTGCTCTCTTCGTGATTCTGCGATAAGGTAGGGTCGAGAGTGAGATTGCTATCGTTAATCAAATCAGAATCATCCGTCGAATCAGTTCCAGTTTCAGGGTTAATGATTGTGAAGAGCCGATCGTAGAGACGCACCTCCCCTGGAAGTGCATGCGCCGCGGATACCCAGTGAATCGTCCCTTTGACTTTACGATCGCGGGGCTGCTGGCCTAATGTCGCCGGATCGTACGAACATCGTAGCTCTACGACCTCTCCATCGTCGTTTTTGAGCACCTCATCACATCTGATGACATATGCATACCGCAACCGGACTTCTTGGCCTGGTGACAGCCGGAAAAATCCCTTCGGTGGATTCTCTCGAAAGTCTTCTCTCTCGATGTAGAGCGTTTGCGAAAAAGGCACAGACCGAGAGCCTTCTTTGGGTACATCGCGAGGCCAGTAGGATGCGTCAAGCTGCTCAACTTGATCGGCAGGATAATTTGTGATGACCACCTTCAGAGGAGTTAGAACACACATGACGCGGGGAGCTTTGTGGTTCAAGTCATCGCGTACGCAATGTTCAAGTAAGTTCAGGTCAACACGACTATTGACTTTTGATACACCGATACGTTCACAGAAGTTGCGAACAGACTCTGGTGTATAACCGCGCCTACGCATCCCTGCAATCGTCGGCAAACGCGGATCATCCCAGCCATTGACGTACCCACCCTCAACCAATTCTAACAGCTTGCGCTTGCTCATCACTGTGTACTCTAAGTTGAGACGCGCAAATTCATACTGTTGGGGCATTGGTGGCTCACAGATATAGTCAACCAACCAATTATAAATCTGACGGTTATTTTCAAATTCAAGCGTACAGATCGAATGGGTCACTCCTTCAATAGCATCTGAAAGTGGATGTGCAAAATCATACATGGGAGAGATGCACCACTTGTCACCTGTGCGATAGTGATGAGCATGGCGAATGCGATAGAGAAGTGGATCGCGCATTTTCATATTGGGAGCCGTCATATCAATCTTCGCACGCAACACATGTGCCCCATCAGGGAAGTCTCCCGCCTTCATGCGGCGAAATAGCTCAAGATTCTCTTCAACTGAGCGATTGCGATAGGGGCTTTCTCTCCCTGACTCTGTGACTGTTCCACGATAGAGTCGGATCTCCTCTTCGTTCAAACTATCCACATACGCTTTCCCCTCTTTGATCATTTGCTCTGCAAACGTATACAGGTGGTCAAAATAATCAGAGGCATAGTAAGTCTTGGGCCCAGGATCAAACCCCAGCCAACGCACAGCATCTTCTAGCGCCCGGGCGTACTCTTCATCCTCAGTTGTTGGATTGGTATCATCCATCCGGAGGTTGCAGATACCACCGAATTCAGCAGCGATCCCAAAGTTCAAACAGATTGACTTGGCATGACCGATATGTGGATAACCATTCGGCTCTGGCGGAAAGCGCGTCACAACGCGTCCATCATACGTTTTTTCTTTGCAATCTTCAGCTACAATCGCACGAATAAAATCAGTTCCTTCCAAACGATCTCCCTCTGGAACAGCATCGACGTCCGGTTGTTTTTTGTTTTCTGGTGTGCTCATAAGTTTTTCAAGAAAATATATCAATTATGAGATCTCACAGAGATTTGCAGAGAAAGTTTGGCTCTTTCTTGCTCCTCTCTGGGTAATTCTGTGTAATTCACAGAATAGCACAGGTAAAACGCCGCGTAAAAAATCATCTATCCTTAAGATAATCTACTATACTATATCCTTAGCCCTGACCTCAATCTAAGCCTGCCCTGTAAAAAACTATACTGGAATCTAGGTAGAGATATGGTATAGTGTACGTATGAATTGGCAAAGAGTCCTTCAGTTGACGTTGGTCCACGTTGGTGTATCGATTACGGTTGTACCCGTTACAAGCACGCTTAATCGGATCATGATTGCAGATATGCAGATGTCAGCCTTTTTGGTTGGCATTTTGCTGGCGCTGCCACATCTTCTATCCCCCTTGCAAGTATTCATTGGCAATTGGGCGGATCGATATCCTCTATGGGGACGCCATCGTTCGCCTTGGATTGTCATCGGTGGACTAATGGCTTCCTTTGGAGGCTATTTCACAGCGCACGCTGCCTATCAATTGGATCAGCATTTTCTGTCCGGGCTGATGTTCTCTATCATTACATTCTCAATCTGGGGATTAGGTGTCAACATGGCATCCGTGAGCTACCTGTCGCTCTTAAGCGAATTGAGCGACGACAATCAAGGGTGGCGTAGTCGCACGATCAGCATCATGTGGACGGCCATGATTCTTGCTATTATTTTCATTAGCACATTGTTGTCCAGAATGTTGAATCCATTTAGCACAACAGCCCTCTTTACAGCCTTTGGTGTTGTTTGGCTTCTGGCAAGCACTCTTGTCCTCATTGGAGCAGCCAATTTAGAACCATCTCCAGCGCAGATTCAACGTAAGAGAACAAATTCGACAGAGAATCCGTTCTCCGTTTATCGTCTATTGACCGAAAATCATTCGGCTCGTCGATTCTTTGGTTATCTATTTCTGATCCTGGTGAGTCTTCATGCACAGGACGTTTTGCTAGAGCCATATGGGGCAGAAATATTTGACATGGATGTCTCGACAACATCGCGTCTGACTCGAATCTGGGGTATTGGTCTATTGATCATGTTGGGCATAGGATTGCCCCTGATTCGGCATATTGGAAAAAAGCAGAGCGCAAATATCGGTGCCACTGTTGCAGTTGCCGCATTTGTACTGATTATCTCCGCTGGGTTGTGGCAAATCGTTCCTTTGTTTTGGGGGGCTGTTTTTCTTCTTGGATTGGGTGGAGGGCTGATGACCGTCAGCAATTTAAGCTTTATGCAAGATATGACGATTCCACAAGCGACAGGACTTTACATTGGTGCTTGGGGCGTTGCCAACTTTGCAGGACAAGCTTTGGGGAACGCTTTTAGCGGGTTAATTCGTGATGTGATGTACTGGGCCACACAAAGTTCTTTGGGCCAATCCAAAAAATAAAATATACGCGAGAAGGTGTTAAACTAGCTCTCCAAAAGGAGCAAAAATGACAATCTCGCCAGAAATGGTTGAAGTCTTGAAAGAGACGAAGGCCATGTTAAGTGGATACGAAAGAAGGCACTTCATGGCCCAAACGGTCAAAACGATATGCGAAGGGAGTCCGACGAAAGCAGAACGAGAGTTGGGCTGGAATCGGGCGACGATAGCCAAAGCCCTGGAAGAACTAGAAGGCGGCTTCTGTTATGTCGACCAAAGCCACCGACGTGGTCGCAAAAGCCGAAGACCATATCCCCACTTTACTGGCCGATATGGTTGAAATCGCCGATCAATTCAGCCAGACCGATCCCACCTTTCGACCCCAATTGTACACTCGACTAACCGCCGCCGAAATGCGTACCCAGCTCATCGAGCAGAAAGGATACACAGATGAGGAATTGCCTGGCGAAGAGGCCATCCGCTTGAAGCTCAATGAGTTAGGCTATGGCTCAAACCGGGTCAAAAAAAGTCAACCAGTGAAAAGATCCCAGAGACCGATGCGATCTTTGATAGAATTCATCAGATCAATCAAGAAGCGGATGCAGACGAGACGGTTCTGCGCCTCTCTGGGATGCCAAAGCGACGATTTTACTTGACCGTTTCTCGAGAGAAGGGATAAGTCGAGTGGTTGTCAAAGCGCTCGATCATGACTTTCAAGATAAGAAGACCGAGAAAGTCACTCCTTTTGGCATTTACCTCCCTTCAACCAAGGAACTCTTTCTTTACTTGACTCAGTCGAAAGTGACTAGTGACTTATTGTCGACTGCCTGATTGATTTTGGGAAAGCGTACGTGAACACTTTCCTCACGTCAAGACCCTCGTGATCAATCAGGACAATGGTCCCGAAAATCATACCCGTCGGACTCAGTTTATGTATCGTCTCACTCAGTTTGTTGAGCACTATCGTCTCTCTATTCAGCTCGCCTGCTACCCTCCTTATCACAGTAAATACAACCCCATCGAACGGGTTTGGGGCCATCTTGAAAAACACTGGAACGGTTCTCTTCTCGATTCTCTTGAGACCGTTCTCAATTTTGCCCGTTCTTTTCGCTTTAACCAACTACAACCCTTCGTTCACCTGAATTCCACTCTTTATGAGACCGGCGTCAAACTCACTCAGAAAGAGATGGACCGTTTGGCACAACGCTTCCAACGTTTACCTGGTTTAGAAAAATGGTTTGTCCTTATTCCCCCTCTCCATTCTCTCGTTCGCGTATAATTATTTTTTTGGTTTAGCCTTGTTGGGATACGTCACGGTCTTTGGCCTGGAAGTATTCGGATTGCTCCTTGCAATTCTATTGTTTCGCAATATTTCGGTGGAAACTTTCCGGCGAGATGCAGAAGCTTCCCTTTCGAAAGCTGTTGCTCTTGCTGGCGATACCGTCGTATCAATATAAGACTTGTGATACACAAGGGATGAAATAAACATGTATCAAGTACAAATCAGTTATAATTGGAGAGATGGAAAAGAGCGAGAATGTCAAGAGTTTTTGGCCAACAAGCTGGCACCAGGGCTCGCTCAGTTGGGGTTCCAGTTTCAGGATGTACAATATACCATGTGGGGAAACTCTCCTCAAATCGTGGGCAATGGATTGGTTGATACACTTTCGAAAGCGCAGGAGATCTTTCACTCCTCAGCATCAGTAGATCCAAATTTGGCGTTTTTGGCTATTTTCAGTCGAGATTGCAGGGATTTTGGAGTCATTTATTCAGATTTCGGTTACAGAAAACAACCTATTTCATATCTGAAAATCGCCCAAATCTAACGCAAAAACTAGATATCGACCGGCAAATTTGTATTTATGTCAACTGTTTAGCCAGAATTCTCTCTCAAAACCTGAAATTTGGATCTACTGAGCATGGCAAAATCTGGTCGAAGGAATTGCACCGCTTGCGGATGACTTTGAAGTGCGCCTCATTCGTTCTGATCGTTCTCATTCAGACAACACAGAGTTGAGAATATAAACTCAAGGCTCAACGATGAAAAGGATGAGTACAGGTATCACCACATGTAAATTTGGGCTAGTCAACTTGTTCTGTCGGCTGTTGAGCAAAATTCAATTATGAAACCTACAGCTCTCATTGTTTTCTTGGAAAATATTGGTCATATACATGGTCTAAATTTGCCTCAATGGGTCATGAACTGTATTGACTTCGTCACAGAAGAATATGCAAAGATTCTATTGCGCATTTACGGGGCACATGATCTTTACGACCAAATTATCATTTTAGAGGACGAGGCGACTACGGCTGAACGCCTGGTTGATGCATTGATTGAAACCAGTCAATCTCATCAAGTCGACCTCTTGTTATTGGTTCATGGACATAAACAATGCCTAGTTGGATATCAAGGGTCTGAGTATGTGGGAATGGAAACCTTTAACCCATTAATCGAATCATACCAGCAAGATCCCTCTCTGTTGGATATCCGTATGGTTTATGGTGTAAACTGTCATGGCATAACCTTGGCGCCAATTTGGACCGCATTGGGTGCCAAAGCAGTAAATGGTGCCGCAGGCGTTAATTGGATGCCAGAACCGAGCTTATCCGTCTTTCTCCGTCATTGGTTACACGGTTCTACATATAGTGAGTCCGTATATAGTAGCAATAGGTTTGCCCGTCGGGTTTGGGGTTGGATATTGCCTCCGTCTGAAGCAGGTGACGAACATCCCGCTATTGCGAGCAGTCGTCAAGTTGTGTTTGGACAGACCGACGTCACGATTAATACTCACCTTTCTCGATAGTCTGGCAACCCAAAAACAAAAATGCCCCACGAAGAACACGAAGAAAAGACCAAATCTTCGTGCTATCGTAGATGTACATATCAGGGCTGAGCCACGGCTCGACACCGATATGCTTGGCACAAACATTCCTTTGCAAACTCACTCCCAAAGTGAATTGCGCCCCAGAAATCCACGCAACTTGCGTTTCAACGTTACATCTGATACACTTTCTATTGAGTTGCATGTGTGCATTGAATTCGCAAATCAGAGTCGATTTTGGAATCAGGAGCAGATTGTCGAAGAAGACAGACGCTTGTGCAAGGTAATCAATGAAGCTCATCTAACAGAAATATGTGACGCCATATTTTGTGCAGAGTCAATGAAGCTATCCTGCACACATGGTGGAAATGAGCGAATAATAGAAAGAGATATTGAGACAGTGTGTCCCAAAGTGTGTAAATAGAGACTGCTCAGTCAGAGAACTTGCTCCATTTACAGACTTTATGGTACATACCCGATATTGATGAATGGACGGACCTTGCGATTAATCGAAATGGCGGGTACCGTCTTCTTTTTATCAGCGGCTTTTCGCCATCTTTTTCTGCACCTCTCCAGGTTCTGTTGACATTTATACTTAGTTCAATTTGAACATCATTATTTTCTCAAGATTGTAAATTGAACGCAGAATAAATATGGATGCCCAGATCAAGAATTGTCCGGGTTTGACAGAACGCGACATAGACTTTTTATACCAGGTTGAGTCTGGATTAGCAATCGTGGCTGATGTCAGCCGTGCTGACATTTTATTATGTGGGCTGAGTAGCCCACAGCGGGCGATTGTTCTTCAACATATCGAACCTGAATCTATCTCATCTCATTACCGTGAGAATACGACAGGCCGCATCTATCGGGATGATGAACAGCCGCTCATCTTTCGCGCTTTGCTAGAAGGCAGCAGTGGAAAACGTCAACGGCAGATACTCAGTAGCGGTGCTCCCGTTATACAAGATGTCCAACCAATTCGTAATGCAGTCGGCAATGTGATCGGAACGTTGGTGATTGAAACCAACATGATTGAGAATGAACGTCACCGTCGACGGGATCGTAACTTTCGGCGGGTAATACGTTGGTTGCAAGAAATGGGTGTGCGTGGTGAAATCGAAAACCCAAGCGCATTGAGGCGATTCGGTCCATATAGTGGCATCTATTTTGTTGGCCCAGACCGCGGATTAGTCTATATGAGTGGAATTGCAACAAATCTATTTCGCTCTATTGGTCGCTTAAGCGATATGCGGGGACAAGATGTCTCTGTGTTGGAAAAGGAAGATGCACTTCTCGTTGATCAAGCTTTTGATGCGCATCGTTGTGTAGAATTACGCAGCGAGTATGATGATGGACGGATTTGGATTCGGGGTGCGATTCCCATTCATACCCCTGTGTCTCACTGGCAAAATCGTGGTGTTCACCTGTTAAACAGCTTACGGTTACGAAATCGGACTTCTTCGCCGTCTAGCGACAGTGGACAAACAACCGATGGAGCATTGGTTCTGGTACATAACGCAACAGAGGCGATCCAGCGAGAACGTGAGCTGAATGTTAAATCAGCAATCATTCAAGAAGTTCATCATCGTGTGAAGAACAATCTCCAAACCATTGCAGCCATGTTGCGCATTCAGGCCCGGCGTTCTCAAAATGAAGAAACTCAACAGTTGCTTTCTGATGCAGTGAATCGCATTCTGAGCATGTCTGTGATTCATGAATTTCTGAGTCAAGACGAGCATCAACCAATTAATATACGTGATGTGTGCCAGCGGATTGTCACTCAAGTTGCGCAAGTTGCAGTCGGTCCTGAACAGCGAATTGACATCCAAGTAAAAGGTCCCAATGTTCGTCTTCCTGCCGGCCAAGCGACGCCCACAGCGATGGTTGTGAATGAGCTTTTGCTCAATGCAATGGAGCATGGTCTAAATGGACGCCAAAATGGCAACGTTTTGGTACAACTAACAGATCTCGGAAACGCTGTCGAGATTCGTGTGTTAGATGATGGGAGTGGTTTACCAGCCGATTTTGATGCGAGTCAACCAAGTAGCTTGGGGCTGCAAATTGTGCATACGCTCGTGACAGATGATTTGAAAGGTCAGTTTTCAATGATACCCACAGATGTCGGTATAGCAGCGACTGCTCCTCCAGATCGAACAGCCAATGGCAGCCAACCAAGAGATGCGCAAATGCGAGATCCATTGTCTAAAACGGTTCTTGGGCATTACAATACTCGAGCAATTGTAACCTTTCCTAAGCGCTCACTCAAAGTTGACTAGTACAGCGTAGCCTATACTGCGGTTGTGATGAAAACCGTAGTTTTCGCAGTTCATCTATCACAATTGTATAAACGAAACCTGGCTCGTTAAGATCAAGGAGTTGACTACGTGGAACGAACACGTGTAATTATTGCCGATGATGAATCATTGATCCGCATGGATTTACGCGAGATGCTGACCAATCTCGGCTATTTGGTCGTTGGTGATGTTGGCGATGGTCGAAGTGCGGTTAATCTGGCGCGGGAACTACGTCCTGATATCGTAATCATGGACATTAAGATGCCTGATATGGATGGCATTGAGGCGGCTCAGATTCTAACAGAGGAAAGAATTTCACCAGTCTTGTTGTTAAGTGCATATAGTCAGCAGGAGCTTGTTCAACGCGCCCAAAAGGCGGGTGTTGTTGGGTACATGGTCAAACCATTTCGCGAAAGCGATCTGACACCCGCCATCGAGGTCGCCTTGGGACGCTTTAGCGAGTTTCGCTCCATGGAACGTGAAATCGGCGATCTGCAAGAAGCGCTTGCCACGAGAAAGTTGGTGGATCGTGCCAAGGGAATCTTGATGGATTTGCAGGGTTTGAATGAGACAGAAGCATTCCGCAAAATACAGAAGATGAGCATGAATAATCGTAAGCCGATGAAAGCGGTTGCCGAAGCGATTATTTTGGCCCATCAAGTGAGCGAACAGTAGACAACATGATACTCACTTCCCCATCTATTGACCAGACGAACGGGTTACCAAAGAGTACAACCCCAGAACGCATCAATCCAGAGTTATTAACTGTCTCTACCACACCGCGAGAGACTTTATCGCCAGAAGGATTGACAGATTTACCAGAAACTTCTCTGTCCATGACACCACTGCGTCTCTCGGTCGTTATCCCCGTTTATAACGAGGAAAAGACGCTAGAGGAACTTGTGCAACGAGTGCGAGCAGTCGATTTTAACAACCTGAACAGCGACGGAAATCGCGCATCAAGTTGGACATCGATTGAGCTTGAAATTGTCGTTGTTGATGATGGTTCCACCGACGGCACACGCGTGATCCTGGACCGTTGGCGAGCCGAACAACCGACCGACATGCGTATCGTCTACCATCGTCAAAATGGGGGCAAAGGCGAAGCCTTACGGACAGGTTTTGAAAATGCCTCTGGTGACATTATCGTCATCCAAGATGCAGATTTAGAGTATGATCCGCGGGACTATATTCGGCTGATTGAGCCTTTTTACGAAGAGCAAATATCTGTTGTCTACGGCAGTCGCTTCCTCGGTGGACCTCGTTCTGCCATGAGTCTCAGCCACATGGTGGGGAATAAAGGACTCACGCTTTTAACCAACCTACTTTTCGGCACAGCGCTTAGCGATATGGAGACTTGCTATAAATGTTTTCGGCGCGAAGTGATTGCGGATATGACGTTAATAAGCAAGCGGTTCGAAATCGAGCCAGAACTCACGGCAAAGATTCTCAAAAGTGGATACCACATTTTTGAAGTCCCCATTCGCTACAATGGTCGCGCATTTCATGAAGGCAAAAAGCTTAGCTGGCGTGATGGTTTTGCTGCCGTATGGATGTTATTTCAACAACGCTTATCGAGTTCAGCATAAATTCCGGCAGAAATAACTTTTTGTCCAAAGTTCAAATGATGTGGCTATTAGGATTATAGGTATCGTTTGGCTCGCATTCCATTTTCTATTGCCCTCGTTGCAACGATCCTTTTGGGTTTTTTACTTCGCCTTCCTCTTCTCTCGAAATTCCCCTTTCGCGAAGACGAGGCAATTTATAGTTTCTGGGCTATCCAGGTTTGGCAAGATCCCCTTTTTCTCTCAGTCTGGCCAGACAAACCACCACTGTATCTCTGGTCACTCTTTCTGGTTTTTAATTTCCTTGGTATCAGCGAATTGAGCGTACGCTGGTTTAATGTTGTTTTGAGCGTTTTAACAATTCCCGTTACTGCAATCATTGCGCGTCACCAATGGGGACCGTTGGCGGGCGTTTTGACAGGAATGACGTTGGCGCTCAATCCCTTTGCCATTGCGTTTTCCGCGACTGGATACACCGGTCCATTGCTTGTGCTTGCGGGTATGCTCGCCCTACTGGCAGCGTTTTATGGAGCTAGTTTTTGGGCAGGCATCTGGCTTGGTGCCGCCATCATGACGAAACAGCAGGGGCTCTTCTATGTACCACTCATTGTCGCAATTCTGTCAGTTTTGAGATTACCATCCCGCAAAGTTTCAACCTTGCATCCAACGGAAATCTTGTCCAAGCAAAAAAGTTCTGAGTTGACAAGGCATGCAGATCTGTCAAGTGCGAATCTTCAAGACAAGCATCCTGTATCACAGCAAACATCTAGCGTCCATAGGCCACACCTGACAGGTTTCGCAGACACGACGGGTATTCAACTGTTTCTTCGCACGAATAAATATTACACCAACTTTTTCGCTGGTCTTGCTCTGATTCTTCTTCTGGTCATCTATTGGGATAGCCTACGTTGGCATGTAGCCCCCTCTCCTTGGGATTTGAGTATTCGCAATTATGGACCTCTCCATCTATCGCCACCGAATCAATGGTTTCACCGATTGCAAGAGTGGAGCTCTTTACTCTGGTATTTGACCAGCAATCACTTCATCTGGGGATGCATGGGGATCGTACTGTGTGGACTATTCGTGGGTCGTTCAATCAGAAAGACGCGGATGTTTGTCTCTCGGATGCCCTTTGGATTTAGACGTCCTACGCACCAATTAACGCTTTTCATGGATCGAAATGCAGAGCAAAACTTCTTCCCCATCAAACCATCGACGGCCATTCCGCTCTGTTTAGGGGTTTGGATTCTGGGCTTTTTGCTCATACATATTCTGACAACGATTCAGCTCTGGGATCGCTACCTTTTACCTCTCGCACCCATCATTGCTTTGCTCTGCGGTTGGCTATTTCGGCAAGTCGATGGCATGATAAACCTATCTGAAAAAATAACATATTCGTTGAAGGGTCTATTTATCGCCTTTTGGGTGCTGCTGTTATGGCCATCTGCTGTAAATGCTGCTAATGGGCGACTTCCGATCGGTGGCGATCATGGTGCATATGCCGGCTTTTGGGAAGCGCTAACAGAGATCCAGAAGCGATTGCCTGGTGAGCAACCAGCGGAGAAATCTGGCAAAGAATCAAATAAACGATTAATCGTTTATCATCGTGTACTGGGCTGGCACTATCAATTTTATCTATATTCACAGATGAAAAGTGATCTGATCGAACTACGTTGGTATCCAAACAGCGTCTCTCTCGTCGATAATGCGCGTAAAGCAGCTCATCGCTCACGCTTCTTGCTGCAGCCATCCTGGTCACCAATACGGGATCTGGCTTTCCATGCCAATCTTCAAAAAATAGAATTAGTTCGGCACGGAAAGTTTGGAAATTTTCATCTGTTTGAACTGCGAAATAAGCCACCGAGTGACTGTAGCTGGTGTATTTGTAGACAACCGTTCTATCGTTTCGATCAATCTAAAGAACCATTTTGAACAATTCAGCAAGGGCTAATCTGACAGCCGATCTCGTCGCCTTGCTTGCCCTACTCCTTTTTACCGTTGCACTCTTTTATCGCTTGCTCTTTACGAATCAGGTATTAGCGAGTGGTGATATTCTGCATTATTTTTACCCCTATCGAGACTATGCAGCCGAAGCATTCCGACAAGGTCGCATTCCCTTTTGGAATCCATACATTTTCTCCGGTGTTCCCTTTCTTGCCAACCCCCAAGCCGCCGTACTCTATCCTCTGCACTGGCTGCTGAGTTGGCTTCCAGTGACAAAACAGATCTACTGGAGCGCCGTACTTCATTGTTATATCCTAGGAAGCGGTGGTTATCTACTTCTCAAAAGATGGGGATATAGCACAACGGCCAGTCTCGCGGCTGCGCTAATTTTGTCTGGAAGCGGCTTTTATGGCGGGTTGATTGGACATATTAACCAGATGAATGGGGCTGCCTGGCTTCCCTGGGCACTGCTCATTTTGACGACGGAACCATCCACCATCAAGAGCAGAACAAAGTTACAACCGCTCTTAATCCATGTCTCACTCCTGTCACTTTGTGTGGCCCTGATGATCTTGGCTGGTCATACGCAGACAGCCTATATCAATCTGTTTGGGATCGGCGTATGGATCATTTGGCCTTGGCGTTATCCAAAACCTTTTTCGAATCTCACTCTCCTTTTTCAGCGCGTCTCCAACCAACTCATCATCTATGTGTCGGCCATTTTGCTAGCCGCAATCATCAGCGCCACCCAACTACTGCCGACCTTCGAGTTAAGCGCATATGGGTTGCGGAGCGGCGGTCTTTCCTATTTCGATGCCACAAGTTTTAGCTTACAACCGTTGAGATTGCTTTGGACGATTTTTCCAACTTATGGTTTGATTGATTTAAGTGTCGTCTTTGGCCCGGCGTTTACCGAATTTGTTGGTTACATTGGTGTATCGGGTCTGGCGCTTGCAGCTTGGGGTGCGTGGAAAGGACGGGGCGCGGCGCGTATCTTTGCTCTTCTTTTTGCTCTCGTAGGGTTCGCTCTGGCCTTGGGGCGCTGGAATCCATTCTATTTCCCTCTCTATTATCTCGTACCAGGGTTCAATCTTTTCCGGACACCTGCTCGTTGGTTGATGCTCTACACGCTCGGAATGGCGATTTTGGCTGGTATCGGTTGGGATAGGGCAATGAAACCCGGCTATCGTATGTTGGGAATCTGTCTTGTGGCTCTTGAATTACTCGTTGCTGCCAGAGGGTTGCCGCATACATACACAACTGCACCTCAGGCCGTCTACGATGTACGAACGGCACCAGCCCACTTGCTCACCGATCCAGTGCGTACTGAGCTGGATCCTGCCGCTGCGGGTCGTTTTCTTAGCATGAGTACAATTACGTTTGATCCCGGTGATATGGGCGATTATCACCGCATCCTCCGTGCGGGATCGATACCGCAGCTTGACCAAACTGCATTTGATGAATTGATCATTGCGCTAAAATCTCAAGAGATACTTGCCCCCAATTTGCCGCTTTTATGGCGTGTACCGGCTGTCGATGGCTTTGATGGAGGTGTTCTACCCTTACAACGATACATCCAAGCGATGGAGCTATTTGTTTCACCCGAATACCTAGTACAGGATGGACGCCTGCGTGAACAGGTCAAAGTGATTCCCCAGAGTCACCTGCTCTCATTATTCAATGTGCAATATGTGATTACCGATAAAGTGCACGATGTCTGGTTCGAAGGTATCTATTATGACCGCCAACTTGGAGCTTGGCTTGGTACTCACAGCGCTGAATCAATGCTTGAATCAATTGTTGTAGATGTTCCCCTCCCCTTTGAGGCAACACGCCTAGATTTGCTAGGATATGTCGATGGGTCGCAGAAAACGATTGAAAGATTGGCTAACGAAAATGTTCCTGTTTCCGCAATCCAATTGTGGTCACGTAGGAGAGTATCTGTAGAGCAACCAGTGTTCAATCAGATTTCTGGTTCGGGAGAGTCTAAAACGATCACCGACATTGTCGTCTCAACTGAGACCTTAACAGACGAACTGGACACACTCAATGAACCATACATATTGTTTGCGGGCGGACAATCAGGTGCTCATTTGGCAGATGGTGTCTTGGAGAGTATTTTGGGGAAGACCAGCAAGGTTCAAGTGGCATACCGAGACATCGAAGACGGTATCCAGGAGTACGTCGTACAAATTGACCTCAAAAGGCCAATATTGCCCGCCGCTATCGAGATAAAGCAGAGCACAGAGTCGCTTCCACTACTCATTCGAGCTGTCACTCTGGTCGACGAACGGACCGGGATGTTTGTGCCCCTCACCATCAGCGACCGAGGACGCTTTCAGCTCGTACATGGCGGAGATGTCAAAATCTATGAGAATCTGGATCTATTGCCCCGTGCCTACTTAGCCCATGAGGGCATTGGTGTTGCCAATCAGAGCGCAGCATTGGCTGAACTTCAGAGGTACCTCGAAAATCTGTCTGACAGAGCAGGTGATTTTGCCGGTTCAACAGGTGAACTGGCGGTTGTAGAAGGAATTGCTTCGTTTGTTTCTCAACAAAAACCAACCGATAAGGCCCAGATCGTAACTTATACACCGGAGCGAATTGAGATCCACACAACGACTCAGGATTCGGCTCTCTTGGTGTTGAGTGACACTTACTACCCAGGATGGAGGGCAACAATAGATGGTCAGACAACACCCATTTATCCCACAAATTTGCTGTTTCGTGGCGTTATTGTTCCGTCGGGTGAACACACCGTTGTCTTCACATATCGTCCAAACGGATGGTGGTGGGGTGTCTGGCTCAGTTTGGCGGGGTTATTTACCTGCTTCTTCTTTTGCGGAGCGGGCTGTGCAATGTATGTCTTCCCCAAACTGAAACACACCCCTAGTGTCCAGCAATTTCAAATTGGAAACGGGACAGTGGTGGGCCAGGTGACAGTCACTCCCCAAATCTCCCACTTTGCGGCGGAAGTTCACGCCCGCTGGGTCGTGAAGTGACGGTCACCTTCCGCAAAGACGAGAGCAGTGGAAGGTGACCGTCACTTGAGACGGTGCGAGAACGAAAGTTCATCAACCCTTTCAATGCATTCGGGAGTGACTGTCACCTGGAACGGCCTAATTTGAAATTGCTGCCTAGTATCTCAAGTGATAGACAAAACAGGATCGTCAATGTTATACTAAAATAGTCTTATCTATCCATCCTCTATTCCCAACGGTGACATATTGTGGCGCTTCCGCTTTCGGCCGAAAAGCCAGGGTTCGGCAGTCAAAAACGATCCGTCTCTCGCTTACATCGTAGAGAAGCTTGGGAAGGCCGCCTGTTTGCCTTTCCCTTTATTATTGGCTTTCTGATCTGGTGGATCTATCCGCTCGGCTATTCGATTTACCTCGTTTTTCATTCGTGGGATCTCTTATCACCAGCCGAATTTGTTGGTCTAGCAAATATTCGCGAACTATTCGTCGACGAACAGGTTGGGCTTTCTCTTTATAATACGGCCTACTACACATTTATTGGCGTGCCGCTTCAGTTGCTCGTTGCGTTGGCTCTCGCTTTGGCGTTAAACATTCAGGTTAGAGGGCTTGCCCTCTATCGTACGCTTTTTTATCTCCCAGCGATGACACCCATCGTAGCCAGCGCGGTTGTTTGGCTGCAAATCCTGCACCCAGAGTTTGGTATCTTGAATGATTTTCTGAGCTGGTTTGGGATTGAGCCGATCAACTGGTTATTTGAACCCCGTGCGGCAAAACCTGCGTTCATTTTGATGACCCTCTGGGCGGTTGGGCCGCAGATGATTATCTTTCTGGCTGGTTTACAGGGCGTGCCCACGACGCTTTATGAAGCTGCCAGTATCGATGGCGCAAACACAGTCCAAAAATTTTCTTTCATCACTATCCCGATGATCTCGTCTGTGATTTTCTTCAACCTGGTTGTCGGCATCATTGCGAGCTTTCAGGTTTTTACGACGGCCTTCATCATGACGAGAGGTGGTCCTCAAAACGCCACTCTCTTCGTGGTGCTCTATCTCTATCGCAACGGATTTCAATATTTCAAAATGGGATATGCGTCTGCGGTCGCATGGTTGCTCTTTTTGATCATTGTCTTCTTCACTGTCGTCCAATTCAGGCTCGCAAATCGCTGGGTCTATGAAGAGGGGAGTCGGGAATAATTATTTCCTAGATATGCTAACAAATTCGACTGAGAGAAAATTGCGCTGGTATCAGAGCGTGTCGGGACAACAATCGATTGGCAAGCTCTTGCTGCATTGTTTGCTGATCCTCTTCAGCGTGGTCTTTTCGATTCCGCTGCTCTGGGTAATCTCGACATCGCTCAAATTGCAGGATCGGGTCTTTACCTACCCGATTCAGTGGATTCCCGATCCAATCAATTGGAAAAATTATGAGCGACTTTTTACTCTCTTAGAGTTTTCAGGGATTCCAGGCGTGGTCTTATTCTTCCAGAATACGCTTGTCGTGTCGACCTTGGCAACGGTCGGGACAGTAATATCAAGTGTACTTGTTGCCTATAGTTTTGCCCGATTGCGCTGGCCAGAACGCAATTTCTTTTTCAGTCTGAGCTTAGGCACCATGATGTTACCCACGGTCGTCATCATTATCCCGACCTTTCTGCTCTTTCGTGATCTGGGGTGGCTCGATACGCTAAGACCCTTAATCTGGCCCTTCTGGTTTGCAATTCAAGGATTCTATGTCTTTATGGCCAATCCAAAAAATAAAATATACGCGAGAAGGGGTGGTTCAAAATTAGGTTTACACTTTTGATATATAGACAAAAATCTATATGAGACCGTTTTCTCTCTGAGAACCGGCGAAATCAGAGAATATAAACGTTCTTTCTGTTTCTAAAAGTGTAAACCTATCTATCCAGCTAAAATGAACCACCCCCGCGAGAAGGTGTTAAACTAGCTCTCCAAAAGGAGCAAAAATGACAATCTCGCCAGAAATGGTTGAAGTCTTGAAAGAGACGAAGGCCATGTTAAGTGGATACGAAAGAAGGCACTTCATGGCCCAAACGGTCAAAACGATATGCGAAGGGAGTCCGACGAAAGCAGAACGAGAGTTGGGCTGGAATCGGGCGACGATAGCCAAAGCCCTGGAAGAACTAGAAGGCGGCTTCTGTTATGTCGACCAAAGCCACCGACGTGGTCGCAAAAAAGCCGAAGACCATATCCCCACTTTACTGGCCGATATGGTTGAAATCGCCGATCAATTCAGCCAGACCGATCCCACCTTTCGACCCCCCCAATTGTACACTCGACTAACCGCCGCCGAAATGCGTACCCAGCTCATCGAGCAGAAAGGATACACAGATGAGGAATTGCCTGGCGAAGAGGCCATCCGCTTGAAGCTCAATGAGTTAGGCTATGGCTCAAACCGGGTCAAAAAAAGTCAACCAGTGAAAAAAGATCCCAGAGACCGATGCGATCTTTGATAGAATTCATCAGATCAATCAAGAAGCGGATGCAGACGAGACGGTTCTGCGCCTCTCTTGGGATGCCAAAGCGACGATTTTACTTGACCGTTTCTCGAGAGAAGGGATAAGTCGAGTGGTTGTCAAAGCGCTCGATCATGACTTTCAAGATAAGAAGACCGAGAAAGTCACTCCTTTTGGCATTTACCTCCCTTCAACCAAGGAACTCTTTCTTTACTTGACTCAGTCGAAAGTGACTAGTGACTTTATTGTCGACTGCCTGATTGATTTTTGGGAAAGCGTACGTGAACACTTTCCTCACGTCAAGACCCTCGTGATCAATCAGGACAATGGTCCCGAAAATCATACCCGTCGGACTCAGTTTATGTATCGTCTCACTCAGTTTGTTGAGCACTATCGTCTCTCTATTCAGCTCGCCTGCTACCCTCCTTATCACAGTAAATACAACCCCATCGAACGGGTTTGGGGCCATCTTGAAAAACACTGGAACGGTTCTCTTCTCGATTCTCTTGAGACCGTTCTCAATTTTGCCCGTTCTTTTCGCTTTAACCAACTACAACCCTTCGTTCACCTGAATTCCACTCTTTATGAGACCGGCGTCAAACTCACTCAGAAAGAGATGGACCGTTTGGCACAACGCTTCCAACGTTTACCTGGTTTAGAAAAATGGTTTGTCCTTATTCCCCCTCTCCATTCTCTCGTTCGCGTATAATCTTTACTTTCTGGTAAAGGCTTGAGTGACAAAGGGCAAACCGAAAGGGGCGGAAAAAAGAATCCACCCTGAAAAAACGGGATAAAATGTAAAAATAGTGCTCGGCTAGTTTAAGCAGCGGCATTGAGGCGGCGATGAGCGAGAACGCCTTTAGGTAAATGGTGTGAAACCGAGGCCTTTTTCCGAAAGTCAGGGTCGAGTTGGTCAGGAGTTGGAAAAAGAGCACTCGAGAGAACACGGCGCAGCCTGCCGGGAGTGGATTGAGGCTCTCGATCCCAGTAGCCAGTCGGTATGGGAGGAAGAGAAGCGGCTAAATGGGAAAGAAGATTGCCAGCCAGCAGCCCCAGTTCAGGTAAGCGGAAACAAGCCTCATCGGCATGAACAAATTGACGATGTAAGCCAATCATCTGCTTGGAAGCCAAGGGGGGGAGGTTCAACAGGCCAGCGTTCCAGGTAGACAAGATAAATGGTTTCAGGCTGCAAAGTCATAACGGTCGCCAAAACCAAAGGTGTGTTGTAGGCCGGATCCTGAATGACGTAAATCGAGTAGGTACGGTTGGCTGTATCCACCTTGGTTGTTCTGGGGACGAGATTGTGCCATGCTTGATAGCAAATCAGGCGACCACTATAGAGAAAGCGACCAGACGAGTCCGGAGTTGTAGCCTCGAGTCGCTTTCCCTTATAGCTGCGAGAGAGCGGTCGCACAATATCACCATATTCAGGTGGTCTGCCTTTTTCTTTGCGTTTGGGGAACTCATTGCGGCGCGCTGTGCAGTTAATCGCTTCCCGCAGGACAAATCGGTCTATGCCGCTTTCTAGCATTTCTCTGATTGTAAACCCGGCATCGACCACCGCCACTTCGTCTGACTCCAGTGATTTCTTCGTCTCTTTCAGCAGCTTTTTCCGAAACTCACTTTCCTTTGTTCCAACCGTGCATCTCATGATTGCCTTGAGCAGTGGCACTCGCTTCCCGCCTATCTCCCCCGAGCTTATCATCACTCCAAAGATGAGCGGGCAATGCCCGACGAGCCGTTGAGTTATAGAGTCGGTTCACTTTCCCTTGCAGCTTCGGTCGCCAGAACCCTGTGATATCTATGCTTTTCACTCGGTACCCTTCTAACTTTTTTGCCTCCCATTCCCTTTCCACTTCTTCTTGCCACGACCCCAGCAGACTTGTGATATCCCATGATCCATATCGAAAGCTCCACCAGCTTCGCCGGAGCTCCTCATCTTCAAACCCGCTTTCTTTCAATGCGCTATGGATTGCTCCTCGACTTTTCAGAAACGACCCATTCAGCATTGCCCACATCAGACGCATTACATTTACGTTTGTTCCCATCGGCGTTACTTGCAATACATTCATCAGTACTGCTATAGTTATTTCTGGCGCGGTTAGCATTCCTTCCTCCTTTTTGGGTTCTCTACCTTTAGGATGAACTGCTAACCGCTTTTTGTCACATTTCTCACCTCATCTCTTTTCTTTTACCAGAAAGTAAAGGATAATTATTTTTTTGGTTTAGCCTAAACAGTAGAGGTGTCGATGTAAGTGAACAATACAAGAATTGCGGACGAAAGTACGAAGTTTGAATAATGTGACTATAAGAACCTATCCGAAAAGTGGTTATGAGCCGACCGGTCTCTCGGACAAGCACCAAGTCATTTACGTTTTAAAGGAGGATTCGTATGCAAAGTGACGATCGAGTAAATCATACATTGAGCCGTCGACAGTTTCTGCGACTAACAGGCTTAGCTGCTACAGGCGCGGCATTGGTTGCCTGTACACCAGCCGCACCGGGAGCATCGTCTAGTGAAAGCGGAGGAGGTGCATCGGAAGCGATACAACTTTCCTACACAAGTTGGGGTAATGAGACCCGTCTCAATTCGGATGAAGAGAATATCACTGCCTTTGTGGAACAGAATGCGGGGATTGAGGTCGAATTTATTGGGATTTCCAGTGATTATGCCAGCCAATTGCTGACCATGATTGCAGGCGGCACCGCGCCAGACGTGATGCGCATCAATGCCTGGAGCACTCATGCGTTTTATAGCAAAGGCACAGCCATGGCCATTGATGATCGCTATGAGAGCGCAGGCATCAATCCAGAAGAACTCTTTGTCGTGCCATTTGTTCAGTGCGTCTACGACGGTAAATGGTACGGAATCCCGCGTGGGGGGACGGGCAATCAGATTGTCTACTATAACAAAGAGATGTTCGACGACGCTGGTGTCCCTTACCCTGAAGACCCCAAATGGACATGGGATGACTTTTTGGAGACCGCTCAAGCCCTCACGCGAGATACAGATGGGGATGGTGAAGTCGATGTCTGAGGTCATTTTCTGCCTGAGCATGGCTCAAAGTAGAAAATATAAACATCTTTTCTCTTTGCAAAAATGTAAACCTAATTGTCCGCCTAAAATGAACCACCCCCTGTTGTTTCACCGATATTACGATATAGATGAGGTAGCGTTTATGACGACGCAAATAGCATAGGCACGGAGTAGACACAAGCTTTTATTAAGAGATATAATTCTTGGACCATGATAAAGTGTAGTAACAGTTAAGAATGTAGGTGTTATGTAGAAGGAAATTGCTAAACATGGATACGATTGTGATGGCAGATGAGGTCGAGGAATTCGATGATATGGCTTCTTTTAATCATGGATATATTCAGGCAAAATTAGTGATTTTGCTTGATAGGATCGGTCGATATACGCCAGTCACTGAGTTAAGTTTGGATATCAGCGGTATTGATTTAAGTCAGTTCGATATTCGGACAAAAGAAGAAATAAAGCCAGACATTTGCCTCTATCCCAAGCGAGGGTTAAGTCGCCCCACCGACATTCTACGGATGGCGGAAATGCCTTTATTAGTCGCGGAAATTCTTTCTCCCAAACAAGGGACTTATGATATTTTGGAGAAGTTCAAAGTCTATTTTGCGCTGGGTATTCAGTCTTGCTGGTTGGTGGAACCAGCACTTAATACCGTGACTATCTACTCATCTATGGATAACTGGCGGACATTTAGCAATGACGAAGCGGTCGATGAAGCAATTGATATTCGTCTATCCATTGACGAAATTTTCTCTTAAGACATCGAACGAACCGCTTGGCAATATCGCTATACTCTCCATACCCACGTCCCGGTCTGGTTTCTAGAAGGGAATAAGCGATTAAGCCAATCAGTCAAGGTCATTGTTAGTACCGGTTTGCATTTGCAAGATCTGAGCCACACAGTGGAAATTTTCACTAGAGATGAAACAATCACAGACGCTAAAGTCCTGTCAGCCGTTTGGTAGACTTATATGTACGATCCTCTTTTTGATTGTCACAACTATATCGATCGGCTGTTTACGGTTAGAGCCCTCGGTCTTCACGCTAAAATCCACAACCACCTCAACTGTCCCCATTTACGTTTCACAAGCCGCTCTTTTACCGGAAACATCCCCCTGTCAAGATACATTCATTGCCCACAACCTAGACCACACAACCTTTACTCATGAACAATCCAATCCCCTCTTCGAGAGCAACGGCAGCGGTCTCGCCATTAACGATTTAGACAATGATGGGCGATTGGATATTGTCCTGGCCAACTTAGATGGCCCCAATGCAATTTTTTGGAATGAAGGCGAATTGAATTTCCGGAAGGAACTCTTGCTGGTCGAAGAATTCCCTGAAGATTTCGCCGGCAATACGCGCGCCGTCAACATCATCGACATTGATGGAGATGGATGGCTCGATATTGCGTTGACTCATCGCAAGCTGAAACCGCCAACGATTTGGCGGAACCAACGAGGAGATGGCAGTTCAACGTTTACAGTCATGGCGTTTCCCAGTGAGTTTGGTGCCTATAGCATGTCTTGGGCCGATCTGGATGGAGACAACGACCTTGATCTGGTCACGGGCGCCTACGACATCGAGTGGGAGAAGCTCCATGGGATCAAGAATCTGCAAAAGGGAAATGGAGTGGTCTACTACGAAAATCAAGATGGCTCATTTCATGCGACCCAGTTGACGCCGATCTCTCAGGCGCTGGCTCTTTTCCTTGTGGACCTCAACGAGGATGATCAATTGGACATTCTGGTCGGCAACGACTTCTTTCACCCCGATCAATTATGGTTACGAGATTCTGAGGGAGAGAATGACGGATGGAAATCGGCCAAAATATTTGAGTTGACTACCCAAAACACCATGAGCATCGATGTGGGCGACGTGGATAACAATGGCACAATCGAGCTGTTTGCCGCTGACATGAAGCCTTATCCCCAAGAGCCAATGGAGCCATGGCAACCTTTGATGGCCAATATGATGGAGGACCCCTTTCACAATGATCCCCAGATTATGGCCAACGTCCTGCAGATGAAGAATGACGAGGGAGCGTATGAGGAGATGGCAGGTGTGGCAGGTGTCGATGGCACGGGTTGGACTTGGTCGGCCAAATTCGGTGACCTGAACAACGATGGCTTGCTCGATCTCTACGCAGTCAATGGCATGGTCGACCCTAAGGTCTTCAAGCATATGACCAATGCAGAACTAGTCGAAGAAAACCAGACCTTCCGCAATATCGGAGATGGTCAATTTGTCCCAGCACCAGAATGGAACTTGAACGCAACGACTGGCGGTCGGAGCATGAGTATGGCTGACTTGGATCGTGACGGAGATCTAGACATTGTCGTGAATAACTTCATGACGCAAGCGCAAATCTTTGAGAAGCGCCTCTGCGGTGGACAAGCTCTAGAAGTCGAGCTCTTGTGGTCAGATAGTCTGAATACAAGAGCGATCGGCGCACGTTTAACTCTTCATACAACGACGGGCAGCTATTCTCGCGATGTCCGTGCCGCTAGTGGGTATCTCTCAGGCGATCCAGCGCAAATCCATTTCGGTCTCCCAAACGATAGTCAACCTCTTCATCTGGAAATTAAGTGGCCCGATGGAAAGGTCTCAACCATTCGTCACTTGAGCGTCCAAAGTTTATTACGAATCTTACGGGAATAGAAAACAGTATATGAACATCCCAACCATTACCGACATTCAAGCAGCTGCACTTCGCATTGGTCCGTCGATTCACCATACACCGGTATTGACCAGCAGTGCGTTGAATGCCATGTGCGACGCCGAGATCTTTTTCAAATGCGACAACTTTCAAAAAGCTGGAGCCTTCAAGATTCGGGGTGCGACGAATACTGTTCTCCTCCTATGTGAACAAGACGAAAAACCGACAGCAGTTGCCACCCATTCCTCAGGCAATCACGCAGCAGCTGTTGCGCTTGCCGCCCGATCGCAGGGGCTGGCGGCCTATGTCGTCATGCCCAAGAATGCGCCCAGTATCAAGCAAGCAGCCGTTGCCGATTATGGTGCGGAGATCATCTTTTGTGAACCAACCCTCGAAGCGCGTGAAACAGGTTTAGCAGAGGTGGTCGAGCGCACAGGAGCTGCCTTTATCCATCCTTACAACGACCCGCGTGTCATTGCGGGGCAAGGTACTGCTGCATTGGAATTGTTTGAGGATGTCTCTGGGTTGGACATGGTTTTGACGCCAGTGGGGGGTGGCGGCCTACTCTGCGGCACTGCACTCACAATGGCCGCCTTGTCGCCCGACACGCAGGTTCTAGCGGGAGAACCACAAGAAGCTGACGATGCATATCGTTCCCTTCAGGCAGGCAAACTAATCCCCGTGGGTCAGACAAAGACCATCGCAGACGGTCTGCGCACCTCGTTGGGTAGCTTGACATTTGTCATTATTCAGAAGCACGTACGGGAGATCTTGACCGTGAGCGAGGCAGAGATTGTGCAGGCCATGCGCCACATCTGGGAACGAATGAAGATCATTGTCGAACCGTCCTCTGCTGTTCCCTTCGCTGCCTTGCTCAAGAATAAAGAGCAGTTTCGCGGCAAACGGGTTGGGATCATCCTAACGGGCGGCAACGTCGATGTAGAGGGGCTGCCATTCGCAAACTACCGACGATAGGAACTTTTCTGCTTCTACCGGATCCTGTGGTTAAAGATTGAATCAGCTACTACAACAGATTCAGATAGGACCGGATTTACCCATCTACAAGCTCAGCCATGACTCTGACTGTGTTGATGTCTTGCGTTGCAATGTTCATCGTTGTAATTGGACTCTGTTTCCAGAGCGAGAGGCGCTCTTTGACGCGCTCTTTGGGGCCACAAAGGCTCACCTCATCCACCAATTCATCAGGAACGGCGGCTATGGCTTCTGCTTTTTTCCCAGCAAGATAGAGATCTTGAATGGTCTCGGCAGCTTCGTCAAATCCATAACGACGGACCAAATCGTTATAGAAGTTGCGTCCTTTGGCCCCCATGCCACCAACATAGAGCGCCAATCCCGGTTTAACCATGTTGCGGCAAGCGTCCACATCATCACCTAAAACGACAGTGACCGTCGGCGCAATGTCAAAAGTATCCAGATTCTTACTTTGCCCGTTTGCAGTTGCTCTGGCAAACCCCGCTTCAATCTGCGCTTGATACGTTTCCGCATAAAAGCGAGGTGCAAAGAAGACAGGGAGCCAACCATCGGCGATTTCAGCCGTCAGCTGAACGTTCTTCGGTCCAATCGCCGCCAAATAGATAGACAACTCTGCGCGTCCATGCAAGATGCTCTTGAGAGGCTTCCCCAATCCTGTTGCGTCATTGCCCAGATAAGGAATCTGGTATTGCGCTCCCTCATGGACCAAGGGTGCTTCGCGTGCCAGAATTTGACGCACAATCGATACATATTCACGCGTCCGCCCTAATGGCTTCCCATAGGGCACGCCGTGCCACCCCTCGACCACTTGTGGTCCCGACAAACCAAGCCCCAACAAGACTCGACCACCCGATAGCTGATCGAGCGTCATGGCTGTCATGGCTGTCATGGCTGGCGTGCGTGCAGGCATCTGCATAATGCCGGTTCCCAGCCGGATACTTTTTGTCTGTGCACCGATCCAGGTGAGGGGTGTAATACAATCGGACCCATATGCTTCAGCGGTCCAAATTGCATAATAGCCAAGCCGGTCAGCTTCTTGAATCGTCTCCATGGGCAACTTGATGGTTGCCCCCGAATAGCCTGTAATCAAACCGAGTCGCATTGGGGCGTTTGCTCCTTTAGTTATGTACAATCACGCGTGTTCCCGGATTATCTTTCGTGGGACGATACCAAACTGTCTCTCCATCCCAAACGGGTCCAGACCAATCAAAGAGCCACTTGGCATCAGCGTTCGTCATGTTGACACATCCATGGCTCATTGGGTTTCCGAAGTTGTTGTGCCAGTAGCTACCATGCAATGCATAATCTTCGAAGAAGTACATAACCCAACGCACGTTGGGTAAATTATAGTAGCTGCTTGTACCGGGTGTTCCACCGGACATAACCTGTTCCGAAACCTTCATCCGGATGCGAAATTCACCCGTTACAGTAGGATAATGCGGCAGGCCAGAGGAAATCAAAAAGGAGCGAAGCGGTTGTTCGCCTAAATAGGCTGTTAAGGATTGCTCTGCCAAATTGACACGAATCCATCGCTCATTTTCTGCCACATCGGGAAACTCAAAATCTGTGTTCTCGCTTTCTATTGGGGTAAAAGCAGTTGTTCGATGGTCAATATCAGCATCTAATGCCCGCTTGATCAAAGGACCAACCTGGGGTTGTGCAAATGGTAAGGGCGGACGAGGTATGTTATCGATAGAAATCAGGCTCGTACTCTCGTCTACATTGATTTGCGGCGTTTCTCTCAATTCATTATTCTTGATAGCACTCTGTGCTGCAACCGACAAAGTCGATGCAAGCACAAAAATAGCAAAAATTGTGATCGATAAAAAAGCTCGAAAAATAGATCTAGAAATAAATAGACAATGGATTTTCAATTTCTTCACTCCTTAATAAACATATTGAGCAACGCTGCAATTTGCAAATAGCCCTCAGTATCGTATTGTGGTGTCCAGATATGTACACTTCAAATAAATTCCGTATGCGGTTCGTATTGAAACGGTCCGAAATATAGTCTGAATTTTAACTCATTATCTGGGTTTTAGCCAAGACTCGAGAGGGCAAAGAGGTTTTAAAACTTATGAGGACAATTTCGCAAGGAATTGGAATCCAGCACCTTGAACTGCGCTGCAGAGTATATGGTGACTAGCAATGAATCAAGGTGGATGATATACTGCATATGTATTTATGCGGAGTATACCCAAATAAAGTTACACAAAATCGTGCAGTGGTTCTGTGTGCTTTCTTACTCAACCACCCAAATTAGGCTAAACCAAAAAAATAAATAATTATACGCGAACGAGAGAATGGAGAGGGGGAATAAGGACAAACCATTTTTCTAAACCAGGTAAACGTTGGAAGCGTTGTTCCAAACGGTCCATCTCTTTCTGAGTGAGTTTGACGCCGGTCTCATAAAGAGTGGAATTCAGGTGAACGAAGGGTTGTAGTTGGTTAAAGCGAAAAGAACGGGCAAAATTGAGAACGGTCTCAAGAGAATCGAGAGAGAACCGTTCCAGTGTTTTCAAGATGGCCCCAAACCCGTTCGATGGGGTTGTATTTACTGTGATAAGGAGGGTAGCAGGCGAGCTGAATAGAGAGACGATAGTGCTCAACAAACTGAGTGAGACGATACATAAACTGAGTCCGACGGGTATGATTTTCGGGACCATTATCCTGATTGATCACGAGGGTCTTGACGTGAGGAAAGTGTTCACGTACGCTTTCCCAAAATCAATCAGGCAGTCGACAATACAGTCACTCGTCACTTTCGACTGAGTCAAGTAAAGAAAGAGTTCCTTGGTTGAAGGGAGGTAAATGCCAAAGGAGTGACTTTCTCGGTCTTCTTATCTTGAAAGTCATGATCGAGCGCTTTGACAACCACTCGACTTATCCCTTCTCTCGAGAAACGGTCAAGTAAAATCGTCGCTTTGGCATCCCAAGAGGCGCAGAACCGTCTCGTCTGCATCCGCTTCTTGATTGATCTGATGAATTCTATCAAAGATCGCATCGGTCTCTGGGATCTTTTCACTGGTTGACTTTTTTTGACCCGGTTTGAGCCATAGCCTAACTCATTGAGCTTCAAGCGGATGGTCTCTTCGCCAGGCAATTCCTCATCTGTGTATCCTTTCTGCTCGATGAGCTGGGTACGCATTTCGGCGGCGGTTAGTCGAGTGTACAATTGGGGTTCGAAGGTGGGATCGGTCTGGCTGAATTGATCGGCGATTTCAACCATATCGGCCAGTAAAGTGGGGATATGGTCTTCGGCTTTTGCGACCACGTCGGTGGCTTTGGTCGACATAACAGAAGCCGCCTTCTAGTTCTTCCAGGGCTTTGGCTATCGTCGCCCGATTCCAGCCCAACTCTCGTTCTGCTTTCGTCGGACTCCCTTCGCATATCGTTTTGACCGTTTGGGCCATGAAGTGCCTTCTTTCGTATCCACTTAACATGGCCTTCGTCTCTTTCAAGACTTCAACCATTTCTGGCGAGATTGTCATTTTTGCTCCTTTTGGAGAGCTAGTTTAACACCTTCTCGCGTATATTTTATTTTTTGGATTGGCCTTAGAGGAAAGCCATGTCTTATTTGATTGGAATAGACGCGTCTACAACCGCCACAAAAGCCCTGCTTATTGACCAAAATGGTGATGTAATCGCCGTCGCTGCTACTGAATACAACTTTGAAACTCCACAACCACTTTGGAGTGAGCAGTCGCCCGATTTGTGGTGGAATGGAGCAGTCAATAGTATCCGGCAGATGATGGCAAAGAGTAACATTGATCCAGGATCGATCAGTGGAATTGGATTGACGGGCCAAATGCATGGGTTAGTTCTGTTGGACAGAGCTGGAGAAGTGTTGCGCTCCTCGATCTTGTGGAATGATCAGCGTACAGCCGCCCAATGTGATGAAATGCGCAAACGTATCGGTCAGAAACGCCTGATTCAGCGAACTGGTAACGATGCCCTGACTGGATTTACAGCCCCCAAATTGATCTGGGTGCGCGACAACGAACCCGAAATTTACGCCAAAGTACACCATATTCTGCTGCCCAAAGATTATGTCCGTTATAAACTCACTGGTGATATTGCGACGGATAAAGCTGGTGCAGCAGGTACGTCTCTCTTGGATTTGCGTACGCGGGATTGGGCTACTGATGTATTGAATGCCTTGGAGATTCCCCCTGAATGGTTGCCACCAACCCATGAAGGTCCAGAGGTGACGGGAACAATTTCCGCTGCCGCATCCGAAGCAACAGGATTACCGATTGGGATTCCCGTGATTGGCGGAGGAGGGGATCAGGCCGCACAAGCGGTCGGCGTTGGTGCTGTGGAAGAAGGAATTGTTGCAGTAACGCTTGGCACGTCGGGTGTTGTCTTTGCCACGGTCAACGAACCCTTTATCGAACCAGAAGGACGTCTACACGCTTTCTGTCACTCTGTCCCAGATCGCTGGCACTTGATGGGCGTGATGCTTTCGGCGGCTGGAAGTCTGCGCTGGTATCGCGATACGCTAGCCCCTGGCGTTGACTTTGACGATTTATTAGCTCCATGTATAGAGCTTTCATCAGGAAGCGAAGGGTTGCTCTTCTTGCCTTATCTAACTGGCGAGCGCACACCTTATCCCGATCCGCTTGCACGCGGGGCGTTTGTCGGTCTAACGGTACGCCACACACAACCTCACATGACGCGCTCAGTTTTGGAAGGTGTGGCTTTTGGTCTACGCGATAGTTTTGAGTTAATGAAGAATGTTGGTTTGTCAGCGATTACGCAGGTTCGCATCTCTGGCGGCGGTGCACGAAGTGCCTTATGGCGACAAATTATTGCCGACGTATTGAATAACGAGTTGGTAACCGTCAACACCACAGAAGGAGCGGCTTATGGTGCAGCATTGCTGGCTGGTGTTGGAGCTGGCGTATGGAAGAGCGTGGATGCCGCCTGTGCCGAGGCAATACAGATAACAGGAAACACAAGTCCTGAATTGGACAATGTCACTCGCTACGACGAATTGTACCGTTCTTATCAACAACTCTACCCTGCATTGACACCAACTTTTCATGAATTAACCTAAATTAGCCTGGAAATTTGGAATACATTCATGGTCTCCATAATTAGAAGCGTGTCCCAAAGTGTGTAAATGCAGCCGATTCTCTGGCGAAGCGGCAGCCATTTACACACTATGTGGTACACACTCCATCATTGGAGTTGGTATACCTTTGTGACCGACATATTCATTCAGCATGTGTTGCCCGTTGTACAAAGCGCTTGGCTCCCCGGGCAAATTTCCGTCTTGGGAGCAAGATCCGTCGGCCACAGGTCAGACAGACCAATCCGATATCCGCACCGATGCGATCGATTTTCCATTGATTACCGCCACAGGGGTGTCGCTTGCGCATTTCGACTACATCATCGACGTAAAGTTTTTCATGAATTTCCATCATTCGATCCCTGAAAACAGATCGTTTTCCACATGGCCATCGGGGGCTGGATACGCACGTGTGAAACTTTCCTTCCGTAAAAAGTGTTGGCGTAGGAACGTAGGCAAAAAGCGTAAAAAACCGGGACCACCACTGAATTGACTAGCATGAGCACGGCTGGCTGCGTCCTTACGGTCCAGGTAATTTGCAACATCAACGACTGCATGAACAGGCGTTTCCCACCGGCTAATCTCAACGAGATCAATGTCCTTGTTCCGTCCGACTGCTCGTGGATTCTGACCCATGAACGGCATAATGCGCACCATCAACTTCAAGATACGTTTGTCAAACACTGTGTAATAAAGTTTTTGTGGTCGATAAGAAGGGTCTTGCTCACACAATCGATGAAACGCCAATGTAGTCGCCTCACAGCAACGGATGTGATCTGGATGTCCGTAACCACCGAATGGATCATGGGTCAGGACAACATCTGGTTGTAAACGAACCATGTAATCGACTAGTTGAGCCGTCAAGCTTTTGATTGGTTGCTGAATCAGTGCTTCGGAATGAGTATTGTCAGGCGAACCACGCATTCCACTATCGCGATAAGGTAGTGACCAGATCGAGGTAATGCCTAGCGCAACGGCAGCGTTCGATAGCTCAGTTGCGCGAACCTGGGCCAACGTCTGTTGACCCTCTGTGTAGCGCTCATCCTCGACAGAACCTGCAATGCCATCTGTTGCAATAAGGACGTGTACATTTATGCCTTTGGCTGCATAACGAGCCAATGTCCCACCTGGACCGAAACTTTCGTCATCAGGGTGAGCAAATATTCCAAGTAGGGTATGACTGCGATTCATTTTGATGTTGTTGGTAAATGCAGAGAGAGTAATTTATACACAATTTGGAAGACCACCCCTTGATCGTGTATTATGTTTAAATTATTGTTTATGTCATGATAGGAGACGCCTTTTTATGCGGCTCGGTCCGATTTTTCGTGTTCTTGGAACACTGGTCTATGGCTTTATCGGTTGGGAGCTAGGCGTTGCACTCGCACAAACGCGAGAGTTGACGCCAGATTCTATGCGAATTATTTTGTCTAGTGCATTGATTGGTGCGCTTCTTGGTTTTCTGTTGGCTCCTTGGTTGGTCATTGCACCAGCCCGAGCAGCACGGAATAGCCTTCGTCAAGTGCCAATCGAAGATCTAGTGACAGGAAGCGTTGGATTGATTGGTGGTCTAATTATTGCTGCGTTGCTTGTGGTTCCTGTTGCGCGACTCCCTACGCCATTTGGAACGATTTTGCCGTTTATTGGTGCCATCATCTTCGGTTATTTGGGAACAGCCGTTATGGTTCTGCGCAAGAATGATCTGATTTCTCTGTTACGGGGGAACCCCAGAGAGATGATGACAAACATTGAACCTTCAAGGCTGTTACTTTTAGATACCAGCGTTATTATCGACGGACGAATTGCGGACATTGCTGCAACTGGTTTCTTGTTAGCAAGAATGGCCGTGCCCCGTTTTGTCTTGAATGAGTTGCAACACATTGCCGATTCGTCAGATGTGCTACGTCGAAATCGTGGGCGGAGAGGGTTAGAGATGCTCGACCGCTTGCAACATGCTCCTGATATTGATATCGAATTCATTGATCGAGATGTCGGTGATTCGACCCAAGTTGATGATAAACTCATTAATCTTGCGTTGGAAATCGATGCCGCCGTTGTGACGAATGATTACAATCTCAATCGTGTTGCACGCCTTCAAGGTGTAAAAATTCTGAATGTCAATGAACTAGCCAACGCCGTTAAATCGGTCTTTCTGCCAGGCGAAGAAATTCCACTCAAGATTATACAAGAAGGTAAGGAAGCAGGACAAGGCGTTGGATACCTGGAAGATGGAACCATGGTCGTAGTTGAAAATGGGCGGCGCTATGTAAATCAAGAAGTCTTGGTACAAGTGACCAAAATTTTACAAACAAATGCTGGCCGTCTCATTTTTGCAACGCCAGATATTGGAGTATAAGACCGATGTCTTTAAGCATTTATAACACGCTAACACGCCAGAAAGAAGAATTTAAGCCCATCGAAAGCGGCAAGGTAAGCATGTATGTCTGTGGACCGACTGTCTATGCCGACGCTCATATTGGTCATGCCATGAGTTCGATCATTTTCGATATGGTTCACCGCTATCTCGAATATCGTGACTTTGAGGTTTGTTACGCTATCAACTTCACCGATGTTGATGATAAGATCATTCGTCGCGCCCAAGAAGCAGGCAAAGATCCATTTGAATTAGCCAATCATTTTGCGAACAAATATTTAGTTCATCTCGAGCAACTGAATGTCCTTTCGGCTGATATTTATCCAAGGGTTACAGCCGAAATCGATACCATTATTCAGCTTATTCAAGAATTGGGCGAAGAAGGCTATGTTTACAATGTGGATGGGGATGTATATTTCCGCGTTCGGAATGACGATGATTATGGAAAGTTGAGCAATCGTTCGCTTGACGCAGCAGTGACAGGAACACGTGTTGAAGAGGACGGCCGTAAAGAATCTCCTCACGATTTTGCGCTCTGGAAATCCGCCAAGCCAGATGAGCCGTTTTGGCCAAGCCCTTGGGGACCAGGTCGACCGGGTTGGCACATTGAGTGCTCTGCCATGTGCCTTAAGCATCTCGGTGAAACGATCGATATACATGGAGGTGGCAATGATCTCATTTTTCCTCACCATGAAAATGAAATTGCTCAAAGCGAGAGTGCCACAGGCAAATCTTTCGCTCGCTATTGGATGCACAATGGGATGATGCAACTCTCGGGCGAAAAGATGAGCAAATCTCTTGGCAACGTTATTTTGATTGATGAATATTTACAAGACCATACGCCAGATGCTCTCCGCCTGTTGATCTTTTCCGGTCACTATCGCAAACCAGTCATGTTCAGTGAAGAGGCCCTGTGCGGAGCCGAACGAAGCCTTGCGCGCTTGCAGGGTGGTTTACGGCCAGCAAGCGGGAACACAAGCACCGGTCCAGATGCTGACACATTGCGTGAGGCCACAGAACAAGCAAGGAACTCCTTCATTCAAGCAATGGATGACGATTTCAACACCAGTATTGCGTTGGCCTCCTTATTTGAGCTTGTACGTGCAATCAACACAGCACGAAGCGCGAACGTGAGTGGCCCGTTTTACCATGCAGCGCAAAAAACGCTGCGCGAACTGGCAGGAGTCCTTGGCTTAACACTTGAATCCTCTGACGCCACAGAAAGCTCATCTAGCATAGCAGCCAAGCCTTTTATCGATCTACTGATCCAGGTGCGGAGCGATTTGCGGGCAGCCAAACAGTGGGCACTGGCCGACCAGATTCGTGCTCAACTCAAAGAGCTTGGCGTTTCCTTAGAGGACAGCGCACAGGGTACAACTTGGCGGTTCGACGAATCCAATGAGTGAGTTAATTTACGGACGCCGAGCCGTCTTAGAGACATTGCGTGCTGCAAGACGACGCATCTATCGTCTTTGGTTTGAGGGTGATTCTTCTACCAGGCGAAACAGTAACAACTCCAAAGGGATTCTTGCCCAGATTCGAAATAGTGCAGAAGTCGCTGGTATATCGATTCGGACGGTCAAAGATGGTCCATTTGAGCGTTTGGCCAGTCAGAATGCCAACGCCCAGAGTGTAGCGCTGGAAGTTGGCGAATATCCCTATGTCGACATTGACCAATGTCTTCAATTAGCCCAAAATCGTCAACAGTCTCCATTTCTCCTCATTCTTGACCATCTTCAAGACCCCCAAAATCTTGGCACACTGATTCGAAGCGCTGATGCCATGGGTATACATGGTCTCGTCATTCCTGATCGTCGTTCTGCCCGCATCACACCGGCAGTCACCAATGCCAGCGCTGGTGCCGTTGAACATCTCTTGATTGCACAAGTTACCAATCTGAACCGGCTAATCGATACTTTGAAATCAGCTAATATATGGGTTGGTGGATTAGATAACGATGAGAGTTCGCCGCTTTTGGGAGAAATCCCGCTGACTGGCGCCCTTGCAATCGTCGTCGGCAACGAGAACACTGGGCTTAGCCGCCTGACGCGTGAAAAGTGCGATTTCCTCATCCGGCTTCCCATGTACGGGCAGATAGAGAGTCTGAATGCAGCTGTGGCGGGCAGTATTGTGCTCTATACTGCGCAACAGGCAAGACAGAGAGGATAGGCAACCCTTCTGATTATATAGAAGGAAAATGGGAGTGTGTCCCAAAGTGTGTAAATGTAACCGATTCTCTGACTGAGCGATGTCCATGTACAGGCTTTGTGGTACACACTCTAGAATGGTCAAATTTATTCTCATCGATGGCAGTGAAGAGTATATGCTGGATCTATCTCATAACATTTACGCCCCACTCATAGACTAAGCGCCCACCATTCCAACCACTCGCAAGCAGCAGAAACAGACCCATCAGGAGTAGTAGCGTGATCCATCGTCGATTATTGGAATCGTCCAGAAGCGGATCGTGCCCTACTCTTGTTTGAGCGCGCCGAATCCATCGCCAGTAGAGCAGTGCACCATAGACAATAGCAAGGGCGATCCCTGTTCCAATATGCCAATTTAGCAAGTGGCGATACGGAGCTTGGGGGGAGAGAGGTGCTTGGGCCAACAGCCCTGTAAAAATGGCAACGATGCAACCGATCCACCCCGGCAACATCGTCCACCATATGAGGATACGAAATTCGTTTCGTGGGCGATTGTAGAGATAGAGTATTCCAGCAATACTGGCAAAAAAGAGAAGCGCAATTGGAAAATGAACCGTTGCGGGATGAAGGGTCGTCAGGAAATTCATTCAATCATTGGCGAATCAAGAATAAACAAGGGTCCAATTTGGTCGTGAAGACTTGCCGTTCAACCAATTTTTCAACTGGTACCACACAATATGCCACACGCCTATGGTTAAGGAATAAGCATTAAATAAGTTGAACATGTCATTCTCGAGTGAAACGAAGAATCTGTTCAAGTTAATTAATTCCGGTTCTTAAGCCATCGCATCTACTGAGCACTTCTACCGTTCAACCCACTGATACACCCTCTTTGCGTTTTGCCAAAAGTACTTGGCCGCAGCCGCTTCGCCTTTTGCACCAAAGTAATTGCGTACAATCTTCATATTGAGGGCGTAATCTCCAGCTCGCTCGCAAACGGGCCAATTGCTACCGTAGATAAGTCTCTCTTCCCCAAAGGCATCCCACAAAACGTCAAGTGTTGGACGATAATGCTCAACATCATCCGGAGCAGGCTGAATGGTGCTCTGCTCGATCAGGGCGGAAACTTTCATATGGATGTTTGGTTCGGCTCCCAATCGTTTGTACTGCTCAACCCACCTCGGTTGAATGGGGTTGCCATCAATCGACATGTGACCAATATGATCGATGACAATACGTAGGTCGGGGACGCTCTGTGCAAGTTTGATTAGCTGCGGGAAGTCGGTATCACGCAGCAGGACATCAAGTTGAAGATCAAGTTCAGCCAGCAGTCGCATATCATCTAAAAAAGATCCGCTGTGAACATCTGCAAAATATCCGGCACCACAACGGATACCACGAAAGAGCGGGTTGACAGCGTGTTGTCGTAACTCTGACCCAAATTCAGATCGTCCTGGATCAATATGACCAACAAGTCCCACAATAGAGGAATCGTCGGTCGCCAGGTCTAAAACCCATTGATTGTCGTCCAACCAAGCACTCGCTTCGACAACGACTGTGCCTGTCACGCCTTCCGGTTCGGCGGCCGCCTTCCAATGTTCAGGTAAAACAGTACGGTAAAGCAATTCATTGTCGGCAGGCGGCCACGGAACGCCTTCCGGCCTCGACGGATCATAAAAGTGAGTGTGGGTATCAATAATCATAGGAAATCACTCATCTCCCAAATGTGTGTAAATCACCGATTCTAGTCAGAGAAATTTTCCTGGTCGTATTTTTGGTAGATGAGCCAAGAAAATGAGATATCCTTTACCATTCATCCTCATCAAAAAGAAGATCGACTAACATTGTCCACCCAGGAACTGCGGGTTCCGCTTCGGCAACTTCTCCCCGGCGATAAGTTGTAGAAGTGGATGGCTCGCTGGCACGATAGACATGCACAACCTCTTCGATGGGATCGACGTCCCACACAACGAGCGTACCTGTCGAAAAATAATCGGCTCGCTTTTGCCTCATTTTTTGCTCAGCTTGCGGACCATAGTCACCTTCGCTACGGACTTCGGCAGCAAATATCGGTGCTCCCTCAAAGAATCCCATGCCAGGCGAGGCTCCGACATAAAATGCCGCGTCTGGACTAAATGACTCTCGATGAGGCAGATTGACGCGAAACCCTTTGTTGTCTCCAACCGCACGGCCATATTTCTTTTCTTTGCTATACAGACGCAGTGACACAAAAATTTCATCACCGACAAATCCCGGCAAGGCTCCAGTTGGTGACATCAGTACAATTTCTCCATCGATGATTTCTGCTTTTGAGTCTATTTTGGATAGTGCATCAATCAAAGTTTCGGATGTAGCTGATGTGGCTAGTGTCATATTCTAATCCTAACGAGGTTCTGACTCAGACCGACAGCGAAATGCAGCACAGGTTTACGTAGGTCATTTTTTATTATACTCTATGCGAAATATCCAATTCAATTATAAGTGCAACTATGCGTGTCTTTCACTTTGGGGGCGAGAATCAGCTTGCCCAGGCGAAAAGTTAAATTCACCCTGTAACTAGGGAGTGTGTCCCAAAGTGTGTAAATGGGGCGATTCTCTGACTGAACAGTGTTGATTTACACACTTTGTGGTACACACTCGTGACTATTGTGATGATTGCACTGTTGTTGGATTTTTGACCCACTCACGAAATAATTCGTCCACCATCTCGTTGTCAAGCTGCTGGGTAGCCGAAATCCAATCCGATGTACTGACAATCTGATAACGATAATGATTTAAATAATCTTGGAGAAATTTCGTAAACTGTCGGTCACCCAATATCTCACGCACTTGATCATAAAATAGAGCACCTTTGCTATAAATGATTGTTTCATATGCTCCATTGCTATAGAAATCCATAACAGGTTGGTCGATGGCAAGAGACCTATTTTGTAATTGATTGACACGATTCTGCCAGCGGGATGCTTGCATTCGAGAGGCCGTTGTGTCTCCGTAAAGTGCTTCTACATAGAGTTTGATCGAATATTCCGCCAGTGCTTCATCTAGCCAGGGTGAATTGACCGGATCGTTATGCACAATCTGATACCACCATTGGTGTGCAACTTCATGCGCAATGAGAGATTCTAATGAATTGCGGAAACGAAAATAGACCTCAACACCCAACAAACTGACATTTGTGTATTCCATTCCGCGGAAATTCAAAGGGGCTGGGGCGATCCGTAAATCACGATATGGATATTCTCCAAAGCGATCGTTATAGATACGAAGCGATGCAACTGCATGGGTCAGTGCGGCGTGCCCCGCTGCGTCATGACCTGGTAGCCAATAGCTTGTCACACGTGTTCCATTGGTTTCGGTATAGACCGAGCCAAACTGCGGACTTGTATGAAGTAGAAACTCGCGTGCTGGACCCGTGACCCAGATGTGTTGTGTTTGAGTGTCGTTCACCTCTGTTTCAGTGATCAACGTTCCACTCGTCACTGGAATCTGGTCCGACGGAAGCGTAGCTGTTACGACAAAAAGAGAAATATTATTAAATGCTGCATCGCCTCGTACATTTCCATTCTCTGTCCACCATTCTCCCAAACCAAAGCGGGCTGTTGGATCATAAACCGCCAATGAGGGATAAAATAATGGTAAACTGATGATTTGTTGACTCTCACCAAATAGAGCATAGATACTGGAAAGATCTTGCCACTTTGGAATTTCAAGCTTCCAACGTAGATGAACTTGTTCTATTTGCCCTGGGCGTAACGGCTTTGGCAAGCTAACGCGCAAGGCCGTTTTGTCTGTGCCTGGCTGATAAACAAAACTGGTGGGACGCTCGTCAACCGAAGCACTCCGGATTGTCATGAAGCCACCATATTGATCTAACATTGGATAGAGGCGGAAGATAAGGTGATTCCAAAGATGAGGACTGTTGTTGGGTACAGAAATTTGTGCTTCGCCATGTAAGACATTTTCGGTTGGGACAAGCGTTACACTGATCTTATAGATCAATACCGGTCCAAGTTGATCTAGGTCCGTTTGAAACTTGGGTTTCATTGCGGGACGAAATGTCGAATAGGGATCCGCTGGCGATGAAGAGGATGAACAACTGGCCAGTAGCAGTAGGCTGCCTAACAGGGCTCCCCCAATAACAGTCGCCAATATCGTATGTGAGAATTGAGGGGATAGCCACCCTAAAAAGTTCTCCCATCTGCTTCGCAGCAAAGAGACGAAACAAAATCTTTGTGGAAGCCGATGGAAAAATTCCTGAGCTCTGATGAAATTGTCGTAGGCAAAAGTTCGGGAATGGATCAACACAGGCACTTTACCGATAAAAGGTCAGCAGTTACTGATGGTTCTTGATGAGAAGCACCATCATATAGAAGTGGCTCAGTATAGCATACATTCATGTAGATTCAGGAATGCAAAAGGATTGCATTTAGCAACCTGTCACTCGATTTTTGTTCAGTCAGCAGGAAGTTGGTAGGCGCGATAAAATGTTCAGTTTGTCCAAGTCCTTATCAGATGATAT
The DNA here is from genome assembly GCA_019217005.1 of Chloroflexi bacterium TSY. The sequence goes on from JAHBNG010000019.1 coordinate 110,688, forward strand.
AAGGATGGTCATTTCACTATAAATGCGGTATAGTTAAAGGAATCGTTTATCAACGTTGGCTAAAGGCTTGTCTATTCCAATTTTGCGTGGACAGATATTCCTTATAGAGAAGTCACTTAAACTCCGCACTTTCGCAGCATTTTTTGCTCTGGCAGAATTGCGGACGAAAGTACGAAGTTTAAATAATGTGACTAGGAATCGTTGACATTTGACAGCCCTCTCGAGAGAAAGTGTCTCTCAACGCGACCAACGCTCTGAGGACGCACGCTAAATGTCAACAGAACCTATTAGAGAGCAAGGTCTTACCTCACTTTTGTGAAGATACGATGAACGCGTCTAAATTTTCATGCAACATTAAGGTTTGCAGTATAAGATATGAAATTTAATTCTTTGCTCACATTGAAAATACTCTAAGCAATGCGACTTTTGCCCGAAAAGTGTAATATAGATTAGACGGAATTGTACAAACGCAATCTTTATTTCTACTTTACTTTCTGGTAAAGGCTTGAGTGACAAAGGGCAAACCGAAAGGGGCGGAAAAAAGAATCCACCCTGAAAAAACGGGATAAAATGTAAAAATAGTGCTCGGCTAGTTTAAGCAGCGGCATTGAGGCGGCGATGAGCGAGAACGCCTTTAGGTAAATGGTGTGAAACCGAGGCCTTTTTCCGAAAGTCAGGGTCGAGTTGGTCGGGAGTTGGAAAAAGAGCACTCGAGAGAACGCGGCGCAGCCTGCCGGGAGTGGCTTGAGGCTCTCGATCCCAGTAGCCAGTCGGTATGGGAGGAAGAGAAGCAGCTAAATGGGAAAGAAGATTGCCAGCCAGCAGCCCCAGTTCAGGTAAGCGGAAGCAAGCCTCATCGGCATGAACAATTGGTTTGGATAATTTATAGACAAGTCTACTTCCACAACAAATATGGGATAATCACATGCAAATTGTGCAATCTTTTGGCGAGAAGGTCTTGGAAAATGTTCAAAAAGTAATCGTCGGGAAAGATCGAGAAATTCGCCTTACGCTGTTGGCCTTACTTTGTGAAGGACATTTGTTGATTGAAGATGTACCGGGCGTTGGCAAAACGATGCTTGCACGTGCGATTGCCAAAAGCATCGGTTGTACGTTTCGACGTATTCAGTTTACACCGGATATGTTGCCTAGCGATGTGACAGGTGTTAGTATTTTTAATCAAAAGACGATGGAATTCGAATTTCGACCTGGCCCAATTATGGCCCAACTTGTTCTGACGGATGAGATCAATCGCGCAACGCCAAAAACGCAATCGGCTCTTCTTGAAGCAATGGAAGAACGTCAAGTGACAGTCGATGGCGTGACATATGAAATCGCGCGTCCCTTTTTGGTGTTGGCAACTCAGAATCCCATTGAATATGAAGGAACTTTTCCGTTACCCGAGGCCCAAGTCGACCGTTTTATGTTGCGCATTCAACTTGGTTATCCAAACAAAGCGCAAGAAATTGATGTGCTTGGTCGCCAAGCCGCCCGCCATCCTATCGAAGATCTAAATCAAGTGGTCTCCGTAGAAGAATTGCTCCAAGCGCAACAAGCTGTACGCGAGATCTATGTGGATGAACTAGTCAAAGAATATATTGTAGAAGTTGTCACTGCAACTCGCAATCATCCAGATATATATTTAGGGGCCAGTCCACGAGGTAGTCTGGCAATTTTCATGGTCACCAGAGCATGGGCTGCGCTACAAGGTCGTGACTTCGTCCTGCCTGACGACGTTAAGCTTTTGGCAGAGCCGACGTTGGCACATCGCCTACTCATTAGTCCATCTGCGCGTATTAAGAATGTAACAGCGCATCAAATTATTGAAGATACACTACGACATACACCTGTTCCAGGTGCACGTGTTAAAGCAAGATAGTTTTTAGAATCGAGTTTTGCGAGTGTGTACCACAAAGTGTGTAAATGAAGCAGGTTCTCTGACTAAGAACCTATCCGAAAAGTGGTTGTGAGTTCGACCGGTATCTCGAGCGAGATTACATCGTCACAGAACTTTTCGGATAAGCACTAAGTGCTCTCCATTTACACACTTTGGGAGACACTGCCAGTTTTTCTTGCAAAGTTGGTTTATGCGTTCGAACTCAGGACTCAGAACTACCTACATGTCTTCGCGCCTCCTCTTTTTGATAGCATCTATTGTTCTTGCTTGGATCCTTGCCGTTAATAGCGGCAACAATCTAGACTATAGCCTTTCATATCTGAGCACTGCCCTATTGGCTTTGAGTTGGTTTTGGTCACGTACAAGCATGCGCAACGTTAATTTACGTCGACTAACAAGAACCCAGCGTAGCCAGGTAGGTCAGTATGCCGAAGAGACGTTTGAAGTCAATAATCGTGGATTCCTGCCAAAATTGTGGCTGGAAATCGAAGATTATTCACGATTACCGTGGCATCGTGCCAGTCGCGTTATTAGTAGCTTGCCACGAAACACGAGTGAGCGTTGGCAGATTCGTACGCCCTGCACTCAACGTGGTCGTTTTCGACTCGGACCCATGACCTTACGTAGTGGCGATCCGTTGGGGATTTTCAATGAGGAGCAGGAGCTCAAAGAGACGGGCTTCATCGTTGTCTATCCCCTAGTGGTTGAATTAACTACCTTTGAGCCATCCATATCAGATTTGTCCGGTGGCGAAGCGCGTCGACAGCGAACCTATCAAATTACGCCCAACGTTGCCACTGTCCGTGACTATGCCCCAGGCGACAGTCTGAATCGCATTCATTGGCCGACCACTGCTCGTGCACGACGTTTGATGACAAAAGAGTTTGAACTCGATCCCACCGCAGATGTCTGGATCTATCTTGATCTTTACCATGATGCCCATGTTGCAATGCCTTGGGTACAACAGATGCCGGAAATGGGGTTATTCGCCCTCAGCAGTCAGCGAAACAATGGACGTCAAAAACAATTCGACCTGCCACCAAATAGTGCAGAATATGTGATTAGTGTTGCGGCCAGTTTGGCTCGCTATTTTCTCATCCGTGATAGAGCAGTGGGCTTAAGTAGCTATGGTGGAACAAGGGAGTATATTCAGACAGATCGTGGAGAACGTCAGCTAAGCAAAATTCTGGAAGCATTGGCCGTGGTTGAGCCGAGCGGATTTTTGCCTTTTGCTCACCTAATCGCCACGGATAGTGTTCGATTAAATCGCAACGATACGATATTGGCTATCAGTTCTGATCCCAATCCCGAATGGGTTCTTGCTCTACAAGACTCGCAGCGCCGTGGCGTCAATAGCGTTGCCGTCGTGGTAGATGGAAACACATTTGGGCATCAGTTAGATTATCAACCGATGCTGACCAAGTTGGAAGCGTCTCGCATTCCCTTCTATCGAATTGATCGCGATACCCCATTGGATGATGCGTTGAGCCAGGCTGCTACTGCAGCAGACTTTGAGAGCTTTGATTAAATTGAAGCATTTTTCAAGGCTTCTTGTTGCATTTTAAGCAGATCTTTGATGCCCATTTCCGCGAGAAGCAACATAGCATTCAGTGCACCACGACTAAAGGGTTCACCTTCAGCTGTTCCCTGAACTTCCACAAAACGCCCATCAGCCGTCATCACAACGTTAAAATCAACTTCGGCACCCATATCTTGTTGATAGTCTAGATCTAAATAAGCTTTCCCATTCAAGATACCCACACTGATGGCGGCTACGGCTTGTTGTATGACACCGGGTTTCACACGACCATGCTTTTCCAAACGCTTTATGGCTAGAGCAAGCGCAACATATCCTCCTGTAATCGATGCCGTTCTTGTCCCTCCATCTGCCTGAATCACATCACAATCAACAATGATCTGACGATCACCGAGCTTATACAGGTCGACGACACCGCGCAAGCTGCGGGCAATTAATCGTTGAATCTCTTGTGTGCGGCCTTTCGGGTGCATCTGTTCGCGCCTGTTGCGTTCTTTCGTGCTGCGCGGCAACATGGCATACTCTGCCGTAACCCAACCATGTCGCTCCTTCGAATAACGTAACCAGGGTGGCACGGAGTTTTCGACAGTCGCATTACAGAGGACGCGCGTATTACCCATGCTAATCAGCACCGATCCTTCAGGATAACGGACATAATCCAGTTCAAAATGAACTGGACGTAATTCATCTGCTTCACGTTTTGCCGCACTCATATTTTAGCTCTTAAGTGATCGAGTTCGACCAAAATTTTGTGTAATTGTAGCGGGCAGACTGATAGTGGACACTGCAGAACCCTTGACCACATTCCGGGAATGGACCAGAAATAGTTTGTCGGGCAGATCAGATCTTGGTCTATTCCCGGAATGCTTGTTGTCTACCATCTTCTTGTCCAGCACAAAAATTTTGTTGAATCTTTATAAAAGAAAAACCCCTCTCTGTTCTAGAGGGGTTTTTCAAAAAATTAGTGGAGCTAAAGGGACTCGAACCCTTGACCTCTACAATGCCATTGTAGCGCTCTCCCAGCTGAGCTATAGCCCCAAACTGGCGAACCTCTGCCCTAATTGTATCTAATTTTAAAAAGCTGTCAAATCAAATGATAACTAATTCAGACTTTCTCATTTGATTGAGCTTAAGTATGCTCATTAGACCGCAACGCAGAGTCGCCATGCGTGGCGACTCCACTGCGATCTACCGATACTGTATGCTGGCACAAAAGAAAATAAATTTGACTCTGTTTGGTCAGATAAGGCAGTCGAATTTATTTTCATCTATGAGCGAGTGCGGTATATAATGTGGAAAATCGTTCTCTCTATCTCAGTGGCGCAACTCCCCATCAATAGGTCTGAAAGGCTCACAAAATCACAAATGAGTGCTCATACAACTTATCCTTCGACATCTTATGCTTCGGAATCAAAATTCACTTCAGCAACCCGTGTTCGTAATTTTACAACGACTGTCTTCGCCGAATACACAGCGTTAGCAATTGAGTGTGATGCTGTCAATTTAGGTCAGGGCTTCCCTAACTTTGCGGCACCTACTTTCGTCAAAGAAGCTGCTCAACAGGCGATCGCCGCAGATTTGAATCAATACACACGCTATGGTGGACATCTACGCCTCGTTCAAGCGCTAAGCCAAGTCTACAGTCCGCTTTTCCAGCGAGAACTTGATCCAATGGACGAGATCGTTGTAACAGTGGGCGCAACGGAAGGTATCTTTGCCACGATACAAGCCCTAATTGAACCCGGTGACGAAGTCATTTTAATTGAGCCATATTATGATAGCTATCCTGCCTCGGTCGTAATGGCGGGTGGTACACCCGTTTATATTCCCCTACGACCTGCCCAGTCTTCCAGCGGCACGATGACTCTCGCCAGTGATTGGATGCTCGATCCTACCGAACTCGAAGCAGCGTTCAATGAACGAACCAGACTCATTGTGATCAATACGCCCCAAAACGCACTAGGTAAAATATTTAACCTGCAAGAGTTGACTCTGATTGCGGAATTGGTTCAAAAATATGATGCGTATGTTTTGTCGGATGAGGTCTATGAGTGGATGGTCTATCCGCGTGCACTCGAAGGGGTGCAAAAGGCGAGCCATACGACAGCGACAGCTCCTACAACTGTGCAGCATACGCGTATTGCAACTCTTCCCAATATGTGGGAACGCACGATCACACTTGGCAGTGCAGGAAAGACTTTTTCTGTAACTGGATGGAAGATTGGTTGGGCGATTGCCCAATCTCCTATTGCCCACGCAATCTTAATGGGTCATCAATGGATTCCTTTTACGGTCGCAACACCTCTCCAGGAGGCTGTAGCGGTGGGTATGGAACTTGCTGAAGAAGAAGGCTATTTCGATTGGCTTGCACACATGTATCAGACCAAGCGCGATAAGCTGTTGACTGTACTCAATCAAGTGGGATTGACACCTGTTCTCCCCGATGGCTCTTACTTCGTTTTGGCTGATTCCGCTCAAATCGATATACCCATCGAAGCCGGAGTTCGCCGCGATGTCGCCATCTGTCGCTGGTTGACGCGTGAAATCGGCGTTGCGGCGATCCCGCCCAGTCATTTTTATTGTCCAGAACATCAACACATTACCGATAACTTGGTACGTTTCTGCTTCTGCAAGACAGACGATATGCTTGACGCAGCAGCAGAGCGGTTGCAGAAGTTAAAGAATTAAAGGTAAAATCTTATGAAACTTGTCGTCTCTCAAGGGAATATTACCCATTTCGAAACCGATTGTATTGTTGTCAACCTCTTTGAAGGAGTGACCGTTCCTGGCGGTGCTACAGGTGCTGTTGACCAGGCGTTGAACGGGGCAATCAAAAGCTTGATCACAACTGGTGATTTTACTGGTGCATCCAAGACAACTGCATTGCTCTATACCAATGGGCAACTACCAGCATCGCGTGTCTTGATTGTCGGATTAGGTAAACAAGATGATTTTGATCAGCACGTTGCGCGTCGAGCCGCAGCATTGGCAACCAAAACAATCGCCAAGTTAAAGGGCGTGAATTCGTTTGCGACGATTGTACATGGCGCAGGAATTGCGGGGATGGATGTCGAAGTCGCAGCTCAAATGTTGGCCGAAGGTACATTGCTCGCCAGCTATCAAGCCCCCCAATATCGACGCAAACAAAATGAATCGACACCAGCGCAATGTATGGTCATCGAATTTGACGAATCAAAACTAGCCTCTGTTCAAAAAGGGATTCAGGCAGGACTCAATATTGCGCGCGGCGTTCACAGCGCACGTGATTATATTAGCGAACCGCCCAATATTCTCTATCCGATAGAGTTTGCCCGGCGTGCCCACGCGATGGCAGAAGAGACTGGTCTTTCATTCTCTGTCCTGGATGAAAGCAAGATGCAAGAGCTCAATATGGGTATTTTATTAGCGGTCAGCCAAGGCAGCACCCACGAAGCACAAATGATTATTCTCGAACATGCTCCCTGTGGGACAGAAAATGAGAATCCCTTAATCTTGGTTGGGAAAGGGATCACCTTTGATACAGGCGGCATTTCTTTAAAGCCGGGTGCAAATATGTGGGAAATGAAGAGCGATATGAGTGGCGCGGCGGCTGTTGTTGGTGCGATGGAGTCAATTGCTCGGCTACAGATACAGCGTCGCGTAATTGGCATTGCCACATGTGTTGAAAATATGCCTGACGGATCTGCTTATCGTCCAGGTGATATTCTGACAGGCATCACGGGGAAAACTACCGAAATCATTAGCACGGATGCGGAAGGACGCCTCATTTTGGCGGATACGCTTGGCTACCTTGCACGATTCGATCCGTCCGGAGTCGTTGATCTTGCTACATTAACCGGCGCAATTGGTATTGCACTTGGACCACAGGCTGCAGGTCTATTTTCCAACAGCGAGGGATTACAAAAGGCATTGATGGTTGCCTCGGAAAAGAGTGGAGAGCGGCTCTGGCCAATGCCAATGTTTGACGAATATAAGGAAGCGATCAAAAGTGACATGGCCGAAGTGAAAAATAGTGGAGGACGGTTCGGCGGCGTGGCCACGAGTGCAAAATTCCTGGAGCATTTTACAGAAGGGTATCCATGGGCGCATCTAGACATTGCAGAGATGGCATGGACAAAAAGCAACAGTGACCCACAAACACCGAAAGGTGCCGTCGGTTTTGGTGTCCGGCTGCTGGTTGATTTAGCAGAGAAATGGGGAAGTTGAGGAATATAAATCAAGAACAAGGAAGTTTTTATGAATGCGAAATTTTCGCACAGGCAAGGGGGTAGGTGGCAAGATTGGATCTGGATAATAGGTGGACTTCTAGCAGGGATTGCTTTAGATACACAAACTGCCTTCGCTACATCACTTGGTCAAGAAGAAGAGACACAGCGAATCTTACCCGTCTTGATGCCTTTATTGACGGCCTCTGTTAGTATTGAACGCGCCATCGAAGTGATTTGGAATTATATGGAATGGATATTGCTTAATTCCAAGCGTTGGCAACCAGCTGATCTGAAAGCCGCACAATATCTTCAATTCAAAAGTGGGACGAGTATGTTGCTTGGTGTCATTTTTGGCATATTGGTGAGCAATTTTACTGGCATGCGTCTATTTTCCTATATGGGGCCTTTGGTCCCTAATTTTCTCGAAGATGTTCCATCCTCGTGGGATACTGTTATTACTGGCATCATCATTGGGGCCGGGGCAAAGCCAGCCCATGAAATTTTAGGCATTATTACACAAGTCAAAAACTTTTTTAACAACGCGGCAATCAACCAACGTGAAGCCGCCGGGGCAAATTTTGCCGCGGGTGTACAGCGCTTATCTGAAAGCGAAAAACAGATGATGGTTGATGTCCCCGGTGTTGGTCCTGCCCGTCTACCTTCTGGAGGCCCAGTTCCCATGGGAGCATCGATGCCTGAAGGCGAGGAGAGCGAATCAGCAGAGCCAGAGCAGTCGCAAGTGGAAAAATATCGAGAGATCCTTCAGAGAGCAACTGTTATCTAATCATATCTATACTGCGATTGTGATGAAAACCGGAGTTTTCCGAAGTCCTACCAGAGAGACCAAACTCCGGTTTTCATACAGAGCAAAGTTTAACGAAATGCATCCATCTCCACTGGTCGTTGAATGGCCTTGGCTGGGGCAGACGGTTGCTTTGGCAGACGATAACCACGGACAAGCACGACAGGCGTTCCTTCATTGCTTTGCCCCATCAGGAGGCTCGCCGCGGCGCACAATTCATCGGCAATACACTCTATGCTGCCCCGTAGTTCATATCCAAATAGATCGTGCAGACCACGCTGATCCCAAAGGGGAGGGAGCCCAGCACAGCCAATGCAGATACCTACGTTTCCGTTGCGCCAGGCGCGCCCATGGGTATCGCTAATCAGCACTGCCGGTGCATCTGAAGGATCCACATTCATCGCCAGCGCCAAGTCATGACGGATCTGTCTGGCGCTGGCATCACTGTCCTTCGGAAGCAGAAGTGCGACCTCGCCTAAAGTCGCGTCCGCTTCCGGTGCCACATTGCTGCGATCGACTGCTGCATTGGCACAGACCCAACCATTTCGTTGTTCCACAACCAGTAGACCAGGACGAGCGCGAATGACCTCATTGCTATCATCCAAAATCACTTGAACGAGACGCGGATCTTTGTCAACGGTCTGTGCGAGCGCAATCGCTTCGTCGCTTGGTTCAACTTCTTTGAGATGGATCATTCGTCCTTCAGATTTGCTGACCACCTTTTGGGCAATGACCAAAATATCGTCGGATTGTAGATTATTGTCCGCTTGTGCCAAACAATCGAGAATCAATTGGGAGAGAGAGTCACCCTCTTGGATAAATGGAAAATCAGGAACGGAAAAGAGATTCATGATATAACCACCTGACCATTTGCAATTGTTTCGGCAGGGACAAACCGGTACCCCCTCCCTCGATCATTTTCGATCACACCAACTGCGTCGCTCGATTTATCAATCTGCAAACGCAGTCTTCGAATGGCCTCCTGTACGCGACGTGTCGATGCATCAGGCCGCCGCCAGACCTCGGCTAAAAGTTGTTCGGCCGGTATGACTGTGTTCGGGCGAGCTTCAAAATAACGCAGTAAAGCCGTTTCAATCTTCGTCAGATTCTGATAGACTTCGGCATCGCTTCCATGCTGGATCGGCTGAGGAGGTTGAGTAGCGGTCTGAGACTCGGGCAATCGAGCGGCAAGAAATTCTGCAAAAAGGGGAGAAAAAAGTTGATAGCCAGTTGAACTATAGCTCACAATGGCCTGATTGATGAGCCAGTTGATAATCGCAAACTGTTCACGTCCAATTTGTTTCATCGATAGAGGGCTGGTCAACATTTGGGTAATAACCGCTAGAACAACCTCCGATTGCAGCCGACCCGGCGGATTTTGCAATTTGCGCCAAAGAGTGACAAAAAGAAGCCGACCATGTTCCTCTAATCTAAGACGGATCAGGGGAAAATGCTCGGCGCTGAGTGGATTATCTGGTGGTAACATTTGCTGAACCTCGGGTAGCACATCGCTCATGCCATGTAGCAAATATGGATGGGCACCTGTAATCTCTAGTAATTCGGCACTTAACTCGCTGACTACAGGATAGACTTCAGTATACGCATCAATCCAATTCTGGGCTGCTTCTGGTTCAATAAGCTTCACAAAGAGTTGCGTCATAACGTTGAATAGTGGCGATGCAGCCAGTTCGCGATCTAGATCGTGCAACGGTTGCTCTGTTGCGACAACTAGGGCAAGTTCTAGCGTCAACGGGCGCAATTCGTCGACTGTTTCAAGAGGAATCAGTTGTTGCTCAAACACGCTATCAAAGTTATCAAACAGCAGAACGAGGCGATAATCCATCTGATTCAGCTGACGCGCAATCTGCAGTAGACGTCGGCCATGGGAAGTCTGTACTTCAATGAGTTCCCAATCCAGACCAATTTTTTCCGTTTCTCGAATCTGCTGCGCAAGGTTCTGATAGACGTATCCAAGTAGATCTTGTTGCACTTCTTGCCAATCACAATCAAACTTGATGGCAACAATACGCCCTGTATCTTGATAGCGTAGAGGACGCCAATCGGCCATCTCTGGGTGATGTAGAGGTCCCATATCTGAGACGAGATGGTTGAGGATCTGACTCTTCCCCAATAGTTTGGAACCAACCAACGAAAAACTCGCTGGTTGGGGAGCCAGAACTCCTTGGACGATCTCCTGCAATAGTCGATCTCGGCCGAAAAATCGATTTTTGATCGTCTCCATGATATATTCCTTTCTAGTAAAATATTTAGCCGATAGCTAACAGCTAATCGTCGATAGCCAGATCGTCAAGCTGATAAGCTATTGAGTGCTAGCCACTGTTGAAAAAGCAAATTGGCAAAGCGCCATGAATCTGGGGAAACCTGAATCAGTATGTCTCGTTCGCACAGCTCATTTAATGTACTTTGCAGACGAGCTGGGGACAGACTTGGGACAACCGCTTGTAGCTGCGCTCTGGAAACCACGGGATTGGCTCGATCCCCCTCTGCTCGAGCATCCTCTGCCACAATCGCCATCTGTGTACAAAGTGTATTTGCAACACCTCGGATCAAGTCCAAAAGGTGCGCAAAAAGGCTTTCGTCCGGCGACATAAACTCCATACAAACCTGTTCAATATCCATCTGATCGACCTGTCGCTTATTCATTCCGCTTAGATGAGCGACGAGCTTAAAACAGAATGCCTGAATCAAAAACGGGCTCCCACCTGTTAGTGTATAAACTAGCTCAAGGGCATCCGGCGGAAATTCTAAATAGTTACGAATCGGCCACTCGATCAGGTGACGGGCATCCTTATCTTGAAGCGGGCGTAATGGCACTTTTTCACCCAATTCCATGAGGTGCCAGCTCGGATCTTCCTGCCCGCCTTGAACTCGTTCTACCATGCTATCGAAGGCTTGTTGTTGAATCACGATAATGTATTTGACATCGGGCAGAGTCGCTTGAATGAGTCCACGCCACCGTTGAAAAAAACTTTCATCCAGGCGACCTTGGAGATAGGCATCAGTCGTGCGGCTAAATTCATCCAGCAGAAGCACAACTTTGCCCACGTTTGGATGGCTTTGTACACCCAGCAAATACTCAACGAGATGACCAAGCGGATCATGGTCAAACATTTCTCGCAGTGGTGCCCCTAATTCATCAATGCGACTATCGCTGCGCAGTTCCGTATAGACGGCATTGGCGATTTCAAAAAATACATCCACAGGCTCAAGCGTTCCCAGAATTTGGAAATCCAAAAAAACTGGCACAAACTCATCCTGATCTAAGAAATGATTCTTCAAATGTAAGAGAAGAGAGGTTTTGCCGACACGTTTTTGCCCCAATAACCAGATTGCCGCCACGCGTGCCCGCAACCAATCTCGAAGCAGATTTAACTCTTGTGAGCGTCCAAAAAACATCTCTTGTTCGTGAACAGGCATACGCGAATAAGGGTTTACACCGCTCGCTTGGACAGGACGCACCAGTTCTTCACGTTCCGAAAAAGGAAGGCTAATGTGGCGTACCTCATCAACTTGGCGATTGGGCAATCTGCGCAGAGCATCTGTAATCTCGTCTAATACATCATTGCTTTCTGCTTCGACCGTAAAGCGAATATGGGCAACACCATGCCTGGCAACTGCTTCCGAGCGATGGAGGGTGATCCGCGGCAACATTGCATAAAGCTGATCTACTGCATTCCCTAATAAACCATCTTCGTCTAGCGCTCGCATCTCAATCTGTGCCACAGCTCTCAGTTCTGGTTGTAGCCGCCATTTCAAATCAATGTTGCCCGTCGTCGCGACTTTACCTGAACCGGCCAATTTTGCACAATTCACACAATGTATTTTGAGCTTGGTCACAATCCCGTCGCGATAAGATGGTCGGCCAATGATGTCGTCGCCCGGTCTCGGACGGCAACATTGAGCCAGATTTAATTGATGAGGGCGGAGCCGCATGTCGGAGGGGATTTGTACTTGGCGGATGATTTCTTCTGCAAAGAGGGGGTGAAGAATCCGATCGGCATCAAGACGTCCGGCGGACACTTCTGTCATGAGTTCTTCACGGGATGAGATGTTCCGCCTCTGCATCTCTTGCGTCAATGCCTGGTTGACTCTATATTCGGGAATATTAAAGTCGTAGTGGTCTTCTAGCGTCTTTAATCGGCTATCGATCGTTTTCTGGCCATGATAAAAACCTTGCCCTTGACGCTTGAGAAATCGATCAATGTGGGTACGTGCACGTGAAGTACGAGCAGCATTTAACCAGACGCGCGTTGGTCCCGGTGCATGGGGGTCGTGTTCCAGTTCAACCAAATCAAGGTGATGAAGGACCGTGGCCGGTTCAACAGTCTCACCATTGACATAGAAGCGACGGCATTGAGCAGCTAGCTCGCTGTGGACATGATAGGCATAGTCGATTACGGTACATCCGCGATGAAAATGAAAAATCTGGCCGTGGGGGCTAAATACATATAACGTTTCTGGCAAAGAGCCAAGAGGTGCTGATTCGATTGCGCGGAATTTCTGCTCTGTATCGTGCCACCAAACGTTAGGCAGTTCGATTGACAGTTGCTTGCGCATTGAAAGAGCAGCGAGCCCCCAACGATTAACTTCATCCATCTGATGGGTACAAATTTGAAAGTTTACGCGAACTCGATGTGTGCCAGTTTGGATCTTGGTCGTTTTGTCCTCTAATTCCCCATCTGGTAAGACCTGTACGGACGTTTGTAGGCCCCGATAGCCATTCACGCGGCTAACACCTATATAATCCGCAAGACTGCCCTCAATCGGTGAATAGAGGTTGTGCAACCAATAGAGAGCTCGATAGCACTCTTCTTCTGTATTGACCAATATTTCAATGTTCAGAATCTGCTGCGTATTGCTAAATGAGGGGGTGTTCAAGAGAGGATCTGTTGTGGGGCTGCCTAGAGAGTGTGGTCGTTGACGCTGGATAAAATGTATTTGAGGTAAGTGTTCCGAGAGCTGACGGACAATTGTTTCATATACCCGTTTCCCGGTTTCTCCTGACTGAAAATCTGTGTGTTTTGACCTACATCTACCTAAATGATTCAGCCAAAACTCCAGTTTTTCTCGCAATTCGCGCATGCCCAACATTTCTAGAAATGGACTGAGCACTTGGCGTCCCTCTTCGGCATATATTTTTTGTTGGGCGGCTTTCTCCTGATCTGCAGTGCAAAAACGACACCAAAGATTTGCTGCTGCGAGAAAGGCGATTTCTGGATCGCGATAGGCCGCAACAAAGTACCTGATCCGTTGAAGAACAAATTTCTTGCCGCGCCAACGGGTTTCTGGCTGGCTTCGTAGAATCTGTTGGTATTCCTGACAAAGATAAGCAACCTGTTCACCACAAGCTTCTTGCACAGCATCAACAGGAATCACACAATTCCATATCAGCGCATGTAGCAATCCCGCTGCTTGCAGAGATGGACTTGCCTGCCATGTTCGAAGGAGTGTTGATACGGTTTGACCATGGGCAACCATTTGAAGAGGCGTGCTGTTCTCATGCTGTGGATCTGTCGTGTCAATGAACTTTGTGGATCCTCTTTTGAAAAACCCTGTTACGGGTTCATCAGTGGACTGATTTTGCAGATTTGAGGGTGTTGAGCCAGTCACATACTGATTTATGAGGAGAGTCGCACTCAGGAAAGGATCGCTTGGCAGAGGTCCTGTTTGTTGTGCATCAGAAGTTGAGGCTTTTATTGCATCGATTATTCCTGAGCTGGTTGAGGATCCCATTCTTATTCCTTTTTTTATCATGATTTACACAAAAAACATAGAGGATGTCAAAAATTTAAGGTTTGTGTGGTGGTTTGTGTGTTGACATTATGTATTTTGTGTGTTATTCTGTGGACACATATGATTTACATAGGTATACACAATATACACTAAATAAAAAGAGTATGCAAACAGGCGAAAATAAAAAACCGCTTCGTAACCAACGCTCAATTGCAAATCTGTCATGGCAATATCAAAATCGTGTCATTATAATGTCACGAAAGGAAAACAGAATTATGTTAGACTCAGTAGATCCAAATTTCAGGTTTTGAGAGAGAATTCTGGCTAAACAGTTGACATAAATACAAATTTGCCGGTCGATATCTAGTTTTTGCGTTAGATTTGGGCGATTTTCTGGGGTGGTTCAGAATTAGGTTTACACTTTTGATACATAGATAAAAATCTATATGAGGTCATTTTCTGCCTGAGCATGGCTCAAAGTAGAAAATATAAACATCTTTTCTCTTTGCAAAAATGTAAACCTAATTGTCCGCCTAAAATGAAGCACCCCGATTTTCAGATATGAAATAGGTTGTTTTCTGTAACCGAAATCTGAATAAATGACTCCAAAATCCCTGCAATCTCGACTGAAAATCGCCAAAAACGCCAAATTTGGATCTACTGAGACTATCAAACATCAAAGATTGCTTATCAAGAGTATGAACGTCGACTTGAACACGATCTGTTAGCCCGTAGATTTCTTCGTTTCAAGCGTCAAAATAATCAGCGATTCGTCCACATTCTGGCGAACTTCATGAATCGAACTGGTGACTTGTTAACTGCCTGGGGACAACAAATTCAAGATCGTTCTACAGTGGCATCGGCATAGAGAATTTAGCGGAACTTTACAAAGTAAAATCGAGAGAGTTTACCAATAAAAAGGAGACTCGCTGAAATGTTGGAAGCATATACATATTCACAACTTTACTTTCTGGTAAAAGAAAAGAGATGAGGTGAGAAATGTGACAAAAAGCGGTTAGCAGTTCATCCTAAAGGTAGAGAACCCAAAAAGGAGGAAGGAATGCTAACCGCGCCAGAAATAACTATAGCAGTACTGATGAATGTATTGCAAGTAACGCCGATGGGAACAAACGTAAATGTAATGCGTCTGATGTGGGCAATGCTGAATGGGTCGTTTCTGAAAAGTCGAGGAGCAATCCATAGCGCATTGAAAGAAAGCGGGTTTGAAGATGAGGAGCTCCGGCGAAGCTTTCGATATGGATCATGGGATATCACAAGTCTGCTGGGGTCGTGGCAAGAAGAAGTGGAAAGGGGAATGGGAGGCAAAAAAGTTAGAAGGGTACCGAGTGAAAAGCATAGATATCACAGGGTTCTGGCGACCGAAGCTGCAAGGGAAAGTGAACCGACTCTATAACTCAACGGCTCGTCGGGCATTGCCCGCGCTCATCTTTGGAGTGATGATAAGCTCGGGGGAGATAGGCGGGAAGCGAGTGCCACTGCTCAAGGCAATCATGAGATGCACGGTTGGAACAAAGGAAAGTGAGTTTCGGAAAAAGCTGCTGACAGAGACGAAGAAATCACTGGAGTCAGACGAAGTGGCGGTGGTCGATGCCGGGTTTACAATCAGAGAAATGCTAGAAAGCGGCATAGACCGATTTGTCCTGCGGGAAGCCATTAACTGCACAGTGCGCCGCAATGAGTTCCCCAAACGCAAAGAAAAAGGCAGACCACCTGAATATGGTGATATTGTGCGTCCGCTCTCTCGCAGCTATAAGGGAAAGCGACTCGAGGCTACAACTCCGGACTCGTCTGGTCGCTTTCTCTATAGTGGTCGCCTGATTTGCTATCAAGCATGGCACAATCTCGTCCCCAGAACAACCAAGGTGGATACAGCCAACCGTACCTACTCGATTTACGTCATTCAGGATCCGGCCTACAACACACCTTTGGTTTTGGCGACCGTTATGACTTTGCAGCCTGAAACCATTTATCTTGTCTACCTGGAACGCTGGCCTGTTGAACCTCCCCCCCTTGGCTTCCAAGCAGATGATTGGCTTACATCGTCAATTTGTTCATGCCGATGAGGCTTGTTTCCGCTTACCTGAACTGGGGCTGCTGGCTGGCAATCTTCTTTCCCATTTAGCCGCTTCTCTTCCTCCCATACCGACTGGCTACTGGGATCGAGAGCCTCAATCCACTCCCGGCAGGCTGCGCCGTGTTCTCTCGAGTGCTCTTTTTCCAACTCCTGACCAACTCGACCCTGACTTTCGGAAAAAGGCCTCGGTTTCACACCATTTCCCTAAAGGCGTTCTCGCTCATCGCCGCCTCAATGCCGCTGCTTAAACTAGCCGAGCACTATTTTTACATTTTATCCCGTTTTTTCAGGGTGGATTCTTTTTTCCGCCCCTTTCGGTTTGCCCTTTGTCACTCAAGCCTTTACCAGAAAGTAAAGTAACAAGCAAAACATAGAAATCACCAAAGCTTTTGGAGAAACGTAGCCCACCGGCGTCCACGTCAAATCGGTCGCCCGCCAGCATTTGCGATCGGTATTCGGCTCGCTCGGCAGTGGCTTGGAAGACAAATGATTCACTGGGGAAATGAGCTTCAGTGGCGAAATTCATTGAGGCAGGATACGCGAAGGAGTCCATCATGGGTACATCCATCATATTTGACATAGAACTTACATTGCTCAAGCATGAAGAGCAGCTACAGAAGGCAGAGCAAAGACGTCAGCATCAGTTGCCAGAGCAGAAACGGAGCAATCCCTTCAGTAACTTGATTGATCAATTACGCACATATCTGGCAATACCAAAGCGTCCAACCACGTTGGCTAGCACATAAAGATATTGGCAATGAGAATGAGGCTCAACTACTTTCCCTCGGTAGTTGAGCCTCTTTGCATTCCATTCATACTAACCTCTCCATGAGAACATGGTTCTATGCTCCTTTTGACAACGATTGTAACAGCGATTTATAATGCAGCTCGTTCTTTCTGTTGTTAAGCGATGATCTTTGAGGGTAACCGAACAAGGAGTATACCAATGGCTCAGATGGTGCAGTGTGTTAAGCTCAAGGAAGAACTGCCCGGAATTGAATTTACGCCATATCCTGGCGAGTTGGGACAGCGCATTCGCGACAATGTTTCTCAGCAAGCGTGGCAGATGTGGATACAACATTCCGTCATCTTGATCAACCATTACGGATTGAGCTTGGCTGATCCGCAAGCTCAGGATTTTATGATGGCTCAGGCAGAAGAATTTTTCTTTAGCGAAGGGTCTGAGATGCCAGACGAATGGACACCCGTTGGGCAGGGAGGAAAAGGTGCGCCGATGGCGGCACCCAGGAAATAATCAATATATTATGCAAGAGCCAGATTAAGTTCTGGAACAATTTGAAATGCAAGTTGATTATGGGCCATCCGTAGGGCCCGTTCAACTTCATCTGGTGTTTCGCCTCGAGCAAAAATGAAACCAAGATAACTATCCCCCTCTGGCAGCGGGGTTAGCGTGTAATTGATCTTTGCTGTAATTTGGATATCCTCAATCAACCGCGTTTTGCGTGCCCTTTCCATGCCATGTACGCCTTTGAGTACTCCGGCTTCGGGAATTGGAATCATCATCACACCGCTTGCTTGTTGCTCACGCTCAGGAATTTTGTCTTCCAGCCCGCATGCCTGACGTAAAATTAACTCCTCTAACGACCGATCATTATTGAAGCGTAACGTTTGCGAACAGAGTCCACCGATTGAGCGACCAGCGATCTCTAAGATCCACGGACCGATCTCGTTGATGCGTAGCTCCGCATGAATTGGACCTTCACGTAAACCCAGTGCATGCGCTGAACGGGTCACGCAATTTGCAATTGCCTGCTGCGTCTCTTTTGGCAAGCGTGAGGGTGTGACATAAATTGTCTCCTCGAAAAATGGACCGTCTAATGGATCGGGTTTGTCGAAGAGTGCGAGAATTGTCAGCTGACCATTATCCAGCATCCCTTCCAGAGCGACTTCAAAACCAGGAATGAATCCTTCAACCAGATAAGGATGAGTTGTTTGCATCTGATCGCCATCCAAAATGCATGTCAAGCGTCGAATAGCATTCACAAGCTCATTGGGGTCGTTGGCGCGCATGACGCCCCGACTACCGGAGAGAGAGACAGGCTTGACGACACAGGGATAATCAACGCGTGCAGCAACAGTTTCTGGTGCAATATCTGTCGTAAACTGTTCAAAGACAGGGCAAGGTACACCAGCTTTTGCAAAGAGAGAACGCATTAGATGTTTGTTGCGTGCGGCCTCCGCCGCCAGCGGGGAATTGTGTGGCAGATTCAGTCGGGCACTGGCCTTTGCTGCGATCAAAGTGCCACTATCGTCGACTGCCCGAATGGCATTTGCACCTGTTTTGATAGCGAGTTCCGCAATTGCACGTGTGGCACGCTCCGGGTCGCTAAAGTCTATACCATACTCAATGTTCCAATGCGCGGCCAACTCTGGCGCCATATTGACAACTTGAATGATGTCAACATTTAGCTTTTGAGCGGCTTGTAGAAATGCACGTCCCCGATATGTGCGCGCGGTTGTTAATAGAATAATTCTTGGTGAGTTTTGTTGGGTCATCATTCTTTAGAACCACTTACTATGTTTGGCATGAAGCGAGAAATTAGTGTACCATTGGTAGGTCTTAGGCCATTCCACAGAAATAAATCCCTAATTTGCCAAGTCGATTTCTCTGGGATGGCTTGCGCTTTTCCATATCAAATTAGGGATTTTGATTGTTGGAAAAGCCTTATACCAAGCATCTGTATCTTGTTAATGGAGAAACAAATTCATGGGTATTCTGTCTTGGATTATTTTTGGTGCCATCGTTGGTTGGCTCGCAAGCTTGATTACAGGGCGTTATGAACGTGTTGGATGTTTAACAAATATAATTGTCGGCATGATTGGAGCGCTTATTGGCGGGCTAATCAGTGGCGCTATCTTTAGTAGCGGCCCTTTTGTCGCATTTAACTTCACACATCTCACAATGGCTTTAATTGTGGCTCTCATTGCGCTTGGCATCTTGGGGCGCAGAATGGGTTCAACCACCTCATAGAGACCATGTATCTCGTCTAAATATTGGCTCATATATGAAAGTAGGTGAAAAGTATGTAAAATAGGGAAAGAGGTCAATGAGAAAAAAGAAAAGAGAAAAAGAGCCATGAAAATGCGATATCCGATCCAAGAACTGATGAGCGAAGAAGGCTGTTATGAGAGATTGTTAGAGATCTTGCATCCAGAAGGGATGCAATGTCCAGATGGACATAGATTGCCAGAAGGGCAAGCGCCTCACAGTCGAGAGCGAGCCCCGGTGAATAAGTACAGATGCCGAGAATGCGGCAAAGTATACGATGCCTTTACGAATACAGTCTGGTCTGGAACGCATTACAATTGTGTGACGATAGTCTTAGTGATGCGAGGCATCATTCAAGGGACACCAACGCTGCATCTATCAGAGGAACTGTCTCTGAACTATAGTACGTTGTTGGAGCGTCGCCATCGGATCCAGAATACGGCGTTGCTCCAAGCCGCAGCCGCTTCCCCCTTTTTCGCGATTCTGTAGCTGAAGCCGATGAACTGTACCAGAATGCAGGAGAGAAAGGCGATTACCATCCCGATCCAGATGACCCGCCCAGACCTCGAGCCAACAAGCGCCGTGGACGAGGGACGATGGAGAACGACCGACCACCGATTCTGGGCGTTGTGGGACGAACCTCTGGCCAAGTCCAGTTCACGGTCTGTGACAACACACAACAAGCAACCATTGTTCCTTTAGTTGTTGCTTGCTCTCTCCCTGGCACCACTCTCTATACCGACGAGTGCAACGCCTACAATCCCATTGCGGAGACTGGTCGCTCTCATGCCACTGTTTGTCACTCCCGGTACGAATGGGCTCGCGATGATGATGGCGACGGCATTCGGGAAGTTCACTGCAACACCATGGAAGGCATTTGGACTGGTCTACGCAATTTTCTGCGTCCCTTTCGGGGTGTTCATAAACGTTATCTTGCCCAATATGTTGCCATCTTTGAATGGACTCACAATCTCAAATTTGTCAATGACTCCTTTCTTCGCTCTCTCATTGACTCCCATTTCACCTATTTTCATTCATGAGCCTAAATATTATACACCCATTGGCCCCGTTCAGATGAGCGGGGCGATTTTTGTATTAGCCTACGTCTTTACTTTCTGGTAAAGGCTTGAGTGACAAAGGGCAAACCGAAAGGGGCGGAAAAAAGAATCCACCCTGAAAAAACGGGATAAAATGTAAAAATAGTGCTCGGCTAGTTTAAGCAGCGGCATTGAGGCGGCGATGAGCGAGAACGCCTTTAGGTAAATGGTGTGAAACCGAGGCCTTTTTCCGAAAGTCAGGGTCGAGTTGGTCAGGAGTTGGAAAAGAGCACTCGGGAGAACACGGCGCAGCCTGCCGGGAGTGGATTGAGGCTCTCGATCCCAGTAGCCAGTCGGTATGGGAGGAAGAGAAGCGGCTAAATGGGAAAGAAGATTGCCAGCCAGCAGCCCCAGTTCAGGTAAGCGGAAACAAGCCTCATCGGCATGAACAAATTGACGATGTAAGCCAATCATCTGCTTGGAAGCCAAGGGGGGAGGTTCAACAGGCCAGCGTTCCAGGTAGACAAGATAAATGGTTTCAGGCTGCAAAGTCATAACGGTCGCCAAAACCAAAGGTGTGTTGTAGGCCGGATCCTGAATGACGTAAATCGAGTAGGTACGGTTGGCTGTATCCACCTTGGTTGTTCTGGGGACGAGATTGTGCCATGCTTGATAGCAAATCAGGCGACCACTATAGAGAAAGCGACCAGACGAGTCCGGAGTTGTAGCCTCGAGTCGCTTTCCCTTATAGCTGCGAGAGAGCGGTCGCACAATATCACCATATTCAGGTGGTCTGCCTTTTTCTTTGCGTTTGGGGAACTCATTGCGGCGCACTGTGCAGTTAATCGCTTCCCGCAGGACAAATCGGTCTATGCCGCTTTCTAGCATTTCTCTGATTGTAAACCCGGCATCGACCACCGCCACTTCGTCTGACTCCAGTGATTTCTTCGTCTCTGTCAGCAGCTTTTTCCGAAACTCACTTTCCTTTGTTCCAACCGTGCATCTCATGATTGCCTTGAGCAGTGGCACTCGCTTCCCGCCTATCTCCCCCGAGCTTATCATCACTCCAAAGATGAGCGCGGGCAATGCCCGACGAGCCGTTGAGTTATAGAGTCGGTTCACTTTCCCTTGCAGCTTCGGTCGCCAGAACCCTGTGATATCTATGCTTTTCACTCGGTACCCTTCTAACTTTTTTGCCTCCCATTCCCTTTCCACTTCTTCTTGCCACGACCCCAGCAGACTTGTGATATCCCATGATCCATATCGAAAGCTCCACCAGCTTCGCCGGAGCTCCTCATCTTCAAACCCGCTTTCTTTCAATGCGCTATGGATTGCTCCTCGACTTTTCAGAAACGACCCATTCAGCATTGCCCACATCAGACGCATTACATTTACGTTTGTTCCCATCGGCGTTACTTGCAATACATTCATCAGTACTGCTATAGTTATTTCTGGCGCGGTTAGCATTCCTTCCTCCTTTTTGGGTTCTCTACCTTTTGGATGAACTGCTAACCGCTTTTTGTCACATTTCTCACCTCATCTCTTTTCTTTTACCAGAAAGTAAAGTACGTGTATATTTGCAAAAAAGCTCGCCGTAACCCAATCGAAAATAGCGTGTATAGTATAGTATCAAAATCATCAGCAGAACGCCTGATTCAACCGTTTGCGAAAAGCAGTTTATTCAAATAGAATTGGATAATGGCCATTCCAGAAAAAGAATTACCCATAAAAATAAGCGTTTCACCCTGGAATGGCTTTGGCTTTTCCCATCGGATTGGACATTTTATTTTCTGGAAAAGCCAATGAGAAGTGTATCTGTGCGTCCTGTATGGATAAACAAAAGGATTATCATGCTCAAGAGTCTGTTCGCTGTCCTGCTTCAACTCATGTTATTTGTGCTCATTCTATCATCTTGTGTCACATCGACAGCACGATCGGTAAATGAATCGTCACAAGAGATGATGGATGGGGTGGGAGACAAGGTCGAGCTAGTTGTAGAGAAAATTGACCCATTGGCTTCCGAAGAGGCTTTGCCGCCAGTGCAGTTACAGATCCCGGATATCGCGTTAGATACAGATATTGTCCTAATGGGCTGGCAAGTCACGATTGAAAATGGTGAACGAACAACAGTGTGGGATGTACCTGACGTGGAGGCAGGTTGGCACGTAAACTCAGCCGGAGCAGGTGCAGTTGGGAATGCAATTATTTCAGGTCATCAAGCCGTCGGAGAATCGGTTTTTGCACCAATTGCTCTGGGGGAAGTAGAGGAAGGGCAGGATATTCTCTTAACGGATCAGGATGGGCTAACCTTTGCATATAAAGTGATTGAGGTGACGGAACCGATACCAATCGCGGGTGCCACGGCAGAAGATCGGGCACGTGCGACATCTTATTTGGCACCAACAGAACTGCCAACATTGACCTTGATGACAGGTTGGCCTGAATTTACAACGACTCACTATCTGTTTGTTGTCGCCAAACTAGAAGGCATCGTTAAATCATAATTACTACTCCCTTAGCCAGAATTGTGTCAAAGCCAGATTTTTCGATTATTATACCCATTTATAATGATGTTGACCTGATAGAAAATTGCCTCTCCGCACTCAGCCAACAGACAGTTGAACTTGATCGATATGAGATTATTGTTGTGGATGATGGCTCAACCGATGGAACGACAGAACGAATCGTAAGATGGGCCAATGAACATCCTGAGACCCAATTGACTCTGAGCAGACAAGAGAATGCTGGTCCGGCATCTGCTCGGAATCATGGCGTGTCTCTTTCACGGGGTGAAATTTTACTCTTTACTGATTCTGATTGTGTGCCTGAATCTCACTGGATCGAATCCATTTCAGCTTGCA
Source organism: Chloroflexi bacterium TSY (assembly GCA_019217005.1). The sequence continues at coordinate 133,889 of JAHBNG010000019.1, forward strand.
TTTACCAAGATTTGAATAAGTACGGCCAGAACTCACTTGACAAAGCATTGATGCCCCCGCTTCCGCTTCTCGAGTCCGTCTATGCTGAAGATCTTGTGGTGGGGTGCAAGGGAACCTATGCAACGCATCAAACCCGCCTCGTGGCGCTCTTTGTTCAGGCCGAATATGAGGAGCGCTATGCTCGCATGAGTGGATTGCCACAGATTGATTTTATCGACACTTATTCTGCAGCTTATCGACGTGATGTGTTTTGTCAAAATAAAGGATTTGATACGCAGTTACAGATCGCGGAAGATCAGGAATTTAGTTTTCGCTTGGCTTCCCAGGGATATCGGTTGCTCTTTGTGCCAAATGCACGTGTGTACCATCATCATCCGGATACAATTGCCAAATATTGGCACCGTAAATTTTGGACGGGATATTGGAAAGCAAGGCTTGTGCGTCTACATCCAGACCGAATAATCAACGATAGTCATACTCCGCAGCTTCTTAAGATACAGATGATGCTGTGGCTTGGAATCATTTCGCTATTTCCATTTGCACTCAGCAGCATTATGTGGAGCTGGTTGAATGGTATTTGGCTGCTGATTCTTGGTCTATTCGCTATCTTTTGTATCACCACGATCTCTTTCTTGCGAAAACTAACCAGGCACTCTATAAAACTCAAACTTATTGCACCAGCGCTATTGGCAGTACGCGCCATTGCCCTTGGGTTAGGATTTGCATTTGGAATGGGCTACTTTACATTATGGATATCTACAAATTGATAGAGAATTTTCGGCAACGCTGGTTAACGCTTAGTATTGCCACAATTTTTCTGATGATGCTCTTGTTGGGGCACTCTGCTTTGAAAACAACTCCGGTTCAGGCGGCGCCGTCAGCGTCCAAGCGACATCAGACGGTTCCCATTGCAACACCGACCGCAACGAATGTCCCGCTTCCAACAGTTACACCGACGAATACAAGCACGACTGACAGCGATGATGATCAAACCGATGATGATCAAACCGATGATGATCAAGGCGACGATAGTGGCGATGAAGATGACGAGGAAACAACGACAGATCAAGACGTGATCGACTTACCACCTGATGGTATTGCAACTGGGGTTGTTGATGTAACAGTGCTAAATGTGCGCAATGGTCCAGGAGCAGATTCTGCTGTAACTGGCACTGCATTCCAAGGGGATATCCTCGAAATTCTAGGCCGCTCAATTAACCCTGATGATAGTGAATGGAGGCTGGTCTGTTGTGCATTTCGGCAAGAAGATCCCGGCTGGGTCGACGCTCAATTTATGATACCCGACTTCAATATCGAACTGATTGATGAGCTTGTTCCGATCATTGAGCAGACCACGGAGAAAACGATAGCCGAAGGAGAAGCGAACACGGCAAATAGCATGGATGCAGGAGCAGGACCCACAGTTGAGAATTTGTCTCTGCGCATTGAATCTGTTCCATCCTTTGTATGGCAAGGGCAGATTTTCACATTGGAGTTTATTATCACCAACGCCAGCGATCAAGCTGTGACAGATATTGCGTTGCGGAATGATTTTCCGTTGGCGTTAAACTTTGTTTCGGCAGAAGTAAATGGTGAGGGAGAAATTCTGCGTTCACCACTTCAGAATGAGGAGATAATTTTGGAAATTGTTTGGCCTTCATTGGAAGCCAATACAGAAGTGACTGTGCCCGTTGTTTTAGAAATCTCCTCGGATCTTGCAGACGGCGCGATTGTAGATAATCTGGCTGTGCTCGACGCAAAGGATACAAAGAGCTACACAGCTGGTATTAGTATTGGTATGCCGCCAACTCGGCCACCCGATTTTAGGTAAGGCGATTCCAATTTTTAAATGATCCACAGATGAACAGGATTTACAGGATTAGAAGAGAGAATCTAGTCAATCCCGTCAATCTGTGGATCATTTAAAAATTGGATTGGCCTAAAGCTTCATCTTTGAGCGAGTGCAGTATCAGTAGACCATAATCGTGTCATGATCGACTACCGCAAAGGTTGTTTCCTTTGAGGTCTACCGAGTAATAATTGGGAGTGTGTCCCAAAGTGTGAAAACGCAGCCGATTCTCTGACTGAGCGGCGTCCTTTACACACTTTGTGGTACACACTCGTATAAGGCCAATCCAAAAAATAAAATATACGCGAGAAGGTGTTAAACTAGCTCTCCAAAAGGAGCAAAAATGACAATCTCGCCAGAAATGGTTGAAGTCTTGAAAGAGACGAAGGCCATGTTAAGTGGATACGAAAGAAGGCACTTCATGGCCCAAACGGTCAAAACGATATGCGAAGGGAGTCCGACGAAAGCAGAACGAGAGTTGGGCTGGAATCGGGCGACGATAGCCAAAGCCCTGGAAGAACTAGAAGGCGGCTTCTGTTATGTCGACCAAAGCCACCGACGTGGTCGCAAAAAAGCCGAAGACCATATCCCCACTTTACTGGCCGATATGGTTGAAATCGCCGATCAATTCAGCCAGACCGATCCCACCTTTCGAACCCCCCAATTGTACACTCGACTAACCGCCGCCGAAATGCGTACCCAGCTCATCGAGCAGAAAGGATACACAGATGAGGAATTGCCTGGCGAAGAGGCCATCCGCTTGAAGCTCAATGAGTTAGGCTATGGCTCAAACCGGGTCAAAAAAAGTCAACCAGTGAAAAAGATCCCAGAGACCGATGCGATCTTTGATAGAATTCATCAGATCAATCAAGAAGCGGATGCAGACGAGACGGTTCTGCGCCTCTCTTGGGATGCCAAAGCGACGATTTTACTTGACCGTTTCTCGAGAGAAGGGATAAGTCGAGTGGTTGTCAAAGCGCTCGATCATGACTTTCAAGATAAGAAGACCGAGAAAGTCACTCCTTTTGGCATTTACCTCCCTTCAACCAAGGAACTCTTTCTTTACTTGACTCAGTCGAAAGTGACTAGTGACTTTATTGTCGACTGCCTGATTGATTTTTGGGAAAGCGTACGTGAACACTTTCCTCACGTCAAGACCCTCGTGATCAATCAGGACAATGGTCCCGAAAATCATACCCGTCGGACTCAGTTTATGTATCGTCTCACTCAGTTTGTTGAGCACTATCGTCTCTCTATTCAGCTCGCCTGCTACCCTCCTTATCACAGTAAATACAACCCCATCGAACGGGTTTGGGGCCATCTTGAAAAACACTGGAACGGTTCTCTTCTCGATTCTCTTGAGACCGTTCTCAATTTTGCCCGTTCTTTTCGCTTTAACCAACTACAACCCTTCGTTCACCTGAATTCCACTCTTTATGAGACCGGCGTCAAACTCACTCAGAAAGAGATGGACCGTTTGGAACAACGCTTCCAACGTTTACCTGGTTTAGAAAAATGGTTTGTCCTTATTCCCCCTCTCCATTCTCTCGTTCGCGTATAATTATTTTTTTGGTTTAGCCTAAATAGTAGTTAGAAGTTGTAAATCTATTGACAATTCGTGCTGATCATAACACCTTTCAGGAGCCTCGGTGGATTGGTCCACTGATTTCGACAATGACCGCAGGGGGGGCCGTTGTCCTCTATCTTGCGACACTCGCGCCGGGATTAACGTGGGCCAACCATGGTGCAGATGGTGGTGAGCTCATTGCAGTTGCCATGACCAATGGCGTCCCTCATCCTCCGGGGTATCCTCTCTACATCATGTTGCTCCAACTCTGGCTAGGGATTGGGCGATATTTATCCCCCACAAGCGAGTTGGCCTGGCTTGGTAACCTGCTGAGTGCCCTTTGTGCTGGGGGAAGTGTTGCACTTACAACACAAATTCAGGCGCACCTCCTGCGGCAATATACATCGTTTCAAGGACAGCGGCGTTGGTTTCTTGCTAGTTTGGGTTCACTGGCATGGGCCTGGACGCCATTGCTATGGGGTCAAGCAATCATCACCGAAGTCTATGGGCTTCATGCATTGCTGTTCGTATTTTTGGCATGGGCAACGCTGGTCAAACAGGGAGAAATCCGCTATCTGCTTCCGGCCATTGCCTGTGGAATTGCGAATCACTTAACGACGGTATTATTGTTTCCCGCCATTATCTACTGGTTGTGGACGACTGACACTCCTCATGCTTCTTCCGAGATTGGAAATAAACAGACTCAGTAGATCCAAATTTCAGGTTTTGAGAGAGAATTCTGGCTAAACAGTTGACATAAATACAAATTTGCCGGTCGATATCTAGTTTTTGCGTTAGATTTGGGCGATTTTCAGATATGAAATAGGTTGTTTTCTGTAACCGAAATCTGAATAAATGACTCCAAAATCCCTGCAATCTCGACTGAAAATCGCCAAAAACGCCAAATTTGGATCTACTGAGACTTGGAAAGCATCTCTTCGTCGGCTCTATTCAGTTAGCATGATGGTTGTGCTGGGGGGCGTTCTGGGAACAATTTTTTATATACGTATCCCTCTTGCCGCATCGAGTGGTCCGCCACCGATCAATTGGGGGTATGCTGATAATTGGACTGGCTTTTGGTGGCTTGTCAGTGCCAATGCGTATCGCCCCTATCTTTTTGGTGTACCATTCGACGCTTGGCGCGAGAGACTTTCCCTCTGGGCATCTACGATTACAATACAGTATAATTTGATCGGTTTTGCATTTTCATTCCTTGGTCTTTCAATGCTCGATCGAACGGCCCCCCGATTTCGTACCTTTAGCTTGCTTTGGTTTGTGCCAGTCACCCTTTACTCGATTATCTATTATACGCGCGATAGTGAGATCTATCTGCTTCCAAGTATTTGGGTGTTGAGCTTCTGGTTGGTGGCAGGTGTTGTGACCGTTCTGACCTGGGTTGAAAAGAGGCGACGATTGATGGATGAGGAAGGAGCCCCGGATCCAACACTCAGCGAAGATGGGGCAACCGAATTGATTCCCATTTCCGGCGGCTTGTTGTCTGGTGCTGTCATGTTGTCAATGGCCGGATTGGTTCTTCTACTCATTGTCCGCCTACCCATCATGTCACTGCGGATGGATGATGAAGCTCGTCAGTTTTTGCAAAGTGCAACGGAAATCATTGAACCGGGCAGCATCGTTGTGAGTAGTTCGGACGCAGAAACTTTTGCGCTTTGGTATGGTGCATGGGGAACGGGGCAGTTGCGACAGCAGCAGCCAGAGCCAATCTTTGTTAATTATGCACTCCAGCAATTCTTGTGGTATCGGAGATTATTGGGTGCTCTCTATCCAGACGTATCACAAATCGACCTCAGCCTGGAGGAATTGTTGGCTGAACATGGAGATCACCGTCCTGTCTTTTTGAGCGAGCAGATTCCAGTCATTCCAAATGAGCAGTTAGAGCCAATTGGCCGGTTTTGGCGATATCATAAGGAATGAGCATTAAATAAGTGGATAACCCCAACAATTTTGTGAATACTCTACCACACCAATCATCACCGAATCTCGACAAGGGCTCTACAAAGCCTACGTCTATGGAGTCACAGCAGGAGACCCGCCCAGCAGTTGGTGTGCTGATGCGACGCATCGGGTTGACATTGCTCTTGCTTCTTCTCTTCTTTGTTGGCTACAAACTCGTGCGGAGCGGCTGGCATGGATGGATTCTCTATACAGAGGGGATGCAGCTGCTGGAGTTGGCACGCAATGACGCACCTCTTTCCGAGTTGGCACAGATTGAGCACTCCTTGGAACAAGCCTCCGCAAGCGCGAGTGAAATAGAGCGTGAGCTACGATTCTTTGCACCACTCCTGCGACACCTCTCGTGGATTCCTACATATGGGGGGACGCTTGCAGCCGCGCCAGAATTGCTAGTGGCGGGCAAAGAGCTGAGTGCATTGGCACACAAAGGGTTCGTTTTGGCACAGCCAACCCTCGAACAATACTCGGACCTATCTGAACCGCGTCTTCTGCTGATCGATCTATTGTTGGCTCTGTCGGAACAACATGAAGAGCTAAGTGTTTTGTCACTTAACGCTGATGGTGCAGAACAAGCGCTGGCAAAAGTCCCTCTGCATACCTTACATCCAATTTTGCGCGGACGATTTCCAGAACTCCAAAGTTTGCTTTCCCTACTCTCTCCTACGTTGCAAATGTTGCCCGCAATGCCTGAATTGATTGGTTTGAATGAGCCCAGAGTCTATCTGGTTGCGGTTCAGAACAATCACGAATTGCGTGCAACGGGCGGATTGATCTCAGCACTGGGGCTCTTGACGCTTGAAGATGGTGATATCGCCAATTTAGAATTCTCCGATAGCTACTTTGTCGAGCGCAAAGACATTGAATATCCATGGGCACCGGAGCCGATGAAGCGCTACATGGGGCTCGATCTAATGGTGTTGCGCGATGCCAACTGGTCTCCCGATCTGACAACCTCCGCACAAATGATGCAGGCGATCTATGCCCTGGATACCGGCGTTCAGATAGATGGTGTTGTCACAGTCGATCTCTTTGCCGTCGAAAAAATGATTGATGGGCTGGGTGGCGTGACGCTTCCGAATCTTGATGAGACGATCACGGGCGAAACCGTTGTCGAACAGATCAAACAATTTTGGGACAAACCGATTGGGACCGAAGATACACTTGATTCGGTTGGATTGGGTGCTTAGTGGCGTCAGCGCAAAGACTTTATGCCTGCCTTGGCTGAGGCAGCATTTGCAAAAATCGAACAGGATGATCTCGATAAGATTCGTTTGGTGAGAGCTGCCCTGGATGCTCTCAATGAGCGAACTGTACAGATCTGGATTGATGACGCAAAGATTCTTGCACAACTCGCTCGGCTCGGCTGGGATGGTGGATTACATGTGCCGCCCGATGCAGATTTTCTTGCACTTGTCGACAGCAATCTGGGTTATAACTAAGGTGGACAGCGTCATCGAGCGAGCGCTTGACTATGAAGTGAGGTGGCCAGATGGAGCGGGGCAACCGGGACTCGCAACGCTCGCCGTCACCTATCAGCATCTGCGCCCCGTCCCAGAGCATGTCTGCAACCTGCGGCCTCGTTACGGCAATACATATGATGACATGGCAGCCCGTTGCTACTACAACTATCTAAGACTTTATGCACCAAAAGGGAGCCAATTGATTGGAATTGATGGGGTCGCCGCTGATTCAGTCACCCACAAACGGGGCGAAAAAGAGACCGAGCTCTTTGCTGGGTACATGGTTTTGAAGCCAGGAGAACAGCAAACGGTCACCTTTACCTATCATCTCCCGGCATCGATCATTCCAGAAAATTATCAGCTGCATTTACAAAGACAGTCTGGAACAGGATCCTTGCCGTTGGAGCTGGCAGTGAGGGGAGAAGATTTTTCCACAATTGTGGTTGACGGTCGGTTTAGGTGGGAGCTGGCGGGTGGTAATTGGGTCGATTAAATCTTGCTAGTGCTCCATCTAGTCTTAAAATTCGGCTTGGGTGGCAGAAGAAATCCGAACTTTTCGTATTGATGATGCACTAATAGGGGTGGTTCATTTTAGCTGGATAGATAGGTTTACACTTTTAGAAACAGAAAGAACGTTTATATTCTCTGATTTCGCCGGTTCTCAGAGAGAAAACGGTCTCATATAGATTTTTGTCTATATATCAAAAGTGTAAACCTAATTTTGAACCACCCCCACTAATACATCGTCTGAATGATCAAGAAAATGCGTGATTTGCCAAACGAATGCGCTCATTCTCAAACGGCGCGCAATCTGTCGATAAATCAAAATTAGATGCGAATGATATGAGTTAGGCATATTTTTTATTCTCATCTGTGTTTTAATAGTAAAAAGGTTCTTTGAGGTTTTATGGGGTAAACATTGGTAGTTTGTTGGTTTGCTAATTTGTCAACCAACCATCTAACCAACAAACCTACTGAAAACCACACAATTCCTCGGACGACCATAGTAAAAAGAGGATAACGAGTACAAAGAGGCATAAATGATTACGCAGATAGAGCCTTGCCCTTGTAGGTCCACTGGAAAGGTTTAGCCATAGTTTGGTTGTAGTAGTCAATGAAAGCGAAAACTTTGTTGCGTAAGTCATCAAGAGAAAGAAAAGAACCTTTGCGCAATAGTTTACGGACCAAAATGCTAATCCAGATTTCAATCTGATTCATCCAGGAAGCATGTTTAGGCGTATAGTAGAAGACAATGCGATGTTCTTGATGGGACAAGAATTCGGCACGAGTCTTCATGGATTCGAGGATGCCAGATTTGCCTTTTACACCAAGAGCACAGGTGATGTCCGACTCAGCGGCCACGTAGCGAACAAGAGATTCGGAGCAATGGATGTTGAGATTATCAACCACGATATGCCAACGTTTGATGTGAGGGTGTGCCTCAACCATCTGGCGAATATGTGCAACATAATCGTGCTCGGTGCGGGTGGGTTCAGCAGTGACCCAGAGAATGCCACCCAAGGCAACATTGAATGTCAGGATGAAGGCTAAGGTGCCATGACGGATATACTCATGCTCAATGAGACGGTCTTTGCCAGGGACGGTTGGACGATCGGGATATTTCCTTTCGAGGGCTTGAACCCCTGTCTTTTCATCGTTGGAAACAACGAGTTCACCCTTCTTCGCCAGTTCAGAAGCACGGGCATAGAGGTCATTGATGGTTTGGCTCTTCACCTCAAAGAGTTCATCCTTGGGCGTGTTTTGCCAGTAGCGACTCATATGGGGCCGAATTGATGCATCTTTTTAAACAGTTACAGCAAAAGTCGGGTACAGAAATATTATGACAAGTAAATGATTGCGACCAAAAAGAGATAAATTGAAGACCTCCGGAAGAAAAGGCTAGAATAGGAGAGGCCAAGGAGGTCCGGAAAAATGCGCAAAAAGAAGGAGAAGCAGGTAGAGAAACGATACTACCGACCAACAAAGAAGCGCTGTCCGAACTGCAAAAGCAAACTGAAAAGAAGCTATAAATTATGGCATAAGTATCTGGAAACACTGGAGGGCAGATATTATGTGGTAAGTCATGGATATCGGTGTCAAAATGAGAACTGCTTGCAGCAAGAAGTGGTCTATCGTTCCCAAGAAGCAGAAGAGTTGGGTGTACCCGAATGCGGTTATGGGTTAGATGTAATCGTCGAAATAGGATACCAACGATTTTGGCATCAACGAAGAGTGGCCGAAATCCATAAAGGACTAAAAGAGCGGATAACGATATCTGAAAGACAAGTGCTGAACTTAATCGGTACATTTTTAGCCTTGTTGCGAGCTGGACAGCCAGTGAAGGTAGTAAACCAGCAGAAAAAATGGAAAAGGTTGGGCGGACTAATCCTCTCCATAGATGGGATGCAACCAGAGAAAGGAAGTCCAGCGCTCTATGTGGTTCGAGAAGTCCAGTTAGACATCACTTTGATGGCAGAAGTGTTGGAATCAGGGACTCACAAGACTCAGTAGATCCAAATTTCAGGTTTTGAGAGAGAATTCTGGCTAAACAGTTGACATAAATACAAATTTGCCGGTCGATATCTAGTTTTTGCGTTAGATTTGGGCGATTTTCAGATATGAAATAGGTTGTTTTCTGTAACCGAAATCTGAATAAATGACTCCAAAATCCCTGCAATCTCGACTGAAAATCGCCAAAAACGCCAAATTTGGATCTACTGAGACTCTGGTTTCAGCACTGTTGGAACCGATAAACGAATGGGAAATCCCTATCAAGGGCATCATCAGTGACGCCCAGGAAAACATCCAACTTGCTGTTGCTCAAGTGTGGCCGAATTGCCCCCATCAGACTTGTCAGTTCCATTGCATTAAAGAAGCTGGGCGACTCACTTATGCGCTTGACCGTACAATGAAAACTCAACTCAAAAAAGAAGCTGCGTGGCTTTTTGAATCGGGTCTACAAAACGGTTCGAGAATTGGCGGAAACCGATCCCTACAAAGCAGTTCTTTTGCAATATACTCGCTATCTGCGGTTCACTTTATTGACAAGAGGATTGGCTCCTTTTGAATTAGGTGGCTTACAGATGGTTCAACAATTAATCACGATTGAAGCATCATTATTACGGGCTCAGGAAAAAGGGGGCATCCGTTACTGACCCGCTTAATCAAGATTGCTGGTTTTCATCGTTTTTGCACTGTTCAAGCCAACCGCTTACGACGGCAACTTGGGTGGTTGGTGGCACTCCAACGGCTTTTGTCGCCTGACTCTCAAGCCGACGACCAGGTACAGGTCACTGCTCATTCCGTTGCATCAGCTGTTGATCAATATTTAGTCGCATTGACACAGGATACGACTCTCGATGACGCAGATCGCTCGATTGTTCAGCATATCAACACAACATTTCGCAACCGTTGGTGGGGGGCTCTTTGTCTGCTACGATGTCTCGGGTCTTCCTTCCACTAACAATGCCCTGGAGGGCTTCTTTGGCCGCTTGAAAACCAATCAACGACGTATCACTGGACGCAAAAGTGTTAATAACTTCGTCCTTCGCTATGGCTCTTCCGGCTGCGATCCGTTGACCGGTCCGCTTATTTATTTGAACGGCAACGTTTACATTCGATCCTGGCTGAACGCAAAGATTATTTTCGCTTTTGCCATCACCTTGATTCAGTCGTTTCTGAACTTGAAATCGCTTGGGAGTCTGCTCTTCTTTCAAATACAAATCGTCATGATTCTGACTCCCCTTCTAACTCAACATAATAAATTTGTACCCGACTTTTGCTGTAACTGTTTTAAAAGCCTCGCCGCATGTCTGGGTGAGATACTTTCTACTATATTTCGCTTGACCAGTTCGTCGGCGATTTCTCGCCCTGTCCATTCGCTGATGGGACGCCCGCACTTCTCTGGCGATTCACAGGCCAAGGCTTCCAGTTGGCATCTTTGGTCTGCCGTGATTACGGACGGTGCCCCAGGACGTGGCAGGTCTTCCAACCTCTCTTGCGCTGTGAGTTCTTCCAGCGGTATCGCTTCTAGAGCTAGCCATCTCTTTTTCCAGTTGAAGACCGTTTTGCGAGACACGCCCACTTCTAGGCTCAGTAGATCCAAATTTGGCGTTTTTGGCTATTTTCAGTCGAGATTGCAGGGATTTTGGAGTCATTTATTCAGATTTCGGTTACAGAAAACAACCTATTTCATATCTGAAAATCGCCCAAATCTAACGCAAAAACTAGATATCGACCGGCAAATTTGTATTTATGTCAACTGTTTAGCCAGAATTCTCTCTCAAAACCTGAAATTTGGATCTACTGAGGCTAATTGTCCCAGAATCTTTACCCGCAGCTACGTACAAAATTATCTGCGCTCGCTTGACCATCTGTTGGCCCGTTGTGTGCCCCTTGACTAACTGCTCTAGACCTTCTTTCGCTTTTGGGCTTAGTTCGATTTTTTCGGCTTCTGGACCTGGCATCTCTTTTTCTCCTTCTTTGGGATATTATCGATGCCTCCAGTTTACATAACTCCTGCAATTATCTATGTAATCATTTATGCCTTTCTGTACTAGTTTCTAATGAGGTAAGGAAGACCAGAGATGAAAATTGCATATGGCAACTACGGTATGCCCAAAACTCCCTATGAGACATTGGTGCGTCAAGTTTCGGAAATTGGATATGATGGTTTGGAGCTTTGTACTGGTGCTGCTTACCCAACAGCTCCAGAAAGGCTATCTGCTGCAAATCGTCAACATTTGGGGCAACTCATTGAGGATGCAGACTTAGAGCTGGATAAGTTGATGATGCAGGGCGTAACGTTACTGACATCTGAGGATAAACAACATGCAGCGAATCTAGAATCCTTGCACCACGCATTCGAGTTGGGTGCGGCTCTAGAGATGGAGCAAGTTGTTGCTGTCAACACGGCTGGTGGACGCATTGAGGATTGGGATACCATGCGCGACTTGTTGGCAGAACGGGTGGCTGACTGGGCAACTGTTGCCGCCGAACATGATGCATTCTTTGCCCTGGAACCTCATGTGGGTGCAATTGTTCATACGCCCGAACGAACGACATGGCTCCTGGAACAGGTTGATCACCCCAACCTAAAAATTAACTTCGATTACAGCCACTTTGAATTGGTCGATGTCCCCCTGGCGGAGGCTCTTGGAGAGTTGAAGTCTCACATTGTTGGCACCCATGTTAAGGATGTAAAGGGGCGCCCTCCCAACTTTCGGTTCCTTTTGCCAGGGGAAAGTGAGCTGGATTATGTAGATTATCTGCATCAGATAGAGGCCGTCGGGTATGATGGGTTTATTACGGCCGAAATCAGTGCTCAAATTTTCAATAAACCAGATTATGCACCGGTCGCGGCGGCTCGATTTGCGTATCAAGCGTTGGCGGATGCATTTGAGAAAGCGGGAGTTCAGCGCTTTTGATCAGTTGTGTGAATATTAGAATGCCCTTCTTCTCGTTCTCATGAAGACGTGACAGAAGCCACTTTAAGTTAGGAGTGTATGACCGTGGCTGAGCGCGAGACATACAAGATAGAAAGAGTCGAAGAGCTATTTTATACGCCCAACGAAGAGTGGGCGCATGCATTGACCCATGCTGTCGGGCTTGCCCTGAGCATCGCAGGGCTTTGGTTGCTCATTTATTTGGCCATCTGGTATGGAGATTTCAATCAGGTTGTTGCCTTTGCCATTTATGGGTTTACAACAACCTTTCTTTATACCACATCCACTCTCTATCACGCGGTTCAACGGCAAGAACTTAAACGAACGCTACGTCTATTGGATCATGTTGCGATTTATCTTACCATCGCCGGTGCCTATACTCCCTTTCTGTTGCTCAGTGTCCCAAGCAAACGCGGCCGGATATTTCTGACCTTTATCTGGATAGTAGCTACCATTGGAGTTGGGTTCAAAACGTTCGTTGCTGATCCTCATCGCTTTGAACGAATCTCTGTTGTCGCCTATCTGGCGATGGGATGGATGGTTGTCTTTGTTCTGCCTGATATAATCGAGCACGTTCCCCTGGAGGGTGTCGTGCTGATCGTTGCGAGTGGGCTCTGTTACTCCTTTGGCATTATTTTTTATAAGTGGGATTCTTTGCTCTATAATCATGCAATCTGGCACCTTTTTGTTCTAGCTGGGAGCATTTGCCATTTTTTTGCGGTGTTAACTTTGACAGGATGGGGCATTTCACTTGATTGGCGCTAATTACTCGTTATGAATCTCAATGATTGGAAAGTCCTTAGCGGATAAAGTATTCAGATAATCTGGACCTCGCTGAGTCAACTCAAGGTGAATCCGTTCTGCTTCTGTGCGAAAATCAGCGAGTTTGATCCCCATACTGATCTCTGGAAGCGTGCGTAGTTTGGGAAGGCCACGCCGAAACATCTTGATGGCACCAGCCCAGTTTTTGCGCTCGATCTGCAAAAATGCCAGCCCTACTTGCAAAATTCCCTGATACAAAATGCGTATGGGGCGCTCTTCAGCTATCCACGCTTCCTCCAGATATTCGTGCTGTTCAAAATAGTCCCCTCTATTCAACTCGAGAATGCCTCTACGAGCAGCCTCACTTGGCGTATCCTTCCATCCATCAGGATACCAAACTGGCGGGTTGATCACATGGTTCACAACACGATCAACCGACTCCATTAGCTTTGCTCGCTCCCAAAGATGCTCTGCGCCTGACTCTTCGAACTGATGTTGTCTTGTTGTGTGAAGAAGCTCTACAAACAGATGAACGGAAATATGCTGGGTGTGAGGACGAGCTTTGAGCTGGCGGATGGTGGTCACCCATCTGTCGCCCATTATGCGCTCTACTAAATCCAGATCAACAAAGATCAGGAGAGGGAAGTAATGGTCGACGAATGTTAAAAGCTGGTCAGGCGCATCGAGCTGGATAGGGTGGCCGCCATGCGCAAGGATGGTTTTGGTAATGCGTGTCACGACGAACTGGTTTGAGGAAAGCATGAGCAAGGTTGGCTGTTTAAAAGTTTCTCTATCCATTGTCGTCTCGAATCCGCTTCTCTCGCCAAATTTTGGTGAGAGGCTAGGGGTGAGGAAATTGAGTTGTGATCCCATTGGTCGTGCTAAAGGAATCCGGGAGTATGCCCCAAAGTGCGTAAATGCAGCCGACCCTCTGACTGAGCAGCGTCCATTTGCACACTTTGTGGTACACAATCAAGAATTCTGTGCCCGAATTGCATTACTCTTATGGCATTGTAGTATCAACTTTACTTTCTGGTAAAAGAAAAGAGATGAGGTGAGAAATGTGACAAAAAGCGGTTAGCAGTTCATCCTAAAGGTAGAGAACCCAAAAAGGAGGAAGGAATGCTAACCGCGCCAGAAATAACTATAGCAGTACTGATGAATGTATTGCAAGTAACGCCGATGGGAACAAACGTAAATGTAATGCGTCTGATGTGGGCAATGCTGAATGGGTCGTTTCTGAAAAGTCGAGGAGCAATCCATAGCGCATTGAAAGAAAGCGGGTTTGAAGATGAGGAGCTCCGGCGAAGCTGGTGGAGCTTTCGATATGGATCATGGGATATCACAAGTCTGCTGGGGTCGTGGCAAGAAGAAGTGGAAAGGGGAATGGGAGGCAAAAAAGTTAGAAGGGTACCGAGTGAAAAGCATAGATATCACAGGGTTCTGGCGACCGAAGCTGCAAGGGAAAGTGAACCGACTCTATAACTCAACGGCTCGTCGGGCATTGCCCGCGCTCATCTTTGGAGTGATGATAAGCTCGGGGGAGATAGGCGGGAAGCGAGTGCCACTGCTCAAGGCAATCATGAGATGCACGGTTGGAACAAAGGAAAGTGAGTTTCGGAAAAAGCTGCTGACAGAGACGAAGAAATCACTGGAGTCAGACGAAGTGGCGGTGGTCGATGCCGGGTTTACAATCAGAGAAATGCTAGAAAGCGGCATAGACCGATTTGTCCTGCGGGAAGCCATTAACTGCACAGTGCGCCGCAATGAGTTCCCCAAACGCAAAGAAAAAGGCAGACCACCTGAATATGGTGATATTGTGCGTCCGCTCTCGCAGCTATAAGGGAAAGCGACTCGAGGCTACAACTCCGGACTCGTCTGGTCGCTTTCTCTATAGTGGTCGCCTGATTTGCTATCAAGCATGGCACAATCTCGTCCCCAGAACAACCAAGGTGGATACAGCCAACCGTACCTACTCGATTTACGTCATTCAGGATCCGGCCTACAACACACCTTTGGTTTTGGCGACCGTTATGACTTTGCAGCCTGAAACCATTTATCTTGTCTACCTGGAACGCTGGCCTGTTGAACCTCCCCCCTTGGCTTCCAAGCAGATGATTGGCTTACATCGTCAATTTGTTCATGCCGATGAGGCTTGTTTCCGCTTACCTGAACTGGGGAATCTTCTTTCCCATTTAGCCGCTTCTCTTCCTCCCATACCGACTGGCTACTGGGATCGAGAGCCTCAATCCACTCCCGGCAGGCTGCGCCGTGTTCTCTCGAGTGCTCTTTTTCCAACTCCTGACCAACTCGACCCTGACTTTCGGAAAAAGGCCTCGGTTTCACACCATTTCCCTAAAGGCGTTCTCGCTCATCGCCGCCTCAATGCCGCTGCTTAAACTAGCCGAGCACTATTTTTACATTTTATCCCGTTTTTTCAGGGTGGATTCTTTTTTCCGCCCCTTTCGGTTTGCCCTTTGTCACTCAAGCCTTTACCAGAAAGTAAAGTATCAATACGAATCGATGGGGTGGTTCATTTTAGGCGGACAATTAGGTTTACATTTTTGCAAAGAGAAAAGATGTTTATATTTTCTACTTTGAGCCATGCTCAGGCAGAAAATGACCTCATATAGATTTTTATCTATGTATCAAAAGTGTAAACCTAATTCTGAACCACCCCGAATCGATAAACCTTTATTGTATAATGAGAATAAGCAGGTTACAATTATTATACGATCAAGACTTCTGCCTACAAAGATGAGAATTGATATAGAATAGCCAACTTTGGAAGTCACACAATTGGCTATGGAACACCAGAGAAACCAGGGATTTGTGAAACCCCTGGTTTCTGACCAATGTGTGTAACTCTTAAATTATGAACTTGATCGAAAAAGGAGAACGATGGCCAAAATAAAAAAGGCGTCTGCCACAGATGAATCCGCTTCTGAAACAGACATGTTAAACGATTTGACCTATGAGGAGGCATCTGCCCAGCTTGAAGAGATTCTCAATACACTAGAAGGCGGCGAGCTACCGTTGGAAGAGTCTCTCTTGCTCTACGAAAAAGGCTCTATCTTGGCCACTTATTGTGCCAAACAACTTGATGAAGCCGAACTGCGCGTCCGGCAATGGCAGCCAGCAGGCGATCCTGCACCATTTGAGGATTGGTCCGAGGAATGAGCTTGGTTGTGCAGTCTGATGTGAACGAGAGCTCCAATGTTCAGGTAGAGAGTAGAATATGGTCGAAATGGACCCAGATCATTTTCGGTGCATTGGGGCTGAGTGTAACCCTAGAACTCACTTTCTTCATTCTCTACCGACGGGTCAATCTAGATGAAGGCTGGTATTTATGGGCCAGCAAACTCGTCTATGATGGGCAGATTCTTTATCGGGATTTTGTCTATACGCAGACACCACTCCTTCCCTATGTCTATGGTTTTTTCCTTCAAATATTCGGTGAAGGTCTCTACCAAGGGCGATTCATAACAGTCTTATTTTGCATCCTCACGGCTTTACTCAGTGCGGTGATTGTCCGGCGCCGTCTGCTTCAACTGGTGGCTACTACCAAAAATCGAGATGCCGGCTCAACTAACATTTCCACGGAAACACCTGATCGTGGAGCAATTACTTGCCTCCTCATTTTTTTCACATCCTTATATGCGATCGCTTATTACTCGTTTACAGCGACTTATGCGTTGGCCGCGTTTTTTATGACCTCTTCCCTCTTTGTCCTGACGTACGTCGGCCCCACGAAAATGATGCCTGCCGAAGGGAGACTGGATGAGGCGATACGGGCGGAAGTCGTGCGTAATGTAGCAGTCACTGTATTGGTTTCTCTAGCAATGGCGACACGGCTTTCGATCTTGGCGGCAATTCCACCGCTTGCCTTCTATTTGATCCTGACAAGTCGACAGCGTCTCAAGGCCGCACTTTGGATCTGTGGCGCCCTTATCATCTCTTGGCTCATCTTTTTTGGTCCATTCTGGTTACTCTCTGAAGGCCGTATGGAGTATGACATCTTTGGCTTTCATACAGACCGCATCCTGAGTATGAAGCGTCAATTCTACAAGATGTTGCGCGTTTTACGTGAGAGCGCCGTCTTCTATATGGTGCCACTCTTGCTCTTTTTGACTGGAAGTCTATACCGTAGTATCTACAACCACTCAAGATCGGTCAGGTTTGGGCCAGTTCGTCAAGTTTCTGAAAGGGCCGACGATTCTCTACGCCAGAGCGATCAGAACAACCTGACAGCTCAGGAGCTCACGCATTCTCCGGAAATTCCATACCAACAGAATGGATTCGAATTGCTTCTGGTCGCAATGACATTAGCTTTGCTCGTTCTACACTTTATTCCTCGTACCACCGCTAGTTACTATAACGCTCTCCAACTGCCGCTCATTAGCATCCTCGGTGCGATAGGTCTTGCTCATATTGCTCAATATGTACCCAGGTATCGTTCAAAGAAAGGATTTGTATGCTTGCTAGGCAGCGTCACGATTTTGCATTTTCTAATCAACACGGGGGTGCTTTTCTATTTTGAACTGGTTCGCTTTCCACCCGAAAATCAGATCGCGACTGTTCAAGAAGCGGCTTCATTTCTGCGGACAATCGACCAGCCAGATGGTCAATTGCTGACTTTGAACACCCACTTGGCCCTTGAAGCGGGAATGAATGTTCCACATGGTTACGAGATGTCGATCTTTTCTTATCGTCCAGATTGGGATGCTGAGCGTGCGCTCGCCCACAACGCTGTCAACAACGAACGGTTAATTCAGGATCTGGAACAGGGTGCTGATGCCGTCGCCCTAACCGACTTTGACTTGGAACGTTTTTATGGTGAGCGTCAACGGATCTTTGATACGCTTAACCAGCACTATCGACGCGTGAAGACGCAGCCAGGTTTTGATCCATTTTACAATGACCTTCACATCTTTTTGCCACCTCAATTTTCACCATCAGAACCAAGTGTTAATATGGAGATTGCATTTGAGTGGGGTATCAAACTGCTTGGCTATGACTTGGATCCAGTGAGTCTACAGCCCGGTGATAGAGTCTATCTTGGTCTATATTGGCAAGCACCAACGCTGCCGTTGACTACAGACTACACTGTCTTTGTCCATGTGCTCGATGCTTCTGGTAACATGGCCACGAGTTGGGACAATCCCCCCTGCCACAGCACCTGCCCGACTAGATCGTGGCGTCCGAATGAAATGATCCGCGATGAATATATAATCACGCTGCCCAACGAATTAGCCGCTGGAGAGTATACGGTGCGGATTGGGATGTATGATTCGCGTACGGTCGAGCTGTTGCCGATTTTGAGTGAATCGGAGAACGTGGTTGAGAATCGGCTGCAATTGACGAAGTTTCAAGTAAGGAAATAAGATTGTGAAACTATCCAGATCACTCTCGATAATGGCACCCGATGCTCGACCGGTTACGCCAAGCTGCGTCTGTCACAACCAGTGCTGCCCGAACGCTATTGCGGAGACCAATCAGTTCATCACTTAAGCGGGTCGTGCGATAGAACTGCTCGATTTCGATGTCGAGTTGTCGCAGATCGCGCAACGCCCGTTCGAGTCTTGCTGTTGTGCGCACCAACCCGACATAGTTCCACATAATGTGCTTGATCGAAGCCATATCTTGACTGATCAGTGCCGGATCCGCCGTCTCGGTCCCCGCATCCTCCCAGGGGGGTATCTTCTCTGCATCGGGCATCTCAACATCCGGCAACAGACGGACAATATGCTGCGCCGCGCGTTCCCCCCAGACGACCCCCTCTAATAGAGATGTGCTAGCAAGTCGATTCGCACCATGCAGGCCCGTGCAGGCAACTTCTCCGACTGCATAAAGATGTTGTCGAGTTGTCTGTCCCCATTCATCAACCCGTATGCCACCACAAAAGTAGTGCGCAGCAGGTACAACCGGAACCAAGTCCTGGGTAATATCAATACCATACTCTAGACAACGCTCATAGATGTTGGGGAAATGAGACAATATCTTATCCCGAGTGATCGTTGAGTGTAAATCAAGATAGACATTGTTTACATCATTGTGCAACATCTCCTGATGAATACTACGCGCCACAATGTCCCGAGGAGCCAAATCTTTCCATTCAGGCGCATACTTCTGCATAAAAGGAGCACCCTGGGCGTCAACCAACCTGGCGCCCGCACCCCGGACAGCTTCGGACACGAGAAAGCGTGCAGCTTGTCGGTGATAAAATGCCGTAGGATGAAACTGAAAAACTCAGCGTTGATGGTCCGCACACCAGAGCGATAGGCCATTGAGAGACCATCGCCACGTGAGCCCACTGGATTGGTGGTACGCAGGAAAATCTGGCCTAGTCCACCCGTTGCCAGCACAGTTTTACGCGCAATGCAGCGTACCACGCGTGCCTTCTCCTGGTCGAAGAGATAGGCCCCAATGCAGGTGCGCGGCTCATAAACGCTGAGCCGATCGGTCGAATGGTGAGAGGGGGTCAACAGATCAACCGCTGTGTGGGCCGTCAGCAAGGTAACAAGTGGGTGACTGCGCAGTGCATTGAGCAACCCGATCTCAATGGCTTTGCCGGTGGCGTCGGTTGCATGAATAATGCGCGAGACGGTATGTCCACCTTCTCTCGCCAATGAAAGTGACCCATCAGCTTGGCGATCAAAGTCGATACCTGCCCTCTCCAACAAAACACGACGAACTGACCCAGCGCCTTCCTCAGCCAGCAATTTGACTGCCTTGGGATAACAATGCCCTGCACCGGCAAGTTCGATATCTTTCGCCAACAACGCTGAGGAGTCATCGATCCCTTCGTAGATGATTCCTCCTTGCGCCCAGTAGGTGTTTGTATCTTTCGGTGCTTTTGCACGCGTGACAACAGTCACATTGATGCCCGCATCGGCGAGCATCAATGCCGTTGTAGAGCCAGCCACACCACAGCCAACCACAAGAACATCTGTTGTCATTAGCTCGTCTGTCGTGTGATGCATGATGGGTTACCCAATTGCAATCATTCGTTCGACCGACTTGGCTGCTCGAACGCGAATCTCCTCGGGGACATGGACTTCATACTGGTTGTATTGCAATGCGTCAAGCGTATCTTCTAGCGTAATCTGATTCATATGGGGGCAGCGGACACTGCAAAGGCGCAACATCTCTTTATCAGGATTGGCAGCCAAAATATTGTCCCCCATCGAGCATTCTGTCAGCAACAGATAGCGAGGCGCGTTGGTCTGCTCTACATGACGAATCATCGCCGTTGTGCTGCCAGAATAGTCGGATGCCGCGACCACCTCGGGACTACATTCTGGATGAGCCAGAATCAGCGTATCGGGAAATTGTGTGCGTACATTGTTAATATCATCAACCGTAAACCGTTCGTGTACCTCACAGCGTCCTTGCCAGCCAATGAATTCCAAAGGGCCCTCATCTTCAAGCGTAATATTGGTTGAGCCATTTCGATGAATCGTTGGGAAGATAATGCGTTTGCCCGTCTCTTGCGCTACATTTTGGGCTAGATACTCATCGGGGATAAAGATGATTGTCTCGGTATCTAGTGACTCAACGACAGCCACAGCATTTCCCGAAGTGCAGCAAATATCGCACTCCGCTTTGACATCCGCATATGTATTGACATAGGTTACCACCGGCACGCCAGGAAAACGCTCTTTGAGCGCACGAACATCGGCCGCGGTGATGCTCTCTGCCAATGAACAACCGGCTTTATTCGAGGGGACAAGAACAGTCTTGTTTGGGTTGAGAATTTTGGCTGTTTCAGCCATAAACTCAACGCCACAGAAAACTATGATCTCCTTATCAGTCTCTGCAGCTCGTCGGCTCAATTCAAGCGAATCGCCTACAAAATCGGGAATGGAGTGAAACAACGCCGGTTCCATATAGTTATGTCCCAAAATGACTGCATTCTTTTCGACCTTCAGCCGATTGATTTCGTATGCGATTTCCGCCTTGATGTGTAGCTCAACATCAGGGACAACATCGTTCAATTTGGTCTTCATCATTTTATAGGTGTCCAGTACGGACGGGTGCTCTTTGACCAACATTTCCCTTTTCCTCATTTATATTGCGTGTTGCGTGATACCAGTCGAGAATCTTGTTGTTTTGCAAGATTCTGTTTCTCTGTCTTAATCATTACCTAAACCCAAGACCATTCAAATAAGATGGAATTCACGCGGAGAAGGCGTTCTCTAACGCCGATTCTAGTCGAATCTGAATCGCATTAGAGAATGCTCTCCCTCCGCGTTATTTGAATGGCCTTGTACCTTAAACAATCTTCAATAAAAAACTAATATCCAACGCCTCGACCGAATGGGTCAACTTGCCAATTGAAATGTAATCCACGCCTGTGGCAGCAACCTCGGCTACGGTATCCAGCGAAACGTTGCCGGATGCTTCCAGCGGAACTGCTCCGTCGGTGATTCGAACAGCTTCGCGCATCTGTTCCAAATTCATATTGTCCAACATAATCTGATCCACATTTAACGATAACGCCTCTTGCAGCTCTGTCAGATTTGTCACTTCTACTTCGATCTTGCGTTGAAGCTTGTCTTGTTCCCGAATTTGCTCCACGGCTGCTGTGATCCCACCTGCTACAACAATATGATTTTCCTTAATCAGCGCCATATCGTAGAGGCCAATGCGATGATTTTGTCCACCACCGAGCATCACGGCCTGCTTGTCTAACATGCGTAGACCGGGTACAGTTTTGCGCGTATCCAAAATTGTCGCCGAAGTTCCCCTCACGGCGGCTACATAGCGATTGGTGAGTGTTGCAATCCCCGACATACGCTGCAAGAAGTTGAGCGCAACCCGTTCGGCCGTTAAGAGCACTTGGCCTGAACCTTGAACCGTTGCAATCGTGGTCCCTGCCTCCACTCGATCTGCGTCGCTAGCCAACATCGTGAATTGGATACGGGGAAGCCCTAATTTTTCAGCAACGAGCACAAACGTTTGTTCGACAACCGCTAAACCAGCCAATATGCCACTTGCTTTCGTCACAAATGTTCCCTGATAGAGAGAGTCTGGTGGAATGGTCGATTGGGTTGTTACATCGCCATCTCCGATATCTTCATCCAACGCCCGTTGAATGATAGGGGATATGGATTGTGCAAAGTATTTTGTGTTCTGTTTGATCATGGTTATCTCCACACATCTGAAAATCTTGTTTGATTTCACAAGATTTTCAGATGGGCCAATTATCTCAACAGTCTATTTCGTGTAAGTTTCACACTAAGTTTAGTGTCATCATATCACTAACTTCCTGGTTTGTCAAGCAACTTATTAACAATTCGATAACTCTATTCTGATGATACTCTAGCCAAGTTGATTTTAGGTCGGATGATTTGCTGGAATATCTCGACCTTATTATGAGGTGGTATACCACAAATTTACACACAATTTGGTATACCACCTTATTATGCTAAACTCTTATGTATGAATCGTAAGATCCTCCATATCGATTTAGATGCATTTTTCTGTGCTGTGGAAGAACAGCGCAATCCCGACTTGCGTGGCAAAGCATTTGCTGTTGGTGGGAAACCAGAACAACGCGGAGTGGTTGCCTCCTGCTCCTATCCAGCACGCCGATTTGGGGTTCGCTCAGCAATGCCCATGGGTCAAGCGATGCGTCTCTGCCCACACCTGATCATTGTGCCATCTACACATCGAGCGTATAGTGACGTATCACGCAAGGTCATGGCATTGCTAAGTAGACAAACGCCATTCGTGGAGCAGCTTTCAATTGATGAAGCGTTTTTGGACGTAACGGCTCTATCAGATCCCGCCACAACGATTGCACACAATCTACAAGCGAGTATTCGGCAAGAATTGGGGTTACCCTGTTCGCTGGGTGTTGCCACAAACAAGCTCGTGGCCAAGATTGCGAATAATGTGGGGAAGGCTATGGGGAGAGAAAAGAATGATGGTGCCTCTCCTCCCAACGCCATTCAGGTAGTTCCACCTGGTCAAGAAGCGGCTTTTTTAGCGCCTCTTCCATGCAGCGAGTTGTGGGGTGTGGGGCCCAAGACGGCTGAACGGCTTCGTCAGCTTGGGATGAGTACAATTGGTGATATTGCGACATGGTCTGAGGCGGATCTGGTGCAGCGATTTGGCAAACATGGCAGTGATTTGGCGCGCCGAGCCAAGGGGATCGATGAACGGCCTGTGGTGACGGAACGCGATGCCAAGTCGATCAGCCAAGAAATCACTTTTGCCAAAGATGTCCAGAGTGAGGAAAAGCTGAAGCAGACGCTCTTACAGTTGGCGGAAGGTGTCAGTAAGAGCTTGAAGCGTCAAGAATTGGCTGGGGGTGACCATCAAACTCAAAATCCGCTGGTCTGATTTTACAACACCGACTCGACAGCTAACGCTCGATCATCCTGTCAATGACACAGATGAGATCTATCGAGCTGCCTGCAAGCTCTTTGTGCGCATCTGGCAAGATCGTGAACCAGTTCGTCTTTTGGGGATCGGTGTGAGTGGTTTTGATCGACAAGCACATCAGATGAGCCTGTGGGATGTCAAAGAAGCTATGGAACAAGAGGCAAAACGCAGCGAGAAAGAGGTGCGTCTGGCCCAAACACTAGATGAGTTGCGCGCAAAATTTGGTGAAGATATTGTGCAGCGGGCGGGAAAATCTGGACGCGGATTTGGGAGCGGATGACACGGATTGACCTTGGTTATCGCTTCGTCCATTTGTAGAACAAACAGCCTGTTTGTTCAGTGCCATCAACGAACAAGGCGAATCCAGAAAAATAAATATCCAGGAGGGGTACTAGGTCGAGCGTATGATCGTTTAGCGATATAAGATCCATGTCATCCACGAAACCTGTATTAATCCGTGGTCCAATCCGCGTCCATATCTATGTTCTAAACTTATAGACAAACCAAATAGACATTGGACAAATGAGGAGGAAGTGCATTCCGCGCGACCGGACCGGCGCAGGGACGTGCTTACTGCTCTAGTGTCAGTCTTTTAATTGATCTGTCTATAACTTTACTTTCTGGTAAAGGCTTGAGTGACAAAGGGCAAACCGAAAGGGGCGGAAAAAAGAATCCACCCTGAAAAAACGGGATAAAATGTAAAAATAGTGCTCGGCTAGTTTAAGCAGCGGCATTGAGGCGGCGATGAGCGAGAACGCCTTTAGGTAAATGGTGTGAAACCGAGGCCTTTTTCCGAAAGTCAGGGTCGAGTTGGTCAGGAGTTGGAAAAAGAGCACTCGAGAGAACACGGCGCAGCCTGCCGGGAGTGGCTTGAGGCTCTCGATCCCAGTAGCCAGTCGGTATGGGAGGAAGAGAAGCGGCTAAATGGGAAAGAAGATTGCCAGCCAGCAGCCCCAGTTCAGGTAAGCGGAAACAAGCCTCATCGGCATGAACAAATTGACGATGTAAGCCAATCATCTGCTTGGAAGCCAAGGGGGGATGTTCAACAGGCCAGCGTTCCAGGTAGACAAGATAAATGGTTTCAGGCTGCAAAGTCATACGGTCGCCAAAACCAAAGGTGTGTTGTAGGCCGGATCCTGAATGACGTAAATCGAGTAGGTACGGTTGGCTGTATCCACCTTGGTTGTTCTGGGGACGAGATTGTGCCATGCTTGATAGCAAATCAGGCGACCACTATAGAGAAAGCGACCAGACGAGTCCGGAGTTGTAGCCTCGAGTCGCTTTCCCTTATAGCTGCGAGAGAGCGGTCGCACAATATCACCATATTCAGGTGGTCTGCCTTTTCCTTTGCGTTTGGGGAACTCATTGCGGCGCACTGTGCAGTTAATCGCTTCCCGCAGGACAAATCGGTCTATGCCGCTTTCTAGCATTTCTCTGATTGTAAACCCGGCATCGACCACCGCCACTTCGTCTGACTCCAGTGATTTCTTCGTCTCTTTCAGCAGCTTTTTCCGAAACTCACTTTCCTTTGTTCCAACCGTGCATCTCATGATTGCCTTGAGCAGTGGCACTCGCTTCCCGCCTATCTCCCCCGAGCTTATCATCACTCCAAAGATGAGCGCGGGCAATGCCAAACGAGCCGTTGAGTTATAGAGTCGGTTCACTTTCCCTTAGCTTCGGTCGCCAGAACCCTGTGATATCTATGCTTTTCACTCGGTACCCTTCTAACTCCATTCCCCTTTCCACTTCTTCTTGCCACGACCCAGCAGACTTGTGATATCCCATGATCCATATCGAAAGCTCCACCAGCTTCGCCGGAGCTCCTCATCTTCAAACCCGCTTTCTTTCAATGCGCTATGGATTGCTCCTCGACTTTTCAGAAACGACCCATTCAGCATTGCCCACATCAGACGCATTACATTTACGTTTGTTCCCATCGGCGTTACTTGCAATACATTCATCAGTACTGCTATAGTTATTTCTGGCGCGGTTAGCATTCCTTCCTCCTTTTTGGGTTCTCTACCTTTAGGATGAACTGCTAACCGCTTTTTGTCACATTTCTCATCTCTTTTCTTTTACCAGAAAGTAAAGTATTAGGCGGGGACTTTTAACTTCTCAATGAATTCTTTCCGCAATTTTGCCACTTTGGGTGCAATGATGACCTGACAGTAAGGTTGATAGGGGTTGCGTACAAAATAGTCTTGATGGTAATTCTCAGCAGGGTAAAATGGTTCAGTTCGTGTCACTTCTGTAACGATTGGCCCATTCCAAATCCCCGCATCATTGATCTCCGCGATGACTACTTCTGC
>JAHBNG010000130.1 GCA_019217005.1 Chloroflexi bacterium TSY
TTTTGTCACATTTCTCACCTCATCTCTTTTCTTTTACCAGAAAGTAAAGTACAGAGTCTTTACACAAACCACCCAGATTACTGCTGGTGATCAGGCCGATGTCTATTTGGTCGATGATCCCATCAATCCAACAAATGTTGCATCTTTAGAGAAAACCGTCAGCGCCAGCGACCATGACCATCACAGCCGTGAATCTAGAAGTGATTCTGGCGGTTGCGCCCGACACGCAGACAGTCGAGATCGGTCAAAGCGCCACCCTTGTTATCACCGTTACCAATAGTGATGTTGAGCTTCAAGACTTGTCGCTCACACATCCCTGGCCGCAAGTTGCAATCAGACCATCTTTGCTGGAGACAGGGAGAGCTATTCCTATTTTATGTGCTGACCAATATCGCCACTGATACTGTTGTGGCAATCGATCTAGATGGAAGTGTTGGTGATGATATATGCTCGATTGTGGAGCAGAACGAAGCGATTGTCGAAGCTGTTGAACCGCCAACCGCGACACCAACGCCGACCAGTACCCAACAGCCACTCCAACCAATACGAATACACCCACGAGTAAGCAACAGCGACCAGTACTCCAACCAACACACCAACCAACACCCCGACAGCGACGAACACAAAGGTGCGGGTGGCGAGATTGCAGCTCCCGGCCCTGTTGACGCCAACTGCTACAGGTACAGATACAGCTACACCAACGGATACGCCTACTCCAGAGCCAACAGCCACCCCAACCAATACCTCAACACCAGACACACCACGTGACCTACCGAATACGGGATTTGGTTTCACCGATGGTCTTGCGAATATTATGATTTTTTGTTGATCTTGGTATTGAGTGGGTATAGTTTTATCGATACAGACGTGAGTTGGTTCGTGGACAGTAGGAGCAATGGTGAGGCGAAAGAGGTTCGTGTCACGAATTGGATGAACACGAATATAGTGTCGTCGAAAATATGAGAGATTAAAGTCAGAACTGTAGCCCGTCCATACAAGGACGGGCTACAGCTAATCATTCAGAACTTCGATTCTGGGATTGTTGCGTTATGGATGGCGAACAACGTCATTCTTTATGCGGCTATTGCTACTGGCTGCGGTCGCCTGTGACGCCAATAGAGCGTAATCGCTGAGCCGATAACGGCGATGGCAGATAAAATATGTACAACATTGAATGGGGTGCCTGGGAAGAACCAGGAATCTGTCCGCACAAATTCAATACAAAACGGCCTAACGGGTACCAGATCAAGTAGAGTAGAATCATATCTCCAGGCAACAATTTGTCTTCGTAGCGCCGAGAAATCCAAAAGAGCAGAAAGAAACCGATGAAATTCCAAAGCGATTCGTAGAGAAAGAGAGGGTGGAAACGTGTGCTTGCAGGAAACTGGCTCATGTCTGCGTAAGCCGCAATGCGATGGCTTTGGTCAATATCGAGTCCCCACGGCAAGGTTGTTGGAGGACCGTAAAGCTCTTGGTTGATAAAGTTTGCAAGACGCCCGATGGCTGGCGAGAGGCAGACCTAAGCCGACACCATCCAGGTATATCAATACTGGCAGGTTGCGCCAACGTGCAAAGAGGTAAAGGCAATGCTGCCAAAGATGAAACCACCAAAGATATGGATACCACCAGTCCAGATCTGTAAAATACGGATCGGATTTTCGAGAAAGTAACCTAACCCTCTGGTCCACGGGAGATTGGACAAAACATAGTAGAGTCTCTAATCAGCCCAGGGATCAGGACCGCAACCAACATATCCCACATGGCATCCCCTGCTCTGCCCTTTGCTGAACATAGCGACTGGCAACCCAGGTTGCCACAAACATACCACTTACGAGTAATATTCCATACCAACGCAAAGCTAGTGAACCAAATTCAAAGATTATCGGATCGACAGGTGGACGCATATTGTTATTCTTTCATTCGTATTGAGCATGTACCACAAATTGTGTAATTGAGCAGGTTCTCTAACTAGGCAGATTTCATTTAGGAACCGGAATTAAATAACTTGAACACGATTCTTCGTGGTAAAAAAAGCGCGGTTAGCGTTTCATCCTAAAGGTAGAGAACCCAAAAGGAGGAAGGAATGCTAACCGCGCCAGAAATAACTATAGCAGTACTGATGAATGTATTGCAAGTAACGCCGGTGGAACAAACGTAAATGTAATGCGTCTGATGTGGGCGATGATGAATGGGTCGTTTCTGAAAGTCGAGGAGCAATCCATAGTGGATTGAGTGAAAGCGGTTTGAAGATGAGGAGCTCGAAGCTGGTGGAGCTTTCGATATGGATCATGGGATATTGCAAGCCTGCTCTCATCGTGGCAAGAAGGGGAGTGGAAAGGGGAATGGGAGGCAAAAAAGTTAGAAGGATACCGAGTGAAAAGCATAGATATCACAGGGTTCTGGCGACCGAAGCTGCAAGGGAAAGTGAACCGACTCTATAACTCAACGGCTCGTCGGGCATTGCCCGCGCTCATCTTTGGAGTGATGATAAGCTCGGGGGAGATAGGCGGGAAACGAGTGCCACTGCTCAAGGCAATCATGAGATGCGAGGTAGGCACAAAGGAAAGTGAGTTTCGGAAAAAGCTGCTGAAAGAGACGAAGAAATCACTGGAGTCAGACGAAGTGGCGGTGGTCGATGCCGGGTTTACAATCAGAGAAATGCTAGAAAGCGACGTCGACCGATTTGTCCTTCGGGAAGCGATTAACTGCACAGCGCGCCGCAATGAGTTACCCGAACGTAAGGAAAAAGGCAGACCACCCGAATATGGTGATATTGTGCGTCCGCTCTCGATGCTATAGGAAAGCGACTCGAGGCCACAACTCCAGACTCGTTTGGTCAATTTGTCTATAGTGGTCGCCTGATTCGCTATCAAGCATGGCACAATCTCGTCCCCAGGACAACCAAGGTGGATACAGCCAACCGCACCTATTCGATTTACGTCTTTCAGGATCCTGCTTATCACACACCTTTGGTTCTGGCGACCGTCATGGCTTTACAAGCTGAAACCATTTATCTTTTCTATCTGGAGCGCTGGCCTGTTGAACATCCCCCCTTGGCTTCCAAGCAGATGATTGGCTTACATCGTCAATTTGTTCATGCCGATGAGGCTTGCTTCCGCTTACCTGAACTGGGGCTGCTGGCTGGCAATCTTCTTTCCCATTTAGCCGCTTCTCTTCCTCCCATACCGACTGGCTACTGGGATCGAGAGCCTGCCACTCCCGGCAGGCTGCGCCGCGTTCTCTCGAGTGCTCTTTTTCCAACTCCCGACCAACTCGACCCTGACTTTCGGAAAAAGGCCTCGGTTTCACACCATTTCCCTAAAGGCGTTCTCGCTCATCGCCGCCTCAATGCCGCTGCTTAAACTAGCCGAGCACTATTTTTACATTTTATCCCATTTTTTCAGGGTGGATTCTTTTTTCCGCCCCTTTCGGTTTGCCCTTTGTCACTCAAGCCTTTACCAGAAAGTAAAGTTGACTCGATAGTTGTGAAATGAATATTTCCCAAATTTGACAAAAGAGACAAAAGTCATCTCAATAGATTGCATCAAGAAAAAAGTGCGAAAAAGGAGCCATCAAGATGCAATTGCCGATAGTGAATGTAGCGCCACTGGTCAGGGAGCATAGCGAAACCTTTCGTTCAGTATTTGCCAATCGTAAACAGTTTCGCCACTTTGAAAACTATCTGACGGGTCTGATGGTCTTGGACAACAAAAGCATGGCAAATATTGCCCGCTGCATTCTAGATAGTGCAGATAAGACGAATATATCACGGTATTTGAGTGAAGCTCCTTGGCGAGCCGAAAAACTCAATGATGAGCGTATAGGTTACATGAAGTCAGAGACAGCACAATACCAACGTTCAGAGTCAGAATCGGTATTAGCGATTGACGATACACTATGTGAACACGTGGGAAGTCTGTTCGAGTATATCGATACACACTACAATCATAGCAATGGTCAGCATCCACTGGCTCATAACTTAGTCACAAGTCACTATGTCAGTGGCGCTGTTCGTTTTCCGGTCGATGCAAGTATCTACCGACGGTACGAAGAGTTTACCGACTGGGAAGCATTTGTGGAAAACCATTTCCCAGTGACTGAGATTCCCAAGAAAAAGAAAGAACGAACCGCTTTTCATAAACGAGTGGATAGCCACCTATTAACTGACCCCGCCTTTCGAGGGCTAGACGAAGCGTTTAAGACCAAGATAACCATTGCCAGTGAACTGGTTGAAAAGCTGTTGAACGAACCCTTATCTTTGGTTGGGCTCTTCGATGGTTGGTATCTCGCTCCAGATCTTCTAGCTGTACTCGATCGTCTGAATAAAGATTGGATCAGCATCTTGAAGTGCAATCGCAATCTGGAGACAAATAGCTTTCGTTTGCGAGATGAAGACGGTCAGCCGATAACTTTCGAGGGGCCACATATTAAAGTCAAAGAGTCGGTCCCCTACATCCCCCAGAATGCCTACAAACCTGTCACCATTGATGGTCGTACTTACTATACCTTTACCATGACTGTGCGTATCCCTTCTATCGGCAAGGTACGCATCGTGATTAGTTTTGATAATCCTGAATTGCAAGGCAATTAGGCCGTTTTAGTGACCAATCGCACTGATTGTAATGCCAAACGCATTCTCTCGATTTACCTGCTTCGTTGGCCTATCGAGACGGTTTATCAGGATGGTAAACAACTGCTTGGCCTTGATGAATATTGCATGCGAACTGCCCACGCCTTTCAAAAACATTGGTCTCTGGTCTTCGTGGCTTATTCTCTCTTGCACCTTGATTGTTTGGGACCATCATTGGCTAAAACTCAATTCTCGCCCAGCAAATCCCTTGGTGAGGCTACTCGGCAGCAAGCTCAGTCACTAATTCAAGATCTCATCTTGACTGCACATCATGCCTTGAATGACGGACAGGAGATTGCAGAGGTCTTCGCTACCCTTTTCGCCAAACAGCAGGCCTGCTCTGCTTAATTTTGACTTTGTCAAATCCGGCACCTGCTCAAAATACAACTATCGAGTCACTTGAGAATGACTATTCAACTTATTTAATGCTCATTCCTTACACACTTTGGGACACACTGCCTTCGTATTTTGTAAGAGTTGAAAAATTTGAGGAGTGAAATTGAAGGATAAAAGAGCTGCATATATCTATTCAACCTTTCAAATTTTTACTCCAAATAGCCGAGAGCTCGCAAGCGTTGTTGTATCCCTTCTTCATCCTGCTGAGAGATGACTTCGCTTGACTGGAACGAGTTTGCCTTTGCCTCGCCTACATAGGATAGTAATTGCTCTGCCATCTCAACTGTTCGTTCTGGTGGCTGATCATACAGGTTTATTTGCTCTGTTGGATCTTCTACAAAATTAAAAAGCTCGCGATGTTCATGACCAGTTAGAATGAGCTTGTGTTCACCACTCCACAATGCGACGCGTGGCTGGTCACAACGATGTTTTTGATAAAGCTCCGATTTATGCTTCATCATAAGATTGAGCACATTCTGTGGCGTTTGTGCCTCAGCAAAGACCTGATTGTGGTCGGCATCATTCGTTGGTCCATGAGCAAGCGTATACTGCTCCTCCTCAGAAGTAGCTAACTTTGCGGCGGTCAATGCTGTGTGGTAAATTCTGCGAGTTGAGACAAGATGTTCCTGAATTGTGTTGCAGGGTAGATCCCCTGCTGGATCACGGATAATGAGTGGCACATGGGTCAATTCACGATAAAGCGAGACCGTATGACCGATGAGGTGTTTCTCCCCTAAGTGCTCACCGTGATCGGCCACGACAAATACAAGGGTATTATCGAGAGCTCCACTCTTTCGTAGTCTGTCGAAGAAGACCCCAAGGTGTTCATCTTGCGTTGCAACCTCTGCATCATACATCCCGTCGAGAATGGCCTTGTGTTCTTCGGCCATCTCACTTGCCAGAGGTGTGAGCCAGCCAAAAACATCACTGTTGAACCGTTGCAGATAACGCTGTTCGTCGCGGTCGCGCAATAAATTTGGTGCAAAGCGTTCGATCATGTGCCGGTGCGGATGAAACGGCATATGAGTTCCCATTAAATTGACAAAAGCGAAGATGGGTTGATTTCGATCGGTCCCCTTGCGTTCGACAAGTAATTTGGCTGTATCAGACAGCGATTTGGGGGTGTTGCCCTTAAAGCTCAGCGCCGTTTGCCAAAGGGGTACCATGAGGGGCGAAAAAGCAAACCAGAGCAGAGCATCCGAACGTGCGAACGAGTCTTGCATTTTGTGAACTGTGTTTCCCAGTACACGTTTGAATACTTGTCGGTAACGACCAAATAGAGTTTTCTTAACGCCTGCTTGATTAGGACGAGATGTAAGAAGGCCACTATAATTGAGAAAGCTTTGAAATCCGCACCTCAATCCATTGTTCACGACCCCAACGAGCGGGTTATTGCAGAATGCTGCTGTATAATAGCCCCCCGCCCCCAATCGTTCTGCTAAAGTTGGGATTGTCTCTGGCAACATCGAAAACGATTGTTGTGTCCCGTGGTAAGAAGGGTATAAACCAGTAAACATTGATGCATGTGCTGGAACTGTCCACTGTGCTGGTGAACACGCATGGCGGAACAGCGTTGCATCTGTCGCGAGTTGATCGATGTAGGGTGATGTTTCCTCTTCGTAATGGTAGCAAGACAGACGATCAGCACGTTGAGTGTCTAAAACCAATAAAAGAATGTCCGGGCCAGACACGGTTAAGCTCCTTGGGTAATTTGTTGGAAGTATTAAACTGACTTTATCACTTCAGTTTACGTTATTCCGTAATGTAAGAATAGGTGGCTGACTGGGTATGTCAGAATAATTTTGGGTGTGTACCGCAAAGCGTGTAAATGGAGCAGGTTCTCTGACTAAGCGGTTTTCATTTACACACTTTGGGACGCACTATCGAATTTTACGATGTGAGTATAACTGCTTTAAAATAGCGCTGCAAATTGGTTATGGTCAGACAAATCATGAAATGTGAAAGTATGTTAAAGTATGCAAGCTGAGTCTTCGATTACGCATTTGGTCTATAAAATTGCACGCGTTGTCTCAAATATCGGTAGCCCACCCGTAGTGGGGTTATTTGCTGTTTTTGTAAGTTTTTATGCCGCGCCAAGTGTTCGACAGGCAAGCTGGGGACTGGTGTACATTTTCATTGCGATACTCATCCCTGTTATGTATGTCATCAATCTGGTCCGCCAGGCGAAGGTCACTGATTTTCATCTCTCTGCACGCAGCGAACGGATTGGCCCATTCATCGTGACACTCGGTGCTGGTCTGGTTGGTTGGCTGACTATGGTATCAGCAAATGTCTTTCCAACTTTGCAACTGGTCGCTGCAATTAATGTCGTACAAACAACCCTACTTCTGCTGATTACAACTCAGTGGAAGATCAGTATACATAGTACAGCAATTACGGGACTAGCCGTCTTGGCCCTCTATGTGATTGGAACGAACGCAATTCCCTTTTTGCTGAGTATTCCGCTCGTTGGCTGGTCCCGTCTCTACTTGAAACGCCACACAATGGCAC
Source organism: Chloroflexi bacterium TSY (assembly GCA_019217005.1). Next base: position 7,538 of record JAHBNG010000130.1, read on the forward strand.
AGGTAATGGCCGGAACTTTTCTTGGTGCCATACTCGTCTATTCCGCCATGTTGATCCATGGTTTGTAGTTGGATTGGCTCAGCTGATGAAACAATCCGCACACTTGACGACTCCGATGAACTGACAGAGCGACTAATCTTATCACCCTGCCATCTTATAGTGACTATCGCTAAGTGTCCGTAATCTTGCTGCCGCTGCTTCCGCGGTAATGTCCCGTTGAGGTGTTCCCAACATTTCATACCCGACCATAAACTTTTTGACAGTAGCTGAGCGCAATAGAGGTGGATAGTAGTGAGCATGTAGTTGCCAATGAGGGGAATCCTGACCATTTGTCGGTTGACCATGCCATCCCATTGAATAAGGGAAACTGGTTTCGAACAGATTGTCATAACGCGTCAGGAATCGCTTGAGGATGTCTGCCAAGCTATTGCGTTCATCATTTGTCAAATCGGGAAGTTGTGTGACGTGGCGACGGGGCAATAGCAAGGTTTCAAACGGCCAGAGTGCCCAGTAGGGCACCAATACGACCCAATGGTCATTTTCGACGACAATTCGTTTCTCCGCCTCTAGCTCCGCCTTGAGGTAGTCCACTAGCAGCGGTGATCGCTGTTGGCTAAAATAACGTTTTTGGTGTTCCTCTTCTTTGGCTGGTTCATCTGGAATCCTGCAGACACCCCAGATTTGGCCGTGAGGATGTGGGTTTGAACAACCCATCACGGCCCCCTTGTTCTCAAAGATCTGAACATATTCAATGTCTGCACGACTTCCCAGATCGACTACCTGATCAGCCCAGGCATCGACAACATTTCGAATCTCAGCCACTGCCATTTCGGGAAGTGTCAAATCATGACGTGGGCTAAAGCACATGACCCGGCAGATCCCTGTTTCTGGAACTGCCTGAAAGAATGGATGTCGTGACCGGTTGTTTGGGGGGCTGTTCGGCAGCAAGGCGGCAAAGTCATTGTCAAAGTAGTATGTGTCGGAATAAACTGGATTGCTTGTTCCCCCAGCGCGCTCGTTGCCTGGACAGAGATAGCAACTTGGATCATGGCTCGGACGCATATCCAGGGGCTGCTTCTCTACTTGACCCTGCCAAGGGCGTTTCATTCGATGGGGCGAAACAAGAATCCAATCACCTGTCAGAATATTGAGTCTGCGATGTGAGTGTTCATTTGTATCAAATTGGTTCGTTTTTGTCTGTGTACTCATAAATTCAATCATCTATCTTGTGCTCAACTCACACAATTCTGTGCCAATGCTATCGCCCCAAGGACGCCAGCACGATTCCCTAATTTGGGTGGCACAACGAACATGTCCATATTTTCCAAGATTTCGTTGTGCTGGATGTAACCATTCAATAGAGAATAGACTTCGGTTTGGATAAGCGGGAAGAGCTGCTGTTGCTCCATCACGCCTCCTCCCATGACGATGCGCTGTGGCGAGAGCACGAGGACAATGTTGACGAGTCCAAGCGCCAGGTAGTGAGCCTCCAGCTTCCAAGCGTTGTGATCAACTGGAAGCGTTTTCGGATCGGTCTCCCATCTTTCTTCCAATGCAGGGCCAGCAGCCAATCCTTCCCAACAGTCGCTGTGGTAGGGGCAAAATCCAGCATATGGATCGGCATCCCAGTTATGGGCGATCAGCATGTGGCCCATTTCTGGATGCATTAAGCCATGGACCAATTCGCCATTGACCATTGCACCACCACCAATGCCTGTCCCAACTGTGATGTAGACGAAGGTGTCCAGCCCTTGTGCTGCGCCCCATTTTTGTTCCGCCAGTGCGGCACCATTCACATCGGTATCAAATCCAACGGGAAGATTGAACGCGTCGCGTATTGGACCGATCATATTGGTATGTGCCCAACTGGGTTTTGGTGTGGTCGTGATGTAACCATATGTCTCTGATGCTGGATTGGGATCAATGGGTCCGAAAGACGCAATCCCGATGGCCATGAGCGATTCATTCTGTTGTTGTGACTGAAAAAAGTCAATGGCTTGACTGATTGCGTCTTCGGGTTTTTCTGTGTCGTAGCGGATTTCGGCTCGGATATCATCAGGTCCGGTCCCAACTGCACAGACAAATTTTGTTCCGCCTGCTTCGATTCCACCATAAAGTGACATAAGAACCTCCGGAAATTTATGAATTATGACTGTTCTCATCGTGTTAGTAGACTGCTATCGTTGGATTCCTTCGGCTTTGCTCAGGACAAGCCTTCGCTCCACTCAAGAATGACACGATTGCGGCCTACTGCTTGTTGTCAAGTTTGCCGCCAGTGTCGTGAATCCCTCTTGTGACCATCCAGTGGCGGGCCCTCTTCTTTCGTGTAGCCATCTATAAAGGACAAATGCTGCATCTTCAGAAGACCATTCACCCCAATTTTGGTCTTCGTAAAGCGCGGGAATCGCTGTCGATGATGTCCGTTGTCCTTTGCGACCATCCCCACTAACGAAACTATCAACTATAACACGATGGCTGTGCTCAAGTAACAATTGACCAAATGTTTCGGCAGATGTATAAGGTAGACAAGGGCTCACGGTTATTTGGACATTGACTTGCGCTTCCAGTGCTTGTTTCAGCGTACTGAGACGCTGTGCTATGGAAGGGCAAAGCGGCGTGACTTGCCGGCGTACGTCATCCCGGTCAGTTTCCAATGTGAAGTTGAGCCAACAGCGCTTTCCCAGTTGCCGAAGATATTCAAGGTCGTCACGTACAAATGGTGACCTTGTTTGAACGACAAGTAGACCTGGTGGATAATCGATGAATGTCTCAAGACACGCACGCGTTAAACGCCACTTTTTTTCTTGGAACTGATATGGATCAGTGGCGCTTGACATATAAATGGCAAGCCCATCAAGTCGCCCCATATTGGCATGACGCTTGAGTTCTTTGCGCAAAAGCTGATCGATTCCGAGTCGTGGATGGGCATACTGGCCCCAAGGTAGGCGAGGTGTATGGAAGTGGTGTACGCTGAGATCTTTTACATAGCAATATTCGCAGCCAAAACGGCAACCGATATAGGGTTGGAGTGTATGCGTAAACCCTTTGAGGAATCCACCTGTTTTTGTCAATGCGCCGCTGGCCGGCCGTGGTGAGTTATCGATCATACACATCATACCGCTTTCGCTCATCATCCGAAAGAGTGAATGTCAACCAGTTTCGCACAGAAGATGCCCAAATGAGTCAAACTCTCTATCTATGAGCTATTGCTTTATTATCGCGCAGGATGGCGAATTTGTATAGTGATATGCTCTGTTTGATAATTTTATCGGCCTTGGTCATCGTTTTGGCCAATAGTAGAACAAACAACTTGCTTGTTCAGCGTCGCGAACGAATAAACTTCGCCATCTGGCCGAAACGATAGCAAAAGCCATTTTATCTCATCTCTTCAATAAGGATATATTCGAACTTCCCACCCAAACAAGATAGAGGTTTTATTATGTCTCAACCCACACTGATTGGCGTCGATATCGGCACGACAAATATTAAAGCTGTCGCATTTACCTTGACAGGTGTCGAGTTAGCGAGCGTCAGTGCTCCAACCCAAACGCACAATCCGCGTCCAGATTGGGCACATTATTACCCAGAAGAACTTTGGGACACGATTGCTACGGCTTTGCGACAACTCTGTAGCAAACTCGAATCAGGCCTAATGCCAATAGCTGTTGCGTTTAGCAGTATGGCGGAAACCGCCGTTCCTCTTGATGCCGATGGTCAGCCTGTTTATCATGCAATCGCGTGGTTTGACCGGCGTACAATTCCTCAAGTCGAGTGGTTGCGCGAACATGTCGGAGATGAAATCATCACCTCGATCACCGGTTTGCCATTGCGACCACTATTTGGGGTAACAAAGCTACTCTGGCTGCGTGAAAATCAACCAGATGCATTCCGGCAGACCGTTCGCTGGCTCAACATGGCTGATTATGGTGCTTTTCGTCTCTGTGGTGCTCAGGCCACGGATTACTCTTTGGCTTCGCGGATGCTATTATTAGATCTTGCCTGCAATCAATGGTCAACTCAGTTGCTAGATTGGTTAGAGATTCCTACGTCCCTTTTGGGCCAGCTTGTTCACAGTGGAACACTACTTGGACATGTTCACGCCGAGGCTGCTGCGAAAACGGGATTGCCCGAAGGAATGCCTGTCGTCAGCGGTGGACATGATCATGTTTGTGGAGCACTAGCCTTGGGGATTACTGAGCCAGGGGACGTTTTCGATTCGATGGGAACGGCAGAGAGTCTGTTTGTTGCAACCGAACAACCTCGACTTGATCAAACAGTTATGCAAGCGCAAATTGGTCAGGGTGTTCATACGGTGCCCAACCGCTATTATGGTATGGGAGGAATCTTTTTCTCTGGTGGTTGTATTGATTGGGTTCGACAGCTTTTACTGGCCCAGGCGCCAAACCAATCGTTTGATGAGCTAATTCGACTTGCCGTAGATGTCGCACCAGGAAGTAATGGTCTATTTTTTCTAACACATTTGCGGATGGCAAATCCGCCCATCAACGATTCACTCGCACGTGGTGCGTTTGTTGGTATCAGTAGCGACGCAGGACCTGGACATTTTGCGCGAGCTGTGATTGAAGGCGTGGCCTATGAATATCACACTAGCTATCAATCGATGATGAAGGCGTTTGAATTGAGTCCAAGTCGAATTATTGCGTCCGGTGGTGGCTCACGCAATCGACTGTTACTGATGATTAAAGCGGCTCTTTTTAATCAACCAATCTATATTCCCCTGATCAACGAAGCGACTTGTTTGGGCGCTGCGATGCTGGCTGGGATTGGTGCTGGGATCTATACTGATTTCAAGGATGCGATAGAACAAGTAACTTATCGCGTTGAGCGTATCGATCCAGATGCGGATCTGCATGCATTTTATCGAGAGCGCCATGAAAGTGTCTATCAACATCTATACCCGACCTTACGTGAACTGAATCACGTTATCAGTAAGCGCTTTGTTGGCTGACGAGAAATGAACATTTTATACGCACCTCATCTCTTGCTCGTAGGGCAATCGTATGACTGTACGCTCATTTGGGCAAAGATATCCAATGTTTTTATGAGAAAGGATAGGTTGAGCGACACGTTTCCGTCAAACAAGACCAATCTTTCTGTGCTACAATACTTTTATAGCAATTATTAAGACTATCTGAAAAAACGTTCAGTCTAATAAATCTTCAGTGTGAAACTTAAATCTTCGGTTATGGGAAACAGGAAAAGGGGCTGTGCTTTTTTGAAGAGCACAGCCCCTTTTCCTGTTGTGTTGGATCTTTAATCTTGGTCGTGCTTGACAATTTGAGAAATTTGTGCGATACTATGCACAGCTAGGCAGAAGCTATATACGTACTGTATACCACGTGGAACTGCCCAGCCTGAAATTGCTATCCTATAATAAAGGAGGTGATGCATATGGATTGTAGTATTAGTATGAGTTTGATACATGTATTACTCGGGTTTATCGCAAATGGGTGTAGTTCTGTCCCTAGATTTTACGCCGAGGCTCCAGAGTAATTCTGTACACCAAAGCGCCAAAACCAACGAGCGACTGAAAAAAGCGTGATTGCAACACCAATTGCGAGCATCATGTTTGCAGCCGAGAGACGGTTTGTTATCGCTTGTGCAGGCACTGTTACTGCAAATGCAACGGGAATGAGAAAGGTCAATAGAATCTGTAGAAATTGTGGGTAAATGCTAACGGGCCACCGCCCAGCCTGATACATGCTTTCAAAGATCACCAGAATGTTTTCCACTTTGACAAACCAAAAGGAAAACGTGGCAAGTATAAGCCAAAAACTGTAAACGATAATTCCACCACAAAATAATGTGAGAATAAACGAAGTTGCTTGCATGAGTCCAAACTGAGCGCCCAAGCGCAATTACAATGATGCCAATGCCCGCCAGTCCGTCGAAGAGATTCCAAATCGACACACGTCGGATGCTGACGAGTAATTGTGAATCCACCGGTTTGATGAGGGCATAATCTAAGGTTCCTAAGCGTACATCTTGCATAAAGAATTCCATGCTCGGTTGTACGACGCTATAGATGGCACCCCGCATCAAAAAGTAGATCCCAACCAATACCAGCAACTCATCTGGATACCAACCGCCCAACGTAGAAGAGTGACGAAAGACAACGAGCAAACCACCAATAGAAGTTGCTAACCCCAGGGCTGTTTGGAGAAGCTGAATCCAGAAATTTGCGCGATATTGTAATTCGTTGAGCACACCCAATCGAAAATGTGTATAGATCAGCTGCACCAATTGCATTTTTCCCTCCTTAACCTTCTTCCGCTTCGGTCATTGTTTGGTCAAATTGTATAAAAAAGCTTTCAGCTAATCAGCCGTCAGCTTTCAGCCAGAATCTGGCCATGTTTCGTGGCTGATTTTAATACTTTCCTATACGAGAACAAACAGCTTGTTTGTTTGGGAGTGTGTCCCAAAGTGTGTACATTCAGCAGTTCTCTGACTGAACAGTGTTCATTTAAACACTTTGTAGTACACACTCGTTTGTTCCACGTCACATCGGACTCACAACCACCTTTCGGATAGGTTCTTGGCTAAGCCTTTGCTTTCTTCTATGCGCCTACCGCCGAAAAACGTTTTGTCCCAGCTTGCCAGATAAATTGCAGAACCCCAATGCAGATGGCTGCCCAAGCAAGTTGAATCGCAAAGCCAAAAATTACTTCCCGCATGGTTAGCTTGCCCAGAATCAATTCAATCGGAAAAGCGGCCATCCCGGGAAATGGAGAAAAACGCGCCCCAATCTGTAGCCAATCTGGAAAGAGCTCCAACGGAGCAATTTGTCCCGAAAAGAAAAGAACTGCGACAAAATAGGTTGAATTAAAGGCGCTGACACGTGTGGTCCAAAAGGCAGCCATTGCAAGCGTCCACCCCATAGCAAAGCGCAAGACAAAGGCCAAGAGAAGTGCAGGTATAAAGGCAAGCGTCGACCAGATTTGTAGATCGAAAGCTGGCTGAAAGATCCAACTGAGTAAAAAAGCCGTTGGGAGGATAATGGAGAATGTTAAGACCTTGTACGCGATATTTTCAGCAATATCTCGGTGAATAGGATGGAGCGGACGCAGCAGTAAGCTGGCTAACGTGCCATTTTTGATGTAGTATTCATATTCGAACATGATCCATGTAAAGGTCAAGTGATTTACAATCATCAACATGATGTAATAAGCCGCAAAATCGGCTTCTGAATAGCTTTCAAGCGTGCCTCCTTGTGCGCGAACAACAGTACGCCACACTACGAGATAGATGACAGGTTCAATCACTCGACCGATCAACCAGATACTCATGGACGCTCGGTATTGAAATTGAACCGCCAGACTGACTTTGAACTGTGCCCAATAGATCGCTGCTAGACTGTTCATGAGCCTTTTCCTCACTTCTGCTTTGGTCATAGCCTGAGAATCTTGAGTTCGTTGACTATCCATCACTTACCGGGCAGCCAATATCCTGCTTTCTGCAAATGCTTGTTCGATTACTTCTTCAATGGGAGGATCTTCTACAGTTAGATCTGTGATGGGGTACTCAGACAATAGGTATCCAGTAACGTTTGCCGTTTCGGATTTTGAAACGCGTAATCGAATTAATCCATCCCGCTGTTCGATAATTTGACCAAATTGGGAAAGATGTCCAGAGAAGTTCTGGGGTAATTGCATAGAGCCGTTCTGCTTTTGGATGTCGTTTTGAAGTTCAAGCGAGATGGTTTTGTGGGGCGAAAATCGCCGTACCAATTCCGTTAACGCTCCATCAAAGAGGATTTCGCCATGATGGATCATTACAATTCGTTGACACAGTGCCTCGACATCCGCCATATAGTGGCTCGTCAGCATAATTGTTGCTTCGTGGCGACGGTTATATTCTGCGATAAAGCTTCGAATGCGGCGTTGCATGGTAACATCCAGACCAATCGTTGGTTCATCAAGAAAAAGGACACGTGGCCGGTGCAGAAGTGACCCAGCAATTTCACATTTCATCCGCTCACCGAGCGATAGATTTCGCACTGGCTTCGTCAGCAACTCCTCCAAGTCTAGCAACTCAACCAGCTCGTCAAGTGTCCTCTTAAAATCTTGCTGGGAGATGCCATAAATGACGCGGTTTAGCTGAAACGAGTCGATACATGGAATATCCCAAACAAGTTGATTTCGGTTACCCATTACGAGCGTAATTTGGCGTAGAAATTCCTTGCGGCGCTGCCAAGGTTGGAATCCCAGAACCGAGACAGTTCCATCAGTCGGATGAAGCAACCCAGAGAGCATCTTAAGTGTCGTTGTCTTACCAGCACCGTTTGGCCCCAAAAAGCCAACAATTTCGCCAAGCTGTACATCAAACATAACCCTATCGACGGCTGCGATTTCTCGTTTTTGTCGCTGAATCAGGCTTTTCATTGCTGCACGAACGCCCGCTTCCCTTATGGGGACGACGTAGATCTTACGTAGATTTTGAACGCAAATTGCTGGGCGAGTATTCATATGAGTAGCTTCCTTTTCAAACTGACTTCACTTTAATTGAGAAAGTATCTGTCCGTAATGATCATCTGGCACTCCTTCGTGAACATGCCAAATGTGATAGAGCGCCTCTCGAAAAAGAGCCGACACATGACTATCATCGACCGTGTAAAAAATTTGGTTGCCCTCCCGTCGAGATTGAACAAGCCGGATGGCGCGCAGTTTGGCCAAGTGATGAGATACAGCTGAGATTGTGACGGGCACATGCTCACTTAATTCATTGACGCTATATTCACCCTTTGTCAATAGATAGACAAGCTGTGCTCGTGTGGGGTCGCTCAATGCCTTAAACGTCGCGGTGACATCGTCGAGAATTTGGCTTGGCAACAACGTTAAGTTGCTACCTGTGAATTGTTCTTTGTTAGACATGAGATTGAGTTTAGAATCTATTTGAATATATGCTCAAATATTGTATAACGGTTTTTGTATCTTGTCAATCCCTAACCTGGACAAGGCCGCTTCGCTCCCAAGCCAGAAGCAAAGTTGCAGGGTTGCAAAGTTGCAAGGTGGGTGAACAGAATCTCGTCCGCTCCAAAGAATAGACACGATTTGCATGAGAGCATGCTCCAATACACCGAGCTTCTTTTTAACTCTGCAACTTTGCAGCTTCTTGTCCCATGTGCAAGGATTTGGTTGATAAGGGCCTAGCATTTTTTCGAGACTACGCTCAAAAAAAGGGGTCCCTACGGGACAGTTGACACGAAGTGCATTTCTCCGATACGAAGTGCAGGTCAAGTGAAGCCAGCAAAAGCAAAGGAGAAGGGGTCATGGTAGTCAAGACAGAAATCCGCCCGCCGGTCGATGAGTTTAGCGAAACATATGCCGAGTACATAGAGGGGCAATATGATTGTGTCGATCGAATCGTGCTGAATGCCTATTGGTCGATGGGTCAAAACGGCGGCGGGTTTCGAGTCTGGTGGCGCAGTTGGCAAGGGTCGGATGACGGGCTGAATACGGCGAGGCTGATGCGATTTGCGCGTGAGTATGCGCGTCGGTTGCGGGCGTATGCGGAGGCGGAAGGGATACCAGTCATTGATTGTGAAAGTGGTGTACGCAAACATGAGCTTGCCGAGACCTATATCCCAGACGATCCAGCGTTTGTGGGTGTATTTGCGATCTTGGTGAGTAAATTTAGTGCACCGACGTGGCATGTCAAAGAAAGTAAGGATAAGAAGAGAATTCATTTAGAAAAGAAGTATCCTTTTGTCAAGCAGTACTGGTTTCATATCATGGACCCGTCGTGGGGCCATATCACGATCCGACTCAGCCCACATCCCCCGTTTGGGGCGCAGATATTCTTGAACGGGCATGAGTATGTAGCTCGTCAAGCCCAGAAAGTCGATATTACCTTGGAGAAGGAAAGCAATAGTTTTGCCAACATTTCAGATCCAGATGGGTTGGCCGAAATAGCAGATACCTTGTGCTCAGCGAGTGCGATAGGGCAATTGGGCCAGGTTTGCGACCGTTGGATTTACTCAACTTGCCTTCATTTTGCGCTCTCATTAGAAGACCAAAGAGCAACGAGATTCAAATACAATTACTCTGTCTATCAAACAGAACTGAGTCGAAATTTGATATTTAACCGAGGACCTCAAATGGAACAGATTTTCGATAGTGTTATCGACCATATGCGTTCTAGAATGGATATCAAAACGGTCAAAACCATCTTCGGTACAAGAGGACGTCCTCACTGGCGCAGAGGGAAAAAAACACCCCGTTTAGAATGTGTTATCGAGAAACCTATGGACGATTTGACAATCTTTAAAGTGCATTTCAGTTCACTGACGCTCAAAATGTACACCAAAGGCGAGAACACACTCCGTATCGAGGTCATTGCTCACAATGTGAAACGGCTACCGCTACGGCGCTCTTTGAAATACTTCGGCGAGATCCTTGATTACCTAAAACCAGCCCTGACTCATTTTCTCAACACCATTCAGGCGATTGATGCCGCCTTTATTGACGATGGATTGCTTGATTCTCTTCCTGAGCCAGCATCTCTTGGTGCATCCAAACTCGCTGGCATTCATCTTGACCAACCTCGAATCCGAGCTGTACTCAGTTCCGTTCTTGCTTTGGCACCCGCACCTACTGGCTTTACAGCTTCTCAACTAGCTAACCAAGTCAAAGAGCGCTTTGCTCACCTTTTTCCTGATTATTCACCCCGTCAGGCTGCCTATGATTTGAAGAAGCTGCGAGCTAAGAACCTTGTCACTCGCATCGGTAACTCCCGCAAATATTCGCCCACGCCTGATGGCCTTCAGGTTATTTCAGCTTTGATTGTTTTGCGGGACCATATCATCAAGCCTGTTCTTGCTGGTGCGGGTAAAACCAAGCGAGGTCCAAAGCCCAAAGACCCTTCGCTTTTGGATGAACTCTTTTCTGCCGTTCATCAGGCTTTCCGTAACCTTTTGCTTGAGTTCAGCTTTGCTATTTACACATTTTCAACATCCACAATTCTTTGTCGATATTGGTCCCGTAAGCGCCTAATGTAGTGGCGTGAAGCTCTTACAGAACACTAACAATTCGTATCCCCAGCGTTCTATTCTTAGATTGCAAAGATAGCGACATGAGGAAAAGGGAATTAACTTATGATAAAATAAAAAAGCTTTCAGCTAATCAGCCGTCAGCTAGGTCGAAGCGACCACTTCGTGTTTGGTTACAGATGCGTAGCATCCACAGCCAGAATCTGGTTCCATCTATTGGCTGATTTTATACTTTCCTATGCTATAAAATAATTTGGCTTATCTACGCGCAGTGCGTCTAAAACGACTATAAGGAACCCACTATGCTAACTTTGAATGTGCTTAAGCGAGGCATTCCATGACAAAAGATTATTTGGTGCGAGTGATTTCGAATGAAGTTGGAATCCGCGGGATGGCCTGTATCACAACGAATTTAGTCCATGAAGCAAGTTGGCGTCATCGTACTTCCCCAACAGCCACTGTTGCTTTGGGACGTGCATTGACAAGTGTTTCGCTATTGGGAGCCTTTCTCAAGGTACGCCAACGCATGGCGCTGAAATTCAGCGGAGATGGTCCTCTGGGAAAAATTGTGGTTGAATCGAATAGCTCGGGAGGAGTGCGAGGCTATGTTGCCAATCCATTGGCCGATCCACCAAAAGAGCTTGCCCAATTTGATGTTGCGGCGGCTCTTGGACCAGGAACACTAACAGTCGTAAAGGATCTGTTGCGACAGGATCTCAGTCAAGGTGTTGTTGCGCTAGTTGAAAGCGACATCAATAGCGACTTAGCACTCTATTTGAGTCAATCAGAACAGACGCCATCTGTGATTGAAACTGACGTGATTCTTGATGAGTGGGGGATGGTTAGCGTGGCGGGTGGGCTCCTGTTGCAAGCGCTGCCTATCGATGATCCGACTCTTCCCCAGGCAAAATTTATCGAAGAAGCGGCCGAACTGCTGGAGGACATGCCCCCCATTAATGTCCAATTGAAAGAGGGCTATGGACCAAGTCAGGTTCTCTCTATGTTCTTTGGCGATGTTTCATACGAGGTGTTAGAGGAGCGCTCGCTTTCCTTTACCTGTGCTTGTAGTCGAAAGAGGACAGAAAAAGCGCTGATTTCATTGGGTACGCAAGAGCTAGCTTATTTGGTGGAAGATGGCGAGGCGACCGTAGATTGTCATTTTTGTCACGAGAGCTACTTTTTCGATCAGGAAGAACTACGTGGGCTGCTCGCTGAATTAGGTAAATAATATTCTAGGATTCTATTTGTGGTTCATTGACCATGTATCAAATCTTGTACAGCAAGATCGATTGAAGGATAGTTAAATGTAAACCCCTCATTAAGAAGATTGCGGGGAATGGCACGTTGTCCATCCAGCAGAAGCGTGGACATTTCACCAAGTGCAAGTTTGATTGCGAGTCTAGGGGCGGGCATAAAGCTTGGTCTCCCCATTGATTCGCCGATGGTCTTTGCGACTACTTTGTTTGTGACAGGTTCAGGTGCTGTTAGATTGTAGGGTCCAGTGGCGGATTCAGTCTGGAGGAGAAACTGGATAGCACGAACTTCGTCTTCCATGTGGATCCAAGGATACCATTGTCTGCCACTGCCAAGAGGACCACCAGCGAATAGAGAATACGGTAATTTGATCTTGGGCCATGCACCACCATCGTTGCTTAAGACTATCCCTGTTCGAATCGTGGCTCGCCGTACGCCCATTGTCTCAACAGCCGATGTTGAAGCTTCCCAGTCAAAGCAGATCTGCGCCAGAAAATCGTTCCCGGGTCCACTATCTTCTGAAACTTTGCTATCACCATGTAAGACACCATAATAGCCAACAGCTGAAGCTTGAATCAGCACCTTGGGCTTTGTGTTGGCGGCATCAATGGCCTGGACAATCGCTTCGCCTGCCCGAACTCTACTGTCTTGGATCGCCTGCTTGCGCTCATCGCTCCATCGAGCATCAGCAATCCCGGTCCCAGCAAGATTGATGACTGCATCTGCTCCGTCTATCAAATGACCCCAACCAGTTGTTGATTGCCCATCCCATTGGGCAATCTGTGCAGATGAGTGCATTTTTCTTCGCACCCGCTCGGGGCTGCGGCTCAAGATAATGACATCATGGTGCTCTGAATAGAGTATAGGTTGGAGTGCGCGGCCGATAAGACCTGTTCCACCAGAAATTATAATGCGCATAGCGCTCCTTAATTGGGTTGACACACTGCATTTGAGATATCTGTAAGCCATCGAAGAACGGGTGTTGCGTCTGCTCCCATGTGGCGTAGAACTGCCGTCTTGTAGCTTTGTAAATATGAGCACAAATCGGTGTGTGATAATTGGCAGTGCGTTCTTAAGAGATCGGCCATCCAGCTTCCATATTGACCCAATCTGTCTATGTTGCCGAGAGTGAGTCCGGCTTGAGGTTGCTTTTTGTAATAGTAAGCTAAAGTATGTGCTTGCAGCTCTGGTGCTTTGTATGAAGGTGATTTTGGCAGGGGGTCGACCATGATTTGGTCAACAGTTTGCAATGCCACAGAAAGATTGGCACCAAGATAATGACCAGAGATTGATTGAATAAGCTCTGGAAGGGCATTGAAAATTTGTCCACCATAAGCAAATGAAATATCCCGAGCATGGATGCTTTCCGACATTGTCATCAAATTTGCTGCCGTATGAAATTGTTGAGCAACGAGAATTACTAGATCTGGCTGGATTGAAGTCATCGTTGATTCTAGGTTATCTATCGGAATATTGCTCCCCAGATATACAATACCCCAGCCTGTTCGACGCAGCAGCAGAGTCAAGAGAAGTGGCATAAATGTGTGTTCTTCTGCCTCAGGACAGCCGATTAGAATGCGTCCAGTTTTGAGTGGAGCAGGAGAACTCCCGATCAGCATCTCTAGATGCCGTATTGCTAAAGACGAGGCAAAGTGTTCTTGGTGGATTGTGATTCTTCCCTGGATCCATCCTTCACCTATCAGGCTGATTCCCTTTTGTAGTAATTCAGTACAAACAGTTTCGACTGAAAATTGAGAGAATGCTTGTTCAAGTATTTGCCGTGCGCTTTGTTCATCAAATTCAATACACGCGGATATCCACAATTGGCATAACTCTCCAGCTTTAGAATTTGAATGACCTTTCTGATTGCCTCCTCTTTGAACAAGCTGTTCGCTCTGTTTTTTACTCCACCCCTCAAACGAATTAAGCGGATCTTCCCCCCCTTTGCTTTCATACGGTGCAAAAGAGCTGCAGCCCGGCTTATGCTTAATCCTTCGTTTTGGCGTGCAATCAACCATTGCAACACGGCGATATCCTGCTGTGAATAGAGTCGATGTCCACTTTCTGTGCGGCGTGGATTTGGTAACCCATAGCGTCTTTCCCATGCGCGAAGTGTGTCCGGTTTCAAACCCGTTTGTTGAACCACCGCTTTCAGATTGTATGCAGTTCTTGTGTTGACTTTCTCATGGTGTTACGTTGCAAATACGAACTTGAGCCCGATCGGTTTTCACGACAATAATCTATAGCTGAATTATGAATAACGACTCGGGGCAACCTTGGTCGTATATTTGTTCCAATAATATCACGGACTTGCAACGATTGTCAATGATTTGTAGACGTTCTGGATGTTCACAAGCGGATGGTAGTGGCGTGTGTGGTAGATGAATCAGGGAGGATGGAGCAGGTGCGCAAGCGATTTGGGACAACGACGGTCGAGTTGGAGGGGTTGAGGTCGTGGCTGTCGTCGTATGGGATCACGCATGTGGCGATGGAGAGTACGGGAGTGTATTGGAAACCGATCTACAATGTGTTGCATGAGCATTTTGAGGTCTGGATTGTGAATGCCCGCCATCTGGCACAGGTGCCTGGTCGCAAGACGGATGAGAGCGATGCGGCCTGGATCACGAAACTGATGAGTTATGGACTGCTGGAGCGCAGTTTCATTCCAGATGTGGAGCAAAGGGACTTGCGAGACCTGACGCGCTATCGGACGCGTCTCTTGCAAGAGAAGAGTGCGGCAGTCAATCGCCTGCATAAGGTGTTGGAAGATGCCAACGTCAAGTTGGGATCGGTGGTCACGAGCATCCAAGGTGTATCGGCACGCCAGATGATCGAGGCCCTGATTGCAGATGAGATGGACCCAGAAGCCATGGCTGACTTGGCACAAAAGCGGCTGCGGGCCAAGATTCCCCAGTTGGTTGATGCGTTGACGGGACTGGTCCGTCCTCATCATCGTTTTATGCTGCAAGAAGTTCTGCATCATCTCGATCACCTGAATGTACGCATTGATGCCCTCAATCAACAGATTGGGGTCCTCATGGCTCCGCATGCTGACCTCATCGCACGCCTAGATGCCATTCCCGGTGTGGGGTGAGTCGTCGCCGAGATAATTCTGGCGGAGATCGGTCCCTCGGTCGAAAGCTGGCCCTCAGCTAAGAAACTGGCCTCCTGGGCTTGTGTCTGTCCTGGCAACAACGAATCGGTGGGCAGACCGCAGTGGAGTCGCCATGCATGGCGCAGCGTTCTCTATTACACGCAGTAGACATAATCCTGCACTTCTCAGTCAAAACAGACTCGAGCGGGCCAAATGGTCCGAGATTCTCTACTGCGTCTTTTTTCGCCATTTGAACGCTCTACCTCTGAGAAATCCTACTGCGTGTAATCTCTAGCGCCGGTCCCGTTCGCATTAGAGAACGCCTTTCCGAAGGAAAGGTGCGCTCACTCCGCGTTGCGGTCTACTGAATATCTATTTCGCCTCAGATGGACTCCGCAGGAATGACGGCTCAATGAGTTGCAGAGGTTTACGCCCATTGAATCAAACCTGCTTCATATCCATGAATGAAGCGTTCGTGTACTGGACGCACTCGCATTCCAATCGTATATTGGCCGCTATCCGCAGGTTTTAGCGTACCATGATAGAGGAGTGCCCCTTCATCCACATCTAGAAAATTCATTTGTTCAATGAGTGGTAAAGAATTTTGTTCTACCGAATCTAAAGGGAGCGCCGCCAGTTCAACGACAACGTCGTTTTTGGCCAGCCCATTGAGCCAAACTTTGGCATTGAGCTCAATAGGCGTACCAACAGTAATTTGCTTATGAGCAAATTCGATTGCCTCAATATGAACCCCTTGCCATTTTTCGATTGTATTTCTTTGCCAGGAATGAATTTTACGTGTAATCATGTATTCGTTTTTTCGATAGTCTACTCCATTCTGCATACAGAGAAGGTAATAACGATTTGTATAGTCGAGTAACATGCGACGCATACTGTATTGAGGCGCACAGGTTTGGATTGCATTTTTCATGATTCGGATCCAAGAAGAAGGGAGCCCATCATTCTGTCGGTCTTCACGATTATAATAAAGTGGGAGGATTTCGTTTTCCAATGTGCGATAGAGATTGAGTACATCTGCTTCATCTTGTGTATCTTCATCTTTATATTCCCGCTCTTCGCCGATGCTCCATCCATTTATGTCGCTTGTTTCCCCCGAATATCCTTCTGCCCACCAACCATCGAGGATGCTAAAGTTTGGTATACCACTTAGGGCTGCTTTTTGGCCGCTCATCTAGCCTATCGAGCCAGTCATCTTGGAACGCCTGATCATATAGAGAACGCAGGTCAGGTGTCAGCCAAGTTTTCACATGGACGCCATTTGTAATTGCTCCAATAGGTACTTCGCACTCCAATACATCTGGCCAAAGAAAATGCCACATGTTGCGGCTTACTCGCCCATGAAGTTGACTAACACCATTGTGATAGCCACTGAGGCGCAATGCAAGCACCGTCATGCTATATTGTGGTCCCCACGGAAGTTCTTGTCGGGCAAAATCAATAAAGCGATCACGGTCAATTCCCAGTTGACCCCAATATTGCCAAAAGAATTTTTCCACCAATTCAAATGCAAAGGCGTCGTTGCCAGCTGGAACAGGTGTATGTGTCGTGAATAATGTGTTCGCGCGCACAGCGATAACAGCCTCATCGAAGGAAAGATGTTCTGTTTGCACAAGTTCTCGCACACGTTCTAGACCTAAGAATGCGCTATGTCCTTCATTCATATGCCATGCAGAAGCATCAATTCCTAGTGCACGCAATGCACGCACGCCGCCAATGCCGAGAACGAACTCTTGACTAATTCGCATCTCGCGATCACCGCCATAGAGTCGTGCGCTCAACTCGCGATCCTGGGGTGCATTGCGTTCGACATCTGTATCCATCAAATAGATAGAGATTCTGCCAACCTGTATTTGCCAAATTTTCGCATAGACCGTGCGGCCAGGAAGATCGACGTTGATCAAAACGGGGCGACCGTCTGGACCAATTGCAGGCATTGCGGGCACTTCGGCAAAGTCGATCTTTTCATATTCGGCCTGTTGTCGTCCATTCGAAGCAATATGCTGAGTAAAATATCCTTGCGGATAGAGGAATCCAACGCCAACAAATGGCAGCCCGAGATCGCTGGCGGCTTTACAATGATCGCCACTTAAGATACCCAAACCACCACTGTATATGGGTAAAGCTTCGTGTAGTCCAAATTCCGCGCTAAAATAAGCAACAATTTGTTCGGTTTTGTCTGGATGGTGCTTGCGAAACCAAGTAAGGGTATCGGGTGACATATACCGATCAAACTGAGTCAAGACATGCGCATAGTGGTCACAGTAATCAGCATTGTTTGCTGCCGCGTTCAGCTTTTCCTGATTAATGCTGTGTAAAAATTTGACAGGGTTGTGATGAACATCGTGCCATAATCCTGCGTCGAGTTTCTCATAAAGAAGTTGCGCATCTAGTTCCCAGCTCCACCACAAGTTGTAGGATAGCTCTTCGAGGCGTTTAATAGAATCTGGAATATTTGGAAGAATAGAAAGCGTACCGATAGATTTCATTGATTCAGGTTCCTGCTATAGATGTTCAGATAATGCTTTTCCACGCGAAACAGTAGCTTGTCTGCAATTCAGCCGGTCAGCCAGAGAGCTGACGAGCTGAATTGCCATCAACGACAAGAAAATCTTTTTCTGAAAGGCTATAAATATAATCTTATCTGCCAAAAGTGTACAAAAGAAGTTTGGTTCATTGAGGTTTTGTGGGGTAAACAGTGGATAGTTTGTTGGTTTGCTCGTTTGTTCACCAACCATCTAACCAACAAACCAGCTGGTAACCACACAATTCCTCAGACAACCAGAAATTTCTATACTCAGTAGATCCAAATTTGGCGTTTTTGGCGATTTTCAGTCGAGATTGCAGGGATTTTGGAGTCATTTATTCAGATTTCGGTTACAGAAAACAACCTATTTCATATCTGAAAATCGCCCAAATCTAACGCAAAAACTAGATATCGACCGGCAAATTTGTATTTATGTCAACTGTTTAGCCAGAATTCTCTCTCAAAACCTGAAATTTGGATCTACTGAGACTCTGAAGCATGTGGCTTTGCGCATTTTTATGCTAGATGAGTCTAAATATAAAAGTGTTGGGCAGATATATATTGTAAAAAAGAAACCGGCCAATAAAGGCATGGTTTTGCCTTCATTGGCCGGTGAATGATTGGTTCAGATTTTGACAGTATACTGAAGAAATCTAACGATGGCAAACTGCATGACACCGTAGACGATCGGCACAAACGGACCTTCTGTTACACCCGTCTACGTTGCCCTCATACACTTATGAATATGCCATAACTGGTCCATTCACTTCTATTGATACAGGTTGTCCAGGCCTAAAATGATATTGGGTTCCAACGATTCTGGATTGCAAAATATATTCATTAAACTGGATTGCTAACAGTTGATCGTGCCCATAGAAAATGACATCTGTGATGCAATATCCAGTTTCAGAGTCAGACGGATAAATCAAGACGTTTTCTGGGCGAATCATAACCTTTACCGGTCCAGTCATAGGTGAGATGGTCGGTAAGGTGCCGAATGCACATTCGACCGTTTCACCATAAGCAAAACCAGGCAAAAAATTCGCTTCGCCAACAAATGAAGCAACCTCTGGTGTAGCAGGTCTATAGTATAAGGTATGCGGCGTTGCAATCTGCTGTACTTTTCCGTTCATCAGAACAGTTACTTGGTCGACAAGACTCAGCGCCTCTTCTTGATCATGTGTAACAAAGATTGCAGTGGCCTCTGCCTGTTTCAAGATCGAGCGCACATCAGATCGTACCCGTGCCCGTAAGCTAGCATCCAAATTGCTAAATGGTTCATCAAGCAAAATTAAGTGAGGTTCAGGAGCTAACGCTCTGGCTAGGGCGACACGTTGCTGTTGACCACCGCTCAACTCGTGCGGCATCCGCTTTCCAAGTCGTGAAAGCCCTACCATCTCCAAGACTTCTTGAACGCGATGCTCTTTATCTTTGTCGTAAGTATGTAGACCAAACCGTACATTTTCTGCAACACTCAGATGTGGAAAAAGCGCATATTCCTGGAACACCATGCCGATGCTACGTTTTTCAGGCGGCACGTGTATGCCAGGTGCAGCAACCACCTCTCCATGCATTTCAATCGTACCGGACTCTAGACGTTCAAAACCGGCTAATAGACGCAACGTCGTGGTTTTGCCGCAACCGCTTGGGCCTAGCAAAGCCATCAATTGTCCTTCCAGCAGATCGAATGAAATGCCGTTGGCTGCACCAACTTCCCCAAAATGTTTTACGATATCCCGCACACAAATATCACACTCACAATGAGGCGCTGCGCTGTCTACTTGGTGACGTGAGCTGTCTACTTGGCGACGTGAATTGAATGGTTGACCATTGCGCCTGCTCCTTATTACCTTAGAGGGCGCAGCCGTTGCTGCTCCTGCTTTGGGGCGCAGCTTTGTGGGAAATGTGCTCCACAGGTTTCGTTTTGGCCTGGTAGCCTTGAAAAGAGATGTAATCAACGTTCCTCCTGATGCAAAATGATTCCGATGCTAAAAGCTGAAACCACAAGTAAGATTAACGCAGGAGCGGCTGCGCGAGCAAAAAACGCCTCCTCTGTGGCAGACCAAATTTGGGTAGCTAATGTAGAAAACCCAGTGGGACTCAAAATGAGCGTGGCGGGCAGCTCTTTAAGGGTTGTTAAGAAGACCAGAGCGGCACCAGCCCAAATACCAGGCCGTAGAAGCGGAATTGTGATCAGCCGTAATGTGTGTAGCTGACTACGCCCCAAGCTCCGCGAGGCCTCCTCCATTCGGGGGCTAATTTGCAGCAGCATGCTGCGAATTGCGCCCAATGCTTGGGGGAGGAAGCGGACAACATATGCAAAGACAAGCATTGCTAATGTTTGATAAAGAAGGGGCGTGGAATTTGCTCCAAAAAAAACCAGGCTTAACGCAACAGCGATACCTGGCAAAGCGTAACCTAAGTTAGCGGCCTGGCTGACGAGCATGCTGATAAAGCCAGGGTGGCGTACAGCAAGAAAAGCAATCGGTGAAGCAAGCAATATGCAAGCGATTGAAGCGAGGGTTGCAGCCTGAATGCTATTGAGGAGTGATTGCCAAACAGGAAGAAGAGATTCTCCTGCTAGAAGACCCCGCACTAACCAATAAACAACCACCCCTGTCGGTATGATGAGACTCACGGAGACAATGATTGCGATGAATAAAAGTGCAGGCCAACGCCACTTGCCTAATTTGACTCGATTTTGTTTCCGTGCGACCCCCGAACTGGATCGATAATAAGCACCACGTCCCAATGTGCGTTGGGCACCAAACAAAAGCAGTATTGTGATCAATACCAAAGCCAAGGCAAGAAGCGCTGCTTGGCTCCGATCAAAGCTATTGGTATAGCCTATATAGATGGCTCTGGTAAATGTATTGTAGCGTAACATTGATACGGCGCCAAAGTCACTCAAAACATATAGGGTGACGAGTAAGGAGCCGGACGCCAGGGACGGTCGCAAACTGGGAATTGTAATGCGCCAGAATGTCTGTTGGCTCGTATATCCCAGATTGCGGGCAGCTTCCTCAAGCGCCGGATCCATGTGACGTAGACCTGATCGAATGGCCAAAAGAAGGTAAGGATAGGTAAACGCTGTCAGGGCACATGTAGCTCCAGCAAGACCATAGATTGAGGGCATGCGCTCGATACCAAATGGCGCAAGCCAACCTTGCAAAATGCCGCGCGGTCCCATCATCGCCACTAAGGCATAACTCCCAACATAGCTTGGAAAAACGAGAGGCAGAACGGTCAAAATTGTCCAAACACGACGACCGGGCAGATCGGTACGAGTCGTTAACCAAGCCAAAGGGAGGCTAACCAGGATGGATATACCCAGCACAATTGCCGCCAGGAGTAGACTATTTCCCGCAATAAGAGCTGTACGCGGTGTGCTCATTGCAAACAGGGCGCTTTGACCAGCACGAACGCTGCGTACAAGGAGATAGGCTAAGGGAAGCAATAGAAGAGAGGCAATCAACAGAGAAGTGCCATGCACAAAAAGGCGCAGCCATTGGGTACGTCGAAATACTCGATGAGTAATAGTGGATAGACGCGCTTGCGTCGCAATAACATGCATGGTGGCCATGGCTCAGTGCTTATCCGAAAAGCTCTGTGACGATCCATTCTCGCTCTAGAAGTTGGTTGGACGTATAAGCACTTTTCGGATAAGTTTAAAAGGCTTGTGTTCGACTCCCAAAATGCCAAGATAAAAATGCAGTCTACCAATCTATGGATTATTCTATTCACTTAATCATAAATAGGTTGAGAAATCAAGGTACCGAGATTACAAGTCGCAAACAAACATAAACTGCACCTGTAAACTAATTCACAAGCCACGTTTAAATAATCAGCTAATCTAGGTTAAGTGCTGCGGGAAAAATTGGCTCAGACTGCAAAGTCGGGTTGAGACTTTGTTGCACTGGGGAACCCGTTATGACTCCTCAACTGTCATTCAGAAATAATGTAAGATATTCTTTGAGTTTCGTATAGTTTTCTGCAACTTGTAGTTGTGGAAAATCAGCAATTACATTAGGGGGTGGACAAAATAGGGCCGCTTCATGTGCTGCCAAAAGCATTGTGGTATCATTATAGGAATCACCAACAGCCATTGTGCGGAATCCCATTTTCTGAAATGCATCGACAGCCTGCCGTTTCCCATCCGGTGTTCGTAAATGATAGTTTGTCACCACTCCATCTTCGGATACCTCCAATGTATGGGCAAAGACTGTGGGGTGATTCAGCTTTGGGAGAATTGGAGCAACAAATTGGTAATAACTATCCGTCAAGATGATAAGTTGCGAACGCTCCCGAACCCATTCCAGAAACTCAATTGCTCCAGGCAAAGGATCCATTTGGGCGATGATGTTTTGAATAGTCTCGAGCGTGAGATTATGCTTCTGCATTTCGCCAAGTCTCATCTGCATCAGCTCATTATAGTCGGACATGTCTCGTGTAGTAAGACGTAGTTTTTCGATGCCGGTCTGCTCTGCCACAGCAATCCAAATTTCTGGAATAAACACACCCTCAAGATCTGCAGCCAGGAGAGTGGGGTAATGATTATGCACGATCTGATTCCTTCATACAATTGTTTTTTAGATAAATTTCGTATAGCAAAAAGGCAAAAAGCCATCATTGCATAACTCTCATTTCATTATAGCTCAGACTGAGTATGCGTCAAGCGGAAAGGTGCTATTATCGAGCCATTGGCTTTTTTCAGTTCCTTAAACTTATCAAAAGATAAAGTACCAAAAATACGAAAGATGCTATTCCCCACAGCGTGACTTCTAGGCCCATTATAAATCCTCCTAAAACGAAAAAGCCCGCTATTCGCTAGTAGCGGGTCAGCCGAATTGATGGAAATGGCATGATGAATGATTGGTTTCTGTGCATTACCCCTATGTGGCCGGAGATAAAATTATCATACATCACGATGACTAGTTAGTGCCATGCGATTGCCATACTGTAAGTTTTTCGTAAGCATACGATGTATTCTTGTAAAGGTTATTGTATCATGAACAACAGTAGCTTGATAGCATTTCCTGAAAGGCTATAGTATAGCAAAGTATAAAAATCGGTCACGAAACAGGGCCAGATTCTAGCTTTATAATAAATGACATCGATAAACCAGTACTACACGAAATTTAATAGGTTAATTAAAGACACCTATTATTTCTCTACAATATAGGTAAATTAACTAACCTATTTGTCTAATGCACAATACGTTTGGTATAATGGACCGAACAAATTTAGTGCATCCCAACCAAATAGGACTCGATAATGGATAGCGTCAAGCAGTTTCTAATTCAATATGAGACATTCGGTTTTGATTTTTCAAAGCCAATTAGTAGCCAAAAACGAATCTACGATTCGGTGGTACTGAGCAAACTGCCGCCCGAACTGAAAGCGAGCTATAACTATCGTTCTGGGAGTCGTGGTCGGCCAAACCTTAATCAAACGCGCACGCACTCGCAATGTGCAACATGCAAGCGCGTCCTGCGCAACGATGCCTTCCACACGCCACCATCACTCATGGCACGCAATGTCATCTATTCACACTGCAAGGAGTGCACACAAGAGAAAAATAGTGAACGCTACGCATTGACCTCGACAGAAATTCGCACGCGCCACCACGCAATTTTGTCTTATCTTGCTCCCCGGTGTACCTACTGTGGGTTCGACCAGCACGGCAGCGCAATGGATCTACATCACCCCCAAGAAAAAGGGGGTGATGTTATGGCAACCTTGGTTGCAACCCTCGCTTCGGAACCAACGCATCAAAATATGGATAAATTACTACGCGAAGCACGGCAGTGTACTCCTCTTTGTAGCAATTGTCACCGCATGCTCCACGCAGGCGCTATTGAGTTACCTGTCGGTGTCTCTCCTCTAAAGTATCATCTGGCGGAGTTGGTTCGGGTATTAAACAGGCATGAAAAGGAGAACGATTTTGCTAATTAATCCTTCCATTATGTAAACTTATGACACCGAATCGTATTATACATTCCGAGTCTGCAATTGCCGTTCCCGATACCTTGACCAAGGTTAAAAAAATTTGACATTATTAGATCGAATATAGATAATTTTGTGTTTATATCGCAGCCGTTTTCGCGACAGTTTATGAAACAATACGATTTCATCCCCATTGTGAATCAATTCAATTTTCATCCTAGAAGCAATGAAGTTTTGTACATTTTGTGGCAGCCTGATGCGAGCGACTCCAGATGGAGTGCAAACAATCCAGACTTTGGTTCACCACAGCTTTTTCTCAGTGCTTCTACGCCAGTTTATGATGATGCAGGAGACCTACTCGGTGCGGTCGGAATGCATTTAGCTGCTAACTATCAGCACGCAGTCTTCAACAGCGAACTCTACAACTTCCCTGCCTTTCCTGTCACCGTACCCGAATTATATGAAGACGATTGCTGGCTAGACGCAGATCCATTTGGCTCAAAACCCATAGATAAGCTCAAGTTTCTGAAAGATGCCGATAGGCTCCTGACTATCTGGTACTAAAAGCTTTATGGTTACTCGTCTGTTGCTGCGGATTCCGCTCCAGCCCATCATAGCCATTCCATTTGTCATTCAGCTCCTCGTCGCCGTTGGGCTTGTCGGCTGGCTTTCCTTTCGCAACGGACAGCAGGCCGTTAATGATGTTGCTTTACAGTTACGCAGAGAGATCTCGCAATCTATTCAGTGGCGACTGCATGACTACTTGGCGATTCCGCATCTGCTCAATCAGGTAAACGCGAACGCAGTGCGAACAGGTGAGTTAAAGATGCAAGATACGGCTAGTGAGTACTTCTTGTGGCAGCAAATCCAACTGTTAGAGGGTGCCTCCTGGATCTACTTTGGTGCTCAGCAAGATGGTGCGTTTATCGGTGCCACGCGCATCAATGAGAGCGAACTTCAACTTGTGATCAATGATCCGTCAACCGAATTTCAGGGCTTGTACTACAGTTTCGATGCGCAAGGTAGGCGGCTTGAACAGGTCAATCTTGTACCCGACTCGTATGATGCGCGCACTCGTCCCTGGTATCAACTTGCGGCAGAAACAGCAAACCCGGCATGGAGTGCCATTTACCCTGACTTTGGATCGCCCCAGTTGATTCTTAGCGCTGTTGCACCAGTCCATAACAATAAAGGAGATCTGCTTGGCGTAGTTGGCGCCGACTTTTCACTAGATGACATTGGGGATTTTCTGCAAAGCCTTCAGATTGGCAAAACGGGGAAGGCATTTGTTATGGAGCGCTCTGGGCTTTTGGTGGCTAGCTCTATACTTGAAGCTCCCTATCGCTTAGACGGTGCGGGTGAAGCGACACAGCGTATCGAAGCCACCGCCAGTGACGACCGCTTAATTGCAGCCACGGCAGAGCATCTCGTTCAGACGGGATATGGCCATATTGAAGATGATACGCAATTAGAATTTCTGTTTGATGGCGCATTGCACTTTGTGGGGGTCGACGCCTTAAACGATACAAATGGCCTTGATTGGCTGATCGTGGGCGTGATTCCAGAGGCCGATTTCCTGGATCAAATCCATGCCAACAATCGCACTACCGTTCTATTGTGTCTAATTGCGTTGTTTGTTGCCATCGTCGTTGGGTTGCTTACGGCGCGGTGGGTAACCGCACCGATTTTGCAATTAAATTCCGCCACCAAAGCCATTGCAGAGGCAGACATGACCCAGAGCGTTTCTGTCAACCGCTTTGCCGAAGTTAATGAGCTGGGCAGTTCCTTCAACAATATGGCGGGCCAGTTGGATATTCTGATCCACAATCTGGAAGAGAAGGTCGCCGAACGTACGGCCGAACTGGCAACTGCCAATCAAGAGATTCAGGCCTTAAACGAACAACTCAAGGAAGAGAATCTGCGCCTGAGTGCAGAAATTGCAGTGACGCGTCAGCTCCAGCAGATGATCTTACCCAATCCAGACGAGTTAAAGGCTGTAAATGGGCTAGACATTGCTGGCTTTATGGAAGCAGCCGATGAGGTGGGTGGCGACTACTACGATGTCCTTATCGCGAATGATGCAGTCAAGATCGGTATCGGCGATGTCACCGACCACGGGCTGGAAAGCGGTGTCGTCATGCTCATGACTCAGACCGCAGTGCGTACGCTCCTCAATAGTGGAGAGACCGACCCCGTGCGCTTCTTGGATGTGCTCAATCGTACGGTCTATGGCAACGTACAGCGCATGAACACTGACCGTAACCTAACCCTCTCCCTACTCGACTATAGACATATCGGGGCAAGGGGAGAGATGCGCCTCAGCGGCCAGCATGAAGAGATGATCGTAGTGCGCAAGGATGGCAGAGTGGAGATAGTGGATACCAGCGATTTGGGCTTTCCAATCGGACTCGATGACGATGTGGCTGACTTTTTTAGCCACACCACTGTCGAGTTGGCGTCAGGAGATGGTATTGTGCTCTTCACCGACGGCATCACCGAAGCCGAAAATTTGGCAAACGAGCAGTATGGGATGGGCCGGCTGTGTCAAGTGGTCAGTGAGCAATGGACCGGCTCTGCGGAAGTCATCAAAGAATCCATAATTGAGGACGTACGGCAGCACATCGGCCAGCAGGAAGTCTTTGATGATATTACACTGGTTGTTGCAAAGCAGACCTAGCGTTCACGGCAGAAACCAGAAACTCATCATAGAGAAGCGATCATTGCCGGTGTACGGCAGCACATCGGCAAACAGGAGGTCTTTGATGACATTACGTTGGAAGTCGCGAAACCGAAATTGCGCCTTTTGCCTACGGATCACGTTATTGACCGTTCTGACGCGGGATAGAAGCAATTACCTCACTGCTCACAAATTTTGGAAAGGATCATAACATGGGCACAAAGGCAGGTGTGGGAGTAAGTTATCATCGCAATCCCGCGGTGGCTGGTCAAGAAGCAGCCGAGATGGCGCTGAAAAATGGGGGGATTGACATACCCGACTTCGTCTTCATGTTTGCGACGGTAGGGTATAATCAGCCCACGCTACTGAATGCAGTGCGAGAAGCAACGCATAACGTTCCACTAAGTGGGTGTTCTGGTGAAGGGATCATCACCCAAAGCGAGGCCGACGAATCCAATTTTTCGATAGCGGTGATGGCGATTTGCTCTAACGACATCCAGTTCCACAATGGTATCTCTACTGGTCTTGCGAAAGACTCAACCGCGGTCGGGGATGCAGCGGCGGCAGCGATTCAGCCAGTCTTACGCGAAGACGCTGTTGGGTTATTTGTCTTTCCCGATGCCTTAACGACTGATTTTGATGGCTTTAAAGCAGGACTTGAGGAGGCCTTGGTATTCGACCGATTCCTGCCTATTTTAGGGGGAGCAGCTTCTGAAAATCGTCAATTCAAGCAGACATATCAGTACTTTAATGACCAAGTGGTTTCCGATGGCGTTGCTTGGGTCTTGTTTTCGGGGCGGATGAAGGTGGTCTGGGGGATCAATCATGGCTGTACACCGATCGGCGCGGAGCGGATGATTACTCGCTGCGAGGGGAACGTCATTTACGAGATAGATGGCACGCCGGCCCTTGAGGTGCTTAAAGAGTATATGACAGCCGACAAGATCAACGATTGGTCTCAGTAGATCCAAATTTCAGGTTTAGAGAGAGAATTCTGGCTAAACAGTTGACATAAATACAAATTTGCCGGTCGATATCTAGTTTTTGCGTTAGATTTGGGCGATTTTCAGATATGAAATAGGTTGTTTTCTGTAACCGAAATCTGAATAAATGACTCCAAAATCCCTGCAATCTCGACTGAAAATCGCCAAAAACGCCAAATTTGGATCTACTGGGTCTAGTGCAATCGGCGTGTTTAGCTTGGCATTTAATGCTTCAGGAGAAACATCTGAGCAAGACGAGTATTTCATTCGGGTGATGCTTGGAGGTGTCGATGAACAAACCCAGTCCGTCATCCTTACGACGCCAGTAACCGAAGGAACCCGTTTCTGGATGACTCACAGGAACTATGAGAAGATCAGAGACGGAGTCGACCGTATTGGACAGGAGTTAAAGGCACAGCTTGGCGAAAATCCAGCGGATCTGGTCTTTCACTTTGAGTGTACTGGTCGAGGCCAGATGTTTCTTCGCGATCGGCAGAAACTGCAGCTCTTGAATCAGTTGCAACACAAAGTGGGAGCCGACGTGCCGTGGCTTGGTTTATACTGTCACTTTGAGATTGGCCCAATGCAACAACAAAACCAGCTTCATAATTACACATCTGTTGTTGCTGCTCTCTATAGCCACGATGAACAATTCGCTGATATCCGGGATCCTCAAACATACATGGTTGAACAGAATCCAACCGATAAGAGGCTTGCGAATCAGACACAACTACCTCGAACAGACTCTTCTCATCAACAAAACATCTATCACGAAAAAAATTTTGAGACAAAACAAGACTCATCTTTTTTCAAGAGTCTACTGTCTAGATTTTTCCGCAACAGACGTCTAGGCAAAGAGTTCATAACAGAGTCTGGCCCACTTCCCAACGAGCTTGCGAACAAAATCGAACAACTGGAGAACGAGAATCGACGTTTAGCAGAGGAAGTCAAACAGCTGGTTGAAACCGAACGTGATCTTTACAAAACCCAGGAGCAGCTTGACGTCCAGTTTCGCCTTTATCGCCAGCTTTACGAAACGGGCAAAAAGTTTAATTCAACGATTGATGCCACCGAGGTCTGTCAGATTGCTGCCCATTTTGTACTCTATGGATTGAATTTTGAGCGATGTTTGATCCTACATCTCATTCCAGACGAAAGTGTCTATCGTATTGCTGCGTTGGATGGTTATTACGATGAAGAGGAAAAGAAGACGGCAGAAGCTTTGCTCGTGTCTACTCAGGATTCCATTCTGTCTTCTTTATTGTCTGAGAATGGTCGTCTCATTTGCATCCAAGGGTGCGAACAGGAGACTCTCCTTACTTTTGGACGCCTGTTAGGCATGGACGAGTATATTCTACTACCCTTGGGCGGTGAGGCCACCCAACCAACGGCTCTCTTGGCGGTTGGGAACACGATGGACATGGCTTCGCAACACACGCGAGTGAATTTGGATCCAGAAAGTGATACAATGGTTGGCTTGGCTGATAAGATTAGCCAAGCCTCCAATGCAATCGAGAACGCAACTTTTTACACAGCCGTAGAGGAGAGCGAGAAAAAATTTCGTTCGTTGTTCGAAGACTCCCAAGATGCCATCTTTATCACCGCCCCAGACGGTCAACTCATTGACGTTAACCCGGCAATGTTAAATCTCTTCGGTTATACCCAGAACGAGCTTAGGGACTTAAATGCCAAGGAGCTCTATTTGGATCCAGAAGACCGTCTCCGATTTCGAAAGGCAGTGGATCAAACTGGCTCTGTGCAGAATTTCGAGGTGATCATGCGAAAGAAGAATGGGACCCAAATGGCCTGTCTGCTCTCGGCGACCGTCCAGCACGCGAGCGATGAGACAATTCTGGCTTACCAGGGTATCATTCGGGATATTACCGTGCAAAGGCAAAATGAACGACTCAAGGTCGAAAACTTACGCTTGCAGACAGAGCTTGGCGTTGCCCAACGCTTACAGCAAATGGTCCTTCCGGGTAGGTCAGAACTTGACGCCGTCGAAGGACTAGACATCGCGGGGTATATGGACCCCGCTGACGAGGTGGGTGGCGACTACTATGATGTACTTTCCGAAAATGGTGCGGTCAAGATTGGCATCGGCGACGTCACCGATCACGGGTTGGAAAGTGGTGTTGTCATGCTAATGATTCAGGCTGCGGTGCGCACCTTGCTCAATAGCGGCGAGACCGACCCCGTACGCTTTCTGGACATCCTCAACCGTACCGTCTATGGCAACGTCCAGCGGATGAATACCGATCATACATTGACGCTTTCGCTCATTGACTACGCTAGTAAAGATAATGGCGGCGAGTTGCGATTGAGCGGGCAACATGAAGAGATGATTGTGGTGCGCCGAGATGGCGGCCTCGAACTAGTAGACACCAGCAATCTGGGCTTTCCTATTGGGCTTGTCGATGATATTGCGGATCTTATTTACCACACCACGGTAGAGCTGCAGCCAGGGGATGGTGTGATCCTCTTCACCGATGGGATTACCGAAGCCGAGAACCTGGCAAGGGAACAATATGGCATGAAGCGACTCTGCCAAGTGGCTCGCGACCATTGGTCTAAATCTGCCGATGCCATCAAGGAGGCCATCATCACCAACGTACATCAACACATCGGTGAACAGGAGGTTTTTGATGACATTACATTGGTCGTGGCAAAGCAACAGTAGGAGAGAACGATTGAATAAGTGGCATCCAGCACAGCCGCGATTCCAGAGACTATAACCTAGGCATTACGCCAGTTGGCTGCTCGTCCTTAATAACCCATGCGGACGATTATTTTTTTTCTGGAATGGCCTTTAAAGGTGAATATGACGATTTTTCCCCGGGCTTATTAACCCACTTTCAGGTTGAAGGCGGCATCTAACGATATATTCCCAAATCTTGCCTTTGCTCGGTCGGCAAGCGGAAGCCGATGCACTCTATCAAGTGTCAGTGGCAGAGCGTATCCTGAATGACAAAATTGTGGAATTGTTGCGCCTCCGGGATAGTGGGTTTCCCGCCGCAGCGCATCTGGTCTGGACAGAAGAAGGCCAGCCTTTACGGGATGATCTGATCAAGACGATTCAAGAGTTAGAGCAGATAGAGGCCGACATTAGTCGGCAAATCATCATTCGTGCGGAACAAATTGAACAACGCAACGAACAGATATCTATCGTCCCAACTGGATTAGCGTTGATTGCTGGCGTCGCCGCCGCTATCTTCATTACGCGGAGCATCACTGCGCCAATCGCGCATTTGGTCGCGGGAACCAATGCAATTGGTTCTGATTTAACCTCGCGTGTCAATCCCTCTGGACCGCAGGAAATTACCTTTTTGGGGCAAGCCATCAACAACATGGCAGACGAACTGCGTGATCTACTGGAGCGCATTCGAAAGCGCACTGAGGAACTGGCGACGGCAAATGAAGCGATCAACGCACTGAACGAACAACTCAAAGAAGAGAATTTACGCTTGGGGGCAGAAGCGGGCGAGCAGTATGGCATGGACCGACTTTGTCAGGTAATCAGTGAGCAGTGGTCAGGTTCGGCCGACGCCATCAAGGAGGCCATCATCACCAACGTGCGGCAACACATTGGTGAGCAGGAGGTTTTTGATGATATTACGCTGGTGGTGGCTAAGCAGCAATAGGCATTTCAACCCCTAACTGAAAGAAATAAGAATGAATTCCCAAACATTAATATACTTTACTTTCTGGTAAAAGAAAAGAGATGAGGTGAGAAATGTGACAAAAAGCGGTTAGCAGTTCATCCTAAAGGTAGAGAACCCAAAAAGGAGGAAGGAATGCTAACCACGCCAGAAATAACTATAGCAGTACTGATGAATG
Source organism: Chloroflexi bacterium TSY (assembly GCA_019217005.1). The sequence continues at coordinate 38,882 of JAHBNG010000130.1, forward strand.
TATTGCAAGTAACGCCGATGGGAACAAACGTAAATGTAATGCGTCTGATGTGGGCAATGCTGAATGGGTCGTTTCTGAAAAGTCGAGGAGCAATCCATAGCGCATTGAAAGAAAGCGGGTTTGAAGATGAGGAGCTCCGGCGAAGCTGGTGGAGCTGATATGGATCATGGGATATCACAAGTCTGCTGGGGTCGTGGCAAGAAGAAGTGGAAAGGGGAATGGGAGGCAAAAAAGTTAGAAGGGTACCGAGTGAAAAGCATAGATATCACAGGGTTCTGGCGACCGAAGCTGCAAGGGAAAGTGAACCGACTCTATAACTCAACGGCTCGTCGGCATTGCCCGCGCTCATCTTTGGAGTGATGATAAGCTCGGGGAGATAGGCGGGAAGCGAGTGCCACTGCTCAAGGCAATCATGAGATGCACGGTTGGAACAAAGGAAAGTGAGTTTCGGAAAAGCTGCTGACAGAGACGAAGAAATCACTGGAGTCAGACGAAGTGGCGGTGGTCGATGCCGGGTTTACAATCAGAGAAATGCTAGAAAGCGGCATAGACCGATTTGTCCTGCGGGAAGCCATTAACTGCACAGTGCGCCGCAATGAGTTCCCAAACGCAAAGAAAAGGCAGACCACCTGAATATGGTGATATTGTGCGTCCGCTCTCGCAGCTATAAGGGAAAGCGACTCGAGGCTACAACTCCGGACTCGTCTGGTCGCTTTCTATAGTGGTCGCCTGATTTGCTATCAAGCATGGCACAATCTCGTCCCCAGAACAACCAAGGTGGATACAGCCAACCGTACCTACTCGATTTACGTCATTCAGGATCCGGCCTACAACACACCTTTGGTTTTGGCGACCGTTATGACTTTGCAGCCTGAAACCATTTATCTTGTCTACCTGGAACGCTGGCCTGTTGAACCTCCCCCCTTGGCTTCCAAGCAGATGATTGGCTTACATCGTCAATTTGTTCATGCCGATGAGGCTTGTTTCCGCTTACCTGAACTGGGGCTGCTGGCAATCTTCTTTCCCATTTAGCCGCTTCTCTTCCTCCCATACCGACTGGCTACTGGGATCGAGAGCCTCAATCCACTCCCGGCAGGCTGCGCCGTGTTCTCTCGAGTGCTCTTTTTCCAACTCCCGACCAACTCGACCCTGACTTTCGGAAAAAGGCCTCGGTTTCACACCATTTACCTAAAGGCGTTCTCGCTCATCGCCGCCTCAATGCCGCTGCTTAAACTAGCCGAGCACTATTTTTACATTTTATCCCGTTTTTTCAGGGTGGATTCTTTTTTCCGCCCCTTTCGGTTTGCCCTTTGTCACTCAAGCCTTTACCAGAAAGTAAAGTTTTCATGTCTTTTGTCAATAAATTCCCATTGCGCATTGTGTTGGTTGTGCCGTTTGTTCTGCAGCTCATCGTTGCGATTGGATTGATTGGATGGCTCTCCTTCCGCAACAGCCAGCAAACAGTGGATGACATGGCGGGCCAGTTGGGACACCAAATCACCTCTCGCGTTGAGCAATACCTCGCTCCTTACTTGGATACGGCACACGTCATTAACGCCATCAACACGAAAGCTGCCGAACTTGGGCAATTGAATTTGACGGATCTTGAGAGCTTGGAGAATGTACTGAGAGAACAGATACAACTCTTTGATTCCGTCAGCTACATTTATTTTGCCGACGAGAATGGAGAAGAAGTCGGCGTCATGAGTACAGCGGATAGTGAAATAACCGTTTGGTGGTTACGCCTATCCAATCCCGGCAATTTCACCCAATATGCCATCGATGAGCAAGGCAATCTCACGGACGAACTCCATGTGATCCCCCAGTATGATCCTAGAAAGCGACCGTGGTATATTGCCGCTGTCGAAGCGGGCACCTCGATTTGGACACCGATCTATCGCTGGGCAGGCACTCCCGATCTGGGTATTGATGCCGCCTTGCCGATCTATCATGAGGATGGCTCTCTGCATGGTGTGATGGGGGTTGCAGTCATATTGTCGGATGTCAATACATTTTTACGCAGTCTGGAAATCGGGAAAAATGGACAAACATTTATCATTGAACGTTCAGGAGAATTGGTCGCAACGTCATTGGTCGATGCGCCACTCTTTACCAATACCGATGATTTCGACTTCAATCGTATCAAAGCGAACGATAGTCAAATTCCTCTTATCCAACAAACCTCGCAATTTCTGATCAACCAATTTAATGGGCTTGTTAACATCCAAGAGCCACAGCAATTGCAATTTGCACTCGACGGGATCAACCAATTCCTATACGTTACGCCAATTCAAGACGAATATGGCCTTGACTGGATCACCGTGATGGTGGTGCCGGAGACCGATTTTACCGCCCAGATCGAGGCCAGTACTCGATTCACGCTGATATTGTCGGTCGTCGCCTTGCTCGTTGCGATTGGGATTGGGGTCGTCACGGCACGCTGGATTACCCGCCCAATTTCGCAGGCAAACGAAGCCGCCAAAGAACTGGCGAAGGGGGAGTGGGAACAGACGTTACCGGAAGATCGCACCGATGAGTTGGGACAGTTGTCAAGATCGTTCAATCAGATGGCGCAACAGCTGCGAACATCCTTTGAGACCTTGGAATTACAAAACACAGAGTTGCAGCGGCTGGACAAACTCAAGGATGAATTTTTGGCCAACACGTCTCATGAACTGCGCACACCCCTCAACGGCATTATTGGTCTGGCGGACTCTCTCATTGATGGGGCCACGGGTACCTTAAGCGATGCAACCAACCACAATCTGGCCATGATCGTTGCGAGCGGCAAACGTTTGGCTAGCCTAGTCAACGATATCCTGGATTTCTCCAAGCTCAAACATGAAGATTTTTCGCTGCAACTCAAACCGCTTGACGTCTCCACACTAGCCGACGTGATCTTAATGCTCTCACAGCCTTTGGTAGCGCATAAGCCGGTGGCGCTCATCAATCAGACCGATCTCGGCCTGCCGCTCGTGACGGCTGATGAAAATCGGGTACAGCAGATCATGCATAACCTTGTGGGCAATGCGATTAAATTCACCGAATCAGGTGAGGTGGCGGTACGAGCCCATGTGCAAGGCGATTACCTCGCAATTACGATTGTAGATACAGGTATCGGCATTCCCAGAGAGAAGTTTGAGCAAATTTTCCAGTCTTTTGAACAGGTCGACGGCACAACCGCACGTGAATATGGTGGCTCAGGGCTGGGGCTAGCCGTGACCAAACAGTTGGTCGAGCTTCATGGTGGGCAGATCGAGGTCGCATCGGAAGTGGGTACGGGATCACAGTTTACCTTTACGTTACCCCTAGCAGACGCCACAGAAGCTGCCAATTCCCAAGTTGCGCCTCCCGCTGAAACGGTGACAAAAGTGAGGACGTATCCATCTGCCCCAACGGACGAAGTTGTGACGCCCATTGTCGAATCGACGGACAGTATCGTCCAGCCCAAGCCTCTCCCACCATCTGCGAACGGTCGCTATAAAGTGTTAATCGTCGACGATGAGCCAGTCAACCTGCAAGTGTTGGAAAACCATCTCTCCTTGCAAAACTATGAGGTCACGCAAGCCCAAAACGGTCTCGAAGCGGTTGCACTCATCGAAGATGGAGTGCGCTTTGATCTGGTGATCCTCGATGTAATGATGCCTCGGATGTCCGGCTATCAGGTCTGTCAGCGGCTGCGCGAAAAGTTTGCCCCCAATGAACTACCGGTGATGCTGCTAAGTGCGAAAGATCAAGTCACCGACCTGGTTACGGGTTTACAGAGCGGTGCCAATGACTATCTGACAAAGCCAATTTCCAAAGAAGAATTACTTGCGCGGGTTGAAACGCACCTCAGCATCAAAGAGTTGATCCTTGAAAATGTGCGGTTGAGTGCTGAGCTTGAAGTGACGCAGCGACTCCAACAGATGATCCTACCCACGCCGACAGAATTGCAGCAGGTCCAAGAGCTGGATATCGCCTGTTACATGTCCCCCTCAGCCGAGGTGGGTGGTGACTACTATGACGTGTTGCAGCACAATGGCCAGATCAAGATTGGCATCGGCGATGTCACCGACCACGGTTTGGAAAGCGGCGTACTCATGTTGATGACCCAAACGGCCGTGCGTACGTTGTTGGCCGACAATGGCGTGATCAATGGCACAGGGAATAGAACCGGCAACGGGCGCGATCCAAAGCAGTTCATCCATGCCATTAACCGTGCCATTTATGAGAACGTGAAGCGGATGGGTTCACAGCGTACACTTAGCCTGGCCCTGTTAGATTACGCAGATGGTCAATTGACAGTGACAGGGCACCATGAAGAGCTCATCGTTGTCCGCAACGGCGGGAAGATTGAACGAATTGACACGTTTGAGTTGGGAATGCCCATTGGTCTGCTTGACAACATTGATTCGTTTGTCGATCAGCTGACCATCAAGCTAGATGCAGGTGATGGCGTTGTCCTTTATACGGATGGCATTATGGCGAAGCTGATGGAAAACGCCGAAGATGACGACACTGAAGTATCCGGTCTCGGTTTCCTGACGATGATCAACAATTACGGCGCCCAATTGGCGTGGAAGTTCAGCCACGAAAACGGCAACGCCGCACCGACTGTTACGACGATGGTCGAGTTAACCGTATAATAGTGCTTTGTCAGGAAAACTCTGATAGTGATGCTCGTTCCGCCGGTCTCCGGTGGAATGCTGTTTAGACGCTCCCCGTCCAAGCTGTAGGAGATACAACATATGAATGAGATTGTCCACGATGAC
>JAHBNG010000127.1 GCA_019217005.1 Chloroflexi bacterium TSY
GCGCCTTTCTCCAGCAGCAGAGTCTTTAACTCCTCCAATGTATTGCCCATAAAGCCCAGTGCAACACCCAGTTTCATGAATCTGTCTGCTTCATAGAGCCATGAATAGATCGTCCGAAGCCAAGTTGCTAGCGGTTTTAGTTGGATCTGAGACCATTGTTCCTCGACAGTCTGCTCACCAAATACTTCTTCAAGCAACGACCGACCATACCACTCATCATCCCCCTCGACGAACTGTTGTACTTGATCCCGTTCGTCCCAAATTGCTTTGCTGAGCACTGTGATTTGCCCTTCGAGTGATGCCCATCGATTTTTCCACATTGACACATCATCGAAGCGGCTATTTCGTTGATACGCCGAATCACTGTGATTGATCAAGATATCATCTCCAGCAATTCTGGGCATCGTATAAATCTTTTCTGATTGAAAACGGAGATCGTCTTCTACTTTACTTTCTGGTAAAGGCTTGAGTGACAAAGGGCAAACCGAAAGGGGCGGAAAAAAGAATCCACCCTGAAAAAACGGAATAAAATGTAAAAATAGTGCTCGGCTAGTTTAAGCAGCGGCATTGAGGCGGCGATGAGCGAGAACGCCTTTAGGGAAATGGTGTGAAACCGAGGCCTTTTTCCGAAAGTCAGGGTCGAGTTGGTCAGGAGTTGGAAAAAGACTCGAGAACACGGCGCAACCGGGAGTGGCAGGCTCTCGATCCCAGTAGCCAGTCGGTATGGGAGGAAGAGAAAGCGGCTAAATGGGAAAGATTGCCAGCCAGCAGCCCCAGTTCAGGTAAGCGGAAACAAGCCTCATCGGCATGAAAAAATTGACGATAAGCAATCATGCTTGGCTGAAATGTTCGGCAGGCCAGGCGTTCCAGGTGGTGATAAAAGGTTTCAGCTGCAAAGTCATAACGGTCGCCAAAACCAAAAGGTAGGATCCTGAAGACGTAAATCGAGTAGGTGACGGTTGGCTGTATCCACCTTGGTTGTTCTGGGGACGAGATTGTGCCATGTCTTGATAGCAAATCAGGCGACCACTGAAACGACCAGACGGTCCGGAGTTGTCAGCCTCGAGTCGCTTTCCCTTATAGCTGCGAGAGGTCGCACAATATCGCTCATATTCAGGTGGTCTGCCTTTTCCTTTGCGTTTGGGGAACTCATTTGCGGCGCATGTGCGGTTAATCGCTTCCCGCAGGACAAATCGGTCTATGCCGCTTTCTAGCATTTCTCTGATTGTAAACCGGCATCGACCACCACCGCTGTCGATCATTTTTCTTCGTCTCTTTCAGCAGCTTTCAAACTCTTTCCTTTGTTCCAACCGTGCATCTCGCGGCCTAAGTGTGCACGCTTCCCGCCTATCTCCCCAGAGCTATCATCACTCCAAAGATGAGCGCGGAGCAACCCGACTTATTTGAGTGCTCTCGTTTCACTTTCCCTTGCGGTCGCCAGAACCCTGTGATATCTATGCTTTTCACTCGGTACCTTCAGCTTTTTTGCCTCCCATTCCCCTTTCCACCTTCTTGCCGACCCCAGCAGACTTTGTATCCCATGATCCATATCCAGCTCCACCAGCTTCGCCAGCTCTCATCTTCAAACCCGCTTTCTTTCAATGCGCTATGGATTGCTCCTCGACTTTTCAGAAACGACCCATTCAGCATTGCCCACATCAGACGTTTTACGTATTACGTTCGTTATCGGCGTTGCTGCACCATTCATCAGTACTGCTATAGTTATTTCTGGCGCGGTTAGCATTCCTTCCTCCTTTTTGGGTTCTCTACCTTTAGGATGAACTGCTAACCGCTTTTTGTCACATTTCTCATCTCTTTTCTTTTACCAGAAAGTAAAGTTCTATGAGATATGGGTTGTGCATGACCACGCCAGCAAGAAATGCTGTCCGACTTAGACCGAGCACTTTGCCGCTCCGCAGAAATTTGTTCCAATACTGATGACAGGTCCCTGAAAATCCGGTCATTTCGGCATCCCATTTGATATTGTAAACAAAATAGCGGGGCATGACGTAGGTCTTTGCAGGGTCAAATTTGCCTCCATCCTCTATCAGATGTGGGTTGTGCTTCATCAAGCCCATTCTATACTTTGTTCTGGTCAGGCCTGGCAGTTTGCCTTCGAGAAATGTCTCATAGTACTCTCGATACGTCCCTGAAAATCCTGTGATTCTTGCATCCCAGATGAAGACATACTCATCAACGCCCGGTAGCTCAGTAATACGGACTGACAAGCCTTCATCATCGTTCTCGTCCGGAACGGCAATAATCTCGTCACTTGTCTGATAGAGTAGTCCTAATTCGAAGAGTTGGACGCGAACTTCCTCTCCTTCATGCGTATCGGTAAATTCATCGGTTAAGGGCTGGCCCAGCCCCATTTCGATGGCGGTCTTACGCAGTTGTGTGGATCGACGGACTCGCTCTTGGGCTCTGTTCCACATTCTCTTCTCATGGACAGATCGCTTTTCAGAGACTTTATGTTTGGCGCACATTGGGCTTTCCCTTGTCCTCTAGATGGAATCTTCTGCAATATCAAAGTTCGATTGGCTCAACTGTCAACCAGTCGCCTATGCGACCAGCAATTTCAAAATAGGGCGTTCCAGGTGACAGTCACTCACGAATGCACAGAAAGGGTTGATGAACTTTCGTTCTCGCACCGCCTCAAGTGACGGTCACCTTCCACTGCTCTCGCCTTTGCGGAAGGTGACCGTCACTTCACGACCCAGCGGGCCTGAAATTCCGCCGCCAAGTGGGAGATTTCGGGAGTGACTGTCACCTGGAGCACGACTGTCCCGTTTCTAATTTGAAATTGCTGCTATGCGACCCTATTTCCTATGACTGCCATTATACCATAATTTGTTGCTTGCTTTGGGAGAGAGTTTAGGCTATTTGTGCCGATCAATACATGTCACCCAACTCAATGTGATGTTTGCAATTTCTCAATGAAGCCGAAATACATGTCGATATTGCCAGAATTCTGGCAGGATTGGAATTGTTAGTTTGTCAAAGAGATCATCGTTGATAAAGAGCCACATTGCCCAGTCGGCAATGAGCTGCAATTCTTCTAGCGGAAAGGTCGGATGGGTACGAGCCACCAACTCACCAATCAAGATCGGGCGATAGTTTTGCCCGCCTCGAAAAGCTATCCAGGAGCCCCATCTGCTTGACCCATGCCGCTGATTGTTGCGTAACGACCTTTGCATGTTGATTGACGCCGCGTGATGGAAATGGAATCTGAAAATGACTACGCTTTTGACTTCACCTCGTGGATTGGTTTGGAACTTGGGATTCTAAATTGGGGGTAACGCCCTACAAAAGCGTTACGATAACTTTGCTATTTTGAGTATCCGACAAATAGATTCGGCTGCTTCGACCAACCAAAACCGGTCAAAGCAGCCGAATCTATCTTCGTTTTTTATTGATACGTGAAGAAAATCTATGCGTGTGGATGGATATGGGTTCGGAGCTCTAAATGAGAAGGTTGCGACAGCCTCATTCTCGCGCCACACATCTACTGTAACGTCGACCACTGTGCTATCATCTCCACCCCACATCATTTTGACCAGATCACCTCTTTTGAGGGTGTTATTGGCAACACCATCATTACCAACGCCAATCGCATAGACGGGATTGTGTACTTTGCGCAGATATCCATCGATCTGTGAAGACCAGACGATAAACGCTTGTGTACCAGGTTCTCGCTCTGAGTCAATGATAAACATGTTGTACTCAGATCCTGCTGCATACCAAGTTTTTGTACCCAAGTAGTCATTCTGTTTAGGTGCATAGGTTGCATAACGAACGGTGTCACGCTGCCGGACAGTGAATTGGTCAAAGCTGCCGTTTCCCGGCTGATTGACGGCGGTTACATAGCCTTCTGCTCGATATTCTGCTGAGTTATTGGACATTTCTAAATCTCCTTGTTTGTCTATGAATTGAAGTTAGAAAACTCGACACAACGGACTGCAATTTAGTAACTTATCAACCAATTTCTTGCACATGGGGCAGGAAGTTGCAAGGTTGTAGAGTTACAGAGTTAAAAAGACGCTCGGTGTATTGGAGCACGCTCTCATGCAAATCGAATCTATTCTTTGGAGCGGACGAGATTCTGTTCACCCACCTTGCAACTTTGCAACCCTGCAACTTTGCTTCTGGCTTGGGAGCGAAGCGGCCTTGTCCAGGTTAGGAATGAGGACTAAAAACGTCCTTTGGCTCTTTTCAATGCTAATGGCAAAATCTATTCAACAGTGATTGTTGGATCCCAGTAGAAATATCTGGTGTGATTGTTCGGATCGGTTATGCTGAAATACCACCAATATGTCTCTACGCCTTTCTGCTTAACTTCTGCCTCCCACATATCTGATGCAGGATTGGGGCGAACGGGGTTTGAGATGACACCTGCACCCGACCCTGGCACAAATTGATAGAATGCGACATCATATCCTTGATCGTCTGTGAGACTAACGGCTCGCCATCGAATTAGATCGGTGATCTGCGCTTTTACATTCAACGAGTCAACTGCATTGCTACCGATGACATTCTCTGCTCTCGTGATCATGCGCGCGTAGGGAGCGAGTGTCGAACCATAGAGTGCTTGTGGGTTATGCAAATTTGTTGCGTTGGGGTATTTGTGAAAGAGAGTCTGCGCATCGACCACTGCCAGAATATCAATTGTTTCCCTGGGGTGGTTCAGAATTAGGTTTACACTTTTGATACATAGATAAAAATCTATATGAGGTCATTTTCTGCCTGAGCATGGCTCAAAGTAGAAAATATAAACATCTTTTCTCTTTGCAAAAATGTAAACCTAATTGTCCGCCTAAAATGAACCACCCCGTTTCCCTTTCCTTGTATCGAATCGTTCGTGTCCCAATGGGCTGAATGTCGCGGTAGTTCTCATTGCCAGCAAGATCTCTCATGTTCGATGCCAAGGCATTTACTTGATTGGCTGAAGCGTAGTTCGGATTCTCCAGCACAATCCAGGAGACCTCATCATAGCAAGGAGGTGTCGTGAGCGAACCCGTGTAAGTCTGGTATCCTCCAGTTTGTGGCAACGTATATCCAGAAGGAAACAGATCCGCGGCGTCGAAGCTCAATGTAACAGACTTTTTCTCATGCTTAAGTGGCATATTGGACCAAAACTTGTCAAGATTTACATTATTCGTAGAACTTAATTCGAAGAGAATGCCGATGACAGCAAGCTCGTGGCCCTGTGGATGCTGTGGGTCTACCGCATGTTCATCGATATGGACAAGATGTGCTTCCATCGGGTAGCGTCGTCCCCCTCGCGTATGTTCGCTACTTGCATGGAAGTGAAATTGAGCTAGATTGAACGTCCGACCTCGGAATTGTAAAGTCCCTCCGCCATCTTTATAATCAACCTCCCAGGCATGTCCATTGTTGTTTAAGTATCCTATTTCCTTGCTTCCGTAAGCAGCATGTAATTCAGCCGCTCCTCCACCTACTGGGTCCAGGTTAATGGGAGACTGGTGTTGTCGCTCTACGAGAGCCTTTATCTCCTCATAACCATTTTCGTTACCATGAGGAGCTGTTACGCCTCCTTCTAGTGTCCAATTTCGCCCGTGTTGTTTGTAGTCAAAAATCCAATGATCATTAGCCATCGTAAGCTCCTTTGTGTTGGCTCATATACTCAAAAAGTGATTTTGAAGCTCTTTCCTGGAGGGGGTTCTATACTGCCTCATTCTTTTTAGATATGAGCGTTGAATATAGATTATTTACCGCAACACGTCTTCCTTCGCTTTGTCTGCGTGTCATATGGTGCAAGGGGGTGTGCGTTACAAAAGCGCTCGTAAAGCGCTACGAAAGCGCTACGAACCTCTCAATGGTCATATCGAGTCTCTTTTGTGAGCGATTAAGAGCTGTTTGAGGTATAATCTACAACCGAGACAATTGGCCCCACAAATCGGGCGATAACATCATTAGAGATGATAAGGATTAAGAAAATAGGACACGGATGAACACAGATTTCACGGATTTACCCTGAGAGAATCCGTGTTCATCCTGAAAATCCGTGTCCCATTTTCAATCCCTATAATGTCTATTAATCGACCGGACAGCTCGTGTCTGCTCTGGTTGGAAAGGGGAGGATCAATCATGCCAAACACACCAGAGAACTTGAAGTATTCTCGCGAAGACGAATGGGTGATGGTCGAAGGCGCTATCGCGATTATCGGAATTAGTGATTACGCACAGGATGCCCTGTCGGATATTGTCTATTTGGAGCTGCCAAGCGTGGGTGATACATTCAATGCAGGCGATATCTTTGGCGTTGTGGAATCAGTCAAAGCTGCCTCCGATCTCTATACACCCCTCACCATTGAGGTTGTGGAGGTCAATGATGCCTTGATCGATACGCCTGAGATCATCAATGAGGATCCGTATGAGCGGGGTTGGATGATCAAGACAACAATGCAAGATGAGAGCGAGTTGAATGCAATGATGAGCGCCGCAGCATATGATCAATATTGCGCGGAACGATAGAATTCACATAAATATGCGCAAATTTTCTTCTTACGGTCCGATCAATAAAGAGCTGCATTATTACGCACCACGTACAGCTTTGATCGACTTTGCTTATCGACAACTGTTGGGCGATGATCCGGACAAAGATGGTCACTACATCACTGTTTGGGCTCCACGCCAAACCGGCAAGACTTGGCTGATGCAGGAGGTAATCGGTCAACTTCAAGCGAGTGGTGAATTTGAAATTGGTTTTCTTTCCATGCAGTCGACAAGATCGATTGAAACCGATGAGATCCTGTTACGTGTCTTTGTGCAGAAATTGCGCGACGAGTTTGGTAAGAACTTCCCCGATCTTGAGTCCTGGGCTGAATTATCAAATCTCTTTACGGCGAATTATTTCGTCAAGCCCGTCATCTTACTTTTGGACGAGTTTGATGCGTTACAGGAGAACTTTATCAACTACTTTGCAAATGAGTTCCGCGATATGTATTCACAGCGGCTCAGACAAATGGAGCGAAGTAGCGGTCAAAAAAGCTGTCTGCTTCATGGTCTGGCCCTGATTGGTGTGCGGAGCGTATTAGGCATTGAAAATGTTTCCGGTTCGCCCTTCAACGTCCAACGGAGTATTCATGTTCCCAATTTAACCCAAACGGAAGTCGCAGGAATGTTTGACTGGTATGCACAGGAAAGTGGACAGAAGGTTGAAGAAGAGGTCGTTGCGGAAATCTTTAACGAGATGCGAGGGCAACCAGGGTTGACTTCATGGTTGGGGGAGCTATTGACTGAAACGTACAACAAGCACAATCCATCCATTGCGGAACACGATTTTGATGTTGCTTATGCTGCTGCGATTCACCTACTGCCCAATAACAACATTCTAAATATCATTAGCAAAGCCAACCAGAAAACCTATAAACCCACTGTGTTGGAACTATTTAAGACAGAGCGCAAGATTCCCTTCCGATATGATAACAAGCAGCTTAATTTTCTCTATCTGAATGGTGTAATTGATTGGGAAAGTGAAGACGAGACAAGCTTTTATGTGAGATTTGCAAATCCGTTTGTCCAAAAACGGTTGTTCAACTATTTTTCCGATGAGATTTTTCCTCACTTGGGGCAATTAGTCGATCCTTTTGCGGATTTGTCGGACGTGATCACCGAGCAAGCACTCAATCTTCAGAATCTACTCCGTCAATACGAACAGTACTTGCAAAAAAATCGTGATTGGCTTTTCGATGGCGTTCCCCGACGCAAGATAGATGGACGTATCTATGAAGCCGTTTATCATTTCAATCTGTATCTGTACTTGACTCGCTTTCTGGCAGAACTAGATGGCCGCGTCTATCCTGAATTTCCGACTGGCAATGGTCAGATCGATCTAATAATTCGTTACGCTGGACAAATGTACGGTCTAGAGGTCAAGAGCTTTGTGAATCAACTTGAATACACTAAGAATTTACGACAGGCCGCTCGTTATGGCGATCAACTGAAGTTAAATGAGGTTACTCTGGCTTTCTTCATTGATACAGTAGATGATGAGAACCGACGCAAATTTGAAACTGATTATCAAGATTCAGACACTAGTGTCACAGTAACCCCACTTTTTATCGTGACAGGATAGCTGTACTTACTGATACCGCAATCAATTAGTGGCTGTCCAACAAGTGATGAATAGTCAAGGATCTCAGAAAGGGGGCAGAAGGTGATTCGTGCCCAAGGTTGGGCCATCCTGGTCTTGACAATGAGGCGGCTCACTGCGCAGTTCGATCTCACCCTAACCAGCTTGTTGGGCATGGCGAGTGTAGCCATCCTGGTCATGAGCATCCCCATCTATGTTGATGCTGTTTATAATGAGTTGTTACAAGCTGAACTCTCCGGTCCATTGGCTCGAGAGCACGCACCGTTTACCTTGCTCTTTCACCGCGTCGGTCATGAAGCATGGCCACTCTCGTGGCAAGATATCCAGGATCTTGATGGCTATCTAACAGGGCCAGCTCTTTCCACGCAAAATCTGCCACAACAAATAGGAGTACGACTCTTTAAGAGCGACCGCTTCGGACTCTTTGCTCAAAATACAACGGATTACGAAAGTCTGGCCGCCCGGCTTGCCAATGTCCAGTTTGGTTGGATCAGCGATCTGGCGCAGCACATCGACGTGATCGAGGGACATCTCCCTGAACCGGGCGAGGCAGCGTACATTGACGTCTTGGTTGCAGAAGCGATTGTCTTACAAACAGGCGTGCAGGTAGGCGAGATCTACACGGCATTCTCACCAGGTATCGGTCAACCCACCCAAATCCCCGTGCGTATCACCGGGGTCTGGCGGCCCAAAGATCCATACGAGCTGTTTTGGTTTCGCGAACCAGCTAACTTTGACGATGTCCTGTTTGTTCCAGAAGCTACCTTTGCCGGCGCATTACAGGGCCTGACTGGTGGAGCGCTGCGAGAAGCGCTCTGGTATTTTGTGGTTGATAGCGCTACAATGCGCGTCAGCACGGCATCTCGCTTGATCGATGATATCCGCCAACTCGAACAGACAGCAATTACTCTGTTGCCCAACACGTTTGTTACATCCCCCATCGATCTGCTCTATCGGTTTCAGGTATCGGCCCGCGCCCTCTCGATACAGTTATTTATCTTTAGCATTCCAATTTTTGGGTTGAATCTTGTCTTCATTGGTCTGATCACCGGAATGTCTATACAAAGGCGCCAAGGAGAGATTGCCGTGATGCGCAGCCGGGGTGCCACCCGGCGTCAAGTGGTGGGGATGGCATCTTTGGAAGGTCTCGTGCTTGCCATATGTGCCCTGGTTCTGGCTCTACCTGGTAGCTTGGTGGCGGCGCGTCTGGCGATGCAAAGTCACTCGTTCCTCGACATCCGGCTGGCCGACACCGTGCCCCTAATTGCGTTGAATCAACAGGCTCTTTGGGCGGGAGCAGCAGCATTGGCCTGCGGCATCATCACCTATACGGTCATGACGATCGATGCCGCCCGCCATACCATCGTGACGTTTGGCTGGGATCGAGCACGCCAGATGCGCGCCCCCCTCTGGATGCGGGCAGGATTGGATCTGTTGCTCTTAATTCCGGCAGCATATGGTGTCTATTTGCTGGAGCAGCAAGGCTCGCTCCTTGCACCCGAGTCCAGCAGCGTAACTCAAAACCCATTCGAAAACCCGTTGCTTTTCCTGGTCCCCTTCCTCATGGTGACTGCCCTAACTCTCCTGCTGATCCGCTTGTTGCCGCCAATCCTCGCAATCCTCGCGCGCCTCGTGGCAGCGTCTTCTAGCATCAGTTTGCTCTTTGCTATTCGCCATCTTGCCCGCACATCCGGCCATTATGCAACACCAATGGCGCTGCTGACGATCACCTTGAGCCTTGCTGTTTTCCTGTCGGCCACCACCCAAACCTTTGGTGAACATTTGACCGTCCAGGTTCTTTATCAAGCAGGCGCCGATCTAGTCTTGTTGCCAGAAATAGATACCGGTGAATCGGAAGATGATCTTGGTCCGACTTCTACTGTGGATGATTCGATTGCCAAAGTTCCGGATTGGTACTATGTACCCATGAATGATTATCTCAAAGTGCCTGGAATCGAACAGATCTCTCGGATTGGTCGCTTCCCCGCCATGGCGCGTCAAACACACAATGCCGAGGGGACCCTTTTGGGGGTCGACCGCATTGCCTTGGCCCATGTTGCCTTCTGGAAATCGGACTTTGCCGACCGCAGTCTTGGCGCGTTGATGAACGAATTGGCTCAGTCTCCAAACGGGGTTTTGTTGCCCAGTGATTTCATGGAGCAGAATGCTTTGTCTGTTGGAGATCCCCTGGTTATTGTGACCGATGTTTATGGGTATGGTGCCACACTCAATCTACAGGTGGTTGGTCGTTTTGACCTTTTTCCAACCTGGAATCCGCGCTGGGGGCCCCTCTTCGTTCTCAACTTACCCTACCTTTTTGAACAGATCGGTCTGGAAGTCCCCACGATTCTTTGGGTGAAGACAAATCCAGCGGCAAATTTAGATGTCATTCAGAGGCAGTTGGGTGAGTTGAACCCATATATTAGCATCCGACGTCCATTCTTTGCGAATATATCAGCCGAACGAGAACAACCAGAGAGGCAAGGTCTGCTGGGATTACTGTCGGTTGGGATTGTTTTCTCCGCTCTATTGGCGACCGTAGGCTTCCTGATGTATGTAATCTATTCAATCTCGCGGCGCTCAGTCGAACTGGGCATCTTGCGCTCAATCGGGCTGTCAGCGTGGCAGCTTATCGGATATTTAAGTTGGGAATTAGTCATTCTGGTTGCGATCAGCCTAGCAGTAGGCACGCGGTTGGGAATATTAGTCTCTCAGTTGTGGATACCTTACTTTAAGATCGGAAACAGTGACTATGCGCAACTGCTTCCCATATCGGTTCATTATTCGTGGACCACAATCGTTCTCATGTATATACTTTTTGGATTTGCCCTGATCGCAAACTTAGCCATCCTCGCCAGGCTTGCACATCGACTTCGTCTGTTTGAGATTGTGAAAATGGGAGACATTGCATGACAAACATTGTCTATATTGACTGTCACGACCTGGGCAATTGGCTCGGTTGCTATGGGCGGCAACATTTGAATACACCAAACCTCGATGGTCTGGCTCAAGAGGGTGCACTCTTTACGCAGATGATTGCCACGGCCCCAATTTGTATGCCCAGCCGGGCCGGTCTCTATACTGGGCGCTTACCCCATACGGTTGGCGTACATGGTCAGTTTCCGTTGAACGAGGGCACGCAGTGTATGGCCTAATGGTTTGCACACAATGGTTACGAGTCCGTTCTAATCGGAAGTTCCAAAATGCGTAACACTCCGGCTCAGTTAGGGTTCAGTACTCACATCGAAATTCCAGCGAATAGCACTTTGGAAGCTACTGCTGCTCAGTGGATTACGGAACAGACAAGTCATCGCCCAAAACCATACTTTCTCTCGATCTCGTTCGATGATGTCCATCGACCCTTTGGCAACGAATATAATCCGGCGTTGGTTGACCAGTTGATTGTGCCGCCCTATTTGCCAGACATCCCGCTGGTTTGCCGCGACTTGGCGACATTGCATCATGTGATTGAGCAATTAGATGCCAAAGTCGGGCAGATTCTTGATGCAGTAAAGATGGCAGGAAGAGAGGATGATACCCTCATTATTTTCACGACCGAACACGGACCCGCCATCGGTCGTGCCAAACATACACTCTATGATTCAGGGATTCGAACTGCACTCCTCATGAAGCACCCTCCCAAGATGGGCGCCGGTCAGGTCTACCATGAACTGCTCAGCAATGTCGATCTCCTGCCTACGCTGCTCGAGCTGGCCGGGCTCGAGACGCCGAAGGATCTACACGGTCGCAGCTTTTGTCCTCTATTGACAGGCGGTACGTATGTTGAACGTTCCGAGGTCTTTGCGCAGCACAGCTGGGGGCGGCGCGCCGGAATTTATCATTATACACCCAGCCGGGCCATTCGTACGACGCGGTACAAATACATTCGCAACTTCACCGATACACCGTCCTATATCGATACAGACTGGCTGGCTCGATTTGGTGAAGAACGGCAACTTCCTGAAGCGCATTATGGAGCACCAGCGTCAGAGGATGAACTCTATGATCTGGAAATTGATCCGTATGAGCGAAACAATGTAGCAACGCTGCCAGACCATTCCACAATCCGCTCCGAATTGCGTGAGCAACTCATGCTCTTTCTGTCAAAGACAAACGATCCAATTCTCGAAGGCCCCATTCCGCATCTGGAGGAACTACCCAACATACCACTATGGGAGAAGCAACACGATGGTTCGTTTCGGCTACGCGTTTATCACATCAAAGAGAGCGGGGAAGAGCGATTCAGCCATTGATTGACTGAATCATCACCCTGAGCGTCAATGAACACCGGTAAGAGGATGCCCTTGGCCTTGGGGGCAAGAGCGCAAGAATGCAATGCACGGATGAAGCACCCCACCGACCATCCACCCAACTTCTTGACCGTACGTTGCATTCGGCACGCAACCTGAATACATCGCAACAGACTGGCTGCAATTTGGGCACGGTAGCCACTTCGGCAGTAGGTGACAATCGGTGCATCTTTGGGCAATTCCTCCAGATGGCGGGGCAGCAAACCAACCGCGATATTGCTGGCACCTTTGATATGCGCTTGAGCATATTCTGTTGCGCCGCGTACATCCAGGACGACCATGTCGTTGTGGGGCAAACGCTCAGCAAGTTCTTGCGCCGACATCTGAGGCAAGGGTTCTGTGCCTGCTGCGACCAGGTCGGGCGTCAAGTAGCCCAGGACGTTCCCAGGACGTTGTCGATGCTGATGGCCCGCAGTGCTTTCAGCGCTTCATGCATAGCGTCCACAGTTGGCGTGACGAAATAGAGCGGTTGTTCATAGCTCACAAAATCAGCATGGATGTGGGTTTCGGTGACATGGGTAATGCGCAGATCTTCTTGGGTTGCTGCATCAAGATATTGCTGACTATCGCGCCCGGGATCGACGATCAATGCTTCGCCAGTTTTGGCACAGCCTACCATGTAGGATGCTTGCGCTAAGTTTTTGTTGTAGAAGTATTTCAGGTACATGTACGTTCTCCTTATTTCGATTGTCATCGTTCGTAAGCCAATGTAGCTCCTTATTTTATTTTGCTGATTGGCCCTGATCTCTATGGCATGTTTGTTTTCCTTTGTATAGTGACAAGGTAAAGGCGAAACGTTCCGAAAACGTTCTGAGATCGTTCTAGGAGGAAATATGGCTATGAATTTCTTTATAGTGAGCAATCTGGGGGTTGTTGCCGAAGCATCGGGCAGCTGAGAGGGGAACGCGCTATTGTCAGCCAGAGCGGAGGTATTGATCCAGAAAAGCTCTATCCCGTGTCTGCTCTAAGAGACATGGGACAAAGCTCTCTGAGAAATTATATTTTGGGATTAATTTCGATTCCTATTGAGACTTGATATCGCAGGGATTGCTAGCGCCGATTACTGCACGTGGTCTTTGGCAATGCCGGGAATATAAATCTGCTTGCAATGCTCTAAACAATAGTCTCGTTGTTTTTCATGATAGATTTAAGGTTTGGGTTCTTGCCGGTGGCAGATTTTGGATACCATAGACCCGAATAAATTCATAGGACGCAGGCTGATCGGCATATGGCGGCTCAACCACAAAAGAATAAGCAATTTGTCTCTGATGGTCACCGATAATAAAGATAAGTCGCTGATTAAATTTCCCTGCTTTCAGAAGCTGTTGTCTAGGACCAACGGCATAGATCGTATTGAGTTTCCAGGTCAGCTCTTTATATTCGTCGGGTTCGCAGTTCTCAAATAAGAAGCGGTCAATCTCCGCTCGACCAGCAACGACTTCCTGCACCAACTGGTCAAAATCGTTCAAAAAGAAGGTCTCTGTTTGGATCTTACGAGAATGCGCATGATGGATGGCCAACTCGTCTATTTTTGGTGGGAGCAACACCAATATTTTGGTGGGAGCCGGGTTCATTACACTGCTCGACTTGACATCTGGAATTTGGGGCCGCTTGAGGTATGTATAACCTGCCGAGACCAAACCGATTGGCTCAAGTGAGCGAGATCGTTGGATAAATACAGTACTATTGGACATTCCTTTCAACTTGGGCAGAATGATTCCGTCCAACTCAACCAAAATCGTTCCGATGCCGTTTGCCCAATTATGAACAGCCGAGTCAATTTTGCCAGTAAAGAATACTCGGATGCGCGTATGACTTGGCATTGGTGGCTGTAGGAAGCCAGGAAACCCAGCGAACAGAAGCACATCCTGTTGAAAAGTCATGGCTTCAGGTATCTGAGAAACGGACTCTCTGTGTTCTTGTGGCAAACGGTCGACACTCAGTATCTTAATGGTTGTCAGATCTTCACCATTTATGCTATCGACCGCTAATTCTGCCTCGAGTAATCGTGTTCCATCGCGGACGATCAGCTGGCGTATTGAGAGAGCCTCTTCCGTCCAAAAATCGTTTACACCAAAGCAGTGGGATATCGTTACGCGTTCAGTAATAGAGTGAGCCGGCAGATACATCGAGCAATAACGAACACGCTTGCGACCATCTTTAAAATGGAGCGTAACCTCAATCTGCCTGGTGTTCTGAACCTCTTCCGGGATCTGTCTAACGGTCTTGAGCATCAGTCCATATCCGGCGGTGTTTTGTTTATCTGGCATGATTCCTAGATCGATAATCTGAGATGCAGTCTCATGATTCTTCGCTGATTGAGGTGCTCTTAATGCAATAGGGAGAAGACGGCTACTGATAGCACTATCCAATGGAACAAATTGATTTTGTGCTGATAGATCGAGCTTTTGCCTTTCCCAATGGACGTAGTGGTCGTTCAATTCCTGGATTTGTGGCAAATAGGTCCAAACCGTGTCAATCTTAAGCCAAGTCCTCCCACGACTTGTAAGCGTGCCAATTGCCTTGATATAGGAACCAGATGGAATCGTTACCAGTGATAGTCCATTTAGCCGTTTGGCTTCGATAGTCTGGAGAGTAAGGTATAATTGCGTGCCAGCAGGCTGCCAGACTTCGCATCGATGCTCACAGGCGAAACTATCCTTCGCAAAATGAGTTTCAATCTGAGAACTGCCCGCTACTTCAACCGGATTTCGATTCCAGTCGAACAATCCCATTTCCGGTATCAATAATTGCATTAAAATCAAACATAATGTGTACATTATTCAGGCCTCCTGCGAATAATATCGTTCTAGTGGACCTCATTCTGTCGAATTGGCCTGCTCTTGATTGAAAATTGTAATAAAAATTAGTCACTGACAATGATAACAACCACGCGCTCCGAACGCGCTCGCACATCGCTACGAGCGCGTGAAGAACATCGAATGCAATCTATTTAAGCGAAGTTGAAAGAATCCAACGATTGCGGTCTGCCCTGAAAAAAAGGGCAGCAAGAGAAGAGAGAGAGGGGTTAAAGGCCGCGTTGAATAAGAAGCGGGTCCAAGTTGACCCGCCAGAGTGGGTGGCGTCGTTGCCTGTGCCCAACGCAAATCAGTTGTAGTGAGCACCGTACTTAGGCGGTCGGTGCCAAGAAAACCTTGAAGCCGAGGGACTCGAGGGTTTTGAGTGCGCCGGTTGTGCATGCTCCTTGCGTCGTTTGAGAAAGAAGTCGCCGCCGAGTTCTTCAAAGACGGCATCGGGCTTGTCGATGAGATGATAGACGATGGTCAAGATGGAATGGGCCACGGCAATAGCTGCCCGCTTGGCTCCGCGTCGTGCCTTGAGACGGTGGAACTGTGCGGCGAGATAGGTGTCCTTGGTGCGAGAGGCGGCCCAAGCCGCTTCAACGAGGGCGGTGACTAACCATTTCTGGCCTTTCGTCGGCGACCACTCTTGCGTTTGCCCGCCGATTCGTTGTTGCCAGGACAGACACAAGCCCAGGAGGCCAGTTTCTTAGCTGAGGGCCAGCTTTCGACCGAGGGACCGATCTCCGCCAGAATTATCTCGGCGACGACTCGCCCCACACCATGGCATCGCGTGCGATGAGGTCAGCATGCAGCATGAGCCATGAGGACCCCAATCTGTTGATTGAGGGCATCAATGCGTACATTCAGGTGATCGAGATGATGCAGAACTTCTTGCAGCATAAAACGATGATGAGGACGGACCAGTCCCGTCAACGCATCAACCAACTGGGGAATCTTGGCCCGCAGCCGCTTTTGTGCCAAGTCAGCCATGGCTTCTGGGTCCATCTCATCTGCAATCAGGGCCTCGATCATCTGGCGTGCCGATACACCTTGGATGCTCGTGACCACCGATCCCAACTTGACGTTGGCATCTTCCAACACCTTATGCAGGCGATTGACTGCCGCACTCTTCTTGCAAGAGACGCGTCCGATAGCGCGTCAGGTCTCGCAAGTCCCTTTGCTCCACATCTGGAATGAAACTGCGCTCCAGCAGTCCATAACTCATCAGTTTCGTGATCCAGGCCGCATCGCTCTCATCCGTCTTGCGACCAGGCACCTGTGCCAGATGGCGGGCATTCACAATCCAGACCTCAAAATGCTCATGCAACACATTGTAGATCGGTTTCCAATACACTCCGTACTCTCCATCGCCACATGCGTGATCCCATACGACGACAGCCACGACCTCAACCCTCCAACTCGACCGTCGTTGTCCCAAATCGCTTGCGCACCTGCTCCATCCTCCTGATTCATCTACCACACACGCCACTACCATCCGCTTGTGAACATCCAGGCCGCTGCACTTCGGAAACATCACTTCCATCTTCCTTTCCTTTCGCAGCCGCTTATGTACCGATTGTGAGCACAGTCTGCCCTGCGTGTTTCGTCCCGAGGAACGTCCACATCCCGTGGTGCGTCGGTGTACACCAATCTAGCTACTGAGCGTTCTTTACTTGACCACGGACCTTTCCCGATTTCTGTTCGGCGGCTGCCACCACACTTTAACACATTTTTCATCCCCTGTTGTGTTGGCTCACCGCATGTTTATCTACTGATTATGACCTGATTCTGAAGTCAAAGTTGCGCCCCAAAAATAAATTGTGATACCGTTTTTCACATTTCGTTGATTTGCTCCTTTTGAATCTACGTGCTGAGCAACCTATAATTCTTGTGCCTTATCAAAATCGGTGGTATAGCACAAAAACGGAGGAAATTGGAATGGAAGAACTGAATGGGCAGAGGTGGCAAGATGAATCAGCGCAAGTAGTGGCGGCATTTGAGCGTGATGGTTATGTGGCACTGCGCGGCTTTCTGAGTGCAGCAGAGGTGACAGAAACTCAGAATCTGGTCACAGATTTTATTCAAGACAGGGTACCGGAGTTGCCGCGCGAACAGGTCTTTTATGAAGAACTGGGCCAGCCTGACACCCTCAAACAGATCCAGCAACTCTTTACCCACCATTCTTACTTTAACGATCTCATGTTTGGCAGTAAATTTGAGGCGCTGGCCGAGTTACTCCTCAACGGCCCTGTCGTTGGAAAAAACATGCAATACTTTAACAAGCCACCACAGATTGGCAAGGCCACCCCGCCCCACCAAGATGGCTATTATTTTATGCTCAAGCCCTGCGAAGCGGTCACAATGTGGCTCGCGCTGGATAAGGTCGACGAAGAGAATGGCTGTGTGCGTTATGTACGCGGCTCTCATCTGCGTGGGATGCGTCCTCACGGTCGTACCAAAACGCTCGGCTTTTCCCAAGGCGTCACCGATTATGGCACGGCTACCGATCAGGCAGATGAAGTAGCTTTCCCAGCCCAACCCGGTGATCTACTTGTACACAATGCGATGACCATCCATCGTGCCGACGGCAACCTCAGTTCAACCCGTACGCGCCGCGCATTGGGTTTTATCTACTACTCGGAACGCGCCAAAGTAGATGAAGAAGCCCACGCCGCGTATCAGAAAAGATTGGCGGAGGAGATGAAAGAGGCAGGAAAGATCTAAGCTTCGACTCACGGTTCTTGTCATAAAGGAAGAATGATTGTCTGAGGAACTGTGTGGTTTTCAGTTGGTTTGTTGGATAGTTTGTTGGTTGACAAACGAGCAAACCAACAAACTATCCAACGTTTACCCCACAAAACCTCAAAGAACCGGAAGAATTTTAAACATCAATTCGCAACCAAATGGTTGCAATTTTGCAAAATCTATGATAAACTACAAATACGCAACCATCTGGTTGCGCCTGTAAACGATAAGGCTCATCGGTGGAAAAGGCCTTTCATCCAGAACGTGTGCAAATATACGATCAAACTGTCGAATTGTCAGTGAATTGCACGCTTTCATCTGATGAGCGAATAGTAAAAAGCGGTATCCCAAATTGTGTATCAGTAAACAGCAATCGTTAGATTCTTCACTTCGTTCAAGAATGACACATTTGCGATCTACTGTATATAAAATTGCTTTTTCTTTGAGCAATCCAGTCGCTCTTGCACGATTTGTGGGATACCACTCAATAATAAGGAGCGCAAAATGGCTGAATCTGACAAAATTGAACGGATCCTCAACTTACCTGTCCCACGCAATCGAGTATGGGACGCTGTTGCAACCGCAAACGGACTCAGCAACTGGTTTGCGAAACGAGCTGAGATCGATCCACAAGTGGGTGGTCGTGTTTGGTTGGAGTGGAACAACGAAAGCACTGTTCTCGGCATGGTGGAAAAGATTGACCCGCCCAACGAGTTTGCTTTTCGCTGGTTGGCGTATGGTGCAGAGTATGGTGGTGAGAACAATGATGAACTAACTGTGGAAAACAGTACGCTGATCACGTTCAAATTAGAGTCGACTGATGATGGTACCCAACTCGCGCTAATCGAAACAGGATTTGCCTCGCTAGCCCCTCATCTCGTTGGAATCTCCAGACCTGAGCATGAAAGCGGCTGGGATGAGGAATTGCCAAAGTTAGCCGACCATCTCGTCAGTTCTGAGTCTGTTCCACAAAGTGTATAAATGAACGCCACTCAGCCAGGGAGTCGGCTGCATTTATACACTTTGGGACACACTAGACATTATAGGGATTGAAAAGTAGGACACGGATTTTCAGGATGAATACGGATTCTCTCAGAGTAAATCCGTGAGATCTGTGTTCATCTGTGTCCCATCTTCTGAATCCTTATAATCTCTACTCTCTCAATTCTCAATAGACCACCATGTCAGAAATCGAATCAAATCTAGAAGAACGCGTCTTTGCAGCCCTCTCTGACAGCAGGCGTCGGCAGTTACTCGAAAAACTTGCACTTGGTGAAAGTAAAACGACGACCGAATTAGCCAGCGAACTGCCCATTACGCGTCAAGGGGTGGCTAAACATCTAAACATCTTAGCCCAAGCTGAACTCGTTCAAGCGGAGCGCAGCGGACGCGAAACGCACTATTCGTTTAATCCGCAACCCTTAGTAAAAACGACGGCGTGGATTGCGGCAATCACGGAGCAGTGGGATCGTCGTCTGCGGAAATTGGAAGATTATCTGCTCAGTCAGAATCCAAGCGAGGAGCAACAGAATGACACAACAAAGTAAACTAGAAGTGCAGCACAGCGTTTTGGTCTATGCGAAACCTGAGACCGTTTATGATGCATTTACGACTACCGAACATCTGAACAGCTGGTTTACCACAGGCTCGGAAGTCGATCCGCGTCCTGGTGGCCAGATGATCTGGCGTTGGGTGGATTGGGGACCAGACAAAGATACGGCAGAAGACAGAGGCCCTGTTCTCATTGCAGATCGTCCCCAGCGCTATGCATTTCAATGGCGCAAAGAGCAAGTAACGGTTGATCTGACGTTTGAGGCAGTTGACGAAGGCACAATCGTGCGCCTTCGTGAGTATGGTTACGAGGCGACGCTGGCGCGCGAACAGGTGCTGGTCGGCTCGGCCACTGGGTGGGGAGAGGCCTTGACTCTCCTCAAATTCTATGTTGAGCATGGAATCACCTACGATTCTGCCTTAGCCACTTAATTGCTCATGACCTCAGATCAATCCAAAAAATAAATATACGCGGAGTAGGCGTTCTCTATTACACGCAGTAGACATAATCCTGCATTTCTCAGTCAAAACAGACTCGAGCGGGCCAAATGGTCCGAGATTCTCTACTGCGTCTTTTTTCGCCATTTGAACGCTCTACCTCTGAGAAATCCTACTGCGTGTAATAGAGAACGCCGGTTTCGGTCGAGTAGAGCCGCATTAGAGAACGCCTTTGCAAGGGAAAGGTGCGCTCTCTCCGCGATCACAAGGCACATTTTGGATCGACTGAGGCTCAATTGGAACACATTCATGGTCTTTGCAAAGCCTAAAAGTACAACGCTCATCTCCCAAATGTGTGCAAACGGATGAATTCCTCTGACACCAATCGTTCGCTGTGCATATTTGTGGTAGATGAGCCAAAGTACCATTGAACCTCAAGATGGCTTATAATACCAAATGCCAAATCAAGCGCCATGAAAGAACTCAATGTCCCAGAGCAAACGTGCCATGAATTCACGGTATTTGACACAGCAGATGGTATAAGTTGGGATAGATTGAACTATGCGACCATCGGTTTATTTGGAACAAACAGCAGTGATCGAACGCTCAAATTCTTGGGACAAGTGTCAGAATCTACAACCAGATATGGGCCACCCATCGCGCTGCTGTTTGCACTTTCATGACGACTGGTCCAAGTTTTTCGACCAAAGGTTGCACGGTATCAGTGACATCCCCAGCTTTTTGGGAGACCATCTTCGCTCTGTCCAAGACACCATTTAATAACTCTGATGCTTCGGCCAGGTATTCTTGTATGGATGAGGCCTCTCCCTGCGCCATGTCGGGTTTGACTTTTTGGGCTACTTCTTTCACGTTATCTTCAGCACCTTGAGCGTTGCGGCGATTGGCGGGAGAAAGCGCACTCAGTGCTTCTTGATTCGCCGTGATTTCGACCAAGAGTTGAGAGAGCTTGTCGACAGTTGGTTCTTCGGCAACCGATTGCGTTCCTGTCGTAATCGTGGCATTTGTTACATCTCGACCCGCGATGATGGAGCCAGTTATCCCCCCGCTGACATGGCCGATGCTTACACCACTAGATGCTTTTTGATCCTCACTGCTGCTTGCAACGGGTGTCTTTTCTGGTTGAGATGTATGCCCGCTTGAAGAAGAATCTGTTTTACTGCGCACAAAGAAAATCTTTGTTGGATCACTCTTTGTGGTTCTCAATTGTGGCACATCTTCTTGCCCCAGATTCTCCATGTCAATCTGCACACGCCCCAGGTCAAACGCTGTATTCACGTCTCGGCCGAATCCCAATGCTTGGTAAAAAGAGGTGGCAAAGCTAACGGAGGATGCGTCCCCAATTGCGTTAGACATACCGATCACGCAATCAATGTGCTGTGCGATTGCCTGTGCCTGTGATTCCGAGTAACAAGCATTGAGAACGACACATCGAATATTATCTTTGAGCACAGAGAAGAGTTGACTCAGGGCTCTTGATGAGACTGGTTGACTGTTTCCATGATGATCTTCTAAGATAATTTCGCTTTGAGCACTTCCATGCCCGCTGAAGTGGACGATATCTGGTTGATGACACAGGAACAGGCCTTGTAAATCAGCGACACGAACAGCCCAATGCTGTTGGATATCGAACTCGTCGCGGAACTCTGCATGCCCCAATGCCCGCTCGATGGCTCGACTCTCTGCGTCAAGTCTGAGTCTGGTGCTATCTGAAGGATTTGCCACCAAGAAGAGAATTTTGATCACGAGGGCCTCCCGATTGTCTTTGCGAACGGAACCTCATCTTGTTCTATCTTAGTGCTTATCCAAAAGTTCTGTGATGATGCACTCTCACTCGAGAAGCTAATTGGACTCACAACCACTTTTCGGATAGGTTCTTAACCCAGTCACTGAATTCATCACTTGCAATTCTTGCCTACTTCGTAGACAATTATACTGTGGGCGGATGAAATCCTGACATTTTGCCTAAGCAGAATTGTCCAAAATCTAACCATTTGCAGAATGACCATCTGACATCGGTAGATTTCACTTCCCTCCGCCAAACGCTCTTCTTTGTTCGCATGGCATTTTCCATATTTCTTACCAAGATACCATCTTTCTTCGTCTTTCCAATTTAACTTTATCTGTGACTTTTGGGGGATAAGGTCGGCTACGAGGCATAGCATTGAGAATACGCAAGGGATAGATCTGCATGACGAATAAATCTCAGTCTGCTGACGTCGACCGAGGAGACAGCAACGTAGACGTCGGTCATATCGGTGGGGACATTCGCGATTCTACTATTGCTGGTCGCGATGCCAATATAAGCCACAAGATTACGCAGTACATTACGAACCAGCCTAGCGTTCAGATAATTTATCAGGATCTGGGAGGTCTGCTCAGGCGTCACTATAGACTCAGTAGATCCAAATTTCAGGTTTTGAGAGAGAATTCTGGCTAAACAGTTGACATAAATACAAATTTGCCGGTCGATATCTAGTTTTTGCGTTAGATTTGGGCGATTTTCAGATATGAAATAGGTTGTTTTCTGTAACCGAAATCTGAATAAATGACTCCAAAATCCCTGCAATCTCGACTGAAAATAGCCAAAAACGCCAAATTTGGATCTACTGAGACTCGTACTTGTTGTTGTTGCGTTAGAAGTTGCCCTGGGCGTTTTTTTCTTCCAGTACAGAGATCGCTATTTGATTCCGTGGCTTGATTTATGGACGTCGTGGCTCGCTTATTTCGCAATGGCGCTACTTCTGGCCATTGCCCTCTTGCTTTGGGGCAACGTGGCGCAAGTTCATTCTGCGCGCAGGTCAATTAGCCGACCTTTGTTGGCTGCCAGCGTTTTCACCGTCATTGTGACAGGCATTATGTTTTTCATTGTTCAAAGGTCGCTGGCACCACCGGTGATTCCGTCAGATAAGTTCGGGATTGCCGTTGCCACCTTTGGAGAGGGTGCGGGGTTTCAGGCGACTGCACGAGCGCTTCAGCTCTCCAAGCTACTTCTTGAGGATATAGATCGAACGATTCGAACAACCCCTGAACTCCAAGACAAGGTTGAATCGCAGCGCATAGGGATTGTTCAGAATGCTGAACAGGCTCGGATAGAAGGTGACCGAATTGGCGCCGAGCTAGTCATGTGGGGACATATTTTGGCAGGGGATGAAGGAGTTGTGCTCAATATGCAGGTACTCGAAGCACCTGGATTGATGGACGATGCTGTCTCTCCACGCGTATTGCCGCTTGTCAATCCCTATGTCGATAGTAGTATCGATATCCGCAATCCCGACAGTCTCACAGTGAAGGAAGAGGCCAGCCGACAGAATTTGGGACTCACAGCATTCAGCATGGGACTCTATTACTATTTTGAAGAACAGAGCGTCTTGCTAGCGGCAGAACAATTCGAGATCGCGCTAGCACTTTTGCGCTCTGCTGAACTATCTGCCGATGAAGCAAACCTTGGCCTGATTTACTATTATCTTGGAAAATGCTACCAGTTACAAGGTGATTATAAACGCTCTCAGGTCGTGCTTGAACAAGCGGCGCTGCTAAACCCCGAAGATCCAGCCGTTGTATTGGGGCAAATGTATAACTACAGGGCAATGGGAGAGGAAGAAAAAAAACAGGTTGCGCTCGAGCAAGTACTCAGGCTTGCCAACCGACATCCTCATGAACTTGCCGCCATCTATGATCGGGCATTTGCATACGAAGCCATGAATGACGACGAGCGTGCATGGCGTGAGTATCAAGCCATCTTAGCGTGCGACCGTGAACTCTCGAATTGTGCCTCTACTTTCTTTCCGGCCTATCTGAGTGCTGGACGCGTTCTGCGTAACCTGAACCGATTTGAGGATGCAAAGATGCTCTATAGCCAAGCCGAGGCTCGAGCCACGGGGAATCCCAGCAGAGAAGCATGGCTCGCTGTCGATTGGGGACAGCTCTATGAAAAGATGGACCAGGTAGAAGATGCTCTGCAATCCTACAGCGATGCAATTGCCCATAATCCCGGTCTGGTCACACCATATGTCTACAGGGCCAAACTCTACGAGCAGATGGGGACCATCGACGCGGCCTATCTTGATCACCTAAAAGTTGTCGAGCTCAGTAACAATCCATCTCATGCACACTCAACCTTTGCGGGATTTCTCTATCGGCTGAAGAATTATCCTGAGGCGATTGAGCATTACCACAAAGCCCTACGGCACCCCACATATGATGACGCTTTAATCCATGCCTCAATAGGTCAATCTTTTGTTCAGATCGGTGACGAAGAGCGGGCCTTGAACGAATTTGAGATCGCCCTGGAGACGCCCAGCCGAAGTGAATCGTATATTCGTAGTCTCTATGGCATCGCCTTGCACCAATTTGGCCACACCGATGAGGCCATTACGCAAATGGAACGGTCCTTGGCGCTGAATAGAGAAACCGATGTTGAGACCAGCCTGAATCTTGGACAGCTATATGAGAGTGAAAGGAAGATGGATAAGGCCAAAACGCTCTATGAGTCGCTCTTGGCGTCGAGTGACAAAATCATCGAACCCAGAATAGAGATCGTACGTGCGCGCTTAGAAATGTTACAAAACGAGTAAATGTCAATATCACAGCCGCCTCCGACAGAGGATTCAGAGGATTCAGGTCGTTCAGTTCAATCAAAGGAGTGATAGAGTCCAATGTTTTATAGAGCGATCAATAAGGGGTTGCTTTTACTGTTACTTCTCATATTCAGCGCTGCCTCAGCCCTTGTGCTGCTGGCACAGAGCCCAACTGCGGACCCCGAAGTGATTGATCCACCCAGCAGGAGACAGATAAATGTTGAGGGGGCAATTGTTCGGGAATCTCCCGATGTGGCGAGTCGTGAGATTGCACGTTTAGCGCAAGGAACGATTGTCACGGTTGTGGCTCGTCAGGGGGAATGGAGACAGATTGAGGCACCAGAGATTTTCCCCAAAGGAGGCTGGATTCTTTCTTTTTTCTTGTCTGTACGACCTCCTGCTCTATCTTCTGATTCAAGCGTTGAGTTGGTTGAACCACTAGACTCCATATTGAGCGGGCGCCGTACATTTGCGTGGCGGACCGACATACAGCTAGCACCAAATCAAGCCTTTGAGATGATTTTTTGGGAAGTTGGAACGGATCCGCTGATAGATGGTTTTAGCCCAGTTGACGCTGGAAAAGAAAAAGCTGTCTCTGTTGATTTGCAAAAGGCAGCGAGAAGCCTGACCCAACTCAAATCTGGTCAAGAGTATCACTGGGGAGTTTTGTTAGTAACAACTCGTCCTTACCAACGGTTACAATTTCTCGGGGCAACACATCGTTTTCGCTTTGAAGATTTCCTATCGGATTTGCAACAGATAACGATAGCGCTGCAACCAACAGCAACTCCAACAACTCCAACAGCAACTCCAACAACTTCAACTCCAACAACTTCAACTCCAACACTAACAGCAACTCCACCAACGGCAACTCCAACTCCAACAACTCCAACACTAACACCAACTCTACCAACGGCAACTCCAACTCCAACAACTCCAACACTAACACCAACTCCACCAACGGCAACTCCAACACGTTTTACCCCATTAGACTGTATTCCGGGCTCTATTATTGTAAGGATTCGTGTCGAGGGACCAGGGACAATCGACCGACTGTCGGAAAATGGGAGATATTTCCCAACAGGTTCGTCATTGAGTCTTGAAGCATTTCCAGATGAAAATTCTGCTTTTGTTGGATGGACTGTGACAGGTATACTCGAGTTCTCAGAGAAGAGTTCGCGAATCGTCATTAATCTGCCAAAAGAATTTGATAGCCAATGTACAGTGTTCGTAATAGTGACATTTGTCACCTTGGTCCCTGATTTTGGGTGTTCAAACCCTATACAAGCGAGTCCTTAGAACACCTCTGAGGGTCTGTTAGCGTCAAAAAGGTTACAACATGACAAATTTGAGGTGCGAACCCTCTACAAACCCTTGAAATTGTCAATTAGGGTGACAAATGTCACTATTACGGTTTTCATCACAACCGCAGTATACTCTTGTAAATCCTGTTCATCTGTGGATCTCTTATTTTTTGGAATCGCCTGTCTTTACGAGGCTGTTAATGACTATCCGAAATCGGTTGGCGCAACTGGGGAAAAGCTGAGGTGATGACAGCTATCAACACAGCAGCGCAACCGGCATGCACAACAACAGCAAATGGCGCACCATAATTCTCGGTCAGGAAGCCGATCTGAAGTTTCCCCAACGGGTCAGCACCAATGCCAAGAACAACCGCTCCCATCGCTCGTCCCCGCATCTCGTCGCTCGCGGCAAGTAAAACGATTGAACTCTGCAACACGGCGAAGCAACTATGTCCAATACCTGCGACTAGAAGCATGATCCACGAAAAGGGGAAGAGAGTAGAGGACGCAAACGCAATCAATGCGAAGCACTCGCAAAACGTTCCGATGACAAAGATCGACCCCTGCCCCACGCGTTGACGCAGTTGATTGATCACGATCAGGCCGATAAATGAACCGATTCCCGTACCCGTTCCCAATAGCCCTAAACCCGATGCATCCTGCCCCAGAATATCTCGCGCAAAGATGGGCAAAAGTGAAATGTATGGAATGATGAGAAAGTTTACCACAACGGTAATCAAAACGACGGCAAAGATAGGCTGGCTGTGTCGGACATACTGGAGACCTTGAGCAATCATACGTAGAGAAGATGGTTGACCCGACATGTTGGTACGCGGAATCTCTCGATCAGATAGGGAGTGAATGAGAACTACGCCACCGCTAGCCATGAACGCCAGAAATGCAAAACACGTAGAGGTTCCGGCATGCTCTATAATCCATCCAGACAAGAAAGGACCGACGATCCGTAAACTCCCCGCCAAAAAGCTATCCAAAAGAAGGGCGTCAACTGTGCGATTCTTACCGACTAAATCTGGCAGAAGCGCTCGCCGCGAAGAAAATTCCAAAGACCAGGAGAATCCAAACATCAGAGCGCCAACAATTAGATGCCAGAAGCGAATCTGCGCAGTCCAGAGTAGAATAGCGATGAGTGTATACGTTGCCACGTTTGCCATTTGTGACCAAAGTATCACGCGTCGACGACCAAAGCGGTCTGCCATCGGACCAGCAACAAAACCAGAGACGACGAAAGGCGCCGTGCGAAAGAAGCCGATGACTGCCACAAGCCAGGCTGAGTTGGTCATATCCAAAACCAACCAACCATAGACGATCATTTCCATCGAGAGAGAGAGCCACCAAAAGCCATTGCTCATCCACAAACGACGAAAATTCACGTTCGTTAATGGAGCCAAGATGCCGTCGAAAGTTATGCGTTCAGTAAGGTATGCGTATAAAATAGACATCATTGTCATCGCTTCAGCTACTTGTCGAACAATCAGCTCGCAAAACACCTGATACATTTTTCGTCTTGGAATAGCGCCGGATCGCTCACCCCATCTAACGATAAAACTTCGCCATCCGACAGACATTGCCGCAGACCCTAATACACCAAAATCTCCAAGCTCACAATCATAAGGCTCAGAACCGTTATGATCCAACTATTGCAAAAAGAAAATCTCAAACTACAAGATATGCAGGAATTCCACCGTCAGCTCGATCAGGCCAAAAATTTCGAAGCCGACTTCATCAAAAATGTAGGCTTCATGGCTGGGGAAATCGGGGAGGCAGTCAATGCGTATCGCCACCTCTCGAAAGTGATCAACACACCAGAAGAAGACACAGCCCGTACCCACTTGGGTGAAGAACTCGCCGACTGTTTGGCCTACATCTTAAAAATGGCTAACTACGGCGGTATCGATTTGCAAGACGCCTATGTCAAAAAGATGACGCGCAACGTTTCACGGACGTGGCACGGTGTGGATGTGCAGGAATCGGTATCGTAATGTGATGGTTGGGTATCTGGAAGGTCAACCATTTCGTGTAAAGCCATTTAGTACTGCGTAAACAAAGTATTTTGGCATTTTGGCCCTCACCCCGGCCCTTCTCCCAGCCCGGGAGAGGGGAATCTGGCTCCCTTCCTCCACGAGTGGGGGAAGGGCTGGGGATGGGGGCCAACAGACCGCATAACTTACTTTACGGAGTATTTAGGAATGAGCCGCAAATAACTTCGACATTTGGAGATTGTGAGATTAAAGATAGAGAGATCCGGCCGTTGTAATCTCTCAGTCTCTAATCTCGCACAAACTGTACAAGTTATTAAATTCCCATTCCTTTTTGGAGTCGCCGAACTGACTATGCTAATGCATTCTGCAGTGTTGCACGATGATGGATCATCCAAGCTGCGCTGCGCGCCCGCCAAGCAAATCCCCATAGCACTTGATCATCCACCTGATCCAGCTTTGTATCTGGCAAAATTTGCGCCTCGTCCGCTTCATTGGCAGTGGCGCAGATGGCAACGTCGATCATCTTATCGACGAAGCCCTGCCGCTCTTGAGCTGAAAGCCCATACCCATCGACAATTGCCCGCAGATGCTGCGCACGTATTCCAAGAGAAGGCAACGCCTCTCGTTCGGCCACGATATCATCATGAAGCTTAGCATTCAACCAGCAAGCTTGTGCCAGTTCGATCAGAGGATCGACCGGGCCAGCATATTCCCAATCGATCAAAGCAAATGGCAATCCATCGCGTATCACAACATTCCACGGGGCCACATCACAATGTCCAATGATGGAGGGAGATTCCCCTAAAGAACGACCAAACCAAGGGTACCATCGTGCATTAAGAGGTGGCTGGAAAGATGCAGTAGCTTGATGGAGATCCCGTATCATCTTCCCCAATATTGCGGACCCTTCTAAAGGCCAGAGACCCATATCTTGGAACTCACCTTCGACGTAAGTGAGAAGCTCACGTCCTTCTACATCAAATCCAGAGCCAATTACACGGGGGGCTCCGGGAAACCCCTCTGCATCAAGATGGCGTAAGAGTAAATGGACGGCCGTTGCCCACTCACCCGTTTCCTTAATGATAACTTGCCCTTGTCGGAAGACTGCTGCTGGATGAAATTGGCTTTTGACCCGTAAAACTTCTAAATCGTTGTCGTTGTATCTATCCATTTCTAACGATTGAGGTCGACTGACATTATCCTGCCTGTGCCATTCGCAACTGTCGGTCCTTCAGCTGACGGAAGCCAATCAACTTTTTATCATCCTCATCCCAGAGTGTTAGCAGAACACTCTTGCCACTGCTGCGAGGTGTTAGAATCACTGTGTCTCGAAAGAGTGCATTCTCGTTATGACATTGTTCCAAGCGATAGTTGGGGATGCGTGGACTCAGATGGTGAATATGGTGAAAACCAATATTTCCAGTGAACCACTGCAATACTTTCGGCAGCCGATAGTAGGAACTGCCTTGCAACGCAGCGAGCGTGTAATCCCAACTCTCCGGATCAGACCAATAGGTTTCTTCAAATTGATGCTGAACATAAAAGAGGAAAGCGCCTGCCGAAGAGGCAATTGCCACCACGGGTAGTTGCACGAGCAAAAACGCCTTCCAGCCCACAAACCAAATCACAATACTTGTAAGCACTGCAATACCTAAATTTGTCCACCAAATACTGGACTCAACTCGTCGAAGTGCTTTGTTTCTGGAGCCAGGGAAGCGATAGAGAATTATAAAGAGCAAAATCGGCGCGATGACAAAGAGAAAAACGGGATTGCGATAGATGCGATACTTGAGCCTTCCCCACTTCGAGTGCTCAAGATATTCGTTGACGGTCATCGTATAGATATCACCGATCCCACGGTGTTCTAGATTTCCTGCGTTGGCATGATGAATCGCATGTCCTTTGCGCCAATAGTAATAAGGTGTAAAAGTAAAAAAGCCGCACAGCACCCCCACCCAATCGTTTGCTCTGCGCGATTTGAAGAAGGAACCGTGTCCACAGTCATGCTGAATGATAAACAACCGCATCAATAGACCAGCTGTAGGAAATGCGAGTAGCAATGTCAGCACATAACTAATTTCAAGACTCTGCACCATCAAATACCAGAGAAGGACAAAGGGCAAAAATGAATTACACAGTTGCCAAGTGCTAATCCAGAGACGCGATGATTGATATTGGGCAACAACACTTTTCCAACTCGAATCTTCCAGTGCCACAGGTGTGGCAGAATTTAATTGCATCAAAATCTCCCAGAGGCAAAAGCCTTCTTTTATGGCTAAAGGGCAGCTTCACGACATAATGATGTCGGATGATATGTATGCACTCGTCAGACAACGTTGTGCAAATTCTCTAGCCTTTCTCTGGCGAACCCAAAAGTTTGCACCGAATTCTTGGATGAGTCCACACACAACAGAGCCCCAGCATAGACTGGGGCTCTCATACTATAACACCAACGACCTTTATAAGTAGTGATCATTTTTTGCATTGTGGTGGCGATTCCAAAAAAGATATGATCCACAGATGAACAGGATTTATAGGATTAGAAGAGAAATCCAGTCAATGCCGTCAATCTGTGGATGATTTAAAATTTGGATTGGCCTGGTCAGATATTGTAGTGGGCACCACTGCATGTCGACACCTCATGGCCAAGAGCGCTTCTTTGCCGCGTACGGTCAGATCGCTGATGAAAAGAAATTCGTCGCTGCCCGAGACAGGATATGCTTTGACTCGATAATGGGTGCCCCAAGGTTTCTCAAATACAATGACGGCGGCGTCTTTATCGAGGCGAATGTAGGGGCTTGTAATGGCTACATCGCGCAGTTTTTCACGTACGGCGCGTGCATCGTGATCTGGATGAAGATAAAAATCGGCCACACATAGATGTTCTGGTTGGCCATCGTTGGCATTTGCGACGACACCATTCCAAATGATGGAGTGGGGAACCACAATTAATGTGTCATCGGGTGTAACGAGACGCACCGAACGCAAACCCATCTCTTGAACCCGCCCATAATATCCACCCAAGCTAACCCAATCGCCAGATCGGTAGGGCATCTCCCACATGGCGACCACACCAGCAATGAGGCTACTAAAATAATCGCGCATGATCACGCCAATCGTGACCAGTGCGGAAAGCAGCGTGGCAACCGGACTGAGCGTCATGAGCATGATCACCAGCACAATCGCTATGAGTTGGATGATCAGTCTCAAAACTGGATGCCAGCGTTCGATTCGTGGTCGCAATCTCTCTGGAAGAGCATTTGCCAGGCTCGCCAATACACTCCGAACGATCCAGTTTAATACCCATGCGCTCAACAATACGCCCACGGCTATTGGAATATTCCTGAATTGCTCGATGCTCAAATTTGTCGTCAGATCAATGCCAAAACCAGAAAGTAGTTCAATGAAGTTTTCTAACATAAGGGTTGGGGTTTAGGTTTTTTCAACAATTAAAATCCCTAATTTGATCTGGAAAACTCAAACCATTCCAGAGAAATCGACTTGGCAAATCAGGGATTTATTTCTCTGGAATGGCCTTATTACAAATCATCGACAAAGAAGCCCTGTTCCCGCAAGAAAGCTCGTACCGCCAAATAGCCAAGCGGCGAAACTTCGATCAGTCCATCTCGATATTGAACCAACTCTGCATTGAGCATGACCTGGAGTCTGCGCAAAATGAACGAAGTTGAACGTGGCAAGACATCTTGAAGAAGCGTACGTGGAAGCCCATTGTGGATGAGCAGAGTTTGCAAGATAAAGGCATCGTCATTGGTAAAGGTACTCGGCACAACGGGCAGAATCGTTTCGTCAATTGGCTGAACCCAAATTGTGTAGCCGGGATCGTCTGCGGCCTCTCGCTGAACTTGCTCGTGCACATCCACAGATGCTTCAATAGTAATGCTATGGCGCCACAACGCACGGGCAATCCCAGGATTGCCGCGGCTAATATCGGCCAGCTTGTCAAAGAATGTCTGATAGACCTTCTCATTTGCTTCGTCCGGCGGCTCTGCCCCAACCGTGAACAGAATCGTCTTGCCCCGTCGGAAGGTAAACGTTCGATGATGTGAGCCGCTCGACAGTTCAATCAACCAAGCACCGAGCGCTTCTCCTGAACAGCGCTCCAGCGTGAGAGGTGGTCGCACCATCGCATCAACATGAAGTGCATCGTGCAAATAGGCCCACGCCCAACTATGACAAACCACAAGACTGGGCGGTCCCTCTGTGGTTAAATAATCCATCAAACGGCGAATCAAACCGAGCCCATTATGGTGACGCAGATAATATTTCTCCAGTCCAACAATCACCAATTTGCTTTGATCCTCTTCACGTTCTAAGTCAGTAGGCAATTGCTGCTTTAGCTCATCGAGCCACAGAGCGCTTGGAGCGCAAATCTGTTCGTTCGTTGGTGCAACGGGTAATAAATAGCCCTGACGCTGCGCCCATCCTCGTACCATCTCGTCGACTCCACTGTGAGGTGCAGTCAAGAGCATCTGAATCCCCGGTTCTCTGGGATGTGTACCTTGCCAAGCTTCTAATGCCAAGGAGAGTTGGCGATGGACCATGTCACTGGTGCTCAAGTCGTCAATTTCACCTGGATCAGGAGATAATTCTGTGCGGTAAAATATAGAGGTTCCAACTCCGTTTTTGGTAGATCGTTTCGCGATGGGATCAGACGCTTCCAACCAGTTAGGCGGCGGAACAACCCAATCGAGCAGACGAGCCGGGGCGGATTGTAGATCGGGGCTAACAAACTCTACCTCATTCTCTTCAGTCGATTTTGTACGTGAGAAATAGTGTTCCCAAACGTGCCGTAAGAGCCCTTTATCGGGCTCTGGATCAAAGGCTAGGTCTTTGATGTAATCGGCTAATGGAATAAAGCGCCATAAGGTCATGGTTTGGCGTACCTGATAGACATATCACTCTGTGGCTATCATGATAGCATGAGCTGCTACCATAAACAAGCGAGTATTCATCTTGACAACTAAAACGTTTTCGTGATAGTCTAGGATCAACACTCTAAAACGTTTTAGAAACTAAGGGAGTGTGTTCCAAAGTGTGTAAATGGAGCGGTTCTCTGACTGAGCAATGTTCATTTACACACTTTGTGGTACACACTCGAACTTTAACGCATCCCATTCCCTTACAAGTTGCTCAGTATGTCGGTCAGACTCGAGGATATCTCTAAGCATCTTGGTCTGTCAATCTCTACAGTTTCCAAGGCGCTCAATGGATATAGTGACATCTCGCCTGCAACCAAAGAACGTATTCAGGAAGCAGCGACAGCATTGGGGTATCACCCCAATATGGCAGCGCGCAACCTACGCCGTCAGCGCACAGAAAAAATCGGCATGGTGGTCAATTATCCCATCAACATTGTAGATGATTTTTTGTCAGAGCTCATTCCAGGGGCAGCGTTGGCAGCAGAACGAGCCGATTACAACCTGATTCTCTACACAAGTGTCGCCCAACATCCAGAACGCATCAGTAAAATTTGTCGTGCGCGCGAAGTTGATGGCCTTTTACTCCTTTGGCCCCCACAGCTCGAAGAGACCCTTGACTTGATGGAAAAGGAACAGATTCCTTATGTTGTGTTGCCACGCCGGGTGCCATCTAAAGATGTTTCTTACATCGCGGCGGATCATGAATCTGGCGGGCGAATGCTGACTCAGCATCTTATTGAACTCGGTCATACGCGCATTGGCTTTACCAGCCGTCCAGAGATGCATGAAACAAATATGGATCGCTATGCTGGTTATTGTATGGCGTTGGCTGACGCAGGAATTCCGCTGGATGAAAGTCTAGTGGTGGAGACCGACGGCAACGATCCGCAAGATGGCAAGCGCGCGATAGATACCTTTCTTGCGATGGATGTACCACCAACGGCGATTCTTTTTTTTACCGACCCCATGGCCATGCAGGCGCTGGCAGCAGCCAATGAGCGCGGGATTCGGGTCCCAGAAGAACTCTCGATTGCGGGTCATGATGGCATTTTGACCTCTGGATTGACAGTTCCTGCTCTTACAACGGTACGACAGCCAATTCCTCAAATGGGGCGTCTAGCGCTCGAGTGCTTACTAGCCCGAATCGTGGATCATAATTTGTCGGCAGCACAACACATCCTATCAGTCGAACTCGTTGTGCGTAATTCAACGGGGCAGAACAGTCCATAATAAACAGTTCACGGCTAGCTGCGGCTTTAGGGGTTTTATTCAACCTACATACTACTAAGGAGATTCAACACGTATGATTAAATCAAATCTGTGGAAAGTTGTTGCCCTTTTGATGGTGCTGGGCCTCGTGTTAAGTGCTTGTGCCGCACCAGCGCCAGCACCAGCCGCTGACAGCGATGAATCAATGGCAGACGATGCAGAGATGGATGAAATGGCTGGCGGCTGCAATGTTGATGCACCAGCAGATGCAGTTGAGATCAACATGATCGGATGGTCTTTCCCCATTACCGATTTTTATGCCGAGGAGTTGGAAAAGTGTAACGAGGTAGAGAATCTTACCGTCAATACCAACTTGCTAGCTTCGTCCGACGCACAAGAACAGGTACGATTGGCGCTCTCTGCTGGCGGGGATTCACCCTTCGATATTGTGCACGGTGCCAACGGTCAGGTTGCGGAGTGGGGTGGACCAGGTTGGTTGTTGCCGCTCAATGATCTCGTGGAAAAGTATCGAGATGAATACAATCTGGACGATATTCCCGCCACGGCCTGGGAAGGCGCAACCTTTGAAGGCAACATCTATGGTGTGCCAATTGTTGGTAACACATTGCATCTCATCTACCGCCAGGACATTTTCGACGAACTCGGTCTCAGCGTACCGGAAACGTATGCAGATGTCATTGAGGTGTGCACCGCAATTGGGCTGGACAATGCAGATTATGACATGCCCTTCACTATCAACCTCTCCGCAGGTTGGGCATGGGAGATAGAATTCTTTGCCATGCGGCGTGGTTTAGGTGGTAAATTCCTGGACGAAAACAATATGCCAACGTTCAACGATCAAACAGGTATCGACGCAGCCAATCTTCTCAAGGCCGTCGCAGATGCTTGTATGGGTCAAGACGGTTACGCATTCAGCTTGAACGATCAGGAAGTTGCCATGCAGTTGGGCACACTGCCAGCCACCCAAATGTGGGCCAGCCGTGCCGCCAACATGACCGATCCCGAACGCACCGATCTGGGTGATGTCATCGCCTATGCACCGGCACCCAAAGCTACTGCTGATGGTTCAGGCACTGGAACGGCATGGAATGACTACTACATGATTCCTGCAAATGCCGCCAACGATCCTGAGTTGATCTTCAAGCTAATAATGGAAGCAGCGGATGAAGCCAGCCAGGCCGAAGCCGCCAAAGTTGGCATGGCAGCCCGCACCTCAGCTGCCGAATTTGGTGGTCCATACCAGCCAGCCGCCGTAAAGTCCATAGCTGACGGTGTTGGTATCTATGACAAGAACCCCGCAATTAGTATCGTCCGTCCCAAATTACAGGAATTCCTGCCGCTAATCGGCACTGGTGAAATGACGGCTGAGGAAGCGCTGAATGCAGCTGCCGAAGCGTACATCGAAGAAGCAAAAGCTCAGGGCTATATTCAGTAGAGGCGGCAAAGTTGCCACTATGAACAGAAAAACTTTCTTTCAATTTGCTACGCCCAGCATTGTTTTGATGATCCTACTGATGTTCATTCCATTGGTGATGGCGATCTGGTTGGGCACGCAGTTCATGACGTTCAACAATATCAATGAGCCTCAATTTATTGGCTTACGCAATTATGTTGACGTGCTGAGCGATTCTCGTTTTTGGCAATCCTTTCGCTTTACCATCCTCTATACCGTATTGGTCATACCGGCCAGACTCTTTATTGGGTTTGCGGTTGCATTGCTCTTGGATCAGCTTTCCAAATTCACCAGAGGCATCTATTTGTCCATCTTTCTGTTGCCCTTCATCATCGTTCCCATTGTCGGCACCATCATGTTTAAGCAGCTATTCGAGGCGTCTGGGCCCATTACCTGGCTCTACCAGACGCTCTTGGACACAAGGTTCCGCTATAACGAGATGTCGGTTAAGACGCTGATCGTCATACATGGTATTTGGTACGTCACCCCCTTTGCATTGGTGACATATTTTGCCGGATTGCAGACACTCTCACAAGATTTGCTGGAAGCTGCTTCGATTGATGGGGCCAATCGGTGGCAGAAGATCCGCAGTATTGTGATTCCACACGTTCGATCTCTGACCATCTTCATCCTCTTGTTTTCCATTATGGATTCCTACCGTATCTTTGACAGCGTCTTTGTGCTTTCGGAGTTGAATCCAATTTACAAGGCAGATACGGTCATGACCTACACATTCCAGACTGCAATCTCGGTGCAACGTCTGGGAAAGGCCAATGCGATGTCGATCCTGACTGTGGTTGGCATCCTAATTGTCCTGATCCCTAATCTCATTCAGTCTTATCGAGAGCAAATTCAGGAGCGCTAAGATGGATAAAATCAAAAACCCGCTTGGGCGCTTATTGATTCACATCATCCTCATCCTCTTTGCCATTTATAGTATCTTTCCTTTCTACTGGACCGCCTTACAGTCGTTCAAAACGCTCAAAGATGCGAATTCGAGGACACCAAAATTCCTTTTCACACCCACCTGGGATAATTATCAGGAGTTATGGTTGCGTTCGATCCCAAACAATGGTGCAGCAATTGCATATTTCCTGTTGGCAACTGTGGTCATTCTAATCTGTCTCTTGCTCTTTGCAGAGTATATGCCAGCCCGCAACGATATTGTGTACACGATTGTTGTGGTCGGGTTCATTGCGCTGCTCTGGGGGATCCCGCAATTTATCGACACAGCCAAATTCTATGACTATTTCGTCAACACCATTATCGTCACGGTGGGTACGATCGTTATTTCGATCAGCATCGGATGCTTGGCTGGCTATTCGCTGGCTCGATATGCGGGGTTGATCGGCGTTGTGGTTCTCATTGCTGCCCTGGCCTTTCGTTCTCTTCCACGTCTGGCCTTTATCCTGCCTTACTACTGGATTGGCAGTGCAACCAACCTGCTCGACACCCACTTCTTGGTCATTTTGACGCTGGTCGCAGTAAATCAACCGTTTACGATTTGGATGCTACGCAGTTTCTTTATGGACGTGCCAAAGGAGATGGAAGAGGCCGCCACGGTAGATGGTGCAAGCCGCTTTACAGCGTTTCGTCAGATTATTGTTCCGATCATGTGGCCGGGGATCATTTCGACAGCACTCTTCTCGCTTCTGTTGGCCTACAATGAGTTTCTGCTTGTCCGCCTCTTAACGCAAACAAACTGGACATTACCGGTTGCGATTTCGCGCTTCACAGGTGGCGAAGATCCGCGTCATCTTACGCTGGCTGCGGCATCGTCAGTCTCGGCGACCATTCCGATTATCCTTGTAATTCTCTTTTTCCAGCAGCATTTGGTGAAGGGGTTAGCGGCTGGAGCGGTGAAAGGATAAACATTTAGGACACCCTACATCTTTGTCGGATTGCGATTCGCCATTGCCGTGGCAATCTTCACAGCCATTTATCTAATCTCAACCCAACGACGCTGGCAGTGCGACCTACGTCTGTGGCTCAACGCGATCCTGATTGGCATTGTCGGAACTGCCATTCCCTTCGCTGAATTCATGGGAGCACTCCAGTTTCAATCTGCCGGCTTAACCTCCCTGTTGGTGACAACCTCCCTCGCAATCACAGTTACGGTTGCGCACTTTACGCTCCCCGAAGCCCGACTGAACCGCGCACCAATTTTCGGTGTGCTTGTCGCTTTGGCAGGCGCTGTGCTAATTGTTGCAAAGGGGGAAAGTGGTCTGCCTGATGTGTCACAGGCCAATCCGCTTGGGTATGGAATGGTCTTTGGCGCACTACTGGCGGATGCATTCACGAATGTCTTTATCTGTAAACAGATGCAGGGAAGCAATACGTTCGACGTCACCAGCATTCGGATGCTGACGGCAATGGTCATCATTCTGCCACTGGCATACTGGTTCAACCCGCCAGACTTCAGCCAGGTTACCAGTGTTGGTTGGAGTGTATTGCTCTTCACCTCACTGATCAGCACCGTCGTCGCACAGCTTCTCGCTTTCTATTCCGCATTATGGATCCTTAGACGATGTCATCTAGCCGAAACAAAACGAACGCCGAAAGGACAAATAGTTTGAGTAGATATCAAGAAACGAAAGATATTGTACGTCGCTACTTTGACGCCATAGAACACGCAACACCAGAAACGGTTGTGGACGTACTGAATGAATTTACCAGCCAAGATTACCTTTGGCGTGGTGTTTATCCATTTCGTGAACAGCACGGGGCTCGCGTTGTGGGCGAAATGTTCTGGAAACCATTAATGAAGTCACTCAGCCATATGCAGCGTCGACAGGATATATTTATTGGTGGAACCAACGAAATCAGCGGTGAGCAGTGGGTCATGAGTATGGGCAACTTTATGGGTCTGTTTGATGTTGACTGGCTTGGCATCCCACGCACGCGCAAAATGGCCAACTTGCGCTATGCAGAATTCACCTGTGTGGAAAACGGATTTATCACCAAAACGGGTCTCTTCGTTGACATCATCGGCTTGATGGTTCAGGCAGGTACTGACCCACTTCCTCCCTCAACTGGTGTTTATTTTAACTATCCCGGTCCACGTACGCACGATGGTTTACTCTTTGAGGACGCACCGGAAGAGGAGGGAATTGTCACGCTAGCGCTGGTCAACGAAA
Source organism: Chloroflexi bacterium TSY (assembly GCA_019217005.1). The sequence goes on from JAHBNG010000127.1 coordinate 38,627, forward strand.
TGATTGATGATCTAACAACACTGAATGAGAGCGGGTCAATGGGCTGCCCACCAGAAGTATTGGAACGAACCTGGTCCAAGGGGATGATCTGGTATGGACCCGCCGGAATCGGTGCGTCCTATACCATCCCACGCTATCAAGAACAACACCAATTGCCGTTCCGCAATAATCTGGATGACAAAAAGTTCCTCGGCCACGTTTGCCGTTTTGCAGAGGGCAACTTTGCTTGCTTCTTCGGCTGGCCAAACCTGTCTAACCGGCCGATTGGAGGATTCTTGGGATTACCGGGCAGTGATGTCAACGCTGTGATGCAGGTGGTAGATGTCTACCGACGTGAAGGCGATAAGCTGGCAGAGAACTGGATATTTATCGATATTCCTTACTGGCTAAAGCAGCAAGGGTTGGACGTGCTGGATCGGACACAAAAAATCCTGAACCCAGATCTGTAATTTAGAAATCGTTATACCGTGATTGTGATGAAAGCGGTGTCGTAACAGAAGGCGCTTCTGGCGTTGGGGTAAGGATTGCTACATCAGGAACAACGGCTTTGGGTTTACCAATATGTATTTCCTCAAAGATTGTGTGAACCTCAACATCAGCATAATATTTGACTCCTATACTTTCGTTCAACCGAGCACGAATTTCTTCTGCCAACGAATGATGAAAGCCGCGCCAAATGTTGGGCACTTCAAGATATGGGTCCATACCCGGAAAACGATATGACATAACAGCCTCCTACAAGTCACGCGAACAACGAAATGAACAGGTTCATTATACCATATACTGCAGTCCAGCAAGGACAACAACAAAATGAGCATGCAAAACTTTTCTTCAGAGTTTCAAACGCCAGAGCAATATATCATTGACATTACCTATCGCATTTGGGAAGAACGCGGCGTGGGGCGTATCCGCGATTGGTATGCAGACCAATGCCCTGTTCGAACACCCCACGGGGTGACCGATAGCGCAGAAGCGGTCGTTGCCAACACCCTCGCCACTTTGCATGAATTTCCCGATCGAGAACTATTGCCCGAAGATGTAATCATCGGTGACAAGCCAAGCGGCTTCTATTCCTCCCATCGCGTGCGGTCGGTGGCCACACATCAAGGCGACGGCTCATTTGGTGCTGCAACAAACCGACCGATCACCATGCTCACAATCGCCGACTGCCTCTGTCGAGACAATCAGGTGGTGGAAGAGTGGTTGGTCCGCGATCAGGCTGGCATCGCCCGCCAGTTGGGGCTCGACCCCGTCGTGCATGGCAAAGCAGCCGGGATCAGTAATCCCGAGGCTTATGCAATTGGCAATGAAGCCATGCAGCAACGATGGGCCGATCTGCATGGCCTTACGATTGAGGGTGATGAGTCAATAGCTCACAGGATCATCGATACTTATGATGCTATGTGGAATGGCAAAAATCTCAACATCATGACCACAGGGTATGACCGGGCGCTACGGTTTGAGGGTCCAGCAGCCGCTCTTTGTTACAGCCGTATCCAGGCAGGAAACATCTTCTTTAGCATCATGTCCTCTATCCCCAATGGTCGCTTTGACCCACACCATGCCATCGTTCGTCAGCAACCTGAAAAACCGATTCGCGTTGCACTGCGTTGGTCATATTGCGGCACACATATCGGCACTGGTCGATACGGATCGCCAACTGGTTCACCATTGGCACTTCTCGGTATTTCTCATTTTGAGTTACGGGATGGTTTAATTGTCAATGAGTGCATGCTGATCGATGAGACAGCGATTTATGCGCAGATAGCGGCTTATCAGGTGGACTGAATGACCTTTTGGGGTCTGGCTTGGAGGCGCAAACCATCATGTATGGCACGGATGTACTCGGGACCAATTCCACAACATCCACCCACAACCTGCGCCCCCGAATCTATCCATTTCTGAGCCTCCGTGCAGTAAAATTCAGGTGAAATGCCTTCGATGAAGGTCCAGTTGGGGCGTTGCCAATAGCCTGCGTTGGGATACACACCTAATGGACCGGCAAAATTCTCTCGCATCACACTCAAAGCAGCTTGTGCAAGGTGGATCTCAGAGTGCATCATCGACAAAACAGAACCACCGACTGCCATAATGCGCTGGATGGCCGCATCAAACGGCTCAAAGCCACGGTTAAATTGGCTTGCCGCTGCGGAGTTTTCTCGAACACCCAAATAGAGGCTGTTCGAAGATGGTTGATCAAGACAGCTGAGCGATACCCAGATGGGCAAACCGGTCTGGGAGGTCTCTTCAATTGCAATAACCGTATTGTCTGCGTCCGTGCCCAGCATTTCCAGAATGAGCAGATCCACATCGGCATTGGCCAGCAGTTCGGCCTGTTCGCGATAGCTGGCGCGTATAGACCTTGCGTCATATTTCCCCCAGTTGTCATAAGGCGCTATCGAACCAGCAAGATAGATGGGGCGTTCGGCCGCCATCTCCTCTCTCCCCTCGTGGGCCAATGCAACGGCTTTCGTGTTCCACTCCGTAAACTTTTCCTCCAACCCCGACTTTGCCAAAGCGTGCCGTCCCGAGGCATAGGTATTGGTCGTGATAATATCGGCACCCGCCGCAATATAATTTTCATGTACTTGACGCACCAAATGGGGGTGACTTTCGATGGCAGCGGCACACCAAATGCCACCGTGCATCGGTGCTCCCAAACGTTCTAGTTCGGTACCGATTGCGCCATCAAGAATGAATACTTCTCCGTTGTCAAGTCGGGTTGTTAAGTCAAGATCCGTTGTCATAATTGAATCACTCGATTTTGTCATTTTCTATAGTTATAAGGTAAATGACAAAATTGAAATTGTCACAAGCTGCGTCTCAGTTGGGCTGCATATGCGGACAATGGTGAGAAAAGGCCATCGCAGACTGTTCTTCATCTGATGGTTCTCTCAACGATATCTCTGAGTGAATATTCTGTAAGCGTCGACGCTGATTTTATTTCTTCAGATGTGGGCATTCTTGCAATCAGTTGCTGATGGAGCCGTCCCGCTCGTTCTCGATAGGTATGCCATGATGTCCGGTGTTCGCCGACATAAGTTAGCAACTGGCGAATTCTCCTGTGAGTCACATACACATCTGGACACGTGGAATGGGAGACTTCGCTTTCTTGATATAGAATCACAGTAAATCGATAGAGTCCAGCCATGACCCAGGGGAGCAGATCATGGTCTGTGGCCAATTGAAGCGCGCGACGCAGATATCTTTTGGCATCAGCATACGCCTGTCGCAGAGTAGCGACAGAAGCTAGTGCACAGAGGTTTTGGGTTATGAAGATACGTGACCCGACTTCTTCTGCAATTTGTAAGCCCTCTAATCCATGCTCGTATGCCTGCGAAGCATGACCCAGATCCGACTCGACTTGGGTAAGTCCTGCCAGCAGCCCTGTAATGTGCATCTGGCTGCCCAGCCTACGGGCAATCGCCAATCCTTGTTTGAAATAATCGCTTGCTTGACCTAGCTGCTCATCACCTTGATGCCAAGCCATGAGCCCCAAACCACCTAAGGTACTCGATAGACCGCGCTGGTGGCTCAAACTTTTAAACAGATGATAGCTTTCATCGTAATAATTGGTGGCCGCAGTATAATCACCGAGGCAAAAGGCCGCTTTTCCTAGATAACTCAACGCATAAGCTGACCAATCCTTACGTTCTACTTGCCGACAAAGCGCCAGGCTTTCTGTTGCCCACTTTTGCGCTTTGTGAAATTCGCCCGCGGTATTGGCGAACTGAGCCAACTGCTGGAGCGAATCGCCCATACTGGCAAGATCACTTTCTGCCCGCGCGAGGGCCAACGATTGCTGGAGTTGGTCTTGAGCCACACTGAGGTGACCCTGTCAACCTGCTAAGGTCCCAAGTGCATTGAGCGAATAGGCTTGATCTCTTAGGCTGTTGAATCGTTGTGCTGCAACAAGACTTGCTTCTAGATGAAAACGAGCGGTCGAGAAATTTCCAACATAATAGTAGAAGAGCCCCAATTTACGAGAGAGGTTGATTTCGATCGGTCCAAGTGACTGAAGATTGCCCTCTGGCGAATGTGCCTCAAGTCGTTTCATCGTTTCAGCAAAAAGTTCGGCACCCTCTCGCCCCCGGCGGAACCAGTAGTAGAAATGGAGACTATTGAGTCCTTGCTCAATGGCGCCCAAATCCATGTGCGTAACTGCCCAATCCCAAGCGGCTTTCACATTGTCAAACTCTTCGCCAATGGCCTCTAATGCGGTTACCTGCTCATTGCTGATCAAAGCAAGCTCCAACTCTGCGATATAGTTCACATAATAGTGACTATGCCGTTTGCCGATATCCTTCTCGGGGGTTCCTGCTTCCTTTAGCCTCTCCCCAGCAAATTGACGCAGCAACTCATGCACATGGAAACGATCCGCTGGTGTCTTACTCAGCATCGACTTTTCGACCAATCCCACCAATATTGGCAGCGTTGCTTCGGCAATTGCAATGGCTGCATCTTGGCGAAACCCACCCCGACAGACAGAGAGACGCATAAGCACGCTCTGTTCGGGCTCGGAAAGCAATTGCCAGGTCTGTTCCAGCACTGCACGCATACTCCGATGGCGTTCCGGTATATCTCGGTATTCTGTCGTCAAAATGTCGATGTTGCGCTCAATTTCGTCGGCAATTTGCGCACAACTTAATACGCGTAGCCAGGCAGCCGCCAACTCGATTGCCAGCGGGATGCCATCTACTAACCGACAGATGCGCACTACGTGCTCCACTTCTCTTTCCAGCGAAAAATTTATCTGGGCACGCTGTGCCATCTGGTCAAAGAATTGAATAGAGTCATATAGATCAATACGATCGGTAGATAGATCCTGATGATTGGGAAAGGTCAATCCAGCAATCGGGTAGAACCATTCCTCGCGTATCCTGAGCGCTTCACGGGATGTAATCAAAATCTTAACATCGGGTGCATGTGCCAAAATATCTGTTACCAGTTCTGTACCATCCAAGAGATGTTCGAAGTTGTCCAACAACAGCAGCATCTCTTTGGTACAAAGGTAGTCAAGTAATTGTTTTCGCAAAGGCGTTTCGCTCTGGAGACGAATACCCACAACGTCTGCAATCGCGGAGGCGATGTCGGCCGAGCGTTCGATAGACTGCAAGGGGACAAAATAGATCCCGTTACGAAAGCAATTGAGGCCATCAAGCTCGTCAATGAGCACCTGTGCTGCTTGAATTGCCAATCTTGTCTTGCCGATACCACCCACTCCGACTAGCGTGAGGAGTCGACAATCGATCTGTTCAGTTAACCGATGTCGAATCTGTCTTAGATCCGCAGCGCGAC
>JAHBNG010000135.1 GCA_019217005.1 Chloroflexi bacterium TSY
ACGTATTCGATCACGTCTCAGTTACGGTGAGCGATATGGATCGCTCGCTGGCTTTTTATCGCGACCTTCTTGGTCTGCAAGAAATCGAGCGCCATCGTTTAGAGGGCGAAACCATCTCCAAGATGGCTGGTAAGGACGACGTTGTCATGCAAGTGGTGCGTTTACAGGCACCGGAAACGCCGGGTCTGCTACTCGATCTGCAACAATATGTAACTCCCCAAGGCAAGGTGTCAGACGCCAAATTGGGCGATGTAGGCCATTCGCATATCTGTTTCGGCGTGCCCAACTTAGCTGAAGCTTATCAAGAACTCACAGACCAGGGGGTCAAATTTGTATCGGAGCCGGTCAGCTTTGATCTGGAATGGGCTATCGTTCACGTAGTCTTTTTTGAAGATCCGGACGGGTATATTCTGGAATTGATGCAGGTGCCGTATGAGAAGAAAGTATCCAACCAATAATTAATATTGTATACGGAAGATCCCACTGAGCCATTTTTAATGAGCGTGCTGTGAGTGGCACAATAACAGGAGACAAATAGTGGAACTCAGTAAAGAGAAGTTGCTCGACATGTACGAGCGTATGCGTTTAATTCGCGAATTCGAGGAGCGGTTGCATACCGATTTTGCCGCGGGCAAGATACCGGGCTTCGTCCACCTCTATGCGGGTGAGGAAGCCGTAGCCGTCGGCGTCTGTAGCCATCTGACCGACGATGATTTTCTGACAAGTACCCATCGCGGTCATGGACATTGTATTGCCAAAGGGGTCGATATCAATGCAATGATGGCCGAAATTTATGGCAAGGCCACCGGTGCCTGTAACGGCAAGGGCGGCTCCATGCACATTGCCGATCTGGATAAGGGCATGCTCGGGGCAAACGGGATTGTCGGTGGTGGCCCACCGCTTGCCTGTGGTGCGGGACTCTCCGCCAAGTCTAGAGGCACGGATCAGGTAACCGTCTGTTTCTTTGGCGATGGTGGCTCAAACCAAGGCACAACGCTGGAAGGGATGAATCTAGCTGGTATTTGGAAGCTGCCAGTCATCTTTGTCTGTGAGAATAACGGCTATGCTGAAAGTACAGCCCCCAGCTATTCTGTATCGGGGCAGGATATTGCGGCCCGCGCCCGCGGTTTTGGACTCCCTAGCGTGGCGGTCGATGGCCAAGATCTCTTTGCGATTTACGAAGCAACCCAAGAGGCAGTCGCCCGCGCCCGCCGTGGTGACGGACCGACCTTCATCGAAGCACAGACCTATCGCTACTATGGGCACTTCGAAGGGGACGCCGTGACCTATCGCGACAAAGAAGAAGAGTACCATCGTTCCAAAGACTGTATTGACCGTTTTATCAAAGCTGTCACGGAACAGGGGTTGATTCCGCAAGAGGAGTTGGACGCCATCGATCGTGCCGCCAAAGAAACCATCGAGGCGGCCGTGCGATATGCGAATGAAAGTCCCATGCCCAAAGAAGATATGTTGTTGACCGATGTCTATGTTGACTTCCCGCAACAGAGTCTGTGGCCATTTCAAACCGCGGCGGTTGGATGGTTTATACCAATAAACTAACCAACTATCCAACTAACCAACCAACGAAAAGGAGAAAACCATGTCAGAACGAACCATCACCTACGCTGAAGCACTCCGCGAAGCACTATCCCAAGAAATGGCCCGCGATCCTGCCGTAATCCTGATGGGTGAAGATATCAGTGGCGCGCCACACAGTGACGATGAAGCGCATCTCGATGCCTGGGGTGGCCCCATGAGCGTTACCAAAGGGTTGGCGCCAAAATATGGTCGCGAGCGTGTGATTGATACACCGATTACGGAATCGGCCTTTATCGGTTCTGGTGTTGGTGCAGCGGCCACGGGGATGCGTCCCGTTGTCGAACTCATGTTTATTGGCTTCATGGGCGTCTGTCTGGATCAGATTGTCAACCAGGGTGCCAAGATGCGCTATATGTTTGGTGGAAAAGCCAAGATCCCCCTGGTCATCCGTACAACGATCGGCGCAGGGCTGCGGGCCGCGGCCCAACACTCCGACTCGCCCTACTCTACCTTCGTTCACTACCCCGGACTCAAGGTGGTCGCACCTGCCACACCAGCCGATGCCAAAGGTCTTTTGACCGCAGCCATTCGCGATGACGATCCAGTGATCTTCTGCGAAAACAAGCTACTCTATGCCACGCCTGGCCCCGTACCCGAAGGCGAATACATCGTCCCCCTGGCCAAAGCCAATGTTGTGCGCGAAGGCAGCGATGTGACGATTGTGGCCATCTCGCGTATGGTGCACGTTGCGCTGGAAGCAGCCACATCGCTGGCCCAAGCCGGTGTCGATGCCGAGGTGGTCGATCTCAGAACCCTTTCGCCGCTGGATGAAGAGACCATCATCACATCGATCCAGAAGACGGGGCGGCTGGTTGTGGTCGATGAAGACCATCCCCGCTGCAGCGTTGCCACCGATATCACAGCGCTGGCGGCAACCCAAGCCATCGACTTTATGGAAGCACCGGTCAAACTGGTCACGTCGCCCCATACACCCGTACCGTTCAGTCCTGCTCTGGAGGATATTTACGTCCCCACGCCAGCCCGTGTGATAGAAGCTGCCCAGGCGACGATGATCTAGATGATTTGGACATGAGGAATCTTAACAACCAAAGCAAGGTTTAGACAGAGAGACAAAGTCGCAAGGTGATAAGAAGCCTAGCCGAACCCTATACCCCTGCCACTTTGCAACTCTGCCACCAACGGAGGAAATAGCATGGCCGTTGAAATCGTGATGCCCAAATGGGGCATGACCATGCAAGAGGGGACCATCGGCCAATGGTTGATTGCCGAAGGCGAAGCGGTCGAGGAAGGTCAAGAACTGGTCGAAATTGAATCGGACAAGATCACCAATGTGGTGGAGGCTCCGGCATCTGGCATTTTGGGCCGTATTGTACATCCAGCAGGCACAGAGTTACCCATCGGCCAGGTGATTGCCTTCATTACGGCACCTGGGGAAGCAATTCCAGAACAGCCAGCAGATTCGGTAGGTATCAAAACAGATGGGCTGGCAACTTCAGAGCCGCCCCAACTAGATGCTTCAGATATTGCGGCCCCACCATCACCAAACTCCAGTCGTATTCGCGCCATGCCGGTTGCCCGCCGCATGGCCAAAGAACATGGTCTGGATCTGAGCACCATTGAGGGGACAGGTCCCAATGGCTCGATCACAAAAACGGATGTTGAACAGGCTCTCGTCAGTCATGTGGCGGCTCCACTGCCCAGGTCAGGCAAAATTCGCGCCATGCCTGCAGCGCGGCGATTGGCCAAAGAACATGGTCTGGACCTGGCCACCATTCGGGGAACAGGCCCCAATGGGGCCATCACCAGCAACAACGTCAGACAGGCACTCGCCACTTCGCCTATCGGACAGCTACGCCAAAAGGTTGCATTTTACAGCGAAGGGCATCGACTGGATGGCCTGCTCTTTACACCCAAAAACCTTGTTTCAGGAGAAAAGCGACCGGGGGTCGTGCTCTGTGTGGGATATACTTATCTCAAAGAATTGACCATGCCTGATATTGCGAAGGCGCTAAATGCTGCGGGCTATGTGGCGCTGACCTTCGACTATCGTGGCTTTGGCGGCAGCGAAGGCCCACGCCATCGTCTCATGCCCCAAGAACAGGTCACCGACGTGCGCGCAGCCTTAACATTTCTGGCCGATCAACCCCACGTGGATACAGAGCGGCTGGCCATTGTCGGATTGAGTCTGGGTGGTTCCCACGCTATCTCGGCCGCAGCGATTGATCGTCGCGTGAGCGCAGTCATCGCCATTGAAGCACCGGGTGATGGTGAGCGTTGGTTGCGGAGCCTACGCCGTCACTACGAGTGGCAAGAGTTCCAGGCCCGCGTCGCAGCAGATCGGGTACAGCGAATGCGTACTGGCCAATCCAACCGAGTCGATCCGATGGACATCGTGCTTCCCGATCCAGCCTCAAAGGCGATATTAGATGCCGTTTACGCTGAGTTTCCCCACATGCAATGTGATTTACCGTTGGAGACTGCCGATGCCTTGATTGATTATCGGCCAGAAGCTGTCGTCGATCAGTTGGCACCGCGTCCTTTGCTGCTGATTCACGGTGAAGACGACCGGCTCGTGCCCGCCGATGAATCGCGTCAGGTTTATGCTCAGGCTGGGGAATCGGCCCAACTTGAGATTCTCCCTGGTCTGGATCACTTTAACTGGGTGATGCCGGAACATGTTGGATTTGCTCAAGTGACCAATCTGATTGTTAATTTTTTGAGTGAGCATTTAATCATCGTCTGAATAGCAATCGAGCAATAAGCGATGTCAACAACATAGATTCCAAGTTACCCGTAAGGACTAGCGCCGGTTGAGTAGGCCAGATACTGCTTTGGCCTACTCAACCGGCGCTGATCTCTCAAGATATAAGATGCACGAACGATGAATCAGACCAATTTGACGAGAAGTACATAAGCATATGACCACCGTAGGCATCATCGCCAATCCCGCATCGGGGAAAGATATCCGGCGTCTAGTGGCGCATGGATCTGTGTTCGACAATGATGAAAAGGTGAGCATCGTCCGTCGCGTGCTGTTGGGGCTGGACGCGATTGGCGTTGAACAGGTGTGGCTGATGCCAGATCGATTCGGCATTGGTCTGAAGGCGCTTGATGGACTAAAGCTCAAACTCGATACTGCCTTGCTGGAGATGCATCCACGTTTTGACCAAGAGGATTCATTGCGCGCGGCAGAGATGATGGTGGCTCGCGGCGCTGGTTGTTTGGTAACCTTGGGCGGTGATGGCACCAATCGTGTCGTATCGAAGAGCAGCGGTCATGTGCCGCTCATGCCGATTTCCACTGGAACCAACAATGTCTTCCCCGTCATGATCGAAGGCACCATCGCAGGGCTGGCCGCTGGCCTCGCTGCGCGTGGTCTGGCAGATGGTGCCATATCCCGTGCCCCTCGAATTGAGGTGCTGACAGAAGCGGGTGGTGAAGCCGAAGATATTGCTTTGGTGGATGCGGTGGTCTATGCCGAGCACTTTATTGCGACACGGGCCATATGGGAACCAGCCAAGATTCGAGATATCATTCTGACCCGCGCTGAACCAGGCAATATTGGTCTCTCCGCTGTGGGAGCCCATTTGCTGGTCGAACCGCTTCCGTCTGGTCATGGACTTTTTTTGCACGTTGCATCAGGTGGTCAAGCTGTGATGGCCCCAATTGCCCCTGGTTTGATGAGAAACGTGGATGTGAAGGAATGTCGGATTCTGGCGCCAGGCGAAGAGATCGTCTTGCAATATGCGGAGCCGTCTGTATTGGCGCTTGATGGCGAACGCGAGCGAAGCCTGAACCCCGACATGGCGACATCGATTCGGATCAATGTTGATGGTCCACGTGTGGTTGATGCGCAGGCTGCGATTGCAGCTGCGGTCCAAGCGGGAAAATTTATCGACTGTTCATCGCCCGGATGAGTGAAAAGCGCCGATTTTTACGCTATTATTTCGGAGGAGAAACATGCCACGATACGATCTAGAAGGACAGGTCGCCATTGTGACCGGTGCCGGGCGCGGGATTGGACGAGCCATTGCGCTTCGTTTTGCGCGTGAAGGATGCAAGGTTACAGTTGCCGATCTGGATGAAGCCAACGCAACACAGGTGGCCAGTGAAATCGAAGAGGCTGGCGGAGAAGCACTCGCCTTCAAAGTAGACGTGACACGTAAGGAGGATGTTGGGCGGATGGTCCACGAAACAGTGGCTCAATTGGGACCGCTAGCGATTCAAGTGAACAATGCTGGTATCGGCATCATTGCCACGTTGATGGAGACCGATGAAGAAAGTTGGGATGTCCTTATGAATGTAAACGCCAAAGGGGTACTGCTTTGCTCTCAGGCTGCGGCGCGGCAGATGATGGATCAGGGAGGTGGCGGACGCATTATTAATAACGCGTCGGGTGCTGGGAAGACCGCTCCCGGGAAAGATGTGCCGTTGGGTGCTTACGCGGCCAGCAAGCATGCAGTCGTCGGGCTGACCAAGCAGATGGGGCTGGAGCTGGCTGAACATGGCATCCTCGTCAACTGTGTATGCGCTGGAATTGTAGACACTCCTATGTGGGATCTGATCGACCGTGAGACGGCCAAGCTGCGGGGAGTGCCAGTTGGGTCGGTCAAAGCGGCGGCCGTTGCCAGCATCCCGCTCGGTCGCATTGAACAACCGGACGATGTAGCGAATATGGTCGCCTTCCTGGCCTCACCCGACGCCAGCTATTTGACGGGGCAGACTTATAATGTGTGTGGTGGGCTTTTGCCGTATTAATTGGGGTTGAGGGATTGGAGATTAGAGATTGCGGACAAGTCTCCAATCTCTAATCTTACTGTTTCAACTTGAACTGAGCATCACAAAGGAAATCAACCAATGACTCGTCTTCAAAACAAAGTAGCAGCGATCACGGGTGCTGGCATGGGGTTGGGACAGGCGATTGCAACACTATTTGCGGCGGAGGGCGCATGTGTGGTCGTCGCCGATATCAATCTGGAAGCAGCCCAGGAAACGGTTACACAGATCCAGAATCAAGACGGCACGGCTATCCTGTGTGAGATAGATGTAACTCAGAATGCGGATGCAGAGCGAATGGTGGGTGCGGCAGTGGAAGAGTACGGACGTCTGGACATTCTCGTCAATAATGTCGGTGTGCAGGTCAATAAGAACGTTGCTGACACGAGCGAGGAGGAATGGGATTGGGTTCTCAATACCAACCTCAAAAGCATGTTCCTTTGCTCTAAATACGCGGTACGCCAGATGCGGCATCAGAATGGCGGCAATATCATCTGTATTTCATCGCTATCCGGGCTGGTGGGCAACGGACTGCAAGCTTCGTACAATGCCAGCAAGCACGGTGTCATTGGGCTGGCCCGGGCGATGGCAGTAGACCACGCCCCCGACAATATCCGTGTTAATGTTGTTTGTCCTGGCTCCATGAACACACCGCTCGCCTTGACAATCCCCGAGGAAAAGCTGGCACCCTACCGAGACGCCAATCTGATGAAACGCTTCGCCGAACCCATTGAAGTTGCTCGTGCAGCGCTCTATCTAGCCAGCGACGATGCTTCATTTGTGACTGGCTCCGTATTGGTTGCTGATGGGGGATATACTGCGATATAACATAGTTGCTAGCATGCGACACTGCTTGCAGCCCCTCGATGCCCTCAAAGACACATTGACAATCCCATGAGCTCTGAATATAATGTCAATATGCATTGTTGTATTCTCTGTATATATACAACGATAGTCCGCAGCATCCCCGTTTCACAACACTATACCGAAAGGATGGAAACCAATGTCTACACAACTATCACGTCGTGACCTCTTACGCGCGGCCGCGATGGGAAGCGCCGGTCTCCTGCTCGCTGCCTGTCCAGCGGCTACGACTGCCCCAACTGGAGGAGGATCTGCATCCTCTGCCCAAGAACCCATCACGCTCAAATTCCATGCTCGGCTAGGCGGACAGTCCGACTATTTTGAGCAACAGGGCAAGTTCTTTGAGGAAGAACATGGGATCACCATTCAACACGAGCCCGTCCCTGGTGGTGATGCCGAGTACTATCCCAAGCTTCAGGCGCTCTTTGCCACTGGTCAGATGGGAGATGTGGTTTGGGCCAGCATCGGTCGTTCCCAGTACTACTTCCTGGCCGCCAATGCTATGCTGCAGGAGATCGACGATCTGGTGGAGGCAGATGGCTCTGATCTGAGCGAATATTATGATACGGCCATCGAGGTGCTGCGTCTGGAGGGCAAGCTCTACGGTCTGCCCTGGATTATCCACCCTGGCCGCTCAGGCATCATGATGAACCTGGATCTCTTCGAGCAGGCGGGCCTAGAGGTGCCTACGCTAGAGTGGACCTACAAGGACCTGTTGGAGCTATCCGTTGCCCTCAATCAGGAGCCGGATCAGTTTGGCACCAGCCTCAGCTTGGGCCAAAGGGACGACTTCCTGATGTATGTACCCCACGCCATTGCCTTCGGCACTCATGTTCTCAGCCCAGACGGCACCCAGTGCATCCTGGACTCGGACGAGAATATGGAAGCCCTACAATATATCTACGACTTCTACCATACACACAACGCCGGTCCTCCTCCGGCGGCTGCCAAGGAAGGCTCTTGGGATATGTGGAAGACAGGGCGTTTGGCCATGTTCCAAGTCGGTTATTGGGGACGGATTGCCGCCGCCCAGGTGAAGGAGTCCGAAAATCCGTTTGAGTCATCGGCGATTCTCCTGCCCCTCGGGTCGACGGGGAATCGCGGATCCATGTACGAGAACGATCCGCTGGCTATCAACTCACAAACAGAGCACGCCGAAATTTCTTGGGAGCTGATCAAGTACTACTGTAATAAAGAGAACGGGATCCTGGCCGCAGACGTGGCCGCAGTGCCTGGTGGACGACCAGACGTTTGGGCCTCTGACGAGCTGATGGCCGATCCTGATCACGAGACATTCAGGATCTCGATGGAAGAGGCCACCCCATTCCTGGGACCGGACAATTTCCGCGGCGAGGAGATGAACACCGTGATGAGCCAGATTATGACCCCCATCTGGAACGGTGACCAAACGCCGGAGGAACATGTGCCTGTGGCCATTGAGGCCATTCAAGAAGTGCTGGACAAGCCCCGGCCCGACAAGATCTAGCATCGGTGGTGGCTAGTGACTGGTTGCTGGTGGGCTGTTACACTGTACCCGTCCACTAACAACCAACAACCAGCAACAAAGGAACAGATTATATGGCCGGTGAATCCGCCAAGTTGCGGCCCCCAGCATTCTTCAAATCCTCAAGCCTATCAGCGATGCGCCGTCGAGAGGCCATCACAGGGTACCTGTGGATCTCACCCTGGGTCATTGGCTTTGTAGTTTTCGTCTTGGGTCCGATGCTGATGTCGGCCTTCCTCAGTTTTAACCACTACACAATTGTGGACCGTTCATGGGTTGGGGGCGATAATTATGTGCGCGCCTTTACAGGCGACGATCTCTTCTGGCTGTCCTTGTCGAAGACCTTGATCTATGCGGGCATTATGGTGCCTTTAAGTTTGGCTGTCTCGCTTGCCTGCGCCTTGCTGCTCAACCAGGGGTTACGCTTGACGGCGCTCTACCGTACCCTCTTTTTCCTGCCTTCTTTAACGCCAGCAGTGGCCATGGCGTTACTATGGATCTGGTTCTTCCAACCCCAATTTGGCCCCCTTAATTACTTGCTCGGATTGGTGGGTATTCCTGGGCCTTCCTGGCTGGGCGATGCGCGCTGGGCGATGGTGGCGCTGATCATTATGGCACTGTGGGGTACAGCAGGGGGCGCGACCATGGTCATCTTTCTTGCTGGATTGCAGGGCATTCCAGAAGAACTCTATGATGCCGCCCAGGTGGATGGGGCCAACCGCTGGCAGAAATTTATCTTTGTGACCATCCCCTCCCTCACTCCCACAATCTTCTTCAACTTGGTTCTAGGGATCATCGGTGCCCTAAAGGTTTTTACGCCCGCTTATATCGCCACCGATGGTGGTCCGGCCTACGCTACTTGGTTCTACGTTCTGCACCTCTACTACAACGCGTTCCGCTATTTCGAAATGGGTTACGCATCCGCGCTGGCTTGGATCTTTTTCGCGGTTGTTCTGGTTTTTACCTACATTCAATTCCGCTGGGCAGGTAGATGGGTATACTATGAAGGGGAGTTGCGAGAATGAAGACCGATACGCAGCATCTCTCAGTCGGTGTGAGAGCCAGAGGATCGAATTCGATGTCTACCCACGTGCGCCATTGGGGTGAACGTGGGCTGCTCCATCTGCTAGCTCTTGTGTTGGCTTTTGCCTTCGTCCTGCCGGCGTTCTGGACCATCTCCAGCTCTCTCAAGCATCCAGCCAACATCTTTGTCTTCCCGCCTACATGGTGGCCAGCTCAGCCCTTATGGCAGAACTACCTGCTGATCTGGCAGCTTTCTCCTTTCGCCGTTTGGACGCGCAACTCGGTGATCGTTGCGCTGTTTGGCGTTCTGGGCCAGACCCTATCTGCCTGCGCCGTGGCCTACGGCTTTGCCCGCTTCCGTTTTCCCGGGCGCGACTTGCTCTTTATGGCTTGTCTCAGCACGCTGATCCTGCCGGGTGAAGTCACCATCATCCCACAGTTCCTGCTGTTTAATGAGTTGAAGTGGTTAGACACGTTGCTGCCGCTGATTGTTCCTTACTTCCTCGGTGGCAGCGCGTTCTTCATCTTTTTGATGCGTCAGTTCTTTCTGACCATTCCTCGCGAACTAGACGACGCGGCCAAAATTGATGGGGCAAGCACGGTACGCATCTTCTTCAGTATTCTTTTGCCCCTCTCCAAACCGGCTGTCGCGACAGTTGCCATCTTCTCTTTCATCCATCACTGGAGCGATTTTTTCGCCCCCCTGATCTTTCTCAACTCCAGGGACAACTTTACCCTCGCCTTGGGACTACGCTACTTCCAGCAATCGCCAGTTACTCAGGGGCAGCCCAAAGAGCACTTGTTGATGGCTGCGTCAGTCACGGTTACTATTCCTCTTATTGTTCTGTTCTTTGTCACCCAACGTTATTTTGTGCGGGGTATTGTGATGAGTGGGATCAAGGGATAAATTGGCTCGTTGCGTGAGATTAAACTTGACACCGTGGTGCGTCGTGCGTGGTGCGTGTACTGGCCTTCAAGAACTTTGTGCTTGCGAACTTGGACGGGTCTGCAAGATGGTCTTGCAATGAACTTCACTATAACAGGAGCACTTTGTTTGACAGTACACGTACTACGCACCACGCACGACGAATACGCCAACAATATACTTTGTCGCGAAGACCGGGTAAATTTAACAGGAGCACTTCATGAAAAAAATATTAGTCACCGGCGTGGCGGGCCGCGTTGGGACCAACTTGGCCAAGACCTTACTCAAAAAAGGATATCAAGTGCGCGGGCTGATCATGCCTGGTGATCCCAAGGCCGACAAGGTCCAAAACATGGATATTGAACAAGTGGTCTGCGATCTGCGGGATACGGACGGGCTGTTAGAAGCTGTCCAAGGGGTGGACGCAATTGCTCACTTGGCGGCGGCCATGGGCAAGTACCCAGGCATGAGCGACCGAGACTACTTTGACGTAAACGTCACCGGCACTTGGAACGTCCTCAACGCAGCCAGCCACGTGCCCAACCTGCAACGCCTGCTCTTTGCCAGCACCGATGCGACATACAGCGCATTCCAGGTCAAGTATCTGCCGATGGATGAAAACCATCCTCAGGAATCCTACTTTCCCTACGGTATGGTAAAGATTCTGGGTGAACAGATCGTCACACATTTCCGGCGTCAGGCCAACATGCCCACCACCATTTGTCGCTTCGGGACTGTGATGGCAGGGGACCAGATCCTGGGCCTCTTCACCGCCGACCACGCCATTGGCAACCTGAAGCACAACCAGCATCCCCTCTCCAATCTCTATGTGGAAGGGGTCGAAGAACCCTGGCACGCCATCGAAGAGGCCGCGCCAGACCCGCAAACGCTGCTCATCCCACGCAACTTAGAAGGTGAGAGCTGGATCCACAACCCCACCGACGTGCGGGACACGGTGGATGGCATTGTCCTAGCTTTAGAGAAAGACGCGGCTGTGGGGGAGACCTTTAACATTCTAGCGGCGGAGGGTACTCGCTGGGAGGATGCAGTTCTTTATCTTCACCAGAAGACCGCCAAGCCCTATGTCGAGATACGCCTGCCGAACTATTGGGCCTTCTACGGGGATGTCTCCAAGGCCCGCCAACTGCTGGGCTATAGCCCCCAGTACGACTATCGGGGCATGATCGACGATGCCTTGGCTTATGCTAGTGGGGAGGATACTGGCGTCATTCCGGCATGAGGAGAGATGGCTCTTTTGGATCTGATGTGGTTGACGAACCCGCTGGATTTTCCTTGGCCCACGCCACAAACTCTGTCCATGTGTCGTAGGGTGCTTCGTCATAGGTGACGATTGCCGTTTGAAACGTCATCAGAATCGCGACAATATCGAAGTCATCGACCCCATAGCCCAAGTTTTGGAGTACTGGATTGTAGGTGAGCGCGGTAGAGACAGCAAAGGCCAAAGCGAACCATTCGCTCACTACTCCAATTTGTTGGCAATATTGATCCTGAAAATCGCCTACGATTCTCGCAAATAGGCGTGCCACTGTACCTCAAACTCGCTGGCGGAGATATCGAAGACCGCAGGAATAAGCGTCTCCCATGTTTCGTGTTGGCTGAAGCCATCCAGTAAGGGCAGTAGATAACTGTGGCCATAGGTCACCATGATATACTCCATGAGCGGATTGGCCATCAAATAGGTGCGATGGCGTGTCTCCTTCGTGGGATCAAAAGTGGCTTCATCTAGCTCAAACACCTCTGTTTGCAACGCCAACGCCAGAGGGAAGGTTCGGGCACGACGCCGATTCTCCTGGTAGAACTGCGAGGCACGCAATGTGGATGTAGAATCTTGCTCCAGCCAGAAGTAGAAATAGAGGCCGTCAATCAGCGCTCCCCACTGCGGTTTGACCCTTCTTTCCGCCATTGCTTCACTAAGTACCCGTCGTGACAGTTGGCTGAAGAGCGCATTTGCGAATGCTGCTTTAGGGCTGCTATACCCACTCGCATCTGCGGCGAGCGGAGCAACCTGTAGTCGGACATCGTGGATACCAGGATAGCGCACACTGGGATGACGATAAGGTTCATCGTCCACCTCTATGGTCAATTTTGTGGTGGGTGCAGCGAGACCAAATTCCTGGCGCAACTGCGCATAGCGAGCATCACTGTAAGCTGCGACGGCGGTCACGACAGATCTATCTTGCTTACCGAATTCAAAGCGAAAATAGCGGGTTTCGATTGCGCCCGGGGTAAAGCGAATAGATGTCCCTGCTTCAGCGGTATCACTTGCCGATAAGTCACGCTGCAACGTCTGCAGCTCATCTTCAAGCTGGCTCAATCTGCTCTCAACGCGTTGCCAGAGGAGGTAACCTGCAAAGCTGCCCACGAGGACCAGGGCTATCATCAGTTCATACACAAAGTCGCGCCGGTACTGATAGCGTGGCGCCGTAGATCGTGGGTCACTATCCTTTTGCTGCTCTTGCTCTGTTAACCACCGCTGCCTTGTGCTATCCATTGCCTCATTGTCATCCAGATTGTCATCAGCTTGCTGCCATGTATAGGTCGGCTGTGATTTTGTCATACGGGTATACTTTCCCACGGGATATGGTATAATTATGGAATAAGTATTAAATGAGTTGTGCATGTCATTCCCGAGTGAAACGAAGGCTTGTTCCTTCGGAAGACTCAGGACAGGCTTTGAGCGAAGCCGAATGGAATCTGTTCAAGTTATTTAATTCCGATTCCTTAACGCAGAATTGATCTGTCCATGTCATTTATCCCTTGTTGGTCGTTATCACCTCCCTGTATGGCATATGGACCCTCCAATTCCTGCAACATCCTATCGAAAAAAGTTGTCAACTCTCGCCAGGTGCGGAAGTAGCACACGTCGCCATTCAGCACATGTTGCACCCTGCCGCGGGCTTCCGCGCAATCTTCGTCAATCTGCTCAATCCAAAGGCGCACGGTAAAGAGATGCGTGCGCCTGTGTTGGCGTTTGTTTATCATCTCCATACCGTGCTCCAATCAGGTAGCCGTTGAGTCCCCGCCGATTGAGTAGTGTTCTGTCAACTAAGTTATGAATGATTAGAGACAGGCAAATCGTAGGTCACATTTGTAATGTGACAAGTGTCGGCAACCAGTCGAATCCAAACAGCCTGACGGGTCACTTGGACAATTGTCCGATTTCAAATCGGACCTACGACGAAACCCTCACAATTTCGATTACACTGTAGTAGGTCAAGAGCAGTCGTATGATGTTACTGCTGGAAAATTGTTGATTGATAGTGAACACATGCATTGGGTCCCGGCGTTCCGTCGGAAAAAGCCGCTTCTGGAAAGGCAGCGGGCAGGCTCTCATCTGTACAGCCGCCCCGGAAGGTCTTGAGCATATCATCGGTCATCCCCTCAACCGGTGCCCCGTGATCATGTAAAACAACGTGAATTTCTACATGACGTGGGTCTTCAACCCCATACCCGAACCAGCCACCTGGATAAAGTCCCTTGTGTAGGGTCGCCTTAAATGTTGCTCGCCCCGACTCATCAGCAATCTGTCCGTCTCCATAGAGCATATCAGAGTGGACACCGTCTGGGTTGCCAAGTATATCTGCTGGACCCGTGCATGGACTGGACGCACAAAGCTCCGGTTTATTGACGATAGCAGCCCAGGCCGTGTAGACGTTACCGGGCACCAATTCCGTGGCATTCACAGTAAAGGTTGCGCTGTCTGCATCGGTCATCAAGGCGCTTGAGGCACCTCGCACAACCTCGATGTCGCCACGCGCGGGGTGTGTCTTCATAATGCTGGTGGTGAGTTGCACTGTATCACTTAGGGGATTCAAGATGATGATTGGGGCAGCGGTGCAGCCGCTGAGTAGGAGCACCCCCATAAGCTGCAGGATAATCGTTGATAGAAACAGTCGGTTCATTTTGTTATCTCCTGTAAAGTATAAATGGATTCGATAGCCTGGGACGATAGATACTCGGTTTCGAGGGAAGACCAGGTGTCTCTTCGGTTGTTAAGCGTTCATTCACGCTCAGAACCCGACGGCACCCAACGAACTACGGTAGCGACGGGTCTCATCAACAACCTAGGCGGAACCAGAAAATAAAGACCCACCTGGCAAGATGGATTCTTGCCACCCAACCAGATTCTCGACGGGTATCACGCAATACGCAACACGTACCTTCTCTGGGCAATTTATTTTCTGGAACAGCCCTATCAAAAAAGGCGTTCGATTCATAGGATAACGTGGGTCTTGTTGCAGAAGCGATCCCCATGGGACAAAATGAGAGGCAAAATTGAGGCAAAAATGGAGAATAGGCGATCCCAAGCGATCCCTGGCGATCTTGACTTTGTTTTGAATGCGTTATGGGGTGGTGAAGAGGAAGCTTAGGAGAGTTCAGCGAGCAATGTGCGGGCTTCTTGTAGATCGGCGGTCTGGAAACCTTCGGTGAACCAATTGTAGATCTCGGCCAACAGCGCACAGGCTTCAGCCAAGCGACTCTGCTGTTGCCACAGGCGAGCAAGGCTCATGGTGGCGCGCAATTCCAGAGATTTAGCGCTTTGTTGGTGTGCAATTGCAATCGCCTCACGATAACACTGTTCGGCGTCGCGTGCAGGGTGACCTTGCGCCAATAGATATTCCCCGCGTAGCCGCACCAGTTCAGCATGCCAGAAGCGCTCGCCATAACATTCTTTCTCGACTAACAAGTGTTATTTTATGGCACTGCTCAGTATAGCATAAATTGGAACATCACCGATGTAGTGTTTTGTCAGATAAGTTATAATACGGTAAACTCTGCCAGAAAGTGACTAAAAAAACGAGGAGGCAGAGAGAAATGAAGCAAGTATATAAAGTTAAACTAAGTGATAAAGACAGAAATGAATTAAGGCGAATAACGGCAAAAGGAAAAGAGAACGTAAGAAAGATAAGAAGGGCACATATTCTGCTCTTGTCAGATGGAGGAAAAACAGACAGAGAAATCATGGAACGAGTGGGAGTGACGCGAGCAACGGTGGTGCGAATCCGCAAAAGATATGTGACGGAAGGGCTAACCAAAGCCCTAGAAGAGAGGCCAAGAAGCGGACGACCAGTCGAGATTAGTAACGAAGCCAGAGCCAAAATCATGGCACTAGCGTGTACGAAAGGACCAGATGAGCGAAGCCGATGGACTTTAAGGCTGCTAGCAACCACAGCGGTTGAGTTAAAGTTTGTGGAAGACATTTCGCATGAAACCGTGAGTGAAATTCTGAAAAAAACGAACTGAAACCCCATTTGAAGGTGCAGTGGTGTATCGGAAAGTTAACACCTACATACTTGTGGCACATGGAACAAATCTTGGACCTCTATGCACAGCCCTATGACCCCAAGAATCCTCTCTGGTGTTACGATGAAAAAACCTTGTCAGCTCTTGGGCGATACAATCGTGCCGATTGAGATGAAACCAGGCAAGAAATGGCGCTATGATCATCACTATGAACGCAAGGGCATCTGTTACATCTTGATTGCTTACCAGCCACACACTGGACAGCGGGTTGTTCAGATTACCGAACGGCGCAGAGGCCAAGAGTATGCTCGCTTCATGCATGATCTCAAAACGAAACACAATCCTGATGCCGATTCATTACAGATTGTTCAGGATAATCTCAACATTCATTCACCCAGTTCCTTCTACACCATCTTTTCGCCTGAGGAAGCTTTCGCTCTGGCTCAGCACTTTCAGATGGTTTATACCCCCGTCAACGGGAGTTGGCTTAATATGGTTGAAATTGAACTCTCGGTTATCACTCGCCAAGTTCTTGATCGCCGCATTGATTCCAAAGAGCTTCTTGAGACTGTTGTCCTTGCTCTTGTCAACGAGCGCAATGAACAATCCGCTACCATTCAATGGCAATTTACCCCCGCTCTCGCTCGCCAGAAGTTCCAGCGTTTCTATCCTGTTTTGGATACCGATTCTGATGACCAACCTGTATCATAACTTATCTGACAAAACAGTAGGCCGCAATGGGAAGCCGCCAATGTGTGTCGTACATGGCTTCGGCATGAGCGCTGCGGTAGTCATCTGTGGGTGGTGGACTGTTCTTGGATTCCGTCAAGAATAATGTCGAGTTGGTCCTCAGGCGCGTAGTACGCGCCAGGTCCACTACTAGAACCGATTTCGCCCATCAGGCGTCGCTGGCGTGGCGTCATGCGCGTCAGCACTTCGGGCGGCGCCTTCTCGTAGTCCCATGGGCGTGACCATAGTTGCCCGTAGCGAAAGGTAACGCTGCGCCGTACGTCCTTCCCCTCGTTCGGGGCCACGGCGTGCCACAGGTTGTAAGTGAAGATGACGGCATCGCCAGCCTCGGCAACCAACTGGACCCCGCCCTCCGGCCATTTGCCTTTGGCGAAACCCTCCTCTGGAAAGTCCCAGCGATGGCTGCCAGGTACAAGGCAAAAATTGCCTCGGTTCTCTTCGGGGATGTCGGTCAGAAAATACTGAATCTTAAAGTTGAGCGGTCGGCTATCCTGCTCGACGCGGAACTCGCGCAACGAGGCTCCTCCGTCGGTGTGCCAGTCGAAAGGCATGTCTGCACTGGGATAGCGAACGTAGATTACCGTGCCCATAATCTGGAGATAGGGACCCATCAGGTCGACAATCACGCCGAAGGTGCCAGGATGGTCGATCAGCGAATCGAAATCCGGTGACCGCTCGACCGTCTGGATGATGTTGAAGGCGTCCTGCTTGCGAGCTTCAGGATGGGACTCGCAATATTTGGCAATCACCTCATCGGTTGCAGCCAGATAACCTACGACTTGGTCGCGGGTGAGAGCGCCTTTTAGATGGATATAACCTTTTTCCACCCAGTTGCGTCTCATCCCGTCGGTCAGGCGTTGAACGGTAGTCTTACGTGCGAAGTTCATTTATATTCTCCTTCTGTATCATACCCTCAGGGAAACGAATATTGTATCGTGGTTCAGTCATTGATGCAATAGATATATGCAAAATGCATCGCACCTTATCTCTCGACAATCGCCAGATCGTCTAACAACTCAGCCACCGTCTCCCACCGATCCCGCACCAGACCCCGCTGCTGCGCCGCGGCGACAACCTCGGGCGACAGTAATTCCGCCGCGGCCCGAATATGCGGACCTGCAACATCGTCGAACCAGCGTGAGTTGGCAATGTATGGATAGCGTAGTGCTAGGGTATACAGCTCCACCGCCTTTTCTGGCTCCTCTACGGCGGCCGAATAACAAGCCGCGAGACAAATGCTCTCCACGCTGGTGCGAAAGAGGCGTCTTTTAAGCGCCATCTGTAGGACGTCAGTCAGACACTGCTGGGCTTGGTCAAATTTGCCTAACGAGAGATAGGTAAATCCGAGCGTGGTCAGGACATCGTGCTGGCGGGTTTGCCACCCTATTGTCTGGTGTAGCGCAATGCTTTCCCTCAATGTCTGCTCGGCTTCTCTCAGTTTCCCCTGAGCCAAAGCGGCAAAACCCAGGAACCAGAGTGCATAAGAGAGTCCCCGAACGTCATTGATATCTTGAGCAATCCGTATCGCTGCCTTGGCTCTAGTTCTGGCTAGTTCATAGCGCCCCAAATGCGCAGTGCCCTCAGAGTATTTTGCGAGTGCACCTGCCGTTCTCGCCCGGTTGCCCAATCCCTCACAGAGCGTTAATTCTTCCGAGTATAGGCGATGTGCCTCCTCAATATTGCCGTTAAACAGAGTACCAATGCCCAGCAGCCCCAGACTACTAGCAAGTATGTCTTTGTCACCCAACTTTCGACAAATCGCAAGGCTCTCTTGCAGAAGCTTTTCGCCTTTGCTGGCTTGACTCCAGAGTACATGACGAAATCCCTGACTCGCCAGTACTTCAGCGATCCCACGTTGATTGCCTAATGCACGATATAGACGTAGGCTTTCTGCGAGAGATTGGGGATTTTTTTCATGAGCGCTTTTGTCTGTGGTATCACCCCCCAAGAGATAAAGTGTCCGCGCTATCCCCCATGTATCATCTATCGAACGATGCAGGGCCAGAGATTGCACCAAGTACTGTTCCTTGTCAGCAGCGTTTTTGGCCTGCTGCCCTAGTTCTCTTAAGGTTGCAGCCTTCTCCGGTCGGACGTCTATATCGGCCAACGACAGATCGTTTAGCATGCGCCAGCTTTGCTTTATCAGACCATTGGCAATCTCGCTTTGACCCAATAGACGGTTAAAAGACGTTTGCCAGGTTAGAATCTTGGCCCGAATGCGCAGCGTATCATCGGAATCAAGCATCTTCAACTTATCTGTCGCTATTTGGCAAGCCACTTCCCCATCGTGATAACGCCCGCGCCATTCATAGAAGATCCCCAAGCAGTTGATGGCCTGATCCAGGCACGCAATCTCTCCATACTCGACGGCCCAGCGCCAGGCTACGCGTACATTCTCACCCTCTGCTTCAATCTCGTTGAGCGCCTGCTGCTGGCGAGCGCCCTTCAAATCATCTTCTCGCTGCTGCAAATAGGTGGTAAAAAATGCGCTGTGTCGTTGTTGGGCCGCCGCTTCGTCTTCCCGTGACTGCGACAGCTTCTGTGCTGCAAATTGACGGAGAAGCTCATGGATCGTATAGCGACCGTCGGGGGCGCGATGGAGCAAAAATTTACTCACAAGGGCCAGCAGATCGGGCAATGGGGCACCCAAGATGCTTTTGGCTGCTTCTTGGGTAAAGCCACCGCGAAAGACGGATGATTGCTGCAAGATGGACTGTTCACGTTCTGTAAGAAGCGACCAGGTATGCGCAAAGACAGCGTGAAGGGTTTGGTGTCTAACGGGCAGCCCTTGTTGTTCATCTTGAAGAAAGGTAAAGCTGCGCGCGATTTCATCGGCAATTTCGCCAGGCGTGAGCATCTCGATCCAGGCCGCGGCCAGCACAATGCCCAAGGGCATGCCCTGGACAAGACAGCAGATGAGAGCCACATCTGCCACTACAGCAGGGGTCAGCACAAAGTCCGGGCGTACCCGGCGCGCCTGCTGAGTAAAGAGCCTCAATGACCCAAATTGGTGTTGGTCATCTTGCGCCATGAGAGATGTCAACGTCACTTCTTCATCAGGATAGGCCAAGCCGTCCAGGGGATAGAGCTGCTCACCATGAATCTGTAGCCGAATACGAGAGGTTGCCAGAATTTTGAGATCTGGTGCCGTCTCCAGTATGGTTGTCACCAGATCTGTACCATCCAACAGATGCTCAAAGTTATCCATGACCAGAAGCAACTGCTTTTCCCGCAGATAGTCGAGCAACTGCTGTTCTGGCGGCACATTTTCATAGAAGGAAAAGCGTAAGGCCTCAACAATGGCCGAGATCATGCCTGCAGCCGATTCCAACGGAGCTAGGGCAACGAGTACAGCACCATGCTTGAAGAACGTCTGTTGAGCAATCGCCACCTCCAGCGCGAGATGTGTTTTGCCCATTCCACCAGGGCCGACAACCGTCAGCAGACGCACATTCGGATCGGCCAAGAGTCCACTTAACTCGGCTACTGCTTGCTCACGGCCAATGAGTGGGCTGAGGGGATGGGGAATGGTATGCTGCATGGTCGTCTGAACAGAGGTCATAGATGGTGGGACGGAATGCTGCGCAACATGGACAGGAGCCGCATCGGTTTGGTCATCCAATCGACCGTTTTGGATCTGCTCGAACAAGTGCTGCGTCTCATCAGAGGGTTCGACCCCCAATTCCTCAACCAGGGCCCGGCGACAGCTTGCGTAGTGGGCCAGGGCTTCGCTCCGCCGTCCGCTACGAGCAAGCAGACGCATCACCTGCTGGTGGGCCTCTTCCTGCCATGGATCCAGCGTCACCCAATGTCGAGCATGGGCCAGCGCCTGGGCAAACTCATTTTTTTCAGCGTAATGATTGGTCAAATACCTGAGTGCTTTCCCGACCTGTCGATCAAAATACTCACGCTTCAGCAGGAGCCACTCTTCAAAAGTGGGGCTGTCCGGCAGTGAAAACCCAGCCAGAAAGACATCTTCTACTTGTGTAACAGCCGATTCAAGCGTTGGCTGTATGCTTTGCTCTAATAATACGGGTGCCGAAAGACGATCAAAAATTGCCGTGTCGAGCCGGCTGTCACTCGCCGAGTTGAAGCAAATGGTTTGGCGGCTAATGATGAGGTAGGATGGCACTGCGTGCTGATCATCAATGACGCGGCGCACATTGGCCAATACGCTACGCAAATTGGTGCGCGCCGACGCATCAGGATAGTCGGGCCAGAGCAAACCTGCCAATTCCTCACGGCTATGGGGGCGCGCCTCTACAGCCAGGTAGGCCAATAGGGCCTGGGCCTTTTTTGAGGTGAAACCAGTGACTGGCACGCTATTCAAGCACACCTGAAATGGTCCAAATAGTGAGATGGTTAGTCTGGACATGGTTCTCTTGCAAGTTATACGGACAACACAACCTAATCATACTAAATTCTCCGGTGCCGATCAACCCGAACTAAATTGATGACAATTTGATCACGTTCTCACTGCGTTTTCATCACGATTTCGCCACGCTCACCCTGTATGCTGTATCTGTCGCAACGGCCAGACGTTTCAACGAACTTGGCAGAGGCAAATTCTATGGAACAAGAGAGAGTTCGCTACCATGCATATCTGTTGCGTCTTTGGCAGGTCAAAGAGCAAGGCCGCTGGGTGTGGCGTGCCTCCCTCGAAGACGCTCATACTCATGAACGCCTTGGTTTTGGTACGTTGGATGCGTTGTTTCACTACCTAAGCGAGCAGATGGTGTCGTTGCCCAGGGCGACAGACATTGCTGAAGAGGCAGATGATTGAGGATTGATTTGATTTCCACGCTCATCTCCCAAATGTGTGTAGAAGAGAACTGCGCCCATCAAAGAACAGCGGGTCACACACATTTGTGAGTGATGAACCAATTTCTACCTATGAAAGGAGCGTAGTATGAAACGTAGCTCTAGATCGATGATGAGAGCATTAGTGTTGATAGTAAGTCTGTTGGTAAGTGCTTGCCAGCCGATTGTGAATTCCCCACCAACCCAGCGCCAGGCAGTGGAAGGAATTACGACCGAAATGGGTGCATTGGAGATCGACAGTCAAACCCCGTATGGGCGCTTCAACGGGATCGACTACCACATGATCGAAGGGAAGTTTGTTAGCACATGGGATGAGATGCTGTTCAGCGCACCGTTCGAAATTGTCGCTCCAGCCAACCCGCATCAGGGCAACGGACGACTAGTTATCGAGCCGTTCCACTTTATTGGTGGTGCAGGGGCAAGAGACGATTTTTTGGGACCTGAACTACTCTTTGGGAGTGGATTTAGCCATGCCGCAATCTGTTGGCAGCTTCCGGCTGACTTCGTCGAGGAGCATCCCTGTCTGGATTTTGAGGGTAAGGAGGAGGCTGAAATAGCGATCATTTCGGCCTTTGCCAGGACGCTTGGCGGTGAGGACGCAGCTCAACTGGTTGGAGATGTTGTCGCCTTATACAGCATCGGGTTTTCCAATTCTGCCGATCCAATTCACAACCTCCTACACAACCCAGCAGGCAAGGATCTCTTTGACCTGACGTTTATAGCAACCACGCTGTGGCCATTTAGCGACGAGCCTTTTGCGCCGCTGCCAGCAGATCTGCCAGATTCCCTCTTACCACCTGAAGATGTCGGTCGGGTTATGGTGTTGCAGAGCGAGGCTGATGTCATTTTGTTCAATGGCGTAATGCATCGTGATGATGGTGCCCACAGCTACTACCGCTCGTATGAGGTCGCAGGCGCACAGCACGTCCAAGGGTCGGGCTTTCCGCTTGGAATCGGTTTCGTACCCGTCATGCGAGCGCTCTTCTCGGCCGGCGATCGCTGGGTCATCGACGGCATCGAACCACCGGCGAGCGTCTTTCTGGAGACGGCACCCGCAGACGAAATCGACCCGGTCTACGATCGGATAACCGGCATTGCACGTGATGAGAGTCTGAACGCCAAAGGCGGAATCCGCTTGCCCGACGTGGCGCTGGGACGCAGCCAATACATTGTGGCTAATCTCGAGGAGATCTGGTTCGGCCATACAGTAGACCTAGCATGTATGCCTCTGGCGGATGGCAGCCCTCGCTTCTCCAACCATGCGTTCTACGTCACCCGTTTTGTCGAAGAGACGGCGAGGCTGGTGGAAGGCGGTTTTCTGCTGCCCGATGGATGAGGCGTATCGTGCAATTGAGTCCGCGTCAGCGTCCGATGTGGGGAAAGTTGACGCATGTCCATAGCGGATGAAGATTTGAGTTCAGTTTGACACCTATTAATTTGATTTCTACTAAAATTGATTTGGATGATCCGCTCATCAAATATCTATCCTATTTTGAAATGGCCGACGAACGATTTCATGCCATTACCCTACGTCAACTGCTGTCGCACACGGCGGGTATGCCCGATCCAGAGGATTGGATTGCTGGAATACGTACGCCTGAATACGATGATGAAGCCTTGGAGCGTTATGTGCAGGGTCTCGGCGACCAATCCTTACTCTTCGAGCCTGGTAGTGATTGGGCATACAGCAGCATTGGCTTTAATGTGTTGGGTGATGTCATTGCCAAGGTCCCTGGTCAGACCTTTGAGGATTATGCAGCAGAAAACATCTTCAGACCGCTCGGTATGGATAACACAACCTTTTTGGTCAAAGAAACCGATCCTGACCTGCTGACCAGTCCGCACTTGGCCGACGAAAGCGGGCAGATCATTGTGAGTAAAATCTTCCCCTATAGTCGCGTCCATTCCCCCAGTTCGACCTTGTATTCAAACGTTGAAGATATGGCCCGGTATGCGATGGCCCATCTCAATGGCGGTATATTGGATGGTACACGTATCTTGAACGCTGACAACCAGGCCAAGTTGTGGACTCCTGTCACCGAGACAAAGTTCTCGCCGGATCCCGCTGACACTGAAGATCGTTACTATGGCCTTGGTTGGCATATGGGGGACTACAAGGGGCATCGTATCATCGGGCATGGCGGTCTTGATCCCGGCTTTAATTCATTCTTGGTGTTGATCCCTGAACAAACGACTGCTTATCTGTTAGCGTGCAACTACAATGCAGGCACCTTTCCGGCAATCATCCTTAGAGGGCCAATTTTAGACGCTCTGTTGGGCATTGAGGCCACAACAGCCTGAGAGCTACCTGTAATATAAGAAACAGTCGCCAAAAGAGTCCACATCAACTTAGTCGGTGTGGACTCTGTCATACCAATCAATATGTTGTACATCTCCTTAGCGTTTCAGCCTACGCTCGTGTTGACCAGGCCCACAGCCACCCCGACGGCCCAGCCCACGATCCTGGCCAGCGGCACCCACCGGAGCCACACATAAGTGCCAGTCCACTGGCATCATCAAATGATAGAGTCAACCGAAGTGGCTTTAATGGTCATTCCCAGAAACTATTTCAAAGATTGTCATTCTAAATGATAAGTTTGTAGATTGTCATTCTAAATGATAAGATATGCGCATATCTTTTCGAGCCAGACAATGAGGGGGCAGCGAACTTGATGGTTGGCTACCAATAAGCTGCGTTCGATCGATCAACAGAGATATGCTCATGATCTATAACCGAGTACGCGAACTTGATTATCTTGATACACGATATGCCAGTCGGCGAGCCGAGCTTGTTGTTTTGTATGGCAGACGGCGCGTCGGTAAAACCAGCCTAGTGCATCATTGGGTGCAGGACAAGCCTCATCTCTTTTTCTTTGCAACGGAAGATGACAATGGTATTTTACTGCGTCGTTTCTCTCAGTTGGTACAACAAGCGGCTGAACAACCAGCTGATCCTGACTTCTCTTACCCTGACTGGGAGAGCGCTTTGCGGGCGCTCATTCCCCAGGCCAGTGGAGGTCGGTTTGTGGTGGTGATCGATGAATTTCCGCGCCTAGTGACCGCCTATCCGCCAATCACATCATATTTGCAGATGGTTTGGGATCTGGGTTTTCAACATACGCAGCTCTTTCTAATTTTGACTGGTTCACTGCTCAGTGTCATGCGTCGTGAAACCTTGGCTGCAGATTCGCCTCTCTATCTGCGCCATACCTGGCCATTTGAACTAAAGCCGCTTGCTGTCTCAGATTTGCCCGCCTTTTTCCCCGCCTATGATACCGATGCGCTCGTGGAAACCTACGCTGTTTTGGGAGGAATGCCCTACTACTTAATTTCGGTTGATTCATCCGTTGACCTATTGACAAATATACGACAAACCATTCTAACACCAACCGGTTCTCTCTTTAATGAGATTCCTTTACAACTTCATTTGGAATTACAGGGGATGGATGTGCGTCTCTATATGCGCATCATGCAAGCGATTGCCCAAGGTGCCCATACTCGCCAGGCAATTCTGCAAGCGGCTTCTCTCCAGGGGAAAAACCTCTCGCACTATCTGAAGACACTCCAAGAATTGGGACTCGTGATTGCGCGTGAACCATTAGAACGCAGCCCACAAACGCAACGCTGGGCCAGGTATCATCTGTCCGACCCATTTCTGGCCTTCTGGCAGCGTTTTGTCGAGCCTCGCCAGGCTGAATTGGAAATTGGCGTAGGACAGGAGGCTGTCTGGCAGACAATTCGTATGGTACTAGCCCAAATTACAGCACCCATTTGGGAGCAAATCGCCCGATTTCACCTGTTGAGTCAGAGCCGCCAACATGGGTTACCCCCAGTGAGTGAAGTCGGTACGTGGTGGAGCCGCCGTGCTCAACTAGATGTGGTCGGCATTGACCGCCATAATCGCTCGGTTGTCTTTGGCGAGGCGCGTTGGCGGCAAGAACCGTTTACCCCTCGCCACCTAGAACACCTGATCGCACAAAGCCAGACTTGGCTGCATGGAAGTGACGCGCACTGGGATGTTTACTACGCAGTCTATGCTCGCAATTCTGCTCCCTCTCTGCAAGCACTGGTGGAACGAGAACGTAATCTTTATCTTTTCACACCGGAGATGGTGGTTCACGGATAGAGATTACGACAATCCCCAATCTTTGTTCAGTCTCAACTCTTCGATGCGCTTCGGCAGCTTGCTCGAGCGGATAGATTTTATCGACTATTGATTTGATTTTGCCCTCTTCAATCATTTCCTTGAGCGTGAGTAGTTCTTCCTCCGTTTCTCTGGCAAAAGCGAAAGTCGCTCTCTTATCCGTAAACTTGGACGTCAGCCCAGACCTCAACATGTCAGATATACGCGGATTGGCCATCAGATAGCGCCCATTCGGATTGAGTGCTTGAACGCATTTAGAATAGGAACTGCGGGCAACCATATCAAAAATTACGTCATAAGTTTGGCCACTTTTTGCGAAGTCTTCTTTGGTATAGTCGAAGAAATGCTCTGCCCCGATCCGGCGTAGCATGTCCTCCTTGATCGTGCTGTCAACCGCCGTCACCTCGGCCCCCATTGTTTTGGCGATCTGCACCCCAAAAGTGCCAATGCTGCCGCCTGCACCGTTGATCAAAACCTTTTCACCGCTTTGGATATTCGCTTTTCTCAAAAAATGAAGTGCGTTCAAACCACCCAGAGGTACCGCTGCCGCCTCTTCAAAACTCATATTGGACGGCTTCGGTACAATCGTGTAGCTGGCTGGCAGAGACACATATTCACCATATGCACCCATCCGGAGTTGAGTAGTCCCAAAAACCTGATCTCCCGTCTTCTTTACTTTCTGGTAAAAGAAAAGAGATGAGGTGAGAAATGTGACAAAAAGCGGTTAGCGTTTCATCCTAAAGGTAGAGAACCCAAAAAGGAGGAAGGAATGCTAACCGCACCAGAAATAACTATAGCAGTACTGATGAATGTATTGCAAGTAACGCCGGTGGGAACAAACGTAAATGTAATGCGTCTGATGTGGGCGATGATGAATGGGTCGTTTCTGAAAAGTCGAGGAGCAATCCATAGTGGATTGAGTGAAAGCGGGTTTGAAGATGAGGAGCTCCGGCGAAGCTGGTGGAGCTTTCGATATGGATCATGGGATATTGCAAGCCTGCTCTCATCGTGGCAAGAAGAAGTGGAGTGGAAAGGGGAATGGGAGGCAAAAAAGTTAGAAGGATACCGAGTGAAAAGCATAGATATCACAGGGTTCTGGCGACCGAAGCTGCAAGGGAAAGTGAACCGACTCTATAACTCAACGGCTCGTCGGGCATTGCCCGCGCTCATCTTTGGAGTGATGATAAGCTCGGGGGGAGATAGGCGGGAAACGAGTGCCACTGCTCAAGGCAATCATGAGATGCGAGGTAGGCACAAAGGAAAGTGAGTTTCGGAAAAAGCTGCTGAAAGAGACGAAGAAATCACTGGAGTCAGACGAAGTGGCGGTGGTCGATGCCGGGTTTACAATCAGAGAAATGCTAGAAAGCGACGTCGACCGATTTGTCCTTCGGGAAGCGATTAACTGCACAGCGCGCCGCAATGAGTTACCCGAACGTAAGGAAAAAGGCAGACCACCCGAATATGGTGATATTGTGCGTCCGCTCTCTCGATGCTATAGGGGAAAGCGACTCGAGGCCACAACTCCAGACTCGTTTGGTCAATTTGTCTATAGTGGTCGCCTGATTCGCTATCAAGCATGGCACAATCTCGTCCCCAGGACAACCAAGGTGGATACAGCCAACCGCACCTATTCGATTTACGTCTTTCAGGATCCTGCTTATCACACACCTTTGGTTCTGGCGACCGTCATGGCTTTACAAGCTGAAACCATTTATCTTTTCTATCTGGAGCGCTGGCCTGTTGAACATCCCCCCTTGGCTTCCAAGCAGATGATTGGCTTACATCGTCAATTTGTTCATGCCGATGAGGCTTGCTTCCGCTTACCTGAACTGGGGCTGCTGGCTGGCAATCTTCTTTCCCATTTAGCCGCTTCTCTTCCTCCCATACCGACTGGCTACTGGGATCGAGAGCCTCAAGCCACTCCCGGCAGGCTGCGCCGCGTTCTCTCGAGTGCTCTTTTTCCAACTCCCGACCAACTCGACCCTGACTTTCGGAAAAAGGCCTCGGTTTCACACCATTTCCCTAAAGGCGTTCTCGCTCATCGCCGCCTCAATGCCGCTGCTTAAACTAGCCGAGCACTATTTTTACATTTTATCCCGTTTTTTCAGGGTGGATTCTTTTTTCCGCCCCTTTCGGTTTGCCCTTTGTCACTCAAGCCTTTACCAGAAAGTAAAGGTCTTGAATTTTGAAACATCTTTGCCAACGGATTCAACTTCCCCAGCAAAATATCCCCCCAATACTTGTCTCTTAGGCTTTCTGAACCCCATCGCAACTCGCAAGGGTAGCCAAAACCACATTACCGGAAATTTGAAACTTCGCAGCTCACAGTCCGCCTTTGTCGCCTCTGCTGCCTGAACTTTAATCAAAATTTCATCATCCTTGGGGGTCGGTTTTTCTATCTCTTTAAGCTGAAGAACATCTGGTGGACCGTATTTTGTGTATACAACCGCTTTCATGATTCTCCTTCAGATTTTCAGATCACTATCGTTTTATCCCTTGACCGCGCCCGCCGTAAGCCCTCGCACGAACTTATCCTGGAAGATCATATAAAAGAGGATGGGCATGAAGGAGGCGATGGACAGGGCCGCTGTTTGCATCCCCCAATCGACTCGCCAGCGACCGTTAAAGAGCATCAGGCCTAA
This sequence comes from Chloroflexi bacterium TSY, assembly GCA_019217005.1. The sequence goes on from JAHBNG010000135.1 coordinate 28,275, forward strand.
GGGAATGGTGCTCAAGGTATCCAGTTGCAAGTACAACAACGGGTACATGAAGTCGTTCCAGACCCAGACAAAATAGAAGATGGCCACCGTAGCCAGGGCCGGTCGCGCTAAAGGCAGGGCGATCCACCAAAAGATCCCCAGATGACCGGCCCCATCAATCTTGGCGGCATCCTCGATTTCGATAGGCAAACCCTTAAAGAAGGTGGTGAGAATGAAGATCGCCACTGGGCACCAGCTAAAATAGGTGAAAATCAGGGCCAAATAGCTGTTGATCAGCCCCAGACTGGATACAATTTGGAAGGCGGGAATGACAATCGCCTGTGAGGGCACCATGATCCCGATCAAGAAAAAGAGGAACAGGTGTCTATCTCCCTTAAATCGAAAACGAGCAAAAGCGTAAGCTGCCAGCGAAGAGATGAGCAGGATTCCCAATACGGAGGGCAACGTGATGATGACGCTGTTCATAAAATAGAGGTTGAAATTGCCAATCGTCCAGGCCTTCACGTAGTTCGTCATGTTGAGTTGGCCTGGCAGAGCGAATGGATTCTCGAAGATTTGCCATTGCTCCTTAAAAGAGGTGTAGAACATCCAGATCATTGGGTAGATGACCAATAGAAAAACGACGAGGAATATGGCATAGGAGACAATGGCGGTCAGGAGTTGCATGGACCGCGTTTGGTTGCTCACGTAAGCACTCCTTCTTGGATAGGCCTTTAAGAATGGGCCGTAAATAACTAGTACATTTGGAGATTGAGCGATTAGAGATGGGGAGATTCGCCCCGTGTAATCTCTAATCTCTCAATCTCTAATCTCACACAAACTCTACAAGTTATTTAATTTCCATTCCTTAAGGATTCAACATTGACAATTATGTGTCGCTCGTCACTCTTCCTGATCTCGCCTCAATACCTTGAACTGGATCAAGGTCAAAATGAACGTCAGCACAAGCAAAACGACAGCAATGGCCGAACCGTAGCCCATATTGTTGTAGGTAAAGCCCTGGAGATACATCCAGGAGGTAAGGACCTGGGAAGCATGGTTGGGGCCGCCAGCAGTCATGACAAAGATCAGATCGAAGAGCTTGAGGGTGTTGATGCTGACCAGGATGATGACGAGCGTTGTGACCGGCCATAGGATCGGCATCGTGATACGCCAGAACGACTGCCAGGGAGCAGCGCCATCAATTCTGGAGGCTTCGTAAAGTTCCGCGTCGATACTCTTAAGACCAGCGACGAATAAGAACATGGCAAAACCGAAGTTCTTCCAAACGTCGACCGTGATAACCGTATAGAGCGCGGTACCAGGATCGCCTAGCCAGGCCCGCTCCAGGCTTCCTAAACCGATCTGACGCAGCAATGGATTCACCAGGCCCAGTTCTGGGCTTAGAATCAGCATAAAGACGACGCTAACGACGACCATCGACATGACCGTCGGGACAAAAAACACGCCGCGGAAGAAATTGGAACCTGGCAAGCCCCGTTCAAGTAAGACGGCCAGAAACAAGCCGCGGACGACAATTCCGCTCGAACCCACGACAATGAAAATCAAATTATGCTTCAGTGACAGACCGAAAACATCATCCTCAGTCAGCGCGATATAGTTGCGAATGCCCGCCCACTTAATGTCATTCAGGCTCAGACCTGACCAATCAAGCAAACTGATGAACACAGTCCCCACAATGGGAATGGCCAGAAAAATCGTATAGAAAATCAGGGCCGGCAGAATGAAGGCATAAGGAATTAAGCGTTCTACCACTGGGGCCAGTTGAGATTTGTCGCCGATGACTGAGCGAAGCCGAATCGCCAGCTTCGCCATCGGAATTGTATCTTCTCGCTTCACCATGCTTATCTTCCGATATAACAAACGTTAAATCACAGAATCCTTGCTATTCTCTTGCTGCTCATTATCCGTGTGGATTACGTCAATCACAGGTTGTCGGGTCACGTCGAAAAGTTGGATCTTGGCTGGCTGCATCTTCCTCCACACCCTCCATCCAGGTTTCAGCCGTGAGCTGGCCCGTCAAGACACCGACGCTACCCATCCAAATCTCGTCCTCGCCGACGGTCTTGGGCAGGATATGTTCGAGGAACGGGAAAGAGCCAGTGTTGTCCGAGATTTGCTCGTCGATGATGCGCAAGAGGAACGGATGCGCTGTCTCTTCGGTCATGGCACCGTTGATGGGGCTGATGCTGAAGGCATTTTTAACCCAATACTGCGCCTGAGCGACCTCAGTCATCCAGTTAATGAAGGTCAATGCTGCCTCGCCTTTTTCTTCCGCCCCCTTTTGGGAAATGGCCAGTCCAGTCAACCCTTGCATAACGATCTCGTCGGGATCCCCCTGACCACCCTCGATGATGGGAAACACATTCATCCCAAGTTTGAAGTCGGGTGGGGTATCGACCGAAGCGGCAGCAACGAACCAGGAACCGGTATGAAAGAAACCGGTCTTGCCTGCGAAAAAGAGAGCGGTTGCAGACGGATAGTCATCGCTGGCCTTGCCGGAGGAAAAATAGTCCATGTCATTGAGATCGGTGTAGAGCTTGGCAGCCTGAACAATATCAGGATCCGTCCACTTGTGATTACAGTTTCGGGCGACCAGATCTAACACCTTTTCCGTCCCGACCCAACGCACCAGGAAGTTAAAGAACCACTGACCACCGGACCAGCCAAATTTGTTGCCGTAGGCAAGCGGCGTGACACCCGCTTCGTCTAATGTCTGAAAAGCAGCCAGGTAATCATCCCAGGTCTGTAAGGCTGCGCCATCGATCCCATGTTCAGCCAAGACGGTTTCGTTGTAGTAAATCTGCGTATTTGTGTGAATGGCCCAGGGAACGCCGTAAAATTTGCCCCCAAACTTGATAGATGCGTCCGTGCCGGCCTGGAAACGATCTTGATGCTCGGCCCACCAATCGCTCATATCGGCCACCTCGCCAACTTCCACGAACTGGCCCAAGTTGTTATGTCCCTCATGCTGAAAGACGTCGGGCGGATTGCCGCTGGTGAAGCCCGTGCGCAGGGCGGTGAAGAACTGTTCGTTTTCGATGGGACGATGGACGACCTTGATATTGGGATGGGACTCGTTGAACTGCTCGATGAGCTCGGTGGCCACGGTCAGCGAAGGCTCACCGGACCACTCACTCCAGAAGCTCAGTTCCACTACTTCGGCCTCGGTGGACTCAGCTGGTGCGGCCGGCGCACCAGCCGGGGGCGCCTGTGTGCAAGATGCCAGGATCAGGGTCATAATTGTGGTAATGAATAGAAAAAATCTTTTGGACATTTCTACAGCCTCCTCTGTTTGGGTAAATGGTGATGTCGTAAGGGATGGTAAGTATAGCCCAACAGCAAGGAACCAGCCAACATTTGCCCATAAGCGTCTTTCTCGCAGATAAGGCCGAATTAGATACCATTCTGGTCGGTGATTCTCTTTTTGCGTCTTGACACGCCCTTGAAGGCGCGCTATTCTATTGGCCAAGGACGAGGCCCTGGTTGACAGATGGCAGTCGATGCGGGGCTAATAGTCACATTATTTAAACTCCGTACTTTCGTCCGTAACTCTGCAAGAGTAAAAAATGCTGCGAAAGTACGGAGTTTAAGTGACTTCTCTATAAGGAAATGGCTAATGCGACTCGCCCTGCTCAAGCGGAAGGAGGCAAAAGATGACTGGTAAACTTCCCGATTGGATAACGTTTCCTGAGGACGACTGGGTCCAGATCACGGCTGAGGAGGCGGGACTCGATCCTGAAATGTTTGAAGCCTTCTTGGCAGGTTTAGAGATCAAGGGAGCGTCTTTCGGCGGAGAGGATCACTCGGGTGACAAATACGGCGCCGTGATTACGCGTGGTGGTTACCTGATCCACGAGTGGGGAGATCGATATTATCGGCATCATACCGCTTCCGTCGGCAAGGCCTTAATGTGGGCGTTCCTCGGTTTCGCGGTCATGGACAGGCTGATCGATCCCGACGAACCGATCAACAAATATTGGACTGGCGAGGGCCAGCTTTCCCACCCTCACAAGTATCTGAGCCAAGGTCATCATCAGAAGCTGACCTGGAAGCATATGGTTGGGCCAAAGCACGAGCACCTGCACTATGGTGGATTCCCGATGGAGTTGGGCATCCGTTGGCGGGAAAAGTGTACTGGCCTCGAGCAGGCGGATGTTCAACCAGGCGTTCCTGAATGGTCTAATTGGAGCGGCGATCCTTTCTATGACCTCTATTCCCACGTCGAGCCGGGCACGGTTGGTCACTATAGTAGCGCTGGTTTTTGGCGCTTAAGCCAGGCGCTCACCTACGTCTGGGATCGTGACCTCAAGGATATCGTTCAGGAGCGGCTCTTTGATCAGCTAGGCATCCCGGCCGAGCGATGGGACTGGCTCACAGGTAGCTACGTCAAGGACCAGAAATACTTCTACCCCACGATTCCAGATTCGTACACCTACCTGGACCCTCCCTATGAGATCAACGGAATACCTGTCCGCAGCGGTCCTGGATGGGTCGTCATCAGTGCGTCGGACCTGGCCCGATTTGGTCATCTGAACGCGACGCAAGGCATCTGGAAGGGAGAACAGGTTATTGATCCGAACTGGTTACGGGGTCACAGCGGTGGAAACAAGAGCGGAACAAGTGGTGAGAGCAAGGACTTTACGGCGATGGGGGTCGTCACGACCGAGGGCTTTGAATACAAACACGCTACTGAGACGACGAGCTTCCTGCCAGAGGATCTGTTCGTCGGGCCTGTGCGAGTCAGGAACATATGAATAAGGACAGGCCAAAATGCTCCTGTCTGTTCTCTCAACAGCCCCAGCGACCAGCCGAACCCAACACTTTACTCCCTCACCCTTTCCACTCCCAATTCCTCCAATGGCCGCACAAAATTCAAGTGTTGGGAATACGGCCGCGAGGTCGGCTCTATCTGTTTGTGACTTTCTCGGCTACGATTAGGAGAGGAATGTTATCATGGAAGAATTCTTTTTGATTGTAGGACCAAAGGACACTAAGGAGCTCGATAGTTGTGAAATGAAGGTTTTCCAATTTTGACAAAAGAGACAAAAGTCATCTCAATAGATTGCATCAAGAAAAAAGTGCAGAAAAGGAGCCATCAAGATGCAATTGCCGATAGTAAATGTAGCGCCACTGGTCAAGGAGCATAGCGAAACCTTTCGTTCAGTATTTGCCAATCGTAAACAGTTTCGCCACTTTGAAAACTATCTGACGGGTCTGATGGTCTTGGACAACAAAAGCATGGCAAATATTGCCCGTTGCATTCTAGATAGTGCAGATAAGACGAATGTATCACGGTATCTGAGTGAAGCTCCTTGGCGAGCCGAAAAACTCAATGATGAGCGTATAGTCAGAGACAGCACAATACCAACGTTCAGAGTCAGAATCGGTATTAGCGATTGACGATACACTATGTGAACATGTGGGAAGTCTGTTCGAGTATATCGACACCCACTACAATCATAGCAATGGTCAGCATCCACTGGCTCATAACTTAGTCACAAGTCACTATGTCAGTGGCGCTATCCGTTTTCCGGTCGATGCAAGTATCTACCGACGGTACGAAGAGTTTACCGACTGGGAAGCATTTGTGGAAAAAACATTTCCCAGTGACCGAGATTCCCAAGAAAAAGAAAGAACGAACCGCTTTTCATAAACGAGTGGATAGCCACCTATTAACTGACCCCGCCTTTCGAGAGCGAGACGAAGCGTTTAAGACCAAGATAACCATTGCCAGTGAACTGGTTGAAAAAGCTGTTGAACGAACCCTTATCTTTGGTTGGGCTCTCTTCGATGGTTGGTATCTCGCTCCAGATTTTCTAGCTGTACTCGATCGTCTGAATAAAGATTGGATCAGCATCTTGAAGTGCAATCGCAATCTGGAGACAAATAGTTTTCGTTTGCGGGATGAAGATGGTCAGCCGATAACTTTCGAGGGGCCACATATTAAAGTCAAAGAGTTGGTCCCCTACATCCCCCCCAGAATGCCTACAAGCCTGTCACCATTGATGGTCGTACTTACTACACCTTTACCATGACTGTGCGTATCCCTTCTATCGGCAAGGTACGCATCGTGATTAGTTTTGATAATCCTGAATTGCAAGACAATTATGCCGTTTTAGTGACCAATCGCACCGACTGTAATGCCAAACGCATTCTCTCGATTTACCTGCTTCGTTGGCCTATCGAGACGGTTTATCAGGATGGTAAACAACTGCTTGGTCTTGATGAATATTGCATGCGAACTGCCCACGCCTTTCAAAAAACATTGGTCTCTGGTCTTCGTGGCTTATTCTCTCTTGCACCTTGATTGTTTGGGACCATCATTGGCTAAAACTCAATTCTCGCCCAGCAAATCCCTTGGTGAGGCTACCCGGCAGCAAACTCAGTCACTGATTCAAGATCTCATCTTGACGGCTCATGATGCCTTGAATGACGGACAGGAGATTGCGGAGGTCTTCGCTACCCTTTTCGCCAAACGGCAGGTCTGCTCTGCTTAATTTGACTTTGTCAAATCTGGCACCTGCTCAAAATACAACTATCGAGTAAGGAGTACACAGGTGAGATTGTTCCATATGGTTGTGTAACAAGAGGTTTAGCTCATAGCACAGCAAAGATTCCACATGCCACGGTCCAAATTATTCCTATTCGTTACAATACCAGAAATGTCTTTATTCATAAAAGATCTGAAGTTGTGCGAACTTCACCAGGGCTGTGGGATATTTTTGGTGGGCATATTAGCTTTGAGATGTGGATGTTATCATCTCCGCTTGCAGAAGCTTCACTGATTACAGCAATTCGAGAAGCTCAAGAAGAAATACTTATAACTGTTGATGGGAAGCCCCATATATTTCAGGAAAGCGATTTTCGACAAATAGGTCAAGTAGGACAGTTCCAGTGTCGTGAAGAGCGTAATGTGGAATACTCTACAGCTTTTGTTGTGTGCATCAATCCAGATAAGGATTTCAAAGAAAGCCCTTTTGAGAGAAAGCAAGAAGGTCAGACTGAGTGGTTGGAAGTCGAGGAGATAGAGTGGCATGAACTCTTGAAGGCTTACAAGTCGGATCTATACAAAAATGTAGGGTTTGCTGATGGTATCTCTCGAATTCTCAAAGAAGCAATAGATGAGTCATCGGAAGTTTATCAGCAAATCGAAACTGCAATAGATCAATATAACCGTAATAATCGGCTCTCATCCGTAGAAACCCACGCTTAAGCTGGAGAGCAGTTACCCGGATTGACTTTCACGTTTTGTTGCAACCATAAGGATGGAAAATCTCATCGCCAAGGCGGTTCAATCTTTAAAGATCGATCCTGTATCGGCAAATCGACTCGGACATTCCCGCGTCGGTGCGATTCTCGCATGGCAATCGCGATTTCGAGCGCCTCTCTGCCAAACTCACCGGGGCAAAGCGGCTCTTCTCCCGTGTCCAGGCAACGGCAGATCTGTTCGATGGCATCCACCATAGAACTGCGCGGATGCCAGGGTCCTGGAAACTGGCGCTGGATGAGTTCTTCGGTCTCTGGATGTTTACTCCACAGTTCAAATTGAGAATGTGAGAACCGAGTGACGATGCGCCCACCCACACCAACAAATTCCAGCGTCCAAGGATATCGGGTCCGTTCCGCATGTGTATTCATGAAGGCGCGCACACCGTTTTCATAAACGATGTAGCCAGAACCGGCCAGATCAAAATCAGCGGTCGCTTGCTCGTCATCATCCATGTCGCCAAAGACCCATTTGGCGGGTGCGCCAGCAAATAGGCGAAAGAGGGCCAATGTGTGGCTCTGAAGATTGGAAAGGCTTCCGGGGCTATGACAGATCATGGCGCGGAGTCTGCCGATCTCTCCCTGTGTGATCAACTCGCGCGCGCGGGTGTAATAGCGATACCAGTTGAGATGGCAGGCGATGGCAAGCAGCGTACCGTGCTCCTTGCATGCCTCGACCATGGCGTCGGCTTCTTGTAGGCTGCAACACATGGGCTTGGTGGCATAGATCGCGGGAATCTTCATTTGGGCCAAGGTGAGTACGATCTCTGCGCGCGGTTCGGGGCGTGTGGTGACACAGACTAGATCCGGCTTTTCTTTTTCGACTAGCTCGCGGTAGTCAGTATATAGCCGATCGGTTCCCCAGCGGCGGCGAAAGTCGGTCAGCTTTTTTGGGTCACTATCGGCTGCGGCGACTAATTCAACACCGCGGGATTCGATCAGCGCTGGGGCGTGCGCCCATGGCCACGGATAGCAAGGTTGCCCAATATGTTCGTCATCGATGGTGCTGCCCATGCGTCCACAGCCGATGACCGCGGCACGATAGGTCTTTTGGGGTCGCGTCTCTTTAACGACTTTGAAGGCTTCTGGTTTGGTCATTTTAAATTATGCCAATTGCGGTTGCATCTCGATACCAATCATCCTCGTCCGATGTAGGGCATCTTTGTCGCCATGATCGTCATAAACTGCACGTTTGTATCAAGGGGGAGACTCGCCATGTACACCACGGCTCGCGCGATATCATCGGTCGCCATTCTCGGTTCAATCGCAACGCCTCCACTCGCCTGGGGTCTCTCCATGTTCGTTCCCTCGTTCGGGTTGATTGATGCGTTGCCAATGTCGATCTGCCCGCAGGCGATATCATACTTGCGCCCATCCAGAGAGGTTGCTTTGGTGAGTCCCGTCAACGCATGTTTGGTGGACGTATAGGGGGCTGAGTTGACGCGGGGTACATGCGCCGACACGGAGCCGTTATTGATGATACGCCCGCCCCTTGGATCCTGACTCTTCATGATCCTGAAGGCTTCCTGCGTGCACAGAAATGTGCCGGTCAGGTTGGTGTCAACGACGGCCGTCCATTGCTCGTAGGTCAATTCTTCCAGAGACACACCTGGTGCACCAATCCCCGCGTTATTGAATAATAAATCGAGCCGACCAAAGGTTTCTTTCGTTTTCGCAAACAAGTCTCGAACATCTGTGGAATCTCTCACGTCCGTCGGTACGATCAGCGTATGCGAGTTGGCCACTCCCGCCTCTTTAACGGTGGTCTTCAAAGCGTCTAAGAAGGTGTATTAAAAGATCTGAAAAGGAATGAGACTTCCAGACAGGCTAAGTAAAATAAACTCCTCAAACGAAAAAAAACAGCTACGGCAAAAGTCGGGTACAAAAAATGACCATAAGGGGTGAAATCCTAGAGCAGCCCTCTGTTTGCATGAAAAATTTGTACCCGACTTTTGCTGCTACTGAAAAAAAGAAGAATGAGGAGAGAAAATGAGTCGAGAAGCCTACAGTACAGATATGAACGAGATAGAGTGGCAGATAATAGAGCCACTGATTCCACCAGCCAAGACGGGCGGACGTCCCCGAGACGTCGATATGCGAGAGGTGATTAATGGCATCTTCTATGTGCTGCGAGGGGGCAACGCCTGGCGCATGATACCACACGACCTGCCGCCCTGGTCGACGGTCTATGGCTACTTCAACCGCTGGAGCAAGGCAGGCATCTGGGAAAAGATGAATGATGCCTTGCGGGAAGCGGTCCGCATCCTGGCTGGACGAGAAACCGAACCGAGTGCTGCCATCCTGGATAGCCAAAGTGTCAAAACGACTTCGGTTGCGGGTGAACGAGGCTATGACAGCGCCAAGAAGGTCACCGGACGCAAGCGTCACATTCTGGTTGACGTCATGGGCTTGCTCCTCCTTGTTCATGTCCACAAAGCTAGCATTCAAGAGCGAGATGGAGCCAAATCTCTCCTGAAGCGTCTCAAGCAGAAGGGCTTCCAACAACTCGCTCTCATCTGGGCCGATGGCGGTTACTCCGGTCAACCCATGATCGACTGGGTCTTCAACCTTGCTGGTTGGCTTTTCCAAGTCGTCACGCGTTCTGATGACGCTCAAGGCTTTGTCCTCTTGCCCCGTCGATGGGTCGTTGAGCGCACCTTTGCTTGGCTCGGCAACTATCGGCGGCTTAGCAAGGACTATGAAGTCTTGCCTCGCAACAGCGAAGCCATGATTTATGCCGCTATGGTCCATATCATGCTCCGTCGCCTCAGCAACGACCCGGCTCTCGCTCTTTAATTCTCTTGCCCAATACTTTTAAAACACCTTCTAACCGCCGTCCAGCGAGGGTAACAAAATATCCCTCTCGCAAAAGCGCTCTCGCTGTTCTTCGGCCGATGTTCGAGCCTGCCCCTGTAACAACCGCCACTTTGGTACCTGAACTCATGTTTACGCCTCCTGTTTATTCTCATCTGTGAGCGAGTGAAGTATATCGCGCCGTTTCGAGATCATCCTCACGCAAATACCCTCCATTCAACCTTTCAGCCACCAGCCACCGTAGAGACTGATACTAGATGCGAGCCAATCATCCAAGGTCCGCTGTAGACGCTGGCGGGTTCCTTGATGGCTGGAATCGCTCCACAGGTTGACCGTTTCGTTGGGGTCCGATGTGAGATCGAACAGCTGTCCCTCGTCCATTCCCCGATAATCCACCAGCTTGTAACGTTCATCTCTCACCATGTAGAGGTAGCCCACGTTCTGCAGCATGAGGTCTGGTGCGTGTTCGGAGAAGACATAACGGTGCCGCTCAGTCTCAATTTCACCCTCATTTTTCAGGAAAGGGAGCAAACTTTGCGCTTCCATTGGCGTGGTGGGTTCCGCACCAGCGAGATCCAGGATAGTCGGCCCGATATCAAACCACTGGGTGAGTGCATCCACCACACGGGATCCCTGATATCGCTTGGGTGACCAAACCACTAGAGGCACGCGGACAGAGGAATCGTACATGTTCCACTTCTCCACCAGTCCATGATCGCCGAGACAGTCCCCATGGTCGGACGTAAAGATCACCACAGAATTCTCCAGCATGTCCCGCTGCTCCAGAGCCTCCAGAATACGACCGACCTGTTCATCGATCATAGTCATGTTGGCCAGATAGTAGGCCCGTTGCCGCTGCCGCTGTTCGTCGGAGGCCAGCGGGTCGAAATCAATGGAGTCGGCCTTGCGATCCGCTATGCGGGCGCGCAACGACTTTAGCGTTTCCGGTTGCCCTGCCATCTCCGCTTCCGTCACCGGCAGAATCTCCAGGTCGCGCTCCATATAAGGTTTCACATAACGCTCAATCGGATCGAACGGAGGATGCGGACCGGGAAAGCCAACCTGCAGAAACAGCGGCTCTTCCATCTCATTGGGCGCCTTGTCGATCCACCGAAGAGCCAAATCGCCCGTGAACACATCCGGATGCAAATTCTCAGGCAGCTTCCATTCGAAGCAGCCTTGTCGCTCGCGCGCATCGGGCCAGGCCATGTAAGCTTCCTTCTCTGGACGTTCAAAACCCTGCACCGCCAAGGCTTTGTCCCACTCGTCATCAAAGACGTGGGGGTTGCCGCTCCAAAGGGGCTCCGCCAGACGCCGTTGCTTGTTCTCCACCACAAACCGTTCGTGGAATCCATGCATATTGCTGTACGGATCGGCGTGCATTTTTCCTATATTGACGCAGTAATAGCCAGCTTCCCGCAGGTCCTGGACCCAGATCCGCGGCCAGGGGTCGTTGTTGCGCTGGACTCCGCTGTTGTGTGGAAAGTGCCCAGTAAACAAACTAGCTCGCGATGGACCACAGGATGGTGAGTTGACATGGCATTGCGAAAAAGCAACGCCCTCGTTCACCAGTCGATCCAGATGGGGCGTATCCACATGTGAATACCCAAGCGCCCCGATCGTTTCGTACCGTTGCTGGTCAGTGATAATCAAGATGATGTTTGGTCGATCATTCATAACGATAAGGTTGTGTGCATCTTTGCTTCCTCCACAGCATGAACCCACTGCTGAAATTTTGAACTGACTTCGATCAAACGACTGATGGGATTAGACTTCTGTGACAATGTAGGACAAAATAGTCGCTAGATATCGTCAAACCTCATGGGAACGGTATGTGCAAGATGTAAATATATGTATGTGCTGACCTTAGATTAGATGTATACGTTTTGCGAAACGGAAAGGAGATTGTATAGCACATTATAATAGGGAGTATACCACAAATTGTGTAAAAGCCGCTTGGTCTCTCTAAGAAAAAACGAATTTATACACAATTTGGGATACTACCTTTAATAGAGACACCACTTAAACTTTGGACAATTATACTTTGCTCTGTATGAAAACCATAGTTTGTTCTCTCTAGTAGTGCTCTCGAAAACTACGGTCTTCATCACAACCGCACGATAGAACGTTTTCTGTCGAGGAACAATTGCTCGAAGTTTAAATGATGTGGCTATAAGGCCAATCCAAAAAATAAAATATACGCGAGAAGGTGTTAAACTAGCTCTC
>JAHBNG010000138.1 GCA_019217005.1 Chloroflexi bacterium TSY
ATATATTGCTGCACAGTAGTATTAAGCTTGCACTCCCAATCAGGATATAGCCGCCATCTTCTCTCGCCAGTGCTTGAACAATGCGCCTCAACGTACCCTGGCCAAATACATCAATGAGATAGATCTGCTCCTGGACCTTGAACCATCCCTCTGTCCTCTCCTTGTCACTCGCTTTCTCCCTTTCTTTTTGTGCTGTTTTCCACCAGCCCGAGACAGCATCATCATTTACTTTTCCATCCTCTGTGGCTGTTGGTGGACCAGCATCTCTTTGTAGCAAAATCGTCAGATTCAATAAATCATCGTCATCCAGATCAGATTGTGCCAAAGGATCGGGTTCAATATCATGTACTTTTACATCAGCAAGCTGAAGTGGTGATACAGCAGGCGCTTTGAGTGGATATTGCCCGGTCCCGCTGGTTTGTTCTTTGTGGCGAAGTTTTTGGGTTAAGTTACCGACGGGAATCTGAATTTGGATTGGCTCTCTCTCAGACCAATTTTCCTCAAAATTTCCACCGCCATAGCCACGTAAAAACAGGTGCCCAACACGCGCCATTACATCATCATGTACATTATCTTTCGCTTTTCTTGGGAATCTTCTTAGACGATCCACCACAGATCGAAAAAGTGGTTTCTGATTGCACTTTTCTGCATCCGCCATAGCTTTCATATCAAAGTCGTGTTCGCTCAGGTCTGGGCCCAAAATTTGTTGCCAGAAGACGCGCCACAACGATGCCAGGCCGATCCACGTGAGAATCTTGGAGATCCATGCAAGCCCAAAGAAACCATCGCAAGCCATCTGTCAACCGCTGAACAAGCAGGGATCGCTCCAGAAGCTCTTCTCCAAATTTCCGCAATTTCCACGGTTTGCGCTGCAGAACACCATCGTAGAGAAAGTCGATCTTGAACTCGCCTTCAGCTTTCTCAAAGCGAAAATCGACGGTTTCTCCAACCTCAGCAATATACGTATACGTCTCATTCATCGAGATCGTACGTGGTCGAGCGCGTACAAAGCAACCGGCGGGGGGAATTGCATTTGACTCATGTATATCTTCGATTGGTCGAATAGGACGTGCAAACTCAATTCCAATATCAGCGGGTTCGTTGGGGCGTTCGGGGAGTTGATGACTCACCAGTTTCTCTCCTGTAACGTTAGCTTCTTCTATTGACAAAATGGCTTGTCAATTAGGCGAGAAGAAAGATGATGATAAACATGTATTCAGCGTATTCTGCCGAATGCATACGCTGAATATTTTTCAAATATAGTATATCATAATTATACAAATGACAACTCTCTCAAATCAATGATGTTTGTATGACAGATCTCAGCACTCATCAGAAGAAACCGCTCAGCCGCAATTGCATAAGCGCACGCTGTTGTCTGTGCTGCTGATTGACCTTGCTATAGGTTCTGCGATACAATTCGCTAAACCCTCATATAGTTCTCTAGCAAATTTTGTGTCACGTCTTTCGGAATCAGAGACAGAATCCGCCCATCAGAGTATGCAAACCGGCAAGAATCAAAAGTAAACAAATCTCTTATGCCAAACAACGGTTTAGTGTCCGCCCTACAACAACTCTATTCCCCGCAACGCCTTCTGCAGCGTGCGGTACAGCTTGCACCGTATGAATCAGACGCGCTCACGGCCTTTCGTGCTCGCCCGGTTGCAGTTGTGTTGCCGGAAAGCCAGGAGGAGGTCGTCGAGACGGTCAAGCTCTGTCATCAATTTGATGTACCCTTCGTGGCTCGGGGCAGTGGGACAAGCCTCTCGGGCGGTTCACTGCCCATCAGCGAAGGCATTGTGATTGGTCTCAATCGGCTCAATCAAATTCTGCATCTCGATCCGACTGAACGCATTGCCATTGTTGAACCTGGCGTGGTGAACCTGGATGTGTCAAAAGCTGCTGCGCCATATGGTCTATATTATGCCCCTGATCCATCAAGTCAACTGATCTGTACCATTGGTGGAAATGTAGCGTTCAATTCGGGTGGTGCCCACTGCTTGAAATATGGCATGACGTCTAATCATGTACTTGGCATCAAAGCGGTTTTGCCGGACGGTGAAATTGTGGAATTGGGCGGCAGGAGTTTGGAAAGTGTGGGACCGGATCTAAGCGGTTTTTTTGTCGGCTGCGAAGGGCTTTTTGGTATTGCCCTTGAAATTACGTTGCGTCTACTTCCCAAACCAGAAACCTACCGGACAGTCTTGGCGGCATATGATAGTTTGGAAAAAGCAGGGGATGCGGTTGCCCAGGTGGTTGCCTCCGGCCTCTTGCCAGGTGCCATGGAAATCATGGACAACTTGGCCATCGAAGCCGCAGAGGCATCGGTCAACGCAGGCTATCCAGCAGATGCGCGAGGATTGCTCATTGTCGAGTTGGAAGGGGAACAGATTCAGGTTGATGCCGAGTTTGAGGATCTGCTAGACGTTATCAACAATTCGGGAGCGTACGAAATTCGGGTGGCGAATGATGAGGACGAACGCGCCCGAATTTGGAAAGGGCGTAAGGGAGCTTTTTCGGCTGTCGGTCGTCTGAGTCCAGATTACATCGTGCAGGATGGCGTTGTACCACGTGGTAAGCTGGGAGAGGCATTGGCGACGATTGAACGACTCAGCAAAAAGTATAAACTTCGGGTTGCCAACGTTTTTCATGCTGGCGATGGCAATCTGCACCCCTTGATTCTTTATGACGGACGCAACGAGGGTGAGTTAGAGACGGCGGAAGAGTTAGCGGGCGAAATTTTGCAAATGTGCATTGACTTGGGCGGGTCGATCACGGGCGAACATGGTGTTGGCATGGAGAAGCGGCAATATATGTCCGCCATGTTTGGTGAAATCGACCTGGATACCATGACGCGTTTACGCCGGTCGATTGATCCGCAAGAACTCGCCAATCGTGGTAAAATGCTACCAGATATCAACGCACCTGCATTGAGTATGCACGGTCCACACCCACTGGAAAAAGCTGGTGTCATATCGCGCGAGTAGGAGACAGATACAATGCCAAAAACAGCAACAATGGCCGTAGAGTCAGATCAGTTAAACAAGCAAGAGGCATCAAACGGTGAAGTTGATTGGGAGAAAATACGCGCGCCAGATGATGGGAAATACGTTTCGGAAGAGGTTTACTGGGAGGAATATTACGAATATGGTGATGTCAACTATGAATGGAACAACGGTATCTTGGAGGCAAAACCATTGTCAGATCCCCGTAAGGCCAGATTATTTAACTGGTTTCAAAAACTAATTACCCAGTTTCTCGAAGTCTATCCAATTGCCCAGTTTACGAATTTGGAGATTGGTTTTCGCATCCAGCTACCCGATCCAGACAATCCGGGGAAACTAAAAAAACAGTGCGTAAACCAGATTTAGGAATTATGCTGAACGATAATCCAATTCCTCTGTACGATCATGAGCGTACGTATAACGGTACTTGTGATCTTTGTCTTGAATCGGTCTCAGATTCAACGAAACAGGAAGTCGAACGCGACACAAAAGTGAAAAAGCGTGAATATGAATTTGCTGGCGTGTGTGAATATTATATTCTTGGTCCGGCAGATGCACACATGGGTTTTTATCGACGCAATGCAAATGGGTTCTACGATGAAATTCACTCTGATTCAAACGGCGTTATTCAATCCGAAGTCTTAAAAGGTTTTCAATTCCGACGCAGTGATCTCTTCAGCCAACCGAGCTTAGAAGATTTAGCAAAGGACGAGGTCTATCAAGGCTTTATTCTGCCTGAATTTCAATCAGCACTTGAGCAGATTGAACAAGAGAAACAACGGGTAGAACAAGAGAAACAGCGGGCAGAGAAACTCGCGGCAAAGCTACTTGAGTTGGGAATGGATCCAGATCAACTATAGCAAATAAGGCCGAACGGATGTTGTAACCAAGTAGGATTCACCAGCCCCCTCCAAACTCTAGTCATTGCAACCGCACTATATTTTATGATGCGTATTCAATCCATTACGGATATTCAAGAAGCCGTTTGTTCAAATAGCCTTCTGCTGCCACGGGGTGGTGGAACCAAAGAAGCACTTTCACGGTCGCAAGATGAAGCGATCATCTTGGATATGAGTGGACTTTCTGGCATTTTGGAATATGATCCAGGGGAATATACCTTTACAGCCCTTGCGGGTACATCCATTTCCGCTGTCGAGGAGGCTTTGGCTGAGCATGGTCAGTATCTTCCATTTGAACCGCCATTTGCCGAAAAAGGTGCCACACTTGGTGGCACAGTTGCTGCAGGATTGAGCGGCTCTGCACGTCAGCGATATGGTGGGGTGCGAGATTTCCTCATCGGGATCCGTTTTGTGGATGGGCGCGGCCAGGTTGTTCTTGGTGGGGGTAAAGTTGTTAAAAATGCCGCTGGTTTTGACTTACCCAAGTTGATGGTGGGCAGTTTGGGACGTTTAGGGATTTTGACTGAGGTTAGCTTTAAAGTGTTCCCGCAACCGCGCAATTATGCCACTTTGAGTAAGTCATATTCTTCATTCGAACAAGTCATGGGCGCAATCCAAAAGCTGGCAACCTCGTCGTTTGACATCGAAGCATTAGATTTTGCCTCAACGCTCGATGGAGATGGCTCGACATTGTGGGTGCGCCTGGGCGGTCTACCGGATGTATTGGGTGAACGGTTGACACAATTAACGGCCCTGCTGGAAGCTTCATCGGAGGACGCGCAACAGCCGAGCAAGATCCTTCGGAAGCAGGAAGATCGAGCTCACTGGCGAAAAATCCGCGAATTTGAGTGGCTTCAACACGAATGTGCCCTCATCAAAGTACCGGTGACGCTCAGTCAGGTTAAAGCACTGATGACTTCTTTGATCCAAGTAGGTGCGCAAAGCCACTACAGTGCGGGCGGAAATTTGGCTTGGATTGGCTGGAACGGCAACATTGATGACCTCGATCGGATTTTGCTTGAACAGAAGCTATCGGGCCTGACAATTTTAGGAGATGGAACAAAACCTTGGTTGGGGCATCGTGTTGGGCAAGCATTTGTCAAGCGGATTAAACAGGCGCTTGATCCTGAGCACAAATTTTTGGAAATATATTGAACAGCGCTATATATAGATGTTCAGATAATGTTTTTCCACGCAATACAGTAGCCTGTCAGCAATTCAGCTGGTCAGCCAGAGAGCTGACTAGCTGACCGGCTGCAATGCCATCAATGACAGGAAAAGATTTTCCTGAAAGGCTATAGCTATGCAACACACCATACCGATCGAGCAACTAGGCCCACAGGGAACAGCAATGGCTCATGCCGTTGAAAAATGTGTTCACTGTGGTTTTTGTCTTTCCGACTGCCCAACCTATAAGGTGATGGGGGAGGAGATGGATTCGCCGCGCGGGCGAATCTATCTCATGAAAGAAGAGTTGGAAGGTCATCTCCCGCTGAACGAAATGACTCCCTATATCGATCGATGTTTGGGTTGTATGGCATGTGTAACAGCTTGTCCATCGGGCGTAGAATATGGTGATTTGTTGACACCATTTCGCGCAAAATCCGAAGCAAAGCGAAGTCGCTCAGCCATTGAGCACACAACACGTTTGCTTGTTCGTGAGACGCTACCTTATCCCAATCGATTTCGCCTTGCGGCATCTTTAGGAAGGCTAGCCCGCCCCGTCCGTCACTTATTGCCAGAGTCGTTGAGCGGCATGCTCGAGCTTGTGCCAGAGCAACTACCGAAAGCAAAGCCGCTGCCTCCGATTTATCCAGCGGAAGGAACACAACGGGCACGGGTAGCGTTGTTAGCAGGGTGTGTACAACAGGTATTGGCGCCAGACATCAATTGGGCAACGTTGCGCGTCTTGGCCCGTAACGGGATTGAAGTGATCATTCCACAAAATCAGGGGTGCTGTGGATCACTCTCTATGCACAGCGGGGACGAGAGACAAGCTCAGGCATTCGCCAAGCGCAATTTGGAGGTCTTTTTGGCATTGATTCGGAGCAATGATATTGATGCAATTATCACAAATGCGGCAGGGTGTGGCTCAGGCATGAAGGAGTACGGCCTTCTGTTCAAAGGAACTTCTCACGAAGACGATGCGCGGGAATTTTCTGGTCTTGTCCAAGATGTAAGCCTGTTTCTCACAGAGATTGGTTTCGAAACGCCGCCACCATTGCCTTCCCCAACGACACTTGCGTATCACGATGCTTGTCATCTGGCACATGCTCAACGAGTCAAAGCGGAGCCTCGCCAACTCTTAGAGTCTATCCCAAACGTTCATCTCGTTGAAATTCCAGAAGGGGAGCTCTGTTGTGGATCAGCTGGTACATATAATCTGGAGCAACCTGATTTGGCCCATCAAATCGGTGAACGCAAAGCCCAAAATATACTATCGACCGGTGCGGATGGTGTTGTCACGGGAAACATTGGATGCATGATGCAGATTCAAACGCACTTGGAGGCAAAAGGGCAATCACGTCCGATTCTGCACACGCTCGAAGTATTGGATCAAGCATATCAGCCCAAAGGAGCACACTAAATGTTAACAAAATCTAATATGTGGTATACTGTTACGGGTAGAATCCGATAGTGTATAATAACAGAATCGATTGCCCCATCTCTAAAAATTGTTATCCTTTTATTAACGTGTTCGGTGTAGAGAAGAGAAATAATTCATATGAATGAGCGAGTAGAACTTTGGGATAAGCCGACAGCCCGCGAAATATACCTAATTGCGGGGTGGCATCAATGGGCCGATGCGGGATCAATTTCATCGGGTTTGCCAGAATATTTGATTGAGCATTTGAAAGCACGAAAGATTGGTGAAATCCGTTCCGATAGTTTTTATATGTTTCAAATTCCAGCCACTCATCATTTGTTCCGCCCGGAAATCAAGTTTGTTGACGGTTTTCGTGAAGAGCTACGACCACGTCAAAATGACTTTTACTATACGGGAAATCAAGAACGTGGACTCGTAATTTTTTTGGGCGAAGAACCGCATGTAAATGAAGCAGAATATGCAAAGGCCTTTTTTGATATTGTTGAAGAGTTAGATGTTAAACGTGGAGCGGCGGTTGGTGGCGTTTATGGGGCAATGCCATATGACAAGGATCGAGAGATATCATGCACCTATAGCAAGCGACAGATGAAAAAGGAGTTACAACAGTATTCTGTTCGCTTTTCCAACTACGAAGGTGGCGCAACAATCGGCTCCTACTTTGTTGACCGAGCGGAACGACGAGATCTTGAGTTTCTGGTCTTTAATGCATTTGTTCCTGCTTACGATTTTGCTCAACAGGGCGCTTTCTCGCAGGCAATGAGTATTGAGAACGATTTCAAGGCATGGTATGACCTGATGAGACGTTTCAACCACATGTTCAATCTTGGCATCGACCTGTCCGATCTCGATCGACAAAGCAGCGAATTGATCTCAACAATGGATGTCAAAATCAACGAGTTGACAAAAGAGATGCCGCAGCTTAATGTCGTTGAATATCTAGAAGCAGTCGCCGAAGATTTCACAGAGCATCCTTTTATGCCATTGGATGATGTGTGGGAGCGAGAACTGGGTGACTTATTCAAAGATTTTGATGATCAGAAATGAGCATATTATGTCAAAATTTGTCCGGATTCAAACAGAACTACGGGATGCATCGCATATCGAAAAGGCGTTCGATCATTTAAAAATTCAATACGGTAAAAACGAACAGTATGTTCATTCATGGAGTGGATTCCGGGGGATCGTTCCATATGTTGTGAAGGCGCGTGGAGCAAAATTTGGTTTGCGCCTCACAGATTCTGGTGTTTACGAGGTGATTGGGGACGACATGCAAATGGGTCCCATTCGTAAGATGCTGGGTCAGATTCAACAACAATATGCCTATCAGAAAGTATTGGCTGAGGTGGAACAAGCCGGCTTTAATCTTGTTGAAGAATCAGTTGGCCAGGATAACGTTATTCGAATGACGGTGCGTCGCTGGCAGTAAGGTATCATTATGCAAAGCCAAGAAATTGAAATTCTCGTTCATCCTGATGGAACAATCGAATACACCATCAAGGGCATCAAAGGAAGCAGTTGCGAGTCAGTCAGCGCGCTACTTGAACAGCTCGGAGAACTCCAAAGCGAGGAACGTACATCAGAGTATTACGAATATGGAAACGATGCTCATATCACAATCAGCGCCGGTTGATCATAGCAAGCGAAATGATTGCCAACAGGTGGAATATCCGATCGAAACAGAAATCTATATTCTACCCAATGGTCAGATTGTCATTGCTGATCTGCCCATTGAACTGGCGGACAAGCTCACCAATCTCGGCGAAATAGAGCCCTGTATGATTGGTGATATGCCAAATAGTGTGTAAATTCGATTTCTCTCTGACTGCGATCGGCAATTTACACAATCTGTGCTTTACCACCATATGATTGAAGACAATGAATAATGTCTTACCGGTGAATAATGAGCCAAACTCAGATCCCTCTACGAAGATCACCCAGATCTACCCACATTTAGAGTTATTCAGTCGTCACGAACCACCCCATCACACACTTTTCGTTCAAGGAATGAGCGAAAATGAACCACAAATACCCGATTTAAGGCAGTTTGTCCAAGAACCGTCATTCACAGGTCAGCAGCTTCTCTTAATTGATCCACCGGAAAACGTGCAAGAGCTCTTCACATTGCCCAATGAGGTCGCCGTTATCTTCTCTGGTCAACCGAATGAGGTGGAACTCCCTCTTGTTCAGACAAGAGTGGAGGGGGTTGCTCACATTCGTATAGGTCAACATTTCCTAGATATCTATGCCTATAAAGCGGGTAATATTATCCATTTTCCTGCGCTTGGTCTCATATGGGGAGGGAATTATGGCAGCGACGCAATTCTACCATTAATTGCGCCAGAATCTGATGGTCTGGAAGAGTTGCAAACGTTAAGGTTGTTAGCGGATCTAGTTAAACAACCTCATCTTCAAGTATTTATTCCCCGAATTGGAACAATCATGCATGATCGAATCACCATCATGGATCACCTCGCCTCAGATGTTTCATATTTACATGGGGTAAGACGAGATGTTCCTCAGATGGTTGAACGGGGTGAACTTATGGATGACGTACTTCAGATTGGTTTGTCTTTACTACCGACAACACGATGCTCTGCCTTATGTCAAGAAATCCATCAGACTAATCTAACCAGACTTTATACTCAATTCGGATCACCTGCAAGTAAACTGTAATATGTAATTATTGTAATATATGTTATACTTGCACGCATGATGTACATGACTGCTTTAAATGCTGCAACAGCATCTATTTTAAATGCTTTCGTACTAACATTTGCCGTCACATTTGTTTTTCTAGTACTCGTCGCGGCAACGATCCTTTATCGTAAGCGACGGCAAAAATACAACTACTACCGCTCACTGGGTTATTACAAACGCCAATCAGGCCGACGAAATCGTCACCCATCTAATTTTATACCCTCTGGGCAGTAAAGTATCATTTTCCTATCATACCCATTATCCGATGGTATATCACAATTCGTGTAAAGGCTACATGGCCACTCAAGTGAAAAGCGAGTTTACACACGAGTTGGGACACCATTATCCATCAAATAGTCCTGTTTGGCGCGGTCCGTTCGGTTTTTGCTCATCACCACGCGCGCCTTGATAGGGAACTTTCATGTGTTCATAGGCGGCGCGTGTGGCCACGCGCCCTTTACGTGTTCGGTCAAGAAAACCAAGCTGCAAGAGGTACGGTTCCACAACATCCATAATTGTGTCTCCTTCCTCACTGATGCTGGCCGCAAGTGTATCGAGCCCCACAGGTCCACCATCCCATTTACGAATGATGGTGTCCAACACCCTTCGATCAAGATCATCTAAGCCTAGTTCGTCAACCTCATGTAAGATCAAAGCCTCGGCAGCAATCGACTGATTGATATGTCCATCTCCTTTAATTTCGGCATAATCACGAACGCGACGCAGCAATCGCAGGGCAATACGTGGTGTTCCGCGTGCACGTCGAGCAATCTCGCTTGCACCAGCCTCATCAATTGGTACATTTAACAAGGCAGCCGCGCGCAAGACAATCTCATGTAAGGCGTCTATGCTGTAAAAATCAAACCGTTCGACCACACCAAACCGTGCGCGAAGGGGTGCTGTCAACATTGCAAGACGTGTCGTGGCACCGACGACCGTGAATCTTGGCAAACTGAGTTGAATATTGCGGGCACCAGGACCACTACCGACGACGATGTTGAGCGAAAAATCCTCCATTGCCGGATAGAGCACTTCCTCAACCGCCGTCCGTAAACGGTGAATTTCGTCAATAAATAAGATGTCCCCTTTGCGCAGATTGGTCAATATTGCGGCCAAGTCTCCTGCTTTTTCAATAGCAGGTCCAGCACTCACCTTGAGGTTTCCTTGCATTTCGTTGGCCATGATATGACTGAGCGTTGTCTTGCCTAGACCAGGCGGACCATAAAGCAAGACATGATCCAGCGCTTCACCGCGCTGACGCGCAGCCTGTACCAAAATCTGCATTTTGTCTCGTAATCGTTCCTGACCAATCATTTCTTTCAAAGTACGCGGACGAAGTGCATGGTCAACTTTTTGATCACCAGGTTGCTCACTCCCAGCCACAGCACGTTCATCGGGTGAATCTCGACTTGCTTGCGCATCATGCTGAGTTGTGGTCGGCAAAGCTTGTGTGGTCGAATTTGGGTTTTGGCGCCCAATGGGGCTCCGTTCGTCAGCCATAGTAAGTTCTACTCTAGTATTTGTTGCACGTTTGTTCTATGGGCGAAAATTATATCAAAAAATTAGAAAAACCGCACACCACGAAAATTGGTGCTTGACCTTTACATCAAAAGCTGCTATAAACTGTTTCACAAAATTTGATTTATACTTTACTTTCTGGTAAAAGAAAAGAGATGAGGTGAGAAATGTGACAAAAAGCGGTTAGCAGTTCATCCTAAAGGTAGAGAAACCAAAAAGGAGGAAGGAATGCTAACCGCGCCAGAAATAACTATAGCAGTACTGATGAATGTATTGCAAGTAACGCCGATGGGAACAAACATAAATGTAATGCGTCTGATGTGGGCAATGCTGAATGGGTCGTTTCTGAAAAGTCGAGGAGCAATCCATAGCGCATTGAAAGAAAGCGGGTTTGAAGATGAGGAGCTCCGGCGAAGCTGGTGGAGCTTTCGATATGGATCATGGGATATCACAAGTCTGCTGGGGTCGTGGCAAGGGGAATGGGAGGCAAAAAAGTTAGAAGGGTACCGAGTGAAAAGCATAGATATCACAGGGTTCTGGCGACCGAAGCTGCAAGGGAAAGTGAACCGACTCTATAACTCAACGGCTCGTCGGGCATTGCCCGCTCATCTTTGGAGTGATGATAAGCTCGGGGGAGATAGGCGGGAAGCGAGTGCCACTGCTCAAGGCAATCATGAGATGCACGGTTGGAACAAAGGAAAGTGAGTTTCGGAAAAAGCTGCTGACAGAGACGAAGAAATCACTGGAGTCAGACGAAGTGGCGGTGGTCGATGCCGGGTTTACAATCAGAGAAATGCTAGAAAGCGGCATAGACCGATTTGTCCTGCGGGAAGCCATTAACTGCACAGTGCGCCGCAATGAGTTCCCCAAACGCAAAGAAAAAGGCAGACCACCTGAATATGGTGATATTGTGCGTCCGCTCTCTCGCAGCTATAAGGGAAAGCGACTCGAGGCTACAACTCCGGACTCGTCTGGTCGCTTTCTCTATAGTGGTCGCCTGATTTGCTATCAAGCATGGCACAATCTCGTCCCCAGAACAACCAAGGTGGATACAGCCAACCGTACCTACTCGATTTACGTCATTCAGGATCCGGCCTACAACACACCTTTGGTTTTGGCGACCGTTATGACTTTGCAGCCTGAAACCATTTATCTTGTCTACCTGGAACGCTGGCCTGTTGAACATCCCCCCTTGGCTTCCAAGCAGATGATTGGCTTACATCGTCAATTTGTTCATGCCGATGAGGCTTGTTTCCGCTTACCTGAACTGGGGCTGCTTGCTGGCAATCTTCTTTCCCATTTAGCCGCTTCTCTTCCTCCCATACCGACTGGCTACTGGGATCGAGAGCCTCAAGCCACTCCCAGCAGGCTGCGCCGTGTTCTCTCGAGTGCTCTTTTTCCAACTCCTGACCAACTCGACCCTGACTTTCGGAAAAAGGCCTCGGTTTCACACCATTTACCTAAAGGCGTTCTCGCTCATCGCCGCCTCAATGCCGCTACTTAAACTAGCCGAGCACTATTTTTACATTTTATCCCGTTTTTTCAGGGTGGATTCTTTTTTCCGCCCCTTTCGGTTTGCCCTTTGTCACTCAAGCCTTTACCAGAAAGTAAAGTTTATACAGAGTACCGCTATCAATGGCGACCAGTATCCATTCAGTATTATTGCGTTGAGGAATGATATTGGGTAACCAGTCACCACTCTGCTCTGTGCAGTTCGTGCATCGACATTTTGAAAACCGGGGTCATTCACAATTCTACAAGACGAGCAGACTCCCGTTTTCGAACAGAACTCAGTATAATAAAGCAACTTTCGATATGTTTATATAGTTTTATATCCCTGGAGATTAAGGAGTCGCTCTGTGTCTAGCACCAATAATAGCGTTAATGAGAATGCTGTGCCCATAGAACAAACAAGATTATTGCAAGAAAAAAGTCAGGTAGAAGACGAATTGAACACACTGCGTCAGTCTATGCAGACCGAAGTTGATATTGATCCCGAAGAAGGCGATGCGGAAATTTTTGAGCGGGAGAAAAACGCCGTTCTGATCGATGTATTGGAACGTAAATTGGACAATATTGAGGCCGCTCTCACGTCAATGGAAAAAGGCCGATATGGTACGTGCGAACGTTGCAACGAACCAATCGAGCCTGAGCGATTAGAGATCAAACCAGATGCAACATTATGTGTCAATTGTCAACGCGAAGTTGAACGGTTAAATCGTCGCGGCCGCGCGACTCGATAACCGATATACTTACACCCAAAAGCACGAATAAATGCCAGCAGAAATCTGCAGGAGGTTTTTTGAGCAGTTCCTCAGTGTAGGTCAACGAAACAAACTGCTGTGCTATTTACGAAATTGATAAACGAGGGGTAATTCCTTGTCCCAACCCAACATTTTTCCATCGTCGCATCCGCTCATTGAACACAAGCTGGCGCTTCTGCGTCGTCAATCTACAGATCCTAGAAAGTTCCGCGAGCTGATTAGTGAACTTTCCATGATGCTCTGTTATGAAGCGACGCAAGACTTGAAATTAACGCAACGAATTGTTGAAACTCCACTGACAACAACAAGCGTCGGTATGATGGCCGAAAAAATCGGATTGGTACCGATTTTGCGTGCAGGTCTGGGTATGGTTGAAGGGGCATGGAATATAATGCCACAGGCGGAAGTTTGGCACTTGGGCCTGTATCGAGATGAAGAGACTCTACAGCCAGTGTCTTATTACAATAAGCTACCCATCTCACCGACTGTCGACCTTTGTCTCTTGCTTGATCCAATGCTTGCGACGGGTGGTTCAGCCATTGCAGCCGTTGATGTGTTGAAAAAATGGGGCGTCAATCGGGGTGGTTCATTTTAGCTGGATAGATAGGTTTACACTTTTAGAAACAGAAAGAACGTTTATATTCTCTGATTTCGCCGGTTCTCAGAGAGAAAACGGTCTCATATAGATTTTTGTCTATATATCAAAAGTGTAAACCTAATTTTGAACCACCCCCGTCAATCGAATTAAATTTGTCGGTCTGATCGCTGCACCAGAGGGGATTCAAGCACTCCATAAACCGCATCCGGATGTCGCGGTTCATATTGCGGCGGTCGATGAACGGTTGACAAATGCCGACGATCCATTTCCCGAAGGGTTCATTTGGCCTGGGCTTGGCGATGCAGGGGATAGGCAATTTGGGACAGGATAAGAATTGAAGCTCTTTCAGCACGGGTTTCCAGCCCGTGCCAACAACTTATTTTTGTGTAAATCCAACCAATTTCGTTGACGAGATAGCCAATCTTGCTTCTGTCTTAAGCCGTTGTTGCCACAGTACGCGGGATGAGGTGAGCTTGACCATCTGCGTGATAGCTGCTGCGCACAAGCGGTCCACTTTCAACCCACTGAAAACCACGTTGCAATCCTTCCTCGCGCAACCGTTCGAACTCTGCAGGTGTATAGTAGCGTTCAATAGGTAAGTGGAAGCGACTGGGTTGTAAATACTGTCCAAGCGTCATGATGTCCACCAAGTGAGTGCGCAGATCATCCATCACATGCAAAATCTCATCCCACGTCTCCCCCAACCCTAACATGATGCCGGATTTGGTCAAAGCAGATGGATCCATCTGCTTGGCGCGCTTCAGGAGCTTCAGAGTCTGTATGTATTGAGCTTGGGGTCGCACGGTTTTATAGAGGTGCGGCACGGTCTCTGTATTGTGATTCAAGATTTCTGGCTTGGCGTCCATCACAACTTGTAACGCGTCTTCATCGCCCTTGAAATCTGGAATCAATACTTCGACCGTACAGCCAGGCAGTAGTCGGCGGATCCAGTGCAGGCTTTCGGCAAAGACCCAAGCCCCCCCATCGCTCTGTTCATCGCGATTGACACTCGTCAGGACTGCGTGTTGAAGGTTCATCGCACGCACACTTTCGGCGACTTTTCGTGGTTCATCGGGATCGAGCAGGTTTGGACGCCCCGTCTTAATTTTGCAGAATCCGCAGCTACGCGTACAGGTGTCGCCCATTAGCAAAAAAGTTGCCGTCCCACGCCCCCAACACTCACCAATATTGGGACACATAGCCTCTTCGCAGACGGTGTGCAACCGTTTGCCTCGAAATAGCCCCTGAAGCTCGCGATATTTTGGTCCATCAGGTGACTTAACTCGCAACCATTCGGGGCGGCGTCCGCGCGTCAACTGACCAGCCATACTCCGACGAATTGGAGCAGCGGGGGGAGCCTCCTGGCTCACAACCCCAAACTGAGTTTTATAACTGTTTGTTTGTCGTTGCATAGTTGTTTATTGATTATCAGTAGACTCAGTAGATCCAAATTTCAGGTTTAGAGAGAGAATTTGGGCTAATTAGTTGACATAAATACGTATTTGCCAGTCAATACCTAGCATTTACGTAAAATTTAAGCGATTTCTAGATATGAAATTGGCTGTTTTTGGCAACTGAGATCTGAAAAAATGGCCCCAAAATCCCTTCTCTCCCGACTGAAAATAGTCAAAAACGCCAAATTTGGATCTACTGAGACTACAATCGTGTCATTCTCGAGTGAAAGGAAAAATCTAACGACAGCGGTCTGCCCTGAAAAAAAGGGCAGCAAGAGAAGAGAGAGAGGGGTTAAAGGCCGCGTTGAATAAGAAGCGGGTCCAAGTTGACCCGCCAGAGTGGGTGGCGTCGTTGCCTGTGCCCAACGCAAATCAGTTGTAGTGAGCACCGTACTTAGGCGGTCGGTGCCAAGAAAACCTTGAAGCCGAGGGACTCGAGGGTTTTGAGTGCGCCGGCTTGTGCATGCTCCTTGCGTCGTTTGAGAAAGAAGTCGCCGCCGAGTTCTTCAAAGACGGCATCGGGCTTGTCGATGAGATGATAGACGATGGTCAAGATGGAATGGGCCACGGCAATAGCTGCCCGCTTGGCTCCGCGTCGTGCCTTGAGACGGTGGAACTGTGCGGCGAGATAGGTGTCCTTGGTGCGAGAGGCGGCCCAAGCCGCTTCAACGAGGGCGGTGACTAACCATTTCTGGCCCTTTCGTCGGCGACCACTCTTGCGTTTGCCCGCCGATTCGTTGTTGCCAGGACAGACACAAGCCCAGGAGGCCAGTTTCTTAGCTGAGGGCCAGCTTTCGACCGAGGGACCGATCTCCGCCAGAATTATCTCGGCGACGACTCGCCCCACACCGGGAATGGCATCTAGGCGTGCGATGAGGTCAGCATGCGGAGCCATGAGGATCCCAATCTGTTGATTGAGGGCATCAATGCGTACATTCAGGTGATCGAGATGATGCAGAACTTCTTGCAGCATAAAACGATGATGAGGACGGACCAGTCCCGTCAACGCATCAACCAACTGGGGAATCTTGGCCCGCAGCCGCTTTTGTGCCAAGTCAGCCATGGCTTCTGGGTCCATCTCATCTGCAATCAGGGCCTCGATCATCTGGCGTGCCGATACACCTTGGATGCTCGTGACCACCGATCCCAACTTGACGTTGGCATCTTCCAACACCTTATGCAGGCGATTGACTGCCGCACTCTTCTCTTGCAAGAGACGCGTCCGATAGCGCGTCAGGTCTCGCAAGTCCCTTTGCTCCACATCTGGAATGAAACTGCGCTCCAGCAGTCCATAACTCATCAGTTTCGTGATCCAGGCCGCATCGCTCTCATCCGTCTTGCGACCAGGCACCTGTGCCAGATGGCGGGCATTCACAATCCAGACCTCAAAATGCTCATGCAACACATTGTAGATCGGTTTCCAATACACTCCCGTACTCTCCATCGCCACATGCGTGATCCCATACGACGACAGCCACGACCTCAACCCCCTCCAACTCGACCGTCGTTGTCCCAAATCGCTTGCGCACCTGCTCCATCCTCCCTGATTCATCTACCACACACACGCCACTACCATCCGCTTGTGAACATCCAGGCCGCTGCACTTCGGAAACATCACTTCCATCTTCCTTTCCTTTCACAGCCGCTTATGTGTACCCGATTGTGAGCACAGTCTGCCCTGCGTGTTTCGTCCCGAGGAACGTCCACATCCCGTGGTGCGTCGGTGTACACCAATCTAGCTACTGAGCGTTCTTTACTTGACCACGGACCTTTCCCGATTTCTGTTCGGCGGCTGCCACCACACTTTAACACATTTTTCATCCCCTGTTGTGTTGGCTCACCGCATGTTTATCTACTGATTATTGATCACAACAATATTACTGTGTGACATACGCTCTTGCTGCACCAAGATGACCGCTGTCGCCATACCCAAATAGAGCCAAAACAGAACAGTCATGTGTGGGTAGGTCATATTGAACCAATAATGATCGAAGAATCCACTCACGAGTGCCCCGAGTACGGCACCGCTATAGCCGAGCAGCATCGCCTCCAAGCCCGCTTCGTACCCTTTCCGCCACGAGCGGAAAACCATGATCAGAAAGCTGATCACAACTGTCAAGAATATCATTAAACCCAAGATCCCCATATTTTCAGCAATGATCAAATAAAGCATACTCACACCGAGATAGATATCAATATCGGGAACTCCCGTAAAGCCAACGCCAAAGAGTGGATAGCGGCCAATCAAAATCAATGCATCCTTATACTCACCAAAACGCATTTGCGTGGCGAGATCTTCGCCTGCAAAGCCAGCCAACAGGCGCGCGACGGCCTCCTGCGTCCAGGGCAAAACAAAAAAGAGAGCAATGCCAACCAAGCCTAACGGAATCAGCCAGCGATACTTCAACACGGCCAACATACCAATAGAAGTGACCAATCCCAGTTGCGCAGAACGGCTCTGTGTCAAAAAGAGCGCCAGGATCGCCGTCGTCAGCATGAGAATCGTCAGCCAACGAGGCCACAGACGTTTTTGCGCAAACAGTTGAGGCACCACCAATCCGCAAACGAGGATCATCATGCCACCCAACACATTGGGGTCGATTGCGGTACCAATGGCACGCATTGTGCCATTTGGATCGTCCTCCACATAACGTAGGGCACCATAACCACCCGGATAGTCGAAGCGCGCCATCCGATCCAAAATCCAGACAGCCTGATCGGGGAATATGTAAAAGAGGACGGCAATGGTTCCACACGCCCAACCACCGAGCATAATCCAACGTGTAACCCAAATTGCTTCAGCACGCGTTCGGACAGTGTTAACGGCGGCAAAGAAGAGGGCAATTCCAAGTAGAATCTCAGCAAAACGACGAATAAAGAAGCTATTGGCGGCGCTGTGCGTCATGCCATAGGCAAAGCTGAAAACCGCCATCAACATAAAGAGGAGAACCAGCGCGCCCAGAGGGGATGCAATCAAATCACGCTCTTGACCGATAATAACCTTAAATAGCCAAACGAAGAAAAGCGCACCCAATGCCACATCCAGAAACGTGGGTTTAAACCCGATGCTAAAGGGCAATGAACCAAAGGGAAGCACAAAGACAACACCTGCCAATGCCACAAAACCCCAATGGGTATCCAGCAAAATGAAGGTTCCACCAATCAGTGCAGCCGCAACGGCCAGCGCAATCAGTGGTCCCAAAATACCAATGAACAAAGTAACGCTACCAACGCCCATTGCCAAAAGTAGACCGAGCATTGCACTGCGCACCACCAAGCGTGGTGAAAAAAATAATCTTTGCAGGGTCTCGTGTGCAGTCGTTATCATTCGTGTTCAATCATCTCGAAATTGCCCAGGACAATCGAGTCAGTCCCCGTCGTTGTCAAGATACGCGGCGCTCCCTCCAAGGTTGGATCATAGAGTCCCATGATTAGTTGATAAGGACCATTTGATGCCTCTCGAGGTAGCGCATCTGGTATCAGTATACCATAATGTGTAATGATTCGGCTTGCTTTGGGGCTTGCTTCAAATTCATCAATGCCCTCTGAATTAAACAACAATGGGCGATCTTGCTGGGTTACGATCTGTCCCGCAGGATCCAGTAGGTGAAGAAAAACTTTTTCGGTGCCACTCAGACTTGCTTGCATAGCATCCCACATTAGATGAATCTGCATCACCCCTCCCGGTGCGATCTCTGTCGGAAGGACCAGCCCGCCAACAAAATGCAGATCATTTTCATATCGCGCGGCATCTGTATATTCCCTTGGCAGATTGCCAGAGGTTATTTCACTAGACGCACGTGCATAAACATGCACAGGCCAAGCACCGACATTCTCCTGATGAATCAGGGCGAAGCGCTCTGCTAAGGCCTCTTGCGCAATGTTCTGATTATCCCATTGAGGTGCAGGCTGGACCACAAAGATAATCCGTCTAATTTCCTCTAATTCGTCGAGAAGACGAGCCGTTCCCGCCCTATCCTGGGAAGCAGGAGGTAACACAAGATGTTCAACATCCCCCTTGTAATAATACCAAAGAACGGGGTCCGGAAAATTTTCGACCAGACGCACATCGCGGACAGAAAGCCCCGCCGAAAAACGGTCAAAGGCAGCGGCGAGTTCCCGCCAGCCAATGGTCTTGCTATAAGTTGGATCCTGATAGTGATTCTTCAGACTGATCCCCATACAAAAAATGAGCACAGCAAGTACACCCAATACTAGCCAGATTCGACGCTGCCGCCAAACAGGCAAGTCCATTGCTGCTTGCTCAATTAATACACCAAGCAGCAAGTAGAAGCCTGGAATGGCCGCGATCAGATACCGCTCGTTGAAAATGGGACGTTGGGTTGCGCTGGCCCACGTCAGTAGGAGGGGAACAAACAAATAGAGTAACAAAAAGAGCGTATGTTGACGCCCCCTTGCTCCTGATAGGATTTGATAGCCTGCACTCCAAACAAGCAGCAAGATTGCAAAGAAACCGCTATAGACGCGCCATGCAACGGGAAGGCTTTCACCAACAGCAAACACACTCAATGACCGCTGAAGCATGGAGAAAAACGAAGGGGAATCGCCATTTCCATCATATCCAGTCAGAATAGAACCTGCTAAAACGATCCAGGGAAGATACAACAAAGCGACAAGAAATTGAATCCCAATCCAGTATCCCAACCAACGTATTCGGTTCCTCCATTCTGCTCCTTCATCCCATCCACCGCTGTCATCCAATTCCTGCTCTTTACCGGAGAACGTAGCCCGAGATGTCCTGGGTAAACGGCCTGTCAGAAGAGTCCAGGCGGCAAAAAGATTCTGTGCTACAACCACGAACGCGGCAAAATAGTGGGTATGCAGCGCCAACAAAGTCACACAAACGTATGCAACGAGCCAGATCAGCCCATAGGTCATCCTATCGGGGCGCCATAGATGCTTGTCACCCTGATAGGACGACCTACCTGTTCCCCCACCAACCAGGTCCACGGCCAACCAACTGCTCGCAACGGTGAGCGCCAGACTCATCCCATACATGCGTGCATCTTGACTATGCCAAATCGCATAAGGACTTACTGCCAACAAGAACCCCGAGAATAACACAGATCGAATCGATAAACGTAGAGAGTGCCCCAGCCGCATCAACAAGATCACCACCAGCGTCCCAAACCAGACACCAACAAAGCGCAGAGCATACTCACTATGTCCGGCCCAATTGAGCCAAAAATGGAGAACGACATAACTTCCGATTGGATGAGGCTCAGCCAGTTTGATGGTCTGCTCAATGATTTCAGAAATCGATTGTAGACTAAAAAAATATCCGAATGCTTCATCGCCACGCAGCTCCTGATGCCCTAATTGACAAGTGCGTAGTGCAAAGGCGAGTAGAACAATGCCAATCACCGGCAATCGCCTAATATCACGAATAGCAGGCAAGTTTCTCAGCCGTTCAAACCTTGTTCGCATCGCAAAATGTATCAATCTGCTCACTGAATCGTCTGCCATTTCCACCATAGGCGCCCCAAGCAGAATAGCGTCAGGAAGAGCAAGGTCAGACCGCTAATGAACAGACCTCTGCGCACAGAATCCGGTTTATAGACAAGTTCGAAATGGGTTGTTCCCGGTGGGATGACGAGGCCAATAAAGGTTAGATTTACACGCAGCGGTGATAAAAGCCCCAATTCCGAGAATGGTGTTTGGGCCGCAGTGCACCCTCCTTCTGTTGAGCAAGCAGAATTCCGCACTCGCCAGCCTGGCATCCAATTTTCCGTCAGGACAAGCAACCCACCGTGGGTACTTTCAACTGTAACCTGGAATTGCCCAGGAGCGCTTTGTGCAAGGGAGATTTCGTTTTGGTCACTAGTCTGACTTTGAGCTGCTTGAGCAATCGACATCGATGCGTCGACAAATGTTACCTCTTCACGGTCTGTTAAAATCGCGGCTTGCTTCAGATCAAAATCATGATCGGCTAATAATCTTAAAGCGCTTGCTTCATCCACAATTCGAATTTGTGAAACGATCCAGGCACGCGCATTCGGCACAGACAATCGATGCAGAAAAGTCGCGTCCTCCTTTTGAGGAAATTCAGCCAATCGCTCACTGGCAACAAACAGATCACGTCGCCAAGTCAACACATGCTGAACACCACTCAGTTGCCACATGCGGTCCAGCGGGAATTCATCAAACAGCGCCGCATAACTGTCTATGCGAAGTGGGCTACTGCCCCATACGTCTTCGATCTTCAGCCGCATTCCGTAGTCTTCGTAGATTCGATATTCATTGTAAACACGACCAGCGAGTTTCTGCGCATTCTTTTCTCTCGATCCATGAACAGTACTTTGCAATGCTTCCATCTCCGGCGCCAAGATCGTTTTGCGCGCCGGACCAAATGTCGAAATGTTTGTGGTGAAATTGGCCCAAAAGAGATTAATAAGCAGAAACAGCATCAGGAGAAGCGAACGCCGAATATGCCACCCTGGTAACCAAAGCAATAGAGCCATCGCCATCGCTAAAACCAATGTGACGGAGGCAATCCCAAGATAAAGCCAATGACTCACAACGGTCTGTCCAGACAATTGCCACAATAGCCCAAAAGCATAGACCCCAGCAATCATGATCAGGGCAAAAATTGCAGCCAATCGACGACGGCGCCCCAATGGCATGGAGGCCACCCCAGCTGCACCAAGTCCAGCGAGTATACTTAAACCAAATGCCACTAAATAAGCCGCGCGTTCTTGTCCTCGAAACAGGTGCCAGCCCGGCATAAAGCGATAAAAGAACGGATACAAAAATCCATTTCGCCCAAAAGATAGCAGCAGCCCAATGATTGTGATAAGACCAAAAAAAAGAACAAAATAGTGTAGAGAGACAGGATAAGACTGGCTGGTTATTTCTTTCAGAGAATCTGATCGATCACGATTCTTGGCGCCAAATAGACCCAAGGAATTCAAGGCAAATCCTACCCCAACTACCCCAATATAGAGTGGAGAAAAGTAAGTCAGCACGCCAGGCAGCAGCAGTTGCCAACTGTCCTGAAACGGAAAACCGCCGCTGACATACTCATACGTTACATCCGCACGCACACTCAAGTTTGTAAATTCAAGACTTGGCAGAAGCTGCGCGGCACATACACCGGTACCAAGTGCAGCAAATGCAAACAGCCCACCGCAATGTGCCCAAGAAAGCCGCGAACGATCCAGACGAACAAGCAGAACAAGTAAGAAAACCATCCACGCAGCAATTACGTAACTCAGGTGAAGAAATGTCTGTGGATGTCCAGCCAAGAATGAAATTGCATAAGCCAACGCAGCAGCAATCCACCAGCGCCACTGCGTTGGTGACCACACCGCCCTGTAGAGCAATAGAAGAATCAAAGGCAACCAAATTGCCGTGCGCAATACAGCCAGTTGCAAAGGAGGATATCCCGTCAAATAACCAGAGAGGGCAAACGCACATCCCCCCATCCAGCTGCCAATATAAGTATGCTCAGATAGAACAAAATCGTTGTGGTTAGCTGGGTGGAGAAACTGTCGTAACAGAAGGTAAGTAAAATATGCGGCCAATGCCGTATGGATAACGGCCTCAAGTTGCAAGAAATAGAGGCGATGCCCAGCTTCTGATGAAAGACGAGTGAACGGCGCTCCCACAAGAATCAATAAGTTGCTTATCGGGTAGAAAACAGCCGCCTGTACATCTGCCAAAAAAGGATGTCCAGCATAGGTATAAGGATTCCAAAGCGGTAGATTTCTAGATAAGAGTGATTGCTGTTGAAATAGACTGAAAGGCAAAAAGTGATGCGTGAAGTCCCCATCAGGGAAGGTGCGTAATCCCAAAAGATGAGGTGCATAAAAAAGGAGAGGAATGACCCATAAAGTATAGGGCAAAAATACGAAGAAGGAACTTATTCTTCGTGCATCTTTGTATCCTTCACGGATCATTGTTGATTCGCAATCGTCCATTCTCTGCTGGACGGATCTCCAAATATGTTTTTCTGATGAACTATAGTCCTACTTCTGCGATCAATTCGTTGCCGCGATCGACCAGATTTTGGACCGTTGCGATCAGGCTTTCGGCAGTCTCAACCGACGGTGGCGGGGCTTCATCCTCGTCATCGGCTAGAGGCGCCGTTAGTTCCCGCACATTGGCCAGCTCAGCAGCCAAACTCGTCTCAATCCGTTTACTCTCAACAAGCTTTGCGTGAATCAATCGCGGACCCGGCAACTTGTCGCTTGGTAAACAGCCATTCACAAGCGAAAGGTGGGACGTAACAGCCCATGACAGAGCTTGATTAATCGGTCGTAGAACCTCCTCTGGAAAACCACCTTGCAATGCAACACGGGCAAACTGTAATCGTTTTTCTGCGGTCTCGAAGCCACCCCGTGCTTTCTGCAGTTTCTCCTCCTGCTGTTTATCACGGCGTTCCGAGGACGGTGCGGGCATTGAAGGTGCTCGATAGAATTCGTCAGATGAGGCGTCATCACTTCCAGAACGTTCCAAAGCTCCCCCCGTCAACGCAAGCAGTGTTTGGTAACTTTCCTGCTCCATCAAGTGCAATTCGGGGGTTGGCTCTGGACTGGAACCATTCTGGTCAGAATTGTCCGAGCTAGAGTTGAAATGATCGGCTATCAGTTGATCAATTTTTGGCCGCAACTCACCAGGATTCTGATCAACGACTACCAACACCTGCTTGGCACTCTCTATGCTCGCAGCATTCATCCCCGGCAATTGAGGCGCAAATCGTACCAATAAAATTCGGCCAGGGAGGTGCCCCACAAGCAAGTCGGCCAAAGAGCGTAAAGTTGGGCGCTTGATTCCATCACGTTCTTGCCGGTGGATCGTTGGCTTTTGTTCATCTCTTTCAGGGACAGCCTGAACCGAGTCATCAACAGAATCGTCCGCAGCCGGCTCATCTTCTTCTTCTACCTTCGGGGCCAGATCTAGCTTGACTTCAGCAGGCGGTGCGCCCAGCATCTCATCGATCTTTTGTACAAGACTCTGGCCGGTGTCATTAAAGGTAATCTCGGCAGGACCCTCTTCTGTTCCAAAAACGCCCGCAAAGACATCGCGCTTGGTGGCCAACGTATCGAGCATACGCTCCTCAATTGTGCCCTTTGCCACCAAGTTGATCACATTGACGATACTGCGTTGACCATGCCGATGGGCACGGGCAATGCGCTGATCGAGAACAGCAGGATTCCAAGGGAGGTCTAAATTCACGACAAGGCTTGCTGCTTGTAAGTTTAAGCCAACACCACCTGCATCTGTAGAGAGGAAGATCTTACACTTCTCATCTTCGAAGAATTGATCGACGAGATCACCCCGCTTACCAGTTGGTACATCACCGCTCAGCATCACATAGCCCAAATCCAACCGCTCCAAGACCGGATGCGTCAAGCGCAGCATGTTGGTCCACTGGCTGAAGATAATCGCCTTATGACCATTGTTCTTTACTTTCTGGTAAAGGCTTGAGTGACAAAGGGCAAACCGAAAGGGGCGGAAAAAAGAATCCACCCTGAAAAAACGGGATAAAATGTAAAAATAGTGCTCGGCTAGTTTAAGCAGCGGCATTGAGGCGGCGATGAGCGAGAACGCCTTTAGGGAAATGGTGTGAAACCGAGGCCTTTTTCCGAAAGTCAGGGTCGAGTTGGTCAGGAGTTGGAAAAAGAGCACTCGAGAGAACACGGCGCAGCCTGCCGGGAGTGGAGGCTCTCGATCCCAGTAGCCAGTCGGTATGGGAGGAAGAGAAGCGGCTAAATGGGAAAGAAGATTGCCAGCCAGCAGCCCCAGTTCAGGTAAGCGGAAACAAGCCTCATCGGCATGAACAAATTGACGATGTAAGCCAATCATCTGCTTGGAAGCCAAGGGGGGATGTTCAACAGGCCAGCGTTCCAGGTAGACAAGATAAATGGTTTCAGGCTGCAAAGTCATAACGGTCGCCAAAACCAAAGGTGTGTTGTAGGCCGGATCCTGAATGACGTAAATCGAGTAGGTACGGTTGGCTGTATCCACCTTGGTTGTTCTGGGGACGAGATTGTGCCATGCTTGATAGCAAATCAGGCGACCACTATAGAGAAAGCGACCAGACGAGTCCGGAGTTGTAGCCTCGAGTCGCTTTCCCTTATAGCTGCGAGAGAGCGGACGCACAATATCACCATATTCAGGTGGTCTGCCTTTTTCTTTGCGTTTGGGGAACTCATTGCGGCGCACTGTGCAGTTAATGGCTTCCCGCAGGACAAATCGGTCTATGCCGCTTTCTAGCATTTCTCTGATTGTAAACCCGGCATCGACCACCGCCACTTCGTCTGACTCCAGTGATTTCTTCGTCTCTTTCAGCAGCTTTTTCCGAAACTCACTTTCCTTTGTTCCAACCGTGCATCTCATGATTGCCTTGAGCAGTGGCACTCGCTTCCCGCCTATCTCCCCCGAGCTTATCATCACTCCAAAGATGAGCGCGGGCAATGCCCGACGAGCCGTTGAGTTATAGAGTCGGTTCACTTTCCCTTGCAGCTTCGGTCGCCAGAACCCTGTGATATCTATGCTTTTCACTCGGTACCCTTCTAACTTTTTTGCCTCCCATTCCCCTTTCCACTTCTTCTTGCCACGACCCCAGCAGACTTGTGATATCCCATGATCCATATCGAAAGCTCCACCAGCTTCGCCGGAGCTCCTCATCTTCAAACCCGCTTTCTTTCAATGCGCTATGGATTGCTCCTCGACTTTTCAGAAACGACCCATTCAGCATTGCCCACATCAGACGCATTACATTTACGTTTGTTCCCATCGGCGTTACTTGCAATACATTCATCAGTACTGCTATAGTTATTTCTGGCGCGGTTAGCATTCCTTCCTCCTTTTTGGGTTCTCTACCTTTTGGATGAACTGCTAACCGCTTT
Source organism: Chloroflexi bacterium TSY (assembly GCA_019217005.1). The sequence continues at coordinate 25,918 of JAHBNG010000138.1, forward strand.
TTGTCACATTTCTCACCTCATCTCTTTTCTTTTACCAGAAAGTAAAGTTGTTGGCAATTTCATCTTCTAGGATGTGGCTGAGTTCCCTCAGTTTTGGCGATGTCTTCTCTTTCATTTGTGGTGAAAGGTCTGGATCATGCAAAGCAAGTGCATTCGCAATCAAACGCATCTTCATCAGCGCCATGAGCAAAATCTGATGTTCTTTGGGCGAAAGTGGACGCCGGCGAGTAATTGCGATCAACTTTGCGACTGTTGTGCGAAACTCTTCATACGCTTTCCACTGCCTGTCAGTCATCTCAACAAAGAAGTTGTTGTCGATACGGTCAGGCAGATCCTCCAACACTTCATCCCGCACGCGGCGCAGCACGTAAGGTGCAATCAAGTTGCGTAATTCATCTAGATTCTTATAGCCCAGCACTTTATAGGAACCAGAGGGGCGCCGTTCCACTTGAAAAAAGCGCTGATTGAAGCGCCAGAGCGGTCCCAAGATATTGGGATCGATAAACTGAAAAACGCTATAGAGTTCATCCAGTCGGTTCTCAAGCGGTGTCCCCGTCAGAACAAATGCATAAGGGCTTCGAAGTCGCTTCACAGCATCCGCCGTCTTGGTACGCCAATTCTTGATTCTTTGGGCTTCATCCAAAATAATCAGATCGGGACGCAGTCTGCGAAGTTCGTCCTCATCCCGTAGCACCAACTCATAATTGATAATATTAAAGAAGGCGGGATTCTGATATTGGCTACGGCGGGCGATAAGATTGCCGCCAATGACCTGCGTGGTAAAAGAAGTGAACCGTTGAATTTCACGCGCCCATTGATGCTTGAGAGATGCGGGACAGACCACAAGCACTCTCTGAATATCGCGCAATTGGTGCAGTAAGCTTGTGGCCGCAATCCCTTGGACAGTCTTACCGAGCCCCATATCGTCGGCCAACAACGCTCGGCGACCAAATCCCAAATGCATGGCACCCGATTCTTGGTAAGGATAAAGCGTTGTGGAAAGAAGCTTTTGCGATCGATTGCCATGTTCAACCTGTTCAAGATACCATTCTTTCTGACGCTCAATCGACTCGATTTCCCCCAGCCGTTCAACGTACCGCCCAACTTCTGGTGTAATCTGCAGGCGCGAACGCTGGCGAGGTCTAAGCTGTTCAATATCTTGAATCAGTGCGGGCAACATCAATGTTGGTGTGCCAACGAGAACCCCCTCACTATCAAAATAGCGCGCTAGGATGTCGCGCAACAGCCCTGTTTTGGGCAAGGGAACGGTCACACGGACCGTCGTCTCTTCTGCATGATGTAGATAGATCTGAGAAACAACGGGTCGTTTGGCAACCATATCATCCCATTGATCACTCAGATTCTCTTTCAAGTGAAGGAGCACCGCTTCAATGTGTTTACAGGTACCCAGCAAATTGGTTTCATAATCGGCGCAGCTACAGCTGTTCAGCAAATCGGTCAATGAGCGAATTTGCACACGGTAGGTGCGTTTCGATTGAGATGTGACGTCAAAGGGGCTATAGACAGGGTGGCTCCCTCGATTTTCGATGGCAGCAATGTCTTCTGTTGCCCGCGCTCGCCGACGTTCAATCTGCTGTTGAACCATATCCATGACATTTTCTCCATCCGAGGTGAGAGGGTGACAAAATTGGGACTTAGGCTTTTCCAACAATAAAAATCCCTAATTTGATCTGGAAAAGCTCAAGTCATTCTAGAGAAATCGACTTGGCAAATCAGGAATTTATTTCTCTGGAATGGCCTAAGGCCATTCCAGTTACTAAACTATCTACAGCGACTGACTGGATTTTTCTCTTTCTACTCTGTCAATCTTGTCCGTCTATAGAGGGCGAAGCGCCCACTTCGTGGGCATTAATTTTTGGAAACGCCTTATGTTGTCAACAGGACAACTCTATCATATACCACATTATACCATGCGATGGGAGGGTGTTACAATTGAAATCTCGAATATTGATTTTGGAATAAACGCAAAATAAGTTGAGTACACGATTTCGAACGAATCGAAAATTGGTCCCTCTCAAGACTCAGAACGAACTCTGCATCCTCGAAGGAACGTATACTCAACTTATTTCGCGTTTGTTTCACACTGTGCTCAAAGTGCAAAGGGAAAAGAGGGTTCTTTTTGTAGTTTGCTACGATGAGTGCAGAATGACATATTATGGGGCGTCCGTGTTGTCAACCCATTTTCTTGCTTGATTTGTCGGCCAAATTGCGTACTACGGACACAAGCGACCAACAAAACAACGGCTGAAATAGATGACAAGATCAACCAAACATACAGTATCAATGCAAACATGTCACACTCCTTTGTGCGTCACGTGGGGAACAGAACTGCAATATTGAGTTTTGACTCATCCATGAAACATGTATCAATGAATCTATAGGAATAACGATGGATACGCACAGCGTTCATTGATGAGTAGGAACGGTAGAATACCAAAGATACCAAGCAGATGCAAATCCAATCATTCGCATTTGCACCACGCGATTTTCTGACGATGGCTCATCTATTACAAATGTGCATCTCCAGCGATGTGTGTCTGAGCAAAGTGTCTCTTTGCACATATTTGGGAGATGAGCGTTCCTTACGATTAAACAAAAAAGGCTATTATCATGTCCCAAGTAAAAATTTACGGCATCAAAGCATATCTCAATCCGTTAAAAAGCAAACTATCTGATGTGATTCATCGTTGCGTCGTTGATGCATTACAATACCCTGAAGACAAACGTGCCCACCGCTTTTTTCCGATGGACAAGGAAGATTTCTACTATCCAGCCGGTCGCACCGATGCCTATACCATTATTGAATTCCATATGATTACGGGACGTACCATTGAAACAAAAAAGAAACTCGTGCGATTACTTTTTGAACGCATCGAAGCTGAGCTCGGTATCTCAACAACTGACATAGAGGTGAGCATATCAGAAAGTCCAGCCTGCAATTGGGGCTTCCGCGGGATGCATGGGGATGAGGTCGAATTAAATTATCAGATCGAGGTATAATCATTAGACCGCAATCATGTCATTCCGCTCACGTAGTGGGTGCGAAGCACCAACGAAGTGAAGAATCTAACGATTGCAGTCTACTGATGATGAATGAAGTCTATGGTTAGAACAAAACATCACTGGTACCTTATTTTTGCGCAACGAGAGCGTGATTCTATTCGTTCATGCAACTAGAGGGGGTTTCTAATCGGCCTCTAGATAGGATTTCAAGCAAATCAGAAGGTCACGAGAATAAGGATGTGAACTTAGCAGGTCAATCCGTGAAAGTGAGCCGTTCTGAAAAGAGAGAAAACCAGGTATTTATAATAGATCTCGAACAATTCGTTTCTGCCGGAAAGGTTCAAATCTAGTATCCACGAGAGCTTGCTGATGGAAATGGCCTATCAAATTATGCGCCAAATCAGCCAAAAGGATAAGAGATTTTTGAGCTAGAAATAGGGTCTTGCGACGAAGCTAAGTGTAACCCCATTTTATCATTACGGAATTGTTCGATTTCAGCCGCACCTCGATTGTCATAATATGAAATGAAGTGACGCTTGGATGGCAATTTGATGGTCGAAATGTAGTAACTGACACAAATTTGCTCGTTTTCACTCTTTTGAGAAAAATGCGTACAGGGCGATTAAACTTGATAGGGGATGGAATTTCAGCCAGAAAGACGTCACCGCAAGGATCCCATCGAGTCACCTGTTGCGCCCACAGATGGGCACGACGGTTGGAGTTGCCCTTCATCATAAATTGATAGTTGCGGTTGAGCAGCCACCGAATATTTTCTTCACTACCTGCACCGCCATCGGTGCGCCAGACGACTCGCTCGCGTTTTTTCTCGTCTAACTCTAATGAACTTTCCGTGGCAAGCACGGCTGGCTGAAACGATGGAGCTGTATGCTGACTCCCTGGATAGAGGTCTGACCAAACCGTTTCATGGTATTTAACCGAACTTACACGGACCAATTGGCGTCCCGTTGCGTTTTTTTGCCGCTAAAATAGCCTTTTTGACTTTTCTGTGCCTTTTTGCCGCATGGTAATCCGGATAGGTCAAAGTCTAACCACAAGAACCCTCGCCAATCGTGGTTGTGTATTTGGCTTAGAGGCTTGCAGATTTCGCTGACCGCACTCTACCGATATTCATTAGAGTTAGGGCGTCTAATGTACGAGACATATTTGATTGCTCACTAAGCTGCTCCATCCCATAAATTTCGCAAGGAGTCTTTCTGGTCTGACCTTTGTATTGAACTCAGTCAGCGTTGCGCAACCACATAATATGCTAACCAGCACCTGTTCCAACTTACTTGCTGGTGTATATTCATACGTTTTGACCGGTATTTCGATCTTCTTCAACGCAGTTAGCACTTTCTCTTGATGGTAGTGTGCCAGCAACGCAGCTAATGGTGCATACTGAGTATTGCTGATCTCGTTCGTTAGTCCGAATTCTATTGCCATGAATGCCTCCTTGGATCGGGTATCTCTAATGAATTTCTTTGAGGCTATCCTTTTTTCGGCATTTTGACGAATTTGATCGAATAGAATCAGGCTCTTATTGCGTCAACGAATAGAATTCCCTTCCCGTTGCGCAAAAATAAGGTCCCATTGCTCAAGTGGTATTGGAGAAAGATCGCCTCATGCAAATTCTGCTGAAGTGTTGGAATAGAGACAGTTTCCCCGGTAGCAAAAGGTGACAAGAGGGGTTCCTCTCTCTGTATCGTTTGGACCAAGGCACGTGTTTTTTCTTCAAGCGTCTCGATCTGTGTCGTTGTCTCGTCATGAGGCGTACCTGTCGATGGATGATCGGATTGCAACTCTTCAAGTCTCGCCTGATTGTAGATCTCTTCAAGCTGCTGCAATGACTCATCTAGTTCTTGCATCAACGTGTGAAGCCTGCTGTTTTCAACGTGGACTCTCTCCGCGGCTTCGCTTTGCAAACGAAAGGCGAGCTTGTCGGTCAGTAGACGCGACTTTGCTTGTTCGACTACTTGAAATGCTGTACTTAATTGCTGCTGTTGAATGTGAATGGATGCCAAATCTTGATAGACTTCCAGTTTATCTGTCAGAAAACCTGCACGGAAGACCTCAATATATAATTCTTGGCGCAATGCTTCAATGTAGCGAATCGCTAATTCATAACGTTCGACAGCAAGTTGAAGGTTGCCTTGTACATAAGCCAACTCTCCTAAACTATGAAGCGCCTGATATTCAAGAAATCGTACACCACACAGAGGGACTAGACGACGAGCCTGTTGAAAAGCGCTCTCCGCCTTGTCCCACTCTTGACGACTGGCATAACAGCGTCCCAATGCGATCCAAGCCAGTCCTTCACAAGACATTGGACCGTGTTGTGCGAAGGATTTCTGTGCATCAGAAAGTGCTTTCAAGAGTGCAGATTCAATCTGTGTGGAACGATTGAGCATAATGGCGGCTTTGAAGAGGGTAAGCCAGTGACGTTGCTGCGTCGATCCCTCTCTCTGGTTGAGTTGATATTCCGCCTGAGATTGTGCCTCATCTGCTTCCTCATATCGTTCCAATCCGATGAGAAGAGAGATCTTGTTCGTATAGAGACGAATCAGATCAATGACGGATTCTGTCTTGGTTAGTAGACGTTCGGCTTCAGCATAGATTTTTAGCGCCTCGTCTTTGGCATTGATCTGAACCAGGGCATACGCCTGGTTGTGCTTCAATTGACCAAGCAATAGTTCATTGCCATCTTCGACTGCGATGCGGATCTGATGCTCATAAACAGAGAGGGCTTCTTCATATTCACCAATCAATTCATGGGCAACTCCCTTATTCATCAGGAGTCTTCCCAAACGATCATGATCATCGGAATTTCTGCGGCTGGCATCCTTTAGAATTGGTTCGATCTCTTGCGTCAGCGCCAAAGCCTCTCGGCATTTGCCAATACAGGCAAGAACACCAACATGTCCCACGCTGGCACGAGCAGCTTCTAGCGTCTCTCCAACTTTCAACAACTCAGTTCGGGTCTGTTCAAAGAGTTTATCTGCTTCATGATAGCAATGATTATATATCAGTGCATTGGCCTGCGCCCAACTTCCTACAGCCGACGCCGGGGGCGGCAGATGTTGGCTCAATCTGTTTGCCAAGGCAGCGATCTGGAGCGCCTGTTCTGGATCACTGACGTAAAATTGGGACGTATACTCTTTCAAGTCATTGATTGTATCGATATCTGGTTGATATTCACGAATAAATTGAGGCAGTTTAGCGAGCTCATCATAGTCGAAGATCGTGGTCAGCAATGTTTCGATTTTCATCTTTGTTGGGTACCTAGAGAAAATGGGAATATGTTCAATGTACACAATCTTACCAAAACAATTTAATTGCCAACAGTATGATCATCTACCAAATGTGCAATGTTCATCAAATTCTAAAACCATACAAAGGTGATCCACCAAAAATTATGTAAAACCACTTTGTCTCTCAGAAAGAATACAAATTTACATTAGACATTATAAGGATTACCGATATACAAAAAGCCCTCCAACTATCAACCTGGAGGGCTTTTATGTGACACGAAATCAAAACTTCACTATTGGATATTTCTGATGAACTTGGAATTCTTCGCTGATATTTATGGCAGAATGAAACTAATTTCGCATAGAATCCGATTCCATCAGTGATATCTTAGGCGAATACCTGCTCTAAAATGACATATGTGAAGATCTGTCCAGTAGAGGAATCAAATCTGACTGATTCTGGGGATATACTTGGCGTATTATTCCAAGAGTAGATTTGGAATAACAATGGGATGTCCCAAACCAGCCAAGATAAATTGATAGTTTCCCGGCTCCATATCAACCAAGACAAAGCGACCTGTGTTGTCAACATCGGCTTGTAGCAGTACTGTGTCAACATCAGCCGCCAGCAGCTTGCATTTGGCGTTTTCATATGAGGAGGGAGTCAGAATATAGCCAACAATGCGGTACCTTGCCTTCTGATCCTGTTGTAGCATGAGGCTAAATTCTGTATCATCAGCTTGAAAGAGGAGGGTTGTCTGTTCCGCTCCCTGTAAGGTTGGGACAGTGTGAGAGCGAAAGGTCAATGCCGTTTGTGTTTGAGCGGACTGTACGAGGCTGGCCACAACCATCTGCACCTGGTTTGCAATATCTTGAACTTGATCCACCAACGGTTGCATCCGCTCCGCGAGAGATGGTTTTGTTTCCAAACCCTCATCTTCTACTCGCATAAACTCTTGTAAAGTCTCTAGTTCCTCTGCACAGTGCGGGCATTGAGCCAAGTGCATCTGAATCTGTTGCTGATTCGAGAGCGACAATTCTTGTAACTGATAGTCGCGCAACTGGACCTCTAAGGGACAATCAAATCGGTCAAGGAGTTGGCTGAGCTGTGAAAAAAAGGCTTCACGGGAAAGATATTGCTCTCTGATCTCTGGATGATCATCTAGAAAAGACGCCAGTTTGGGGATCTCTTCGCCATCCGAATATGCATCTAGCTCCCACTTCTCAAAATCATCCAGCCCGGTATATACTTGCTTCATCATAAACTTGTTTCCCAAATTGCATAGAGTTCTGTATCGCGTGCGAGTCGCTCTTTCAGATTCTGCCGTCTCGTGTAGAGCTCTTTGATGTCTGTGAACAAATCTGGATACTTATCAAGAATGAATCTTGGCTTTAGATTGGAGACCAAACTCAATCGTGCAACAATTCTATCTTTTTCATCGTGGCAGATTCCATCGACAATCTCCCACACTTGAGCTGCCTCCAGCTGCTGAAATAGCGCTTGATCGGGAGAGTCATCGCTGGCCACGAGCGCGGCTTCCGAATCATCACTTGCCACAACAAGAGCTGGCTGGTTTTTCCGTTTCTTCAACTTCCGAATCTCTTGCAAGATCGTTGTGCCAGCACACGCTTTCAGATATTGTAAGACGCTGGCTAGTCCTTTTGCCTTGTCCAATTTCTCAGCGCTATATGCACGCCAGAAATTCATAAAGACGTTCTGCACTTCTTCGTCAATTGATATATGCTGATAAGCCGGCTGATTATTGATATAGTTTTTGATCCACCGGTAGATTAATTGGTGGTATTGCTGATAGATAGCAGACCAACATTGTTCATTTTTTTCTACAATGGCGCGGCGAAACAACTCAAAGCAGTAAGATTCATGTGAATTGTCCTCTTTCCGTTGACGACAGCGCTCGAGCAGCTGCTGCGGTGAAAAATTCTGTAAGACACCCTTTACTTGGTGATTTGCCATTGTCTACGATTCTAGATCTAGATGGTTGCTCATGCAGTATAGTAAAATAATTGTACTGCAAATCAATTGAGGTTCGCAATATTCTAAGCATAAACATTATTGCCCTTTGTGACTTCCTGAATCGACCAGCGACAATCTGCGCCATACTTACCCAGAAAAGTTTTGTTCTGTCTCTGCTTTAGAACCTATCCGAAAAGTGGTTGTGAGTCCAGCTAGCTTCTCGAGTAAGAATGCACCGCCACAGAACTTTTCGGATAAGCACTTAGGAGACGTGGTACCACACTCTTCTGGGAATCTATGAATGTCAAATTATCTTTGAACATCCTTGCCGCTATTATCATCTAATGCTTTTGCATCTGATTTTCAGGGTGATTCAAAATTAGGTTTACACTTAGGCAAGAAACTGTAGGTGCTGCTCCTAAGTGACGCCCTCGGGTGGAAGGGTCTACCGCTTGTATTGGGACAGACTGTAGCCGCTGCATTTTGCTGCGGGTCCTCCGGGCTGTCTCTTACCATTCGCATGAGCCAGTTTGGCTCTTTGGTTGCTTGTAGCTGCACTGGTGTATGGAATCAGTGCAGCTACAAGCAGCACCTACGATTTGTCAACCTATTTCGTCTGTCATAATAGGTCAACCGCGTACTTTGCGGCTCAACGTTGAAGCGCCGGTCTAATCAGCGTGAACCCGCTCATGAAGATTCAAAATTAAGTTCGGTAATCGTTCAGCGAGCACGCCTCGTGCGGGTCTTGACGGGACGCCACTCGCACGAGGCGTGCTTTTTTGCCGGACTATTTTCTTAATGTCTATAAGCGGGTTGAACTGCAGTGCGCTTGAGTTACACGGAGCTCACTCATCTCGCCGCCAATCACGATCTGGTGTCAAATAGATAAGTGGCAAGCTAACCAACGTCACAGCATATTTGACGCCTAGATTGAACAAAAATATCTCCCAGGTCACTTGCCAAGAATCAACTAACGGGGTGCCAAGAAAGGCAATGGGCGAAAATGCAATCAGAACGAAAATTATGTTGTCCACCGGCACGCTCATGCTATTGCTAATCAATACCCGCAGCCACTGTAGACGTGAGGTGATTTTTGTAACGAACCAGTGATAAATTTCCGTATCGAGCAATTCACTGATTATTTCCGCCAAAATGGATGCCACGACAATGCGCCACAACGGTGCAAAAACCAAGCTAAACTCTGGCCCACCAAATGAGTCTGGATCGCTCGGTACACTAGCCGACCACATCAGGTAGAGAACCGTACTGAGGTTGATGAGTGCCGCACAGATGATGAGTGCTTGTGCATTTCGCCTCCCCAACACTTTGTGGACCAAATCACGCAATGTGAAAGTAATGGGATAGATAAATGTGCCCATATCGACTGCAAGCCCAGCAACGACACCGATTTTCAGGCTAGCAATATCGGCAACCATCTGCGCAGCAATATAAGCGGCAACTACCACCACGGCAATTCGTGGAATTACTGTCTGAGCAATATTGCGAGAGGAACTTGTGGCGTTAGAATGGGGAAAATGTGCGGATTGTGTGATTCCCGCACTTGAGTGACTCATACTAATCCTTTCTTGTTTTGATGAGGCGGGAGCTGCGACCGCCACAGTTTTGGTAAGCCGGGTTTACCTGTTACCGGCATTCAGATCGTGGTCCAGAATATCTTGTCGCTGTGAATAACGCAAAAAGTTGATCATAGATTCATACATAACTTCACAAATACGAATGAAAACTGTCTACTTTATCTCACACCCTGAAATCGTCATGAATCCCCATGTTCCGGTTACACAATGGCCGCTCTCCGACGTAGGTATCATGCGTATGCGGCAAATGCTGAAACAGCCTTGGATTAACGCCATCACTGCGATTTATTGCAGCACCGAACAAAAGGCCATGGATGGAGCGCGTATTCTAGCCAATCACCTAGGAGTTGGCTGCGCAATTCATGAAGGCATTGGGGAGGTTGATCGATCGTCAACTGGATTTCTGCCGCCGCCAGAATTTGAGAAAGCTGTCGACCAACTCTTTGGTCACCCCGAGAAAAGCTTCCGAGGATGGGAGACTGCAGTGGCGGCTCAACAACGCATCGTAAACGCAATTGACGAAGTGATTCGGAATGATATGTCACGAGGGAATATTGCCCTCGTATCACATGGAGGCGTTGGCGCTCTCTACTTATCCTATTTGCAAGACATACCCATTAGCCGGGATGCAGATCAGCCGGGTACTGGTGGAGGGAACTACTTTTCATTTGAAGCAGAGAGTAGACAACTGTTGACCCAGTGGTTACCAATTGACCAAGATTCTGCAAACCCGTAAGGATATTGAATCGTCGTTCCTTAGGGTCCGCGTAGAAACAACGTAGTTAACTTTTGCAGATTTCAGTCTGAGAAGTTGCATAAAATCGACTAACTTATTTCTACGCGAACCCATTAGGAATGAACCGTAAATAACTTGGACAATCGGAGATTGTGAGAGTAGAGATAGAGAGATTCGGCCCATGTAATCTCTAATCTCTCAGTCTCTAATCTCGCACAAACTGTACAAGTTATTAAATTCCCATTCCTTAATCGATGAATCGTTCGAGTGAGTTGTCTGGACCCACCGGACAGGGCTGAGAGTCCGACGTCTGCTTCTCAGCAAATTGCGGATTCGTTAATGCGTTGTAACAGATAATAAATGAGCGACGCGACTGGTCTGACTCATTGGGTGCAGAGCCGTGCAATAAATTACAGTGAAAGAAGAGCACCGAACCCGGTGACATCTCACAATAGATCCGCTCCAACATCTCTTCAATTCGTCGCATGCGCTCTATCTCTGCACCGGTTTGGGAGCCAACTTCGGTATGGTCCAGACGCCCCAGGAGATGTGAACTGTGTAGCACCTGCAGGCATCCATTCTCGCGCGTCGCAGGGTCGAGAGCAACAAAAGCACTCATCATGCGCGGATAAGCATAGCCCTGATTGTACCAGTAGCCATAATCCTGGTGCCACTCCCACGCACCACCAGAATGAGGCTCCTTCAGCATCACTTTGCCATGAAAAAAGGCAATTTCCTCCCCCATCAGCATCCGGACATTGTTGACAATCCGCGGGTGAGTCGAGATCGCGGTCCATATGTCGTTGCCAAGCTCAAACCAGATAGCCAACCGGGCAGTTTTACCACCAGCGTCCGACGTGTCTTTGGTGGAATCGGCTACCCGCCCGCCTTCTTCAACCGCGGTCAGCATGGCCTCGACCTCCTGTTGAGTAAACAGCTCGGGAACAAGCAGATAGCCGTCTTGATGATACTGGTTTACATGAGATGCAGTTAAGTACATATGTGACTCCTTTTATCCTTCGTGTTTTTTCACCATCTCCGGCCATATGGGCGACAACCGTCCCTTACCGTAAAACTGGCCGACGTCCAGCACAGGTGCCTCCGGTGGAACGCCATGTTCGATCAGCACATCGAAATAGGGCTCACGACTATCGGCCAACAGGGCCAACAACCTCTGTCGCATTTCCCGACACGTTTCTGGATCTGACTCGGAAAGATTATTCATCTCATGGGGATCGCTTTCCAAATCGTAGAGCAGTTCGTGACCAGTCTCATAAAAGGCATATTTCCACCGTTCCGTAACCAGCCCTCGCCAGTCGAGAAAGTCAAGATTCCAGCGGGGATTGCCAGACATTTCGAGCAACACGGCATCTGGTCCAGAGAAATTCTGGTCGCCTCGTAGTGCAGGAGAAAAGTCGGATCCTTGACTGTGAGTTGGTACATCCAGTCCAAGTAGCCCTAGAGTTGTTGGGAACAGATCGACCAAGCTAAACAGCAGCCCATTTCTTCGACCTTGGGCCGGGATCGTTTCCGGCCAGTGGAAAATCGCAGGGATATGCACAGAATTCTCGTGCGGATTCTCCTTGCGGTTGATGGCCCCATGCGTTCCCATGTAATCACCGTGATCTGAAAAATAGACGGTCAGCGTGTTGTCGGCAAATGTTGGCAGGCTGCTCAAGGCTTCCCGTAGACGACCGATATTCCAGTCTAGATTCTCTACCATAGCGTAGTAAGTCGCCAACAATTTACGCATCTCGGGCGAGTCCGCAAAGCTCGGAGGCGTCTCCAGGGTGGCGGGATCAAAACGCTCAAATGTCTCTGGTGCTTCTAATGGAAAGTGGGGTGGCTCTACACTGAGAACGAGAAAAAGTGGCTTGTCCTGGTGATAGGATTGCAGATAGTCGATAGCCAGATCCGTTAAGAAATCGGTCTGATAGCCCTCCATTTTGCGGGGATTGGCCTCGTGTTCGTGATAATAGAAGCCTTGGAACGGTGCATTGTTGATCTCAAAACCATACCAGTCTTGAAAGCCAGCTCGATGATACTCTGGCGTACGATGAGGCCAACGGGTATACTCATCCCGATTGGCCCGCACAGTGGGTGGCTCCTGATCACGGACAACGCCGCAGTGCCACTTGCCAAAGTAGGCCGTGTGATAACCAGCCGCCCGCAACATCGTTGCCGTACTGGGAGAAGTGGCTTTATAGACATCAAAGAAATACTGAACGGGTCCAGCGTGAGCGTGCCGTCCCGAGAAGATCGTCCCGCGGGACGGTGTACAGATCGGACAGTTGGCATAAGCACGGTCAAAGCTAACCCCTTCGGCAGCCAGCTTGTCCAGATTGGGCGTGCGTACGTTTGCATCGCCCATATGACTCATCGCACCGCTGAAGTGCTCGTCGGACAGAATATAGATCACATGAGGTTGGGGTGGCACGGCGGCTCCTTTGTAAACGAATGATGGTTAGAATGTATAAAGTACGGACGATCCCAATGCAGATATCGGGCAAAGGAAATAAAGACTGGCAACACCTGCTCTTGCTCGTGGTAGAGGCGATTAAATAACTTAACCAGAATCGCCGTTTTGCCCGTACGCCGTCTTCCCACCAACGCTTGACTGCTATTGGCTGGAGATGGAACCCTCATGGCCCACTCCCAATATTGTTCAAGTTCATCATCGCGGTTGACGAATAGGTCACCGACGAGATCTTCGAGTGGATTCAGTCGCCGTTCCATTGCTTCCTTACGCTCACAGAAGAACCTTTTGACACATCTATGTGTGATAGCATTATCTGATATAGAGAATTGTACCAGTGTGGCAAAAAAACGACAACCAACCATTGGAGCCAGACCATGCTATCAAGATAACGAAATTCAAACCCAGCAGCCGGTATGCGCCCGCACTTGCCCTTCGCCGCCTTACGATAGGCTAAATAGAGATTTTCCCAATCGTAAATATCGGCATATTGGTTTGTTACCTGTGTAGCCATAGGATAGAGTCCAAAGTCGACCGCCTTCAGCGGACAGAGAGAAGAATTCAGAGATCAGTGTAAAACCCAGAGATCAGAATACAGAGCCAGGGAGCATCACACGTAGCCCGACAGTACTGAAGCGAACGTCCGGTGTATCCTTGCCTCGATTCGCACAGCGTACAAAGTTCACATGGCCGTAGAACGCGCCACCACGCAACACACGACGCTCTGTCCCTTCCCAATCATCGTCCATTTTTTTCAGTAGCAGCAAAAGTCGGGTACAAATTTATTATGTTGAGTTAGAAGG
>JAHBNG010000133.1 GCA_019217005.1 Chloroflexi bacterium TSY
TTTTATGCCACAAATAAAAGAGTGTGCACCACAGAGTGTGTAAATGAACGCTGTTCAGTCAGAGAACCGCTGCATTTACGCACTTTGGGACACACTCCCAATAAAAAGACGTCACCTTAAACGGCAACGTCTCCATGCATCAGTAGACCGCAATGAAGAGAAGGCGTTCTCTATTACACGCAGTAGACATAATCCTGCATTTCTCAGTCAAAACAGACTCGAGCGGGCCAAATGGTCCGAGATTCTCTACTGCGTCTTTTTTCGCCATTTGAACGCTCTACCTCTGAGAAATCCTACTGCGTGTAATCTCTAACGCCGCCGCTACGCTTTAGAGAATGCTGCGCCATGCATGGCGACTCCGCATTGCGGTCTGCCCTGAAAAAAAGGGCAGCAAGAGAAGAGAGAGAGGGGTTAAAGGCCGCGTTGAATAAGAAGCGGGTCCAAGTTGACCCGCCAGAGTGGGTGGCGTCGTTGCCTGTGCCCAACGCAAATCAGTTGTAGTGAGCACCGTACTTAGGCGGTCGGTGCCAAGAAAACCTGAAGCCGAGGGACTCGAGGGTTTTGAGTGCGCCGGCTTGTGCATGCTCCTTGCGTCGTTTGAGAAAGAAGTCGCCGCCGAGTTCTTCAAAGACGGCATCGGGCTTGTCGATGAGATGATAGACGATGGTCAAGATGGAATGGGCCACGGCAATAGCTGCCCGCTTGGCTCCGCGTCGTGCCTTGAGACGGTGGAACTGTGCGGCGAGATAGGTGTCCTTGGTGCGAGGCGGCCCCCGCTTCAACGAGGGCGGTGACTAACCATTTCTGGCCCTTTCGTCGGCGACCACTCTTGCGTTTGCCCGCCGATTCGTTGTTGCCAGGACAGACACAAGCCCAGGAGGCCAGTTTCTTAGCTGAGGGCCAGCTTTCGACCGAGGGACCGATCTCCGCCAGAATTATCTCGGCGACGACTCGCCCCACACCGGGAATGGCATCTAGGCGTGCGATGAGGTCAGCATGCGGAGCCATGAGGACCCCAATCTGTTGATTGAGGGCATCAATGCGTACATTCAGGTGATCGAGATGATGCAGAACTTCTTGCAGCATAAAACGATGATGAGGACGGACCAGTCCCGTCAACGCATCAACCAACTGGGGAATCTTGGCCCGCAGCCGCTTTTGTGCCAAGTCAGCCATGGCTTCTGGGTCCATCTCATCTGCAATCAGGGCCTCGATCATCTGGCGTGCCGATACACCTTGGATGCTCGTGACCACCGATCCCAACTTGACGTTGGCATCTTCCAACACCTTATGCAGGCGATTGACTGCCGCACTCTTCTCTTGCAAGAGACGCGTCCGATAGCGCGTCAGGTCTCGCAAGTCCCTTTGCTCCACATCTGGAATGAAACTGCGCTCCAGCAGTCCATAACTCATCAGTTTCGTGATCCAGGCCGCATCGCTCTCATCCGTCTTGCGACCAGGCACCTGTGCCAGATGGCGGGCATTCACAATCCAGACCTCAAAATGCTCATGCAACACATTGTAGATCGGTTTCCAATACACTCCCGTACTCTCCATCGCCACATGCGTGATCCCATACGACGACAGCCACGACCTCAACCCCTCCAACTCGACCGTCGTTGTCCCAAATCGCTTGCGCACCTGCTCCATCCTCCTGATTCATCTACCACACACGCCACTACCATCCGCTTGTGAACATCCAGGCCGCTGCACTTCGGAAACATCACTTCCATCTTCCTTTCCTTTCGCAGCCGCTTGTGTACCCGATTGTGAGCACAGTCTGCCCTGCGTGTTTCGTCCCGAGGAACGTCCACATCCCGTGGTGCGTCGGTGTACACCAATCTAGCTACTGAGCGTTCTTTACTTGACCACGGACCTTTCCCGATTTCTGTTCGGCGGCTGCCACCACACTTTAACACATTTTTCATCCCCTGTTGTGTTGGCTCACCGCATGTTTATCTACTGTGTATTAAGTCATAGGCTCATATATGAAAGTAGGTGGAAAGTATGTAAAATAGGGAAAGAGGTCAATGAGAAAAAAGAAAAGAGAAAAAGAGCCATGAAAATGCGATATCCGATCCAAGAACTGATGAGCGAAGAAGGCTGTTATGAGAGATTGTTAGAGATCTTGCATCCAGAAGGGATGCAATGTCCAGATGGACATAGATTGCCAGAAGGGCAAGCGCCTCACAGTCGAGAGCGAGCCCCGGTGAATAAGTACAGATGCCGAGAATGCGGCAAAGTATACGATGCCTTTACGAATACAGTCTGGTCTGGAACGCATTACAATTGTGTGACGATAGTCTTAGTGATGCGAGGCATCATTCAAGGGACACCAACGCTGCATCTATCAGAGGAACTGTCTCTGAACTATAGTACGTTGTTGGAGCGTCGCCATCGGATCCAGAATACGGCGTTGCTCCAAGCCGCAGCCGCTTCCCCCTTTTTCGCGATTCTGTAGCTGAAGCCGATGAACTGTACCAGAATGCAGGAGAGAAAGGCGATTACCATCCCGATCCAGATGACCCGCCCAGACCTCGAGCCAACAAGCGCCGTGGACGAGGGACGATGGAGAACGACCGACCACCGATTCTGGGCGTTGTGGGACGAACCTCTGGCCAAGTCCAGTTCACGGTCTGTGACAACACACAACAAGCAACCATTGTTCCTTTAGTTGTTGCTTGCTCTCTCCCTGGCACCACTCTCTATACCGACGAGTGCAACGCCTACAATCCCATTGCGGAGACTGGTCGCTCTCATGCCACTGTTTGTCACTCCCGGTACGAATGGGCTCGCGATGATGATGGCGACGGCATTCGGGAAGTTCACTGCAACACCATGGAAGGCATTTGGACTGGTCTACGCAATTTTCTGCGTCCCTTTCGGGGTGTTCATAAACGTTATCTTGCCCAATATGTTGCCATCTTTGAATGGACTCACAATCTCAAATTCGTCAATGACTCCTTTCTTCGCTCTCTCATTGACTCCCATTTCACCTATTTTCATTCATGAGCCTAAGTCATATTTTGTTTGCTGTTCTTACCCCCCGTGTCCACCAGCAGGCACTTGTACTGGTCCCTGTGGACGATTGGCTGCTCGCCGGATGCTGCCGGGTAAGAGAGATTCCAAATCATCTGGACGATCGATTTCCAAGCCTTCTACGCTACTACGCAGCCAGTCTTGGTAGGCTTGCCGGCGTTCTTGTTCTAAAGCTGATTCTTCTTTGGGGCGTTCGCTATCTTTTTCAAGCACTTCGATCAGATGGTATCCAAACGTTGTAGAAATTGGTTCGCTAACTTCCCCTATCTCGAGCGAAAAAGCGGCTTCTTCGAATTCTGGCACCATTCGTCCTGAGCCAAACCAACCTAAATCGCCACCACTGGCGGCGTTGCTTGCATCGTCACTGTAATCCGCAGCGATCACTGCGAAATCTTCACCATCCTCCACAATACGGTTACGCAAATCCAGAATCTCTGTCAATGTCTCTTCGCGGGTGCGTGGTCCGTCTGTTGGAGTTGGCGTGGGCGCATCTTCTGGCAATTCCGTTGGAGCCGGTGTTGGTACAGGTGTGTCCCTCCTCTGGAACGTCTGTAGGTGTCGGCGTTGGGTCGCGCGGACGCAGCAAAATGTGGCGAGCATTGACCTGTTCTTCGGTTGCCGAGACCTCTTCATCGCCAATGACTTCGGCTAATTTCTCGTTGAGTAATTGGGTACGAATGATCGCTCGATATTGATCAATCGACAGCCCTGCAATATTTTGTAATTGGTCAGAACGTTCGTCTAACCGCTCGTCATAATCTGTATCGGACAAAATTGGTAGGGGCGTAGCAGTCGGAAGAGGTGTCACAGTTGCCGTAATCGTCGAGCTGATGTCAACGGTTGGTGTGGCCGTTGGGGTCCACGCCGTGGCCGTAGCCGTTGCGTTTACATTGGCTTCCGCTGTCTCTGTCGCCTGTGTTTCTGTCACATAGCCAAACCGGGCTGCAATCTCTTCACGAAGTGTCTCGTTTACTTCATCATCACTCACCTCAATGCCGCGATCGGCTGCTTCTCGGAGGATGACTTTTTCATCGATCATCTGATCTAAGACTTGGATGCCTAAGGTGAGAGGACTTGCCAACGTACTTTCAATTTGGCTGATCTGTTGAGCGAAAAAACCACCGCCGCCAAATTGCTGTTCAAAACGCCGCAACTGCCCAAGTTGCTCTAGCAGCCGGTTTTGCTGGAGTAGAACGCGACGACGAAATTCTCTCGTGATAATTTTATCTTCACCCACTGTCGCCACAGCCGAATTTGGCTTGACGGCAAACTCCATGATTGCGCCAACAATAATAAAGAGCAGTGCCAGACCCAATGCGACACCGACGCCTAGAAAGAGCTTGCGATTGCGTTCGCGATCCCGTGCGCGCAGACGCACTTCCTTCCGAGTAAGTTCACGTTGTTCTTCTACTTGCTGCTTTTGCTTTTTCTTGGCCATCTATTTGCTCCAGATCACTATCGCCGTCGCTTAAGTCTACTCATACGTGTATGGTCACCGGTGTACGGGAGCAACGCCAAATGACGCGCCCGCTTGATTTCTCTGACCACCCGCCGCTGGATCTTGGCGCTAACGCCTGTTTTGCGCCGCGAATAGATACGGCCATATGGATCAATGAAGCGTGCTAAGAGGGGAATATTTTTATAGGTAACATCTTCGAGCGTGACGCGAATCCGGATGCGACGCGAACGGCCATATTGGATAACGGGTTCATACTCATGTGGGCCGATCCCTGATGCTGGCGGTTTGCCACCCTGATTCTCCCTTTGGTCTCGCTGTCGGTGATCACGTCGGTGATCACGCCGATTATCTCTTTGTCGATTATCTCTTTGTCGATTATCTCGCTGTCGCCCTTCTCTCGGTCGGTTGTTATCACTAGATTGCCGATTTTGGATAGTTTCTTGCGGTTTCGTTTCGTTCGCAGCGTTATCTTTGGTTTCGGCGGCATTGTCCGGCTTATTTTTTCCTGGTGCTTCTGAGTCGCCATCACTCACTTTTGGTACACTCTTGGATTCATTTGCACTGCTATCGCCAGAATCTGAACTCTCTGCTACTACATCCGCAACGGCTGTATTTTCCACTACTGAACTTTGTCCGCTATCGGCAGAATCTGTTTCTTGAGCTTCTTGTGTGGGATTTGCTTGCTCGCTCATTTGAATTCCTTTTGTCTCTGACTGTTTGTCTGAAAAGTTCTGTGACAATGCACTGGTTCGAGAAACCGGTCGAATTCTCAGCTACTTTTCGGACGGATTCTAATTCTATTCGGTTACTCATCAAGTCGTAAATAAAGATAGCGAAGCACATCTTCATTGAAGCGCAAAACGCGTTCGACTTCCTCCAATGCACTGCCCGGTATCTTCATCCGATGCAAAATATAATAGCCTTCGAAATACTTAAACTTGATTGGATAGGCCAAATTGCGCTTCCCCCACAGCTCCGTCTCAGTAATTTCACCTTGTTGCCGGGTAATCATCTCTTTCAATTGATTATCCACGGCTGTGATGCCAGTCTCATCCAATTCAGGTTGAATAATATAGACCAGCTCATACTCTCGCAGTTGTTCGCTCATTCTATTCCTTTCATTTGTTGTGTTCCTCATTGTATCAAAACAGTGGATCATTGGGAGCACAACTCTTTCTTTGGAGTCGCCCATAGATCGCAGCTCATCTTCCTTAAGAAAGCTGTCTTCCTATGCACAGAAAGAGCGAGGGACGATGTCTATTGTTGACACAGTGTCCCTCGCTGTAAGCCAACCCATAGTGTAGCATGAATTGGTTCTGCTGCCCAAATTTTGGTCGTTCTGACGCACGACTGTTGGTAGAAGAGATAGAGGTAACAGTTCGGCTTGCTGCACCGAACGAGGAGATGACAGTCAGTCACTTTTCGCACAAAGTGAGCCGTGCTTGTTCCTGACCTGCCCGGTTGAACGTGATGTGACTGTCACCTTCGGGGATAATCTGAACAGTCACTTTTGACCAAACAGAACCTTGCGCGCTTCTTTCGTTGTCAGTGGAGCGGCCTCGATCTTTTCAACCCAATCATAGGCGCGCACCGTAGCTGGCTTTGCCTCAATCGTCTCGTACCAACGCTTTACGTGGGGATAGTCATTGAGATCTTGTTTTTGTCGTTCATGACGCTGAATCCAAGGATAGCAAGCCATATCTGCAATCGAATAGGTGTCCACGATAAACTCGCGGTTACTGAGCCGCGTATTGAGAACGTTATAGAGACGCACTGTTTCATTCATATAGCGTTCAATTGCGTAAGGAACATTTTCTGGTGCATACAAATTGAAGTGATGAGTCTGTCCCAACATTGGGCCCAAGCCACCCATCTGCCAAAAAAGCCACTGCATCACATCATGGCGAGTGCGCAGATTCTCTGGGAGAAACTGACCAACTTTTTCTGCCAAGTAAAGCAAAATAGCACCCGACTCGAAAAGAGAAATGGGTTCACCGCCATCAGCGGGCGCATGATCCACAATAGCGGGAATGCGGTTATTCGGTGCGATTTTCAGGAAGTCCGGTTCAAATTGTTCTCCTTTGCCAATATTAACTGGAACGATTTTATATTCCAGCCCAACTTCTTCCAGAAACATTGTGATTTTATGACCATTAGGCGTCATCCAGTAATAGAGATCGATCATAGTGTGGTTGTCTCCTCTGTTTATAGTACGTGTTGCGTGATACTTATCGAGAAAATAGTCTGGCTGCAAGTTTACCAATTGTCAATGTAGCCAACCGGATTCCAAGAGCCTTAATTCACAATTGACAGCTGATCACACAGTGGGCCTTTGGCCGGCCAGCAATTGTCAATTCAAAGCCGCCAGATGACAGTCACTAGATCCGCCCCAACGCAACCCTTAAGTGACAGTCATCTAGCTATCCGTGTGGTTTGGAGACCAACTGAGCGGAAGGTGACCGCCACTTTTCGACCCAGCGAGGAAGAAAAAGCGACCATCCAGGTTTGATTGCGAGCAGTGGCTGTCACCTGGAGCGGCGATGGCACCGAATTTCTGACCAGGATTGGATCTAACCTCGAATTTACAATTGCTGTTGGCCATCGTTGGCCATTGACGATTTGTTCGCATCACATCAACTCATAAATCCAAAATCGCAGATTAAATATCATCGACCGGAAGCCCCTCATACGCCATAATCTTGAGAGCGTTTGTCGTGGGGCATGGTCCCTGTCGTAAAATATAATCGAACGCCATACGACCTTTTCTGATATCGTCTCGAAAGTGATAATTGGTGAGCAAGGGTAGTTCATCCGCCAGCTTGACCAATTCCAGATCGTGGGTCGAGATCAGACCAATGCCGTGACGCCCCGCTAGCGCTCGGACATAAGAGCGGCTACCGATTAAGCGTTCGCGGTTATTTGTTCCGCGGAAGATTTCATCAATAGAAAAAAAGAGCGGGAGAGCATTCTGCTCATCGAGCTGCTCGAGCAGCATCTTCAACCGTTTAACTTCGGCATAAAAATAGGAGATGCCATCCGTGACCGAGTCGCTCACCTTGATTGATGTGAAGAGCCGCAATAAGGACGCATCGAAGCGTGTTGCATCAACAGGTCCACCCGCGAAAGCGAGCGCTAGGTTGGTACCAAGCGAGCGTAGAAATGTGCTTTTGCCTGCCATGTTCGAGCCGGTAATGAGCGCGATTTGACCGAGTTGTTCAACATGAAAATCATTGCACACTTTTGGTTCAGTCGTGTTCGTATCTGGCAAAAGAGGATGTCCCAGCTTCTCGACATGAAAGACCGCTTGGTCATCAGATGATTGGAAAGGTGAGTGAACAGTCGGTAAAATATAACCAGGATTCAGATAGGCTAAATTTGCGAGTGAGCAAAGAGCTTCTAGTTTAAACCAGACATGAAGCCATTTTGGAATGCGTTGCGATACCGCCTGTTTGCAACGGAGCAATTGATATCCAAAAAAAATATCCCACGGCACCGCTAAATTGAGTGCAAACCAAATTAAGGGATTGCCGCGAATTCCAGTCGCGTTGACAATCCAGGCCAAGCGATTCATGTAAGCTGAAGGGCGTATTTGCTGGGCCAGAAATGGTTGGCAAAGCATTTGGAGTTTTGGCGTTTCGCGATATGAATAGCTCTCGAGTTGTTGGAAGACAGCGGCTAGTTGCGCCAACGCTTCGCGCAATTTTGTCGCTTCGCTAAACATATCCTTTCCTTGTGCTGCTCCAGTGGCCATCGAGGTTGTGTAAAACATGAGAATGGCATAGAGTCCAAGCGTATAGGGCCAAACGGTTTCGACGGCAAAGAGTAAATAGAGGGCCACTAGAATGGCGTTTAAGATAGCAAGTCCACCCAGCAAAACAAGCCAACGCAACAAAGTTGTCAGGTTCGATGTATCGGAAAACCATGCTTCTAATTGATCAGATTTCCAACGCTCTGAATCGGATTGTTTGCTCCGTAGAGATTGATTACTTTGTTCTGTCGCCAATGTTCCGTTGAGGAGGAGTCGAGTACGAAATAAGAAGAGAGGCGTTAACTCTTGTACCAATCCTTGTCGGTGTTGAATTGTGTTCAGATCCGGTTCTGTTGTGGTCAACCAGTTGCGCAATCGTTGACTTCCTTCTTGGGTCATGCTGACATCGATCAGGCGATGTAAAGAACGAGGACCCACGATATCGATATCGGCTTCAAAGTGATGATCATACCGAGGATGCGTTGCCGCGGCAGGGGGGATTTCATTCCAGTTCAAACACATCCGCGCGACTTGGGCAGATTTAATGCGTTTCCAAATTGTATATGACAGTATATTTTGCTCAAGACGATTGTGGATTTTGACAATGACAACAAAAAGCGCGCCCAAGCCAAAGGCGCAAATCCAAAAGAGCCACTGACCGACAAAAAAGAACGCCATGCTACTGAGTCCAACCGCAGCAAGGAAGCTGATGAGTCGTGCCAATGTCCAGCGTTGACTCCTCTGTTGGAGACGTGTGAGCCGCTCTTCGAGAAAACGGATCTGCTGTTGAAACGTGTGTAAACGATTTGCCTTAGTCATAGGTGCATAAGTCATAGGTGCATATAGAATCGATGGTATCCCAAATAGTGTGTAAATTTGCTTTCGCTCTGAGAGACCAACCTGCTTTTACACGATTTGTGGTACATTACCATAGAATCCGTCTGATTGCATTGACAAGTGAGGCACCTACGGGGCGACATAAGGGCCTAAAACCTGATTGTATCAGATTACTACATCTGGACGTAAATTCCACAGTAGATGACAGGAGATGAAATTGGCGCTCTGTCGTCAATACTTTTTAGGCTAGGGTCATTATCTAGGGTCACTAAAAGACGGAGAAACACAAATGCTTGTGGTAAACTGAGGCAATAAGAAGTGGTTTCAGTCTAATCATTATTTTCGCTGATCAGGACGCGGTTATATAACACATGGTATTATCTCTGGGGAAAATAGAGGACTACACAATTTTCTTAGATGACCATTATTTTGAATCGATATTACTATGACGAAAATAGCGTTCCATACGACGTTCAGCATTGATGCGTTCGATGACCCCCAAAATGGTCCAAATCAGGACTCCACTGCTTAATCCTGTGCTCGCACCCAGAATGAGTCCATCTAGTCCATTCACGAAGAGACCACCAAGAGCTCCTATGGTCGTACCCGAAACGGCAAAAAACATAAGCCAAATCATTCGACTGATACTCTCCTATGAATATCTATAAAGTTAAGATTCGAAGTGATATACTTTGCCTGCGATGTAGACTTTATCGATACTTTGCACGAGCATGAGAGTACATTATTCACGTTCATTCCCCGAATATGTAACAAACATGCATAAAGCCCTTTGGCCAATAGCTCGTTGCGCATATTGGTGGTAGATGAAGCGTAATACTTTACTTTCTGGTAAAGGCTTGAGTGACAAAGGGCAAACCGAAAGGGGCGGAAAAAAGAATCCACCCTGAAAAAACGGGATAAAATGTAAAAATAGTGCTCGGCTAGTTTAAGCAGCGGCATTGAGGCGGCGATGAGCGAGAACGCCTTTAGGGAAATGGTGTGAAACCGAGGCCTTTTTCCGAAAGTCAGGGTCGAGTTGGTCAGGAGTTGGAAAAAGAGCACTCGAGAGAACACGGCGCAGCCTGCCGGGAGTGGATTGAGGCTCTCGATCCCAGTAGCCAGTCGGTATGGGAGGAAGAGAAGCGGCTAAATGGGAAAGAAGATTGCCAGCAAGCAGCCCCAGTTCAGGTAAGCGGAAACAAGCCTCATCGGCATGAACAAATTGACGATGTAAGCCAATCATCTGCTTGGAAGCCAAGGGGGGAGGTTCAACAGGCCAGCGTTCCAGGTAGACAAGATAAATGGTTTCAGGCTGCAAAGTCATAACGGTCGCCAAAACCAAAGGTGTGTTGTAGGCCGGATCCTGAATGACGTAAATCGAGTAGGTACGGTTGGCTGTATCCACCTTGGTTGTTCTGGGGACGAGATTGTGCCATGCTTGATAGCAAATCAGGCGACCACTATAGAGAAAGCGACCAGACGAGTCCGGAGTTGTAGCCTCGAGTCGCTTTCCCTTATAGCTGCGAGAGAGCGGACGCACAATATCACCATATTCAGGTGGTCTGCCTTTTTCTTTGCGTTTGGGGAACTCATTGCGGCGCACTGTGCAGTTAATGGCTTCCCGCAGGACAAATCGGTCTATGCCGCTTTCTAGCATTTCTCTGATTGTAAACCCGGCATCGACCACCGCCACTTCGTCTGACTCCAGTGATTTCTTCGTCTCTGTCAGCAGCTTTTTCCGAAACTCACTTTCCTTTGTTCCAACCGTGCATCTCATGATTGCCTTGAGCAGTGGCACTCGCTTCCCGCCTATCTCCCCCGAGCTTATCATCACTCCAAAGATGAGCGCGGACAATGCCCGACGAGCCGTTGAGTTATAGAGTCGGTTCACTTTCCCTTGCAGCTTCGGTCGCCAGAACCCTGTGATATCTATGCTTTTCACTCGGTACCCTTCTAACTTTTTTGCCTCCCATTCCCCTTTCCACTTCTTCTTGCCACGACCCCAGCAGACTTGTGATATCCCATGATCCATATCGAAAGCTCCACCAGCTTCGCCGGAGCTCCTCATCTTCAAACCCGCTTTCACTCAATCCACTATGGATTGCTCCTCGACTTTTCAGAAACGACCCATTCATCATCGCCCACATCAGACGCATTACATTTACGTTTGTTCCCACCGGCGTTACTTGCAATACATTCATCAGTACTGCTATAGTTATTTCTGGCGCGGTTAGCATTCCTTCCTCCTTTTTGGGTTCTCTACCTTTAGGATGAAACGCTAACCGCTTTTTGTCACATTTCTCACCTCATCTCTTTTACCAGAAAGTAAAGTGACAACCAGATCAGCCTATCCAAAGCCAGAGAGAGACTTGGTTTTGCACAAGACGAGCTGCTCTTTCTCTTCTTTGGCAGGATTCAACCATACAAAGGGGTTTTCGATCTTATCGATGCCTTCGAGCAACTTGAAAATCCTCACGCGCGGCTGCTGCTTGTTGGAAAACCAGAAAGCAATGAGGCCCAAGCGTTGCTAGAAAGCCGTGGTCGATCCCATGAGAACATTCATCTTTATCTGGATTATGTGGCCAACACAGATATTCAACTATATATGAACGCGGCGGATCTTGTCGTTCTACCTTTCCGAGAGATTCTGACCTCCAGTACGGTGATTCTGGCAATGTCGTTTGGTAAAGCGGTTATTGCCCCGCGGGTGGGCTGCATTGCCGAGACGCTGGCGGATCAAGGTTGTTTCTTCTACAACGCTAATGAACGAAATGGTCTGCTGCAGGCGCTGCAAAAGGCCCAATCTGCGGACTTGGCAGCTATGGGACGATCTAATCTGCAACAGGCAGATCGCTTTAACTGGAACGAAATTGGCCGACAAACTCATGAGGTTTATCGACAGTGTCTGTTGAAAAATCCGCAATATGAAGATTCTACTCGTTAACGACTACGCAACCCCTACTGGCGGTGCCGAATTGATCATGCTGTCGTTGCGTGATGGTCTACGAAAACGCGGACACGATGCGCGCCTTTTTGCCAGCAGCGCACAACGCCAAGGCGGCGATACACTAGCTGATTATGAATGTTTTGGCACCACGTCCAGTTTCCGAACGCTATTGCAGACGGCGAACCCGTGGGCTATGCGCCGATTGGCGCGTGTCTTGGCCGAGTTTCAACCGGATGTGGTCCATATCAAGATTTTCCTGACCCAGCTTTCACCCCTGATCTTGAGGCTGCTACAAAATATACCAAGTCTATATCATGCGGCTTGGTATCGCCCCATCTGCCCACTGGGTCATAAGACATTGCCTGATGGCAACCCCTGCCACAATTCAACGGGTGTCGCCTGTTATCGAAATCACTGCCTGCCGGCGCGCGACTGGCTCCCTCTGATGCTTCAGATGCACCTCTGGCAGCGATGGCGCAGCGCCTTTAATCTCGTTGTTGCCAACAGCGCGGCGGTTAAAGACCGCTTGATTGCGGAAGGTATTGAGCCAGTAGAAGTTGCTTGGTGTGGTATCCCCATTCGCCCATTACGTCCGATACCGCTCATGTCACCGCCAACGGTCGTTTTTGCTGGCCGGTTAGTTTGGGAGAAAGGGGTTGATGTATTGATTCGGGCCTTTGGTCAAGTCGTGGCTAAAATCCCTCAAGCCAGACTGCTTATTGCGGGAGATGGCCCAGAGATTGTTAAGCTCCAAGAACTCATTGCCGGGCAAGGGCTATCTGAGCAGGTCTCCATGCTTGGTCATCTGCCACGTGCCGAGATGGAACAACACTTTGGCCAGGCATGGGCACAGGTGGTTCCCTCACGTTGGACAGAACCCTTTGGCATGGTTGCGCCCGAGGCCATGATGCGTGGCATTGCAGTGGTGGCTAGCGACTCAGGTGGCTTGCGTGAAATTGTGCGCAATGGTGAAACTGGTTTTCTTGTCCCGCCCGATAACGTAGCTTGTCTTACTACGGTCCTGCTGAATCTGTTACAGAATCGCACACTCGCGGAGCAAATGGGTATGGCGGGACGCGAGGTGGCACTGGCTCAATTTACCGAAGAAATTTTTGTTAGCCGATTTATCGACTTATATCAAAGCATTCTATGACCAGAATTGATAGACCACAACAGCCCTGAACTGTCATTCTGAATCACTGGTAAGGATTGCGCTAGTTTACGGCAAAATGCTGTTGGCAAGTAAATGACCGATTGATGATGTCTGAACGTATACACTTTTCTATCATAATTCCTACCTATGCTCGTCCTGTACAGTTGAAGCGGTGCCTTGGGTCGCTGACCAATATCGCCTATCCTTCCGATCAATTTGAAGTGATTGTGGTTAGCGATGGTAGCGACGTGCCTGCGCTCCCAGTTCCAGAAGACTGTCGGCACCGAATCAGTACAACTATCCTGCGCCAGGAAAATAGTGGGCCAGCCACCGCACGCAATACAGGTGCCGGCCATGCCAAGGGAAAACATCTCATCTTTACAGATGATGATTGTACGTTAGCACCAGACTACTTGACAAAACTGGCCCGTTGCATTCAGGATGAACCAGACGCAATGATCGGTGGACGTACCATCAATGGGCTGCCCAACAATCTCTATGCAACCGCCAGCCAACTACTGATCGATTATCTCTATAGCTATTTCAATACAGATCCGGAGAAAACAATATTTTTTACCTCAAACAACTTGGTTGTGCCCGCCGAACAGTTCAAAGCATCGAACGGATTCGATACAAGCTTCCCGCTTGCTGCGGGAGAGGACCGCGAACTATGCGACCGCTGGCAGCATGAAGAACGCAACATGATCTACGCGCCGCAACTGGTCGTCTATCATTTCCATGACATGAACCTGCGCAGCTTCTGGCGGCAGCATTTCAATTATGGTCGCGGGGCGTTTCATTTTCATCAGTTGCGCAGCAGCCGAGGTCAGTCACATGTGAGGCCAGAGCCGCTATCGTTTTATCGCAACTTATTACGCTATCCATTTCGCCAAGAGTTGGGTTGGTGGACATGGCTGCTGGTCGGGTTGCTCTTTGTTTCCCAGGTGGCGAATGCCTTCGGCTTCTTTTGGGAAGTGAGGAAGAGGAAATGAATATAATGGGAATCCAAAAAATGGCGCAATCAAGTAACGGGGGCCGATTGACCTTTTATCTGCGCTTGCTGATGATGTTTTTGCAGGTGGGCTGGCTTGGTGCGATGTGGTTTACGGGCGCAGCCACGAGCATCAAAGTCCCGATCCTGATGGGCTTTACGCTGATCATCGGACTGTTTTTTCTGTTTCTGCCCTTGCGTCATCAGCAGATCCTGGCTTCGTGGCAAGAAAGCTTATTGAGATATCCAACTCGATGGCTGATCGGTTTATGTATTGGCGTCTTGCTTGTCGGAATCCTCTATGCGAACTATCAGCGGATATGGCCATTTGATGAGGAGATGTCCCACCGTGCGTCTAAACTCATTGCAGAAGAAGGGGTGAGCACTTTTTTTGACCAGTATCAGTAGATCCAAATTTGGCGTTTTTGGCTATTTTCAGTCGAGATTGCAGGGATTTTGGAGTCATTTATTCAGATTTCGGTTACAGAAAACAACCTATTTCATATCTGAAAATCGCCCAAATCTAACGCAAAAACTAGATATCGACCGGCAAATTTGTATTTATGTCAACTGTTTCGCCAGAATTCTCTCTCAAAACCTGAAATTTGGATCTACTGAGTATGTACAACTCAAATGGCTCGGTGCGCAGCATCCACCGTTCATTGTCCTGCTGAATGGTTTTGTCTACGAACTCTTCGGTGTTCACTTGCTCTATGCCCGATTCGTCACGTTGTTTTTTGCGCTTGGCATTCTTGTATTGACGTATCAATTGGGACGCATCTTCTACGATGCAACAACAGGTGTCCTGGCCGCCTTTGCATTTGCCACCTTTCCGCTGTTTCTGCGGCTGGGCACGACAAGCATGCTGGATATTCAAGTCACCTTTTTTGCACTCTTGGGCCTCTACTTTGGCGTCATCGCTCTCCGGAATCAATCGTATCAACGGGCCATTGCTGCTGGCTTCGCCTTGGGCTTAGGTCTCGTGACAAAATATACCATGGTGCTTATGGCACCGGTTGTCCTTTGCTATTTTGTTTTACAACTTTACTTTCTGGTAAAGGCTTGAGTGACAAAGGGCAAACCGAAAGGGGCAGAAAAAAGAATCCACCCTGAAAAAACGGGATAAAATGTAAAAATAGTGCTCGGCTAGTTTAAGCAGCGGCATTGAGGCGGCGATGAGCGAGAACGCCTTTAGGGAAATGGTGTGAAACCGAGGCCTTTTTTCCGAAAGTCAGGGTCGAGTTGGTCAGGAGTTGGAAAAAGAGCACTCGAGAGAACACGGCGCAGCCTGCCGGGAGTGGATTGAGGCTCTCGATCCCAGTAGCCAGTCGGTATGGGAGGAAGAGAAGCGGCTAAATGGGAAAGAAGATTGCCAGCAAGCAGCCCCAGTTCAGGTAAGCGGAAACAAGCCTCATCGGCATGAACAAATTGACGATGTAAGCCAATCATCTGCTTGGAAGCCAAGGGGGGAGGTTCAACAGGCCAGCGTTCCAGGTAGACAAGATAAATGGTTTCAGGCTGCAAAGTCATAACGGTCGCCAAAACCAAAGGTGTGTTGTAGGCCGGATCCTGAATGACGTAAATCGAGTAGGTACGGTTGGCTGTATCCACCTTGGTTGTTCTGGGGACGAGATTGTGCCATGCTTGATAGCAAATCAGGCGACCACTATAGAGAAAGCGACCAGACGAGTCCGGAGTTGTAGCCTCGAGTCGCTTTCCCTTATAGCTGCGAGAGAGCGGACGCACAATATCACCATATTCAGGTGGTCTGCCTTTTTCTTTGCGTTTGGGGAACTCATTGCGGCGCACTGTGCAGTTAATGGCTTCCCGCAGGACAAATCGGTCTATGCCGCTTTCTAGCATTTCTCTGATTGTAAACCCGGCATCGACCACCGCCACTTCGTCTGACTCCAGTGATTTCTTCGTCTCTGTCAGCAGCTTTTTCCGAAACTCACTTTCCTTTGTTCCAACCGTGCATCTCATGATTGCCTTGAGCAGTGGCACTCGCTTCCCGCCTATCTCCCCCGAGCTTATCATCACTCCAAAGATGAGCGCGGACAATGCCCGACGAGCCGTTGAGTTATAGAGTCGGTTCACTTTCCCTTGCAGCTTCGGTCGCCAGAACCCTGTGATATCTATGCTTTTCACTCGGTACCCTTCTAACTTTTTTGCCTCCCATTCCCTTTCCACTTCTTCTTGCCACGACCCCAGCAGACTTGTGATATCCCATGATCCATATCGAAAGCTCCACCAGCTTCGCCGGAGCTCCTCATCTTCAAACCCGCTTTCTTTCAATGCGCTATGGATTGCTCCTCGACTTTTCAGAAACGACCCATTCAGCATTGCCCACATCAGACGCATTACATTTACGTTTGTTCCCATCGGCGTTACTTGCAATACATTCATCAGTACTGCTATAGTTATTTCTGGCGCGGTTAGCATTCCTTCCTCCTTTTTGGGTTCTCTACCTTTAGGATGAACTGCTAACCGCTTTTTGTCACATTTCTCACCTCATCTCTTTTCTTTTACCAGAAAGTAAAGTAATAGATAAACCATTATTCGTGTCTGGCAAAATGTTACTTTATGTTCATGCCGAATAGAATCATACTTAATCCCAGGGGTATATTGTTCCGCAACACGGGGTGGTTCAAAATTAGGTTTACACTTTTGATATATAGACAAAAATCTATATGAGACCGTTTTCTCTCTGAGAACCGGCGAAATCAGAGAATATAAACGTTCTTTCTGTTTCTAAAAGTGTAAACCTATCTATCCAGCTAAAATGAACCACCCCCGCAACACTCCTAAAATTCTACATAATCGCGCTATACAAAGTTGGTCCATTAATCAGCGCTTTCTTTGTGTCTAAAATACGTTTCGTCCTGTAAAATAATACGCTGAAAAAAGCATGCAATGATTGGCATTGCAGTCTCTATTCTGCTAGGCTATGGTACGCTGGTCATTTTGGCTCATCAATTGAGGGATGGCGAAATGGAAACAAAACCAATATGCTATACTGGTAATGACGATTTTCTAGCAAAAAAGCAACGCTAAATTTTCATTTTATGATCTATATGTGGCTTGACAAATTACCGCGCAAATTTACGCTTCTTATCAGCGGGTTGATGATCTCTCTCGGAATGCTACTTGGGGTCTGGGCCATGATTCAAATGTTGATAGGGAGCCAGTTCACCGGGGGAGAAGCAACGGCCTCTGTTTCGCGATCTTTGGTTGCTGAAAACCCACCGACTCACTCCATCGCTCCTGCTCTCCACGCACCTACCTCTTCAGACTTAAATGCCGATGACTCTGCTGCATCTGATCCAATGGTTGTCGTCCGGACAGCCGCGAATCCAACCGCAACAGAGACATCGATGCCGCGTTTGACGATCCAAATTGACTCTGCTTTAGAGGGTTCCTTTCGCCAAAAGCTCAATCAACTGGAGCTCTCCCGTTTCGATCTAATAACGAAAAGCGTCGCTTATGGGCAGGTAAACCAAACCACCATAAACGAAAGTAGCGCCCGAATATCGACCTTAGTGGTCAGTTTGAAGAGATGCCAAGGGCAAAGCAATGGACAGCCTTTTTATGAACAGATTTTTGCGGCTGCAAGCCGGTTCGACACGATCGGTCCCTCCATCACCTTGGCTAATATTCGAGAGCTATGGGGTGCA
Organism: Chloroflexi bacterium TSY; assembly: GCA_019217005.1. Next base: position 17,849 of record JAHBNG010000133.1, read on the forward strand.
TCAACAGAGAATGATCGGGCTGTGGCGCTCGACTTTGAGGCGATTTCGGTGTTGACCAATACGCTACCTGCCCTGAACCAATTGCTTGGTAAGCCTGGTATCCTGGTCTTTGGCTTCGATACGGTGGATGAAGTGATTGCGGCAGCCCGCAGTGATCAGCCAACATTGGTGCTACTTCCCTTCGAAGAACTACACCCTATCCTGACTGTAATGACTGTGGACGGACAGAATCCAGTAGAGAATACAAACAAATTTGATCCACGTCTTTATCCCTTGGCCGTGACCTATTTTGCCCATCGCAGCCCCATGACAAAAAGGCAGGAAGCAGAGCTAGAAAGGTTGATTGAGCAGTTACCGACTAGTAATCGCAACCCCCAACGGCTCACTGTTATTGCAATGACGGGCGTCACGGCGATGGTGCGTCAAACAGCGGCGCGGATGGATCAGTTTGGCGCAACGTGGCCAGCAGCCGTGGTTGGCTCCGAATTAGCCAAAGCAGATATCACGCATATTAGCAATGAAGTGCCGTTTGTGGAAGGGTGCGAAACCAATATTAGCGCCGACAATCTGATCTTTTGCAGCAAACCCGAATATTTGGACGCTTTGATGGCTACCGGCGTTGATATAATCGGGCTAACCGGAAATCATCAGAACGATTATGGTCGGGAAGAAGCGCTAAACTCTCTGGAATTTTATGCAGATGCACAACTTCCTGTCTATGGTGGCGGAAGAAACAAAGAAGAGGCATTTGCACCCTTCTACCTGGAACACAATGGGAATCGGTTGGCTTTTCTGGGGGCCAATAGCTACGGACCAAGATTTGCTTGGGCGACAGACAATGCACCTGGCAGCGCAGAGTTTGATCTGGCAATTATGTCCGCCACAATCCGTAGCATTAAGGAGAAAGATCTGGCTGATGTCGTCTTGGCTGAAGTACAATATCAGGAATCATATGGTGTTACACCTCTTTTCGATCAGCGGCAAAATTTCACTGCCTTGGTACGGGCCGGTGCTGACATTGTCACTGGTGTGCAGAGTCATGTACCTCAAGCAATGGAGTTTACACACGGCAAATTAATTCTCTATGGATTGGGCAACCTCTTTTTTGACCAAATGTACAGCAACCCCACGCGAGAGGGCTTGATTGTGAAACACACAATATATGAAGGCCGCCACCTAAGTACGCAAATCCTGACAACCATGCTCCACGAGTATGGTCAGCCCCGTTGGGCAACACCAGAGGAACGCCGCCGCATTCTCAACCGGGTATTTAGTGCGAGTTATTGGGAGTAGGGTATGGCATGTAGATGATATATCCTTGGTTACTGTGTCATCGGATTGTCGAACAAACAGCCCGTTTGTTCAGCACCATGAACAAATAAACACCGCCACCTAGATGAAATGATGACTGGGCACCAATAAAATAAACCACCTATTGAACGATCTGATTTAAAAACAGATGTGTGCCACGCGACCAATCTACGAATAGATAAAGAGAGCCACCACAATAGAGTAAAGCAAGGAGTAGAACCTGCATCATCCGATCGGAAGTCGCTTGTAGTCCATGGGCTGCCAGCAGTGCCAGTGCTGGAAACGAGAGCATAAAGTATCGATGATCCGGCAAAGTCAACAGCAAAGGGACCCATATGAGAACGATCCAGGCCAGGATGAACCACTCTGTCCAACCGCGTCTTTTCCAAAAGGCAACCAATCCCAGCGCCATAATCGGAATCGCGTAGACGCCGAGAGCAGATGGTAAGCGGGTTAGCAGAGTCTCCAGAGCAACTTGCGTGCCATGCTTGACACGAAGCCGGAAAAATGAAACCGAATGTTGAATTTTCGGCTTTTTTTCTGTTTGAACCCGAGGAGCTTTTGATGCCGTGTGCCCTTGGGAGGCAGCAATCTGTTGCGTAACTTTCTGTGACCGAGCCATATGCCCAGCGAACCAGTTAAGTCTCTCTTGTTGTGCGGCTAATATCCCTTGGGAATATGCAAATCCAAGCCAGATAAACAAGATCAGATTTGCGCAAAAGGCGATAATTATCAGTCTGGGAAACGTTTTTATCAGCCTTCTTTGTAACTTTACTTTCTGGTAAAAGAAAAGAGATGAGGTGAGAAATGTGACAAAAAGCGGTTAGCAGTTCATCCTAAAGGTAGAGAACCCAAAAAGGAGGAAGGAATGTTAACCGCGCCAGAAATAACTATAGCAGTACTGATGAATGTATTGCAAGTAACGCCGATGGGAACAAACGTAAATGTAATGCGTCTGATGTGGGCAATGCGGAATGGGTCGTTTCTGAAAAGTCGAGGAGCAATCCATAGCGCATTGAAAGAAAGCGGGTTTGAAGATGAGGAGCTCCGGCGAAGCTGGTGGAGCTTTCGATATGGATCATGGGATATCACAAGTCTGCTGGGGTCGTGGCAAGAAGAAGTGGAAAGGGAATGGGAGGCAAAAAAGTTAGAAGGGTACCGAGTGAAAAGCATAGATATCACAGGGTTCTGGCGACCGAAGCTGCAAGGGAAAGTGAACCGACTCTATAACTCAACGGCTCGTCGGGCATTGCCCGCGCTCATCTTTGGAGTGATGATAAGCTCGGGGGAGATAGGCGGGAAGCGAGTGCCACTGCTCAAGGCAATCATGAGATGCACGGTTGGAACAAAGGAAAGTGAGTTTCGGAAAAAGCTGCTGACAGAGACGAAGAAATCACTGGAGTCAGACGAAGTGGCGGTGGTCGATGCCGGGTTTACAATCAGAGAAATGCTAGAAAGCGGCATAGACCGATTTGTCCTGCGGGAAGCGATTAACTGCACAGTGCGCCGCAATGAGTTCCCCAAACGCAAAGAAAAAGGCAGACCACCTGAATATGGTGATATTGTGCGACCGCTCTCTCGCAGCTATAAGGGAAAGCGACTCGAGGCTACAACTCCGGACTCGTCTGGTCGCTTTCTCTATAGTGGTCGCCTGATTTGCTATCAAGCATGGCACAATCTCGTCCCCAGAACAACCAAGGTGGATACAGCCAACCGTACCTACTCGATTTACGTCATTCAGGATCCGGCCTACAACACACCTTTGGTTTTGGCGACCGTTATGACTTTGCAGCCTGAAACCATTTATCTTGTCTACCTGGAACGCTGGCCTGTTGAACATCCCCCCTTGGCTTCCAAGCAGATGATTGGCTTACATCGTCAATTTGTTCATGCCGATGAGGCTTGTTTCCGCTTACCTGAACTGGGGCTGCTGGCTGGCAATCTTCTTTCCCATTTAGCCGCTTCTCTTCCTCCCATACCGACTGGCTACTGGGATCGAGAGCCTCAATCCACTCCCGGCAGGCTGCGCCGTGTTCTCTCGAGTGCTCTTTTTCCAACTCCTGACCAACTCGACCCTGACTTTCGGAAAAAGGCCTCGGTTTCACACCATTTCCCTAAAGGCGTTCTCGCTCATCGCCGCCTCAATGCCGCTGCTTAAACTAGCCGAGCACTATTTTTACATTTTATCCCGGTTTTTCAGGGTGGATTCTTTTTTCTGCCCCTTTCGGTTTGCCCTTTGTCACTCAAGCCTTTACCAGAAAGTAAAGTTGTAAAACAAAATAGCAAAGGACAACCGGTGCCATAAGCACCATGGTATATTTTGTCACGAGACCTAAGCCCAAGGCGAAGCCAGCAGCAATGGCCCGTTGATACGATTGATTCCGGAGAGCGATGACGCCAAAGTAGAGGCCCAAGAGTGCAAAAAAGGTGACTTGAATATCCAGCATGCTTGTCGTGCCCAGCCGCAGAAACAGCGGAAAGGTGGCAAATGCAAAGGCGGCCAGGACACCTGTTGTTGCATCGTAGAAGATGCGTCCCAATTGATACGTCAATACAAGAATGCCAAGCGCAAAAAACAACGTGACGAATCGGGCATAGAGCAAGTGAACACCGAAGAGTTCGTAGACAAAACCATTCAGCAGGACAATGAACGGTGGATGCTGCGCACCGAGCCATTTGAGTTGTACATACTCAGTAGATCCAAATTTCAGGTTTTGAGAGAGAATTCTGGCGAAACAGTTGACATAAATACAAATTTGCCGGTCGATATCTAGTTTTTGCGTTAGATTTGGGCGATTTTCAGATATGAAATAGGTTGTTTTCTGTAACCGAAATCTGAATAAATGACTCCAAAATCCCTGCAATCTCGACTGAAAATAGCCAAAAACGCCAAATTTGGATCTACTGATACTGGTCAAAAAAAGTGCTCACCCCTTCTTCTGCAATGAGTTTAGACGCACGGTGGGACATCTCCTCATCAAATGGCCATATCCGCTGATAGTTCGCATAGAGGATTCCGACAAGCAAGACGCCAATACATAAACCGATCAGCCATCGAGTTGGATATCTCAATAAGCTTTCTTGCCACGAAGCCAGGATCTGCTGATGACGCAAGGGCAGAAACAGAAAAAACAGTCCGATGATCAGCGTAAAGCCCATCAGGATCGGGACTTTGATGCTCGTGGCTGCGCCCGTAAACCACATCGCACCAAGCCAGCCCACCTGCAAAAACATCATCAGCAAGCGCAGATAAAAGGTCAATCGGCCCCCGTTACTTGATTGCGCCATTTTTTGGATTCCCATTATATTCATTTCCTCTTCCTCACTTCCCAAAAGAAGCCGAAGGCATTCGCCACCTGGGAAACAAAGAGCAACCCGACCAGCAGCCATGTCCACCAACCCAACTCTTGGCGAAATGGATAGCGTAATAAGTTGCGATAAAACGATAGCGGCTCTGGCCTCACATGTGACTGACCTCGGCTGCTGCGCAACTGATGAAAATGAAACGCCCCGCGACCATAATTGAAATGCTGCCGCCAGAAGCTGCGCAGGTTCATGTCATGGAAATGATAGACGACCAGTTGCGGCGCGTAGATCATGTTGCGTTCTTCATGCTGCCAGCGGTCGCATAGTTCGCGGTCCTCTCCCGCAGCAAGCGGGAAGCTTGTATCGAATCCGTTCGATGCTTTGAACTGTTCGGCGGGCACAACCAAGTTGTTTGAGGTAAAAAATATTGTTTTCTCCGGATCTGTATTGAAATAGCTATAGAGATAATCGATCAGTAGTTGGCTGGCGGTTGCATAGAGATTGTTGGGCAGCCCATTGATGGTACGTCCACCGATCATTGCGTCTGGTTCATCCTGAATGCAACGGGCCAGTTTTGTCAAGTAGTCTGGTGCTAACGTACAATCATCATCTGTAAAGATGAGATGTTTTCCCTTGGCATGGCCGGCACCTGTATTGCGTGCGGTGGCTGGCCCACTATTTTCCTGGCGCAGGATAGTTGTACTGATTCGGTGCCGACAGTCTTCTGGAACTGGGAGCGCAGGCACGTCGCTACCATCGCTAACCACAATCACTTCAAATTGATCGGAAGGATAGGCGATATTGGTCAGCGACCCAAGGCACCGCTTCAACTGTACAGGACGAGCATAGGTAGGAATTATGATAGAAAAGTGTATACGTTCAGACATCATCAATCGGTCATTTACTTGCCAACAGCATTTTGCCGTAAACTAGCGCAATCCTTACCAGTGATTCAGAATGACAGTTCAGGGCTGTTGTGGTCTATCAATTCTGGTCATAGAATGCTTTGATATAAGTCGATAAATCGGCTAACAAAAATTTCTTCGGTAAATTGAGCCAGTGCCACCTCGCGTCCCGCCATACCCATTTGCTCCGCGAGTGTGCGATTCTGTAACAGATTCAGCAGGACCGTAGTAAGACAAGCTACGTTATCGGGCGGGACAAGAAAACCAGTTTCACCATTGCGCACAATTTCACGCAAGCCACCTGAGTCGCTAGCCACCACTGCAATGCCACGCATCATGGCCTCGGGCGCAACCATGCCAAAGGGTTCTGTCCAACGTGAGGGAACCACCTGTGCCCATGCCTGGCCAAAGTGTTGTTCCATCTCGGCACGTGGCAGATGACCAAGCATGGAGACCTGCTCAGATAGCCCTTGCCCGGCAATGAGTTCTTGGAGCTTAACAATCTCTGGGCCATCTCCCGCAATAAGCAGTCTGGCTTGAGGGATTTTAGCCACGACTTGACCAAAGGCCCGAATCAATACATCAACCCCTTTCTCCCAAACTAACCGGCCAGCAAAAACGACCGTTGGCGGTGACATGAGCGGTATCGGACGTAATGGGCGAATGGGGATACCACACCAAGCAACTTCTACTGGCTCAATACCTTCCGCAATCAAGCGGTCTTTAACCGCCGCGCTGTTGGCAACAACGAGATTAAAGGCGCTGCGCCATCGCTGCCAGAGGTGCATCTGAAGCATCAGAGGGAGCCAGTCGCGCGCCGGCAGGCAGTGATTTCGATAACAGGCGACACCCGTTGAATTGTGGCAGGGGTTGCCATCAGGCAATGTCTTATGACCCAGTGGGCAGATGGGGCGATACCAAGCCGCATGATATAGACTTGGTATATTTTGTAGCAGCCTCAAGATCAGGGGTGAAAGCTGGGTCAGGAAAATCTTGATATGGACCACATCCGGTTGAAACTCGGCCAAGACACGCGCCAATCGGCGCATAGCCCACGGGTTCGCCGTCTGCAATAGCGTTCGGAAACTGGACGTGGTGCCAAAACATTCATAATCAGCTAGTGTATCGCCGCCTTGGCGTTGTGCGCTGCTGGCAAAAAGGCGCGCATCGTGTCCGCGTTTTCGTAGACCATCACGCAACGACAGCATGATCAATTCGGCACCGCCAGTAGGGGTTGCGTAGTCGTTAACGAGTAGAATCTTCATATTGCGGATTTTTCAACAGACACTGTCGATAAACCTCATGAGTTTGTCGGCCAATTTCGTTCCAGTTAAAGCGATCTGCCTGTTGCAGATTAGATCGTCCCATAGCTGCCAAGTCCGCAGATTGGGCCTTTTGCAGCGCCTGCAGCAGACCATTTCGTTCATTAGCGTTGTAGAAGAAACAACCTTGATCCGCCAGCGTCTCGGCAATGCAGCCCACCCGCGGGGCAATAACCGCTTTACCAAACGACATTGCCAGAATCACCGTACTGGAGGTCAGAATCTCTCGGAAAGGTAGAACGACAAGATCCGCCGCGTTCATATATAGTTGAATATCTGTGTTGGCCACATAATCCAGATAAAGATGAATGTTCTCATGGGATCGACCACGGCTTTCTAGCAACGCTTGGGCCTCATTGCTTTCTGGTTTTCCAACAAGCAGCAGCCGCGCGTGAGGATTTTCAAGTTGCTCGAAGGCATCGATAAGATCGAAAACCCCTTTGTATGGTTGAATCCTGCCAAAGAAGAGAAAGAGCAGCTCGTCTTGTGCAAAACCAAGTCTCTCTCTGGCTTTGGATAGGCTGATCTGGTTGTCACTTTACTTTCTGGTAAAAGAGATGAGGTGAGAAATGTGACAAAAAGCGGTTAGCGTTTCATCCTAAAGGTAGAGAACCCAAAAAGGAGGAAGGAATGCTAACCGCGCCAGAAATAACTATAGCAGTACTGATGAATGTATTGCAAGTAACGCCGATGGGAACAAACGTAAATGTAATGCGTCTGATGTGGGCAATGCGGAATGGGTCGTTTCTGAAAAGTCGAGGAGCAATCCATAGCGCATTGAAAGAAAGCGGGTTTGAAGATGAGGAGCTCCGGCGAAGCTGGTGGAGCTTTCGATATGGATCATGGGATATCACAAGTCTGCTGGGGTCGTGGCAAGAAGAAGTGGAAAGGGGAATGGGAGGCAAAAAAGTTAGAAGGGTACCGAGTGAAAAGCATAGATATCACAGGGTTCTGGCGACCGAAGCTGCAAGGGAAAGTGAACCGACTCTATAACTCAACGGCTCGTCGGGCATTGTCCGCGCTCATCTTTGGAGTGATGATAAGCTCGGGGGAGATAGGCGGGAAGCGAGTGCCACTGCTCAAGGCAATCATGAGATGCACGGTTGGAACAAAGGAAAGTGAGTTTCGGAAAAAGCTGCTGACAGAGACGAAGAAATCACTGGAGTCAGACGAAGTGGCGGTGGTCGATGCCGGGTTTACAATCAGAGAAATGCTAGAAAGCGGCATAGACCGATTTGTCCTGCGGGAAGCCATTAACTGCACAGTGCGCCGCAATGAGTTCCCCAAACGCAAAGAAAAAGGCAGACCACCTGAATATGGTGATATTGTGCGTCCGCTCTCTCGCAGCTATAAGGGAAAGCGACTCGAGGCTACAACTCCGGACTCGTCTGGTCGCTTTCTCTATAGTGGTCGCCTGATTTGCTATCAAGCATGGCACAATCTCGTCCCCAGAACAACCAAGGTGGATACAGCCAACCGTACCTACTCGATTTACGTCATTCAGGATCCGGCCTACAACACACCTTTGGTTTTGGCGACCGTTATGACTTTGCAGCCTGAAACCATTTATCTTGTCTACCTGGAACGCTGGCCTGTTGAACCTCCCCCCTTGGCTTCCAAGCAGATGATTGGCTTACATCGTCAATTTGTTCATGCCGATGAGGCTTGTTTCCGCTTACCTGAACTGGGGCTGCTTGCTGGCAATCTTCTTTCCCATTTAGCCGCTTCTCTTCCTCCCATACCGACTGGCTACTGGGATCGAGAGCCTCAATCCACTCCCGGCAGGCTGCGCCGTGTTCTCTCGAGTGCTCTTTTTCCAACTCCTGACCAACTCGACCCTGACTTTCGGAAAAAGGCCTCGGTTTCACACCATTTCCCTAAAGGCGTTCTCGCTCATCGCCGCCTCAATGCCGCTGCTTAAACTAGCCGAGCACTATTTTTACATTTTATCCCGTTTTTTCAGGGTGGATTCTTTTTTCCCCCCCTTTCGGTTTGCCCTTTGTCACTCAAGCCTTTACCAGAAAGTAAAGTTGTAAAACAAAATAGCAAAGGACAACCGGTGCCATAAGCACCATGGTATATTTTGTCACGAGACCTAAGCCCAAGGCGAAGCCAGCAGCAATGGCCCGTTGATACGATTGATTCCGGAGAGCGATGACGCCAAAGTAGAGGCCCAAGAGTGCAAAAAAGGTGACTTGAATATCCAGCATGCTTGTCGTGCCCAGCCGCAGAAACAGCGGAAAGGTGGCAAATGCAAAGGCGGCCAGGACACCTGTTGTTGCATCGTAGAAGATGCGTCCCAATTGATACGTCAATACAAGAATGCCAAGCGCAAAAAACAACGTGACGAATCGGGCATAGAGCAAGTGAACACCGAAGAGTTCGTAGACAAAACCATTCAGCAGGACAATGAACGGTGGATGCTGCGCACCGAGCCATTTGAGTTGTACATACTCAGTAGATCCAAATTTCAGGTTTTGAGAGAGAATTCTGGCGAAACAGTTGACATAAATACAAATTTGCCGGTCGATATCTAGTTTTTTGCGTTAGATTTGGGCGATTTTCAGATATGAAATAGGTTGTTTTCTGTAACCGAAATCTGAATAAATGACTCCAAAATCCCTGCAATCTCGACTGAAAATAGCCAAAAACGCCAAATTTGGATCTACTGATACTGGTCAAAAAAAGTGCTCACCCCTTCTTCTGCAATGAGTTTAGACGCACGGTGGGACATCTCCTCATCAAATGGCCATATCCGCTGATAGTTCGCATAGAGGATTCCGACAAGCAAGACGCCAATACATAAACCGATCAGCCATCGAGTTGGATATCTCAATAAGCTTTCTTGCCACGAAGCCAGGATCTGCTGATGACGCAAGGGCAGAAACAGAAAAAACAGTCCGATGATCAGCGTAAAGCCCATCAGGATCGGGACTTTGATGCTCGTGGCTGCGCCCGTAAACCACATCGCACCAAGCCAGCCCACCTGCAAAAACATCATCAGCAAGCGCAGATAAAAGGTCAATCGGCCCCCGTTACTTGATTGCGCCATTTTTTGGATTCCCATTATATTCATTTCCTCTTCCTCACTTCCCAAAAGAAGCCGAAGGCATTCGCCACCTGGGAAACAAAGAGCAACCCGACCAGCAGCCATGTCCACCAACCCAACTCTTGGCGAAATGGATAGCGTAATAAGTTGCGATAAAACGATAGCGGCTCTGGCCTCACATGTGACTGACCTCGGCTGCTGCGCAACTGATGAAAATGAAACGCCCCGCGACCATAATTGAAATGCTGCCGCCAGAAGCTGCGCAGGTTCATGTCATGGAAATGATAGACGACCAGTTGCGGCGCGTAGATCATGTTGCGTTCTTCATGCTGCCAGCGGTCGCATAGTTCGCGGTCCTCTCCCGCAGCAAGCGGGAAGCTTGTATCGAATCCGTTCGATGCTTTGAACTGTTCGGCGGGCACAACCAAGTTGTTTGAGGTAAAAAATATTGTTTTCTCCGGATCTGTATTGAAATAGCTATAGAGATAATCGATCAGTAGTTGGCTGGCGGTTGCATAGAGATTGTTGGGCAGCCCATTGATGGTACGTCCACCGATCATTGCGTCTGGTTCATCCTGAATGCAACGGGCCAGTTTTGTCAAGTAGTCTGGTGCTAACGTACAATCATCATCTGTAAAGATGAGATGTTTTCCCTTGGCATGGCCGGCACCTGTATTGCGTGCGGTGGCTGGCCCACTATTTTCCTGGCGCAGGATAGTTGTACTGATTCGGTGCCGACAGTCTTCTGGAACTGGGAGCGCAGGCACGTCGCTACCATCGCTAACCACAATCACTTCAAATTGATCGGAAGGATAGGCGATATTGGTCAGCGACCCAAGGCACCGCTTCAACTGTACAGGACGAGCATAGGTAGGAATTATGATAGAAAAGTGTATACGTTCAGACATCATCAATCGGTCATTTACTTGCCAACAGCATTTTGCCGTAAACTAGCGCAATCCTTACCAGTGATTCAGAATGACAGTTCAGGGCTGTTGTGGTCTATCAATTCTGGTCATAGAATGCTTTGATATAAGTCGATAAATCGGCTAACAAAAATTTCTTCGGTAAATTGAGCCAGTGCCACCTCGCGTCCCGCCATACCCATTTGCTCCGCGAGTGTGCGATTCTGTAACAGATTCAGCAGGACCGTAGTAAGACAAGCTACGTTATCGGGCGGGACAAGAAAACCAGTTTCACCATTGCGCACAATTTCACGCAAGCCACCTGAGTCGCTAGCCACCACTGCAATGCCACGCATCATGGCCTCGGGCGCAACCATGCCAAAGGGTTCTGTCCAACGTGAGGGAACCACCTGTGCCCATGCCTGGCCAAAGTGTTGTTCCATCTCGGCACGTGGCAGATGACCAAGCATGGAGACCTGCTCAGATAGCCCTTGCCCGGCAATGAGTTCTTGGAGCTTAACAATCTCTGGGCCATCTCCCGCAATAAGCAGTCTGGCTTGAGGGATTTTAGCCACGACTTGACCAAAGGCCCGAATCAATACATCAACCCCTTTCTCCCAAACTAACCGGCCAGCAAAAACGACCGTTGGCGGTGACATGAGCGGTATCGGACGTAATGGGCGAATGGGGATACCACACCAAGCAACTTCTACTGGCTCAATACCTTCCGCAATCAAGCGGTCTTTAACCGCCGCGCTGTTGGCAACAACGAGATTAAAGGCGCTGCGCCATCGCTGCCAGAGGTGCATCTGAAGCATCAGAGGGAGCCAGTCGCGCGCCGGCAGGCAGTGATTTCGATAACAGGCGACACCCGTTGAATTGTGGCAGGGGTTGCCATCAGGCAATGTCTTATGACCCAGTGGGCAGATGGGGCGATACCAAGCCGCATGATATAGACTTGGTATATTTTGTAGCAGCCTCAAGATCAGGGGTGAAAGCTGGGTCAGGAAAATCTTGATATGGACCACATCCGGTTGAAACTCGGCCAAGACACGCGCCAATCGGCGCATAGCCCACGGGTTCGCCGTCTGCAATAGCGTTCGGAAACTGGACGTGGTGCCAAAACATTCATAATCAGCTAGTGTATCGCCGCCTTGGCGTTGTGCGCTGCTGGCAAAAAGGCGCGCATCGTGTCCGCGTTTTCGTAGACCATCACGCAACGACAGCATGATCAATTCGGCACCGCCAGTAGGGGTTGCGTAGTCGTTAACGAGTAGAATCTTCATATTGCGGATTTTTCAACAGACACTGTCGATAAACCTCATGAGTTTGTCGGCCAATTTCGTTCCAGTTAAAGCGATCTGCCTGTTGCAGATTAGATCGTCCCATAGCTGCCAAGTCCGCAGATTGGGCCTTTTGCAGCGCCTGCAGCAGACCATTTCGTTCATTAGCGTTGTAGAAGAAACAACCTTGATCCGCCAGCGTCTCGGCAATGCAGCCCACCCGCGGGGCAATAACCGCTTTACCAAACGACATTGCCAGAATCACCGTACTGGAGGTCAGAATCTCTCGGAAAGGTAGAACGACAAGATCCGCCGCGTTCATATATAGTTGAATATCTGTGTTGGCCACATAATCCAGATAAAGATGAATGTTCTCATGGGATCGACCACGGCTTTCTAGCAACGCTTGGGCCTCATTGCTTTCTGGTTTTCCAACAAGCAGCAGCCGCGCGTGAGGATTTTCAAGTTGCTCGAAGGCATCGATAAGATCGAAAACCCCCTTTGTATGGTTGAATCCTGCCAAAGAAGAGAAAGAGCAGCTCGTCTTGTGCAAAACCAAGTCTCTCTCTGGCTTTGGATAGGCTGATCTGGTTGTCACTTTACTTTCTGGTAAAAGAGATGAGGTGAGAAATGTGACAAAAAGCGGTTAGCGTTTCATCCTAAAGGTAGAGAACCCAAAAAAGGAGGAAGGAATGCTAACCGCGCCAGAAATAACTATAGCAGTACTGATGAATGTATTGCAAGTAACGCCGGTGGGAACAAACGTAAATGTAATGCGTCTGATGTGGGCGATGATGAATGGGTCGTTTCTGAAAAGTCGAGGAGCAATCCATAGTGGATTGAGTGAAAGCGGGTTTGAAGATGAGGAGCTCCGGCGAAGCTGGTGGAGCTTTCGATATGGATCATGGGATATCACAAGTCTGCTGGGGTCGTGGCAAGAAGAAGTGGAAAGGGGAATGGGAGGCAAAAAAGTTAGAAGGGTACCGAGTGAAAAGCATAGATATCACAGGGTTCTGGCGACCGAAGCTGCAAGGGAAAGTGAACCGACTCTATAACTCAACGGCTCGTCGGGCATTGTCCGCGCTCATCTTTGGAGTGATGATAAGCTCGGGGGAGATAGGCGGGAAGCGAGTGCCACTGCTCAAGGCAATCATGAGATGCACGGTTGGAACAAAGGAAAGTGAGTTTCGGAAAAAGCTGCTGACAGAGACGAAGAAATCACTGGAGTCAGACGAAGTGGCGGTGGTCGATGCCGGGTTTACAATCAGAGAAATGCTAGAAAGCGGCATAGACCGATTTGTCCTGCGGGAAGCCATTAACTGCACAGTGCGCCGCAATGAGTTCCCCAAACGCAAAGAAAAAGGCAGACCACCTGAATATGGTGATATTGTGCGTCCGCTCTCTCGCAGCTATAAGGGAAAGCGACTCGAGGCTACAACTCCGGACTCGTCTGGTCGCTTTCTCTATAGTGGTCGCCTGATTTGCTATCAAGCATGGCACAATCTCGTCCCCAGAACAACCAAGGTGGATACAGCCAACCGTACCTACTCGATTTACGTCATTCAGGATCCGGCCTACAACACACCTTTGGTTTTGGCGACCGTTATGACTTTGCAGCCTGAAACCATTTATCTTGTCTACCTGGAACGCTGGCCTGTTGAACCTCCCCCCTTGGCTTCCAAGCAGATGATTGGCTTACATCGTCAATTTGTTCATGCCGATGAGGCTTGTTTCCGCTTACCTGAACTGGGGCTGCTGGCTGGCAATCTTCTTTCCCATTTAGCCGCTTCTCTTCCTCCCATACCGACTGGCTACTGGGATCGAGAGCCTCAATCCACTCCCGGCAGGCTGCGCCGTGTTCTCTCGAGTGCTCTTTTTCCAACTCCCGACCAACTCGACCCTGACTTTCGGAAAAAGGCCTCGGTTTCACACCATTTACCTAAAGGCGTTCTCGCTCATCGCCGCCTCAATGCCGCTGCTTAAACTAGCCGAGCACTATTTTTACATTTTATCCCGGTTTTTCAGGGTGGATTCTTTTTTCTGCCCCTTTCGGTTTGCCCTTTGTCACTCAAGCCTTTACCAGAAAGTAAAGTGTCATAGTAGTCAATAAAATGACCGTGACCGATCACTGATATCTTCTTATGCAGGAATTTAGGCAGTTGATAGGTTTCCTGAGCAACGCGCTGCGCCGCTCGACAATGGACAATAATTTGATCATACATCAGGCAAAATAGTCGATTTAGTCGATACTCAAGCTGTGGGTTAGGATTGTCGGGCCAGTGTCGATCGTGTAAGGTCCAAACGATTTTGATACCCATCATCTTTATGATGAGGAGTTCAAGGCTGAATCGTAGTGTGCTCAGCACTGTCAGAAACCACTGCTTATGCAACCAAAATGGTGTCGTCCAGTGCAAATGAAGCACCTCTGGTTTGCCAAATTTGCGGATACTGCTCAACAGCGGCAGACGCTGGAAGTCACTCACCATCTGAATCTGAACATTATGTTTTGCGATGGCTTTTCCCAATAGTTCCTGATAGGGATTGCCTTGCGCATGAGGAACAAATAGAACTCTCATTTTGATACCTTTATTGACGTGCCACGATGCCGTTGGCACCGTCCATAATCGATGAGCAGACATTTAGGAATGAGAATTTAATAACTTGAGCATTTCGTTAGGGATACGGAATACAGGATTCGGTCCGCTATCCTGTATCCTGATCTCCAGATGCACAAGTTATTTACCGTCCATTCCTTAGCGGTTTGATTCGATCCAAAATGTAAACTTGCTGTTCTTTATCAAAAAGCCGGTTAAATTTTTCTCCGTTGGTATTGAGAATGTCACACTGCACTGTATTTTTCCAGTACTCTTGTTCGGCGGTGAGACGTTTGGCCACTTGACGATATTGCACCATCGCCTCCGGGCTAAAGGCGACGTCCATAAAGCGGCAAATATTGGCCAATGCTGTCTCAGGCTGTTCTACCAATTCCTCGTATCTAACCAAGCAATGATTTTCCCTTGTCAAATAGCGTTCGGTTAACCTTATGGCTTGATTCCACCGTTCAAGACATTGATCGATATCATACTCACCTCCCCACAGATGGGGATAGTGGTGGGTAACCTCAAATAGTGAAGCCACAACATCTGGACCGTTGCGCACTAGTACAGAAAGGCATAAATGATTACATAGATAATTGCAGGAGTTATGTAAACTGGAGGCATCGATAATATCCCAAAGAAGGAGAAAAAGAGATGCCAGGTCCAGAAGCCGAAAAAATCGAACTAAGCCCAAAAGCGAAAGAAGGTCTAGAGCAGTTAGTCAAGGGGCACACAACGGGCCAACAGATGGTCAAGCGAGCGCAGATAATTTTGTACGCAGCTGCGGGTAAAGATTCTGGGACAATTAGCCTAGAAGTGGGCGTGTCTCGCAAAACGGTCTTCAACTGGAAAAAGAGATGGCTAGCTCTAGAAGCGATACCGCTGGAAGAACTCACAGCGCAAGAGAGGTTGGAAGACCTGCCACGTCCTGGGGCACCGTCCGTAATCACGGCAGACCAAAGATGCCAACTGGAAGCCTTGGCCTGTGAATCGCCAGAGAAGTGCGGGCGTCCCATCAGCGAATGGACAGGGCGAGAAATCGCCGACGAACTGGTCAAGCGAAATATAGTAGAAAGTATCTCACCCAGACATGCGGCGAGGCTTTTAAAACAGCTACGGCAAAAGTCGGGTACAAAAAATGACCATAAGGGGTGAAATCCTAGAGCAGCCCTCTGTTTGCATGAAAAATTTGTACCCGACTTTTGCTGCTACTGTTTAAAAAGATGCATCAATTCGGCCCCATATGAGTCGCTACTGGCAAAACACGCCCAAGGATGAACTCTTTGAGGTGAAGAGCCAAACCATCAATGACCTCTATGCCCGTGCTTCTGAACTGGCGAAGAAGGGTGAACTCGTTGTTTCCAACGATGAAAAGACAGGGGTTCAAGCCCTCGAAAGGAAATATCCCGATCGTCCAACTGTCCCTGGCAAAGACCGTCTCATTGAGCATGAGTATATCCGTCATGGCACCTTAGCCTTCATCCTGACATTCAATGTTGCCTTGGGTGGCATTCTCTGGGTCACTGCTGAACCCACCCGCACCGAGCACGATTATGTTGCACATATTCGCCAGATGGTTGAGGCACACCCTCACATCAAACGTTGGCATATCGTGGTTGATAATCTCAACATCCATTGCTCCGAATCTCTTGTTCGCTACGTGGCCGCTGAGTCGGACATCACCTGTGATCTTGGTGTAAAAGGCAAATCTGGCATCCTCGAATCCATGAAGACTCGTGCCGAATTCTTGTCCCATCAAGAACATCGCATTGTCTTCTACTATACGCCTAAACATGCTTCCTGGATGAATCAGATTGAAATCTGGATTAGCATTTTGGTCCGTAAACTATTGCGCAAAGGTTCTTTTCTTTCTCTTGATGACTTACGCAACAAAGTTTTCGCTTTCATTGACTACTACAACCAAACTATGGCTAAACCTTTCCAGTGGACCTACAAGGGCAAGGCTCTATCTGCGTAATCATTTATGCCTCTTTGTACTAGGTGGATGAATCGTGCATCTGATATATATCGTTCAATCAGATCAATAAAGTAGATATGGCCTGGTGTCTTCTCCAACCAAATGGATTTCTCTTCCGCTCTGGTTAGTGTATCCAACACGGTCACAAACGCCTGAACATGACCTTTGAGCCAGAGGCTGTGTGGCGGTCGAGGTTCTTGCAAATCGGGCCGATTCATCTCCAGCGCCAACTGTTGCAGCCGTTTTTGCATGCGTTTTCGCATGGCGGACGGCACGATCCCCAGCCTGAGGCACCAAAAATGCCGACGCTTGATACCGGGCAGCCCAAAATAGTGGGTTTCGGGAAATGACAGTACCTGTGGCTGTGTGGCGATTAGGCTTTGTAATAAAGTGGTGCCCGAACGCGGACAGCCCACGAGAAAAATACGTCCTTTAATGTGGTGGTTCAAATCCTCATTCATCATCCCGATGTGATAAGCCCCCATTAGGCTGGCACTCGATCCAGGTTCTGTGCTTGAACCAACTGCCAATAGAGACCATACGCCTGCATCAGTTCTTCGTGTGTCCCCTGCTCAACCACCTGCCCCTCATCGAGTACCACAATATTGTGCGCGTGCCGGATCGTCGACAAGCGGTGAGCGATGACCAGCAGCGTACGTCCCTGGCTGTAGTCATCGATCGCCATCTGGATCGACCGCTCGGTTTCTGAATCTAGATCGCTGGTTGCTTCATCCAAAATGAGCAGTTGCGGATTAACCAGCAGCGCGCGGGCAATGGCGATGCGCTGCTGTTGTCCACCCGACAGACGGACACCCCGATCACCGAGCTTGGTGTCATACCCTTCGGGTAGGGTCAAAATAAAGTCGTGAATTTGCGCCTGTTTGGCGGCTTCAACGACTTCGACCGCGGTGGCCGTTGGGCGCACAAATCGTATATTCTCTATGACGGAATCCCAGAATAACAACGCATCTTGGCTGACAACTGCGATTTTCGCGTGCCAATTGGCGATTTTTAAATGACGGATATCGACGTTGTCGACTGTGATACGACCAGACGTACAATCATGGAGACGGGCTACCAAATCGACAATCGTTGACTTGCCGGCACCCGACGGCCCGACCACGGCGGTCATGCGCCCCTGGGGAATAGCAAACGAAACGTAGTCAAGCACGGCGGCTTCGTCGGGCTTGTACTGAAATGAAGCATCATCGAAGCATACACCATCTTGGATGGCCTCCAGGGTCAACGTGCCGTCTTCCAGGTACGATTTGTCATCCTCGGCCAGCAAATCCATGACGGCCTGGATCGATGGCACATTGGCCGTCACCTGCGCCCGCGCACGGCTCAACTGCGCGGCTGGCCCCATTAGCCGGAAGACAATGACAATGAAGATCCCCATCTGCCCCATCCACGATTCGGTTTGGGCGGGCAGCAGAAATGTACCGATGATGAGCAGCAGGCTCAACCCCAAAACAACGCGCACGTTATACAATGGTCCCGTTTGGAAGATGAGCTTTTGGGATAGATAGTGATTTTCCACGTAGGCTTGCAGGGCTTTATCAAATTTGTCGATTCGCTGCGTCTCTTGTGAATATAATCGGATGAGCTTCATGATCCAGAGGCTCTCAAACGTCACCTTATACATCTCTTGAATATGGGCGCGCGTGGCTTCACCGGCCTTGTGCAGCCGCTCGGCAGTTCCCTTGGGACTGAGCAACGACAGAACGAGCAGGAAGCCCATGGCTACGAGCGTCATCTGCCAGGAGATCAGGAGCATCAAGAGGCCATAGACGGCGAGAATCGCCACGTTCGAGACGGCACCAGCCACTTCACTGACGATGGTGCTAACCTGCTGCGTATGCCGCGTGACCGTTGCGAGTAAGTCACCCGCACGCTGCTGATTGATAAACTGGATCGACACGCGATGTAGCTGGCGATAGGCATCCTGCTTCAACTGTTGCTCGGCCCTGATCTTTAAACGCAACACCAGCAGGTTATCCACATAGTTCATCAAGGCTTGTACCACAACAATACCGACCAAGGCAACCGCCACGAAGCGGAGCCGATTGAGCAGCGTCAGGGAACCCAGGAAGTCACTAAGTGCGCCCATCAACGGGACGTTTTGCAAGAGTTCGCCCTGCTGCTGGCCGTCGTCCAACAGGGGCAAAACCAAGCCAATTCCCAGTCCCTCCACAGCCGCACCGGCGATGGCAACGATAACAATCGTGGCGACAAGGCGAGAGTAACGTCTCAGCAGGGCCAATATTTGGTGATAGTTATGCATACTCCGGGGTGGTTCAAAATTAGGTTTACACTTTTGATATATAGACAAAAATCTATATGAGACCGTTTTCTCTCTGAGAACCGGCGAAATCAGAGAATATAAACGTTCTTTCTGTTTCTAAAAGTGTAAACCTATCTATCCAGCTAAAATGAACCACCCCCATACTCCCTCGTTAAATCACTCTGGCTCTTCAGGAATTCAGGGGGGTGACAAGTCCAGAAACGGTTAGCGCCGGTTGAGTGGCGTAGCCGTATCGAAACCAGAGCGGGTCTATCCCTTGAGATCCGGTTGAACCATCACTCTCCACTGGCGTCTTCTGGCTAGGGGGGCGTACCACATTTTTGGCGACGCTCTGATAGGCCCGTCAATTGGACTCGACGAATCCCCCAAAAATGGGACGCACCCTCTGGATGGGGGGATAGGCCAGATGTTTTTCCATTTGGAACCAGGGGACCATCCACGGCTCCTCGGCCCACACCTTATGCAGCAAGGCCACATATTGATCCACCAACATTCGAATCCGGACATCATGGTCGACCGTACCATCACCAACCTCCAACGGCCCGACCAATCTGGCCTGGATCCGGCCATCAGCGTCTATCCTGTTGACCAGGACGAATACCGCTGCGCCCGTCATCAGCGCCAGCTCGGCAAAACTCGTCCGAAATGGCCGACGGCGACCGTGAAAATCGTACTCGAGACCTGCACTGCGGCCATGATGCCCGTCCCCCGCAATGGTGACGATGCCGCCCTCCTGCAGGGTCCGACGCGCGGTGTTCAGCTGTTGAGAGAAGAGCGTGTTCTCCAGAATCTCACTATCCAGGCCCATCTGTTGGACATAGAGGTGGGCACCACCGATGCCATATCCTTGAACGGCAGCATCCCTAGACCATCTGGCACCGATCAAAGAAAGCCAGGAAACTACATTGTCATGACAGAGGACGAGGAGAACGCCTTTCTTCTGCGCCACGGTCTTTTCAAGCAACTCAAAGCCTTCCGTCCGTACCTGATTGGCGTACCGTCGCTGCTGCGCTTTCTCGCTGGGCATCCGGCCCCAAGGGCCGATCTGGTAATGATAGAGGCTGCCGTAGAACAGGCTTCGTTGAACGACTTCTCTTTCGTCCAGCCCGCTCTCAATAACGGCAAGAAATCGGCGGATTTGCCCAACATAGTAGCGGAACAATAGGTGCTGCATCGAATGGTATCTCAGCGACCAATCGAGTAACCGAAAGGCCCATGGATAGGGAATCCAGTTTGCGGCAACGCTTGCCCAGATCCGACGCCGATGCCAACCCATTCGCAACAGGTTTTTCGAGTGACGTGAGGCGCTGGGCCGTTCAAGCTGGTCGTATAGATCATCTACGGTTTCAGTCTGGCCTTGGGGCACAGAAAGACCGTGAGAACCGGTCGGCGGACCCGAGCGTCTCTTGCTTGTCACGTCCACTCCAGTCGCCTGATCTGGATCGAGCAATGCTGCGAGCTGAGCCACAGTTGGGTTTCGGAAAAATTTCTTGAGCGGCATCTTCAAGCCGAACTGCTTCTCGATCTGCCCGATAAGACGTACAGAAATCAGTGAGTGGCCGCCCAACTCAAAGAAATTGTCATGAATCCCTACCCTGTCAACGCCAAGCAGCTCGGACCAGATGGCGGCAACCTGCGCTTCGAGGAGCGTGCTAGGGGCGACGAAAGCGATCTCCAGATCGGGACGATCTGTGCCAGGTGCAGGCAAGGCACGACGATCCACCTTACCCGATGGCGTCAGCGGTAGCTGGTCCAATATTACAAATGCAGAAGGAATCATATAGTCTGGCAAGGTTGACTCTAGGTAGCTACGTAAGTTTGCTGTCAGCGTCGAACTGGGCGGAACCGCCGCTGCGACAGGATCCTCGTGTGGCACTTGTTGGCCGTTGCGCCCCAACGTCTCACCCGATATCTCTTTGGAACGAAATGCATTTGTGGTCTTGTCAGTGGGAACGACATAAGCCACAAGACGTTTGTTTCCCAATGACATTTCTTGTGTCGCTACGACGGCTTCCCGCACGTCAGCATGTTGGCTGAGTACGGCTTCGATTTCGCCCAATTCAATCCGATACCCGCGTAGCTTGACCTGATTGTCCACGCGACCCAGAATTCGATATTCCCACTTGGCAGCCAGCGAGCCACATCCCCAGTGCGGTAGAGCCGTCCCGGATTCTCTCGGGGACCAAACGGATTCGATAGAAACCGTTCGTCTGTCAACACCTGACTGTTGTGATAGCCTCTGGCGACACCATCGCCACCCGCATACAACTCACCCCACACCCCAATAGGCACCGGCTCTTGCTGGCTATCCAGGATATATACTCGAGTATTGGCGATGGGGCGACCAATTGGAATAGAACTACCTGCTCGATTCATTTCTGAAATCGGGAAACAACAGGTGAAGGTGGTGTTCTCGGTTGGGCCATAGCCATTGATCAGTTGGCAGTTAGGCAGAGCTTGCCGCTCTATCTACGTGAAACCGATAGCACATCACCGCCGGCCAGAAGCCAGCGTAGCGACTGCAAAGCGTCTAGCTGCTCATCTACCATTTGATGAAACAGACCAGACGTCAACCACAAGGTCGTAATTCGATGCTCTTGAATCGCTTCACCTAACTCGTGTAAAGACGGATTGGCTGGCGGCATCACCACCAACTGGCCACCGTTGAGCAGCGGTCCCCAGATTTCGAGCGTGGCTGCATCAAAGGAGATGGGGGCAAACTGCAAGAACAGATCGTCCTGAGAGAGCTGGATGAAATCGGTATTTTTGACCAGCCGCACCACGTTCCGATGCATGACGCTAACTCCTTTGGGACGACCAGTAGACCCTGAGGTATACATGATGTAAGCCAGGTTCTCTGCCGATACGCTTGCGATGGACGAAAGTGTGGATTGATCTGCCCGTAGGTCGAGGGTATCAAGACAGAGTTTCGTTGGCCTTTCAGGCAAAATGGTATACAACTTTTCCTGTGTCAGCAGCACCGAAGCAGCAGTGTCTTCGAGCATATAGGCAATACGCTCTTGGGGATAGGTTGGATCCAGCGGAACATAGGCACCACCGGCCTTAAGGATGCCCAACAGGCCTACCACCATCTCCAGAGAGCGCTCCACACAGATGCCTACCAAGACATCCGGACCCACGCCTTGTTGAATCAGATAATGAGCCAGTTGATTGGCGCGCTGATTCAGTTCGAGATAGGTCAGCCTCTCACCTTCAAAGACAACGGCAACGGCATGGGGCGTACGCTCTACTTGCTCCTCGAACAACTGATGGATGCACTGATCCTTTGGGTAGTCGGTAACCGTGTCATTCCACGCCATCAGAATCTGGTGGCGTTCGGCAGTGGTCAAGAGGGGTAATTTTAGAATTGAGCAACTTGGGTTTGCGACAATGCCTGCAAGCAATGTCTGGTAGTGTCCCATCATGCGTTCAATGGTTACCGCATCGAATAGATCCACGTTGTAGACACAGCCACCACCAAGTCTCTCACCTTCTTCCCAAAGATGCAGTTCCATATCAAAGCGCACATTCTGGACACCCAGATCCAGAGGCCTGACTTGAAGGCCCTCGAGTTCTATCGCTTGTCTTGGTGTATTTTGCAGCGCAAAGAACCTGGACCAACGGGTTGTGGCTGAGACTGCGTTCGAGTGAGAGTTCTTCAACCAGCCGTTCAAATGGCAGATCTTGGTGGTCATATGCTGCTTGGGTGTCGTGCCGCACTTACGCTAGCAGATCGAGAAAGCTCGGATTGTCCGACAGATCCGTGCGCAAGACCAGTGTATTGACAAAGAAGCCGATCAACTCTTCGACCTCTTGGCGGTTACGGTTGGCGCTCGGAGAGCCAATTACGATGTCGTCCTGACCACTGTAACGTGCAAGCAAGACTTGGAAAGCCGCCAATAGAGTCATGAAGAGCGTCGTCCCAGATTGTTGGCTAAGTGCCCGTAACCGCTGGGTTAACTCAGTGTTGATGCTGAACCGAACTGCGCCGCCGCGGAATGTCTGGGCCCGCGGGCGGGGGCGGTCAGTAGGCAATTTCAGTAGGGTCGGAGCATCAGCCAGTCGCTCTGTCCAATAACCAAGTTGTTTTTGGAGAACATCATCTTTCATCCACGCTCGTTGCCAGGCTGCGTAGTCGGTATACTGAATGGGCAGGTCGCGTAAGGGCGAAGGCAGCCCGTTGGAAAATGACTTATACAAGGTTGCCAATTCCGCCAGAAGACAGCCATGGACCAACCGTCGGATACGATATGGTGTAACGAGCAGCAAACATGTTCTTCCTCGCCCAATTCCAACAATGTGCCTCGTAGCATGGAGTCATGGCTCAGATCAAATGTTCGCATTGTGTCTTCTATGGCTAGCGTTGGATTTCAGCTTCTTGCTCATTTTCGTCCAGGTGGCGGAGATCGACCATAGGAATGGCTAAGGCTGCGGCAGGAGTGATTTTCTGATACAGCTCACCGTCCCCCTCGACAAAGGTTGTGCGCAGCACTTCATGGCGCCGCACGATCTCACCCAGGCTATTCATGAGGGCTTTCCGATTGAGTGAACCCGTTAACTTCAGAGCCCACGCCATGTTGTAAGCCGAATTGTCTGCTTCTATCTGATGTAGGAACCACAGCCTTTGCTGGGCGAATGAGAGGGGTGGAAACTCAACCGAATCTCCCTTTTTGATCGTCGGCACTGGGGGCAGATCAAATTCTGCTTCCAATAGGTAGTCCCAGTAGATCCAAATTTCAGGT
>JAHBNG010000131.1 GCA_019217005.1 Chloroflexi bacterium TSY
CTGGCCCAAGGGATTGGTACGCCAATTTGCTTGCAGATCCCAGGTTTGTCTTCCATCTCAAGGAAACCCTACAAGCAGATCTGCCAGCGCGGGCACGTCCCGTTACGGATCCGACTGAACGACGCCGGGTATTGGCGGACCCAGTGATGAATTGGTATCATCATCAGGTTCGCTCCTTAGATGACCTTGTAGATGGCAGTCCATTGGTGGAGGTTTTGTTCGAGGAAGCAGATTTGTAAAGGATAGATCTATGCAAACGCATATGGCGGCCAAGAGTTCGTACCTTCGGGACGGATTCTACGTTCATCCGAGTGCCGTTATCGGGGTAGATGTGGTTCAGGCAGCTGTTCACGGTATGGATGAGGTGCGCGCTGGACGCTATGATACGGGAACACCGCCCCAGCCCTCGCGCTGGAATCCAGGTGATGATCCCAATACTAAGCTTGGCAAGATCGAGATGCCACAAATTGCCAATCATGCAATTATGGAGTTGATGCAAGTTCCGGCGTTGGGGGAGTTGGCAGCAGAGGTGACCGGTGCCGAGGCCGTTCAGATCTGGTGGGTGCAGCTGCTCTACAAACCGTCTGCTCTGCCCAATGTGGCGACGGCACCTGGTATTGGCTGGCACCAGGATCGCCACTATTGGCAAAGCTGGGAAGGGGGAAGTGAACTCTTTACGGCCTGGGTTGCGCTGAGCGACGTGACAGCAGACGCAGGTCCCATGACCTTTGTGCGTGGGTCTCATCGTTGGGGGTATGTAGAAGGGCAGAGTGATTTCCAGCAAGAGGCGGACCAAGTAGCTCTGCGTAATCGGATCGAAGGAGCTACAGGTGAACGCTGGGAAGAGGTTGCCGCTATTTTACCTCTTGGGGGTGTCAGTTTTCATCATAATCTGACCTATCATGGTAGTGAAGCCAATCTTTCCGGTGCGCCAAGGCGGAGCTTTGCGATTCATATGCGGACGGAGAAATCACGCCCTATTGATGGTCGACGAGCGGGGCTGACGCGCTTCATTGACGACTTGGATTATTGTCCGATGATCTTTGGAGAACGGGAGTGGATGGATGGGTGACGGTCTTTCGGAATGTGCTGCATGGTACACGTTGCGCTGTACCAGTCCAGAATATGCTTGTGCGGCGAGAAGGATGATCTCTTAAGAAGCTAGATCTTGTTTAAGCCAAGAACCGGAAAGGATCAAAAGCACCCAGATTACGAACGCCGATGCAACGCACCATTGGCAGATCTCATATAGCACAAATAGTTCGATGTAGGTCAGATAGAGTGAAAAAATGCTACCGATCAATGTGATCCCAAAGAAGATCTGAACGGCTAGCTCTCCCCATTCTTGCCAATCGGTTATTTTGATCAGCCACAAAAACAATAGAACAACATAAGTCAGAAATCCAAGATAAGCGATGGGAATGCCTAGCAGATACGCATAGACACTATTCTGGACAAGATCGCAGCTTTGCGATCCACCAAGACAGATGGTGCTGGTGCCAAACAGCTTGGCATATGAAAGATAGCCGCTAATGAGCAGACCGAGTAAGATCAGGATGAACAAAAGCCAGTTACGCTTAGACATAGCCAGAATTGTATCATAATTGGTCTCATACTTGCAGTTTGACGTTACCTAGATAAATATTTGGATCATTTTGTGATTTTATCTTTGAATGTCCATCAAACCAATACGGGAGTGTGTCCCAAAGTGTGTAAATGCAGCCGACTCTTTGACTGGGCGACAGCCATTTACACACTCACAATAAACCGAGCATGCATGAAGGAAAGACATGGATTGGCATTGCGCGCAGTTCACTGTTATGATTGGCAAGATTCCCCCCAATTTCATATAGATGGAGCAAACGATGAGCACAACAGACCAACAATTGATCAAAATTGGGGACACGATGCTTCATGTGGCGTTGCCCCTGTTAGATGGAAGAATGTTTGATCTTGAGACATTTCGGGGCAAAAAGTATATCATTTTCATGTGGGCTTCCTGGTGAGCGTGCCGGATGCAGCTGCCGGTCTGGCAGGAATTCTATGTGCAACATCAGAACCAAAACATGGATCTTCTTTCAGTGGCGATTGATTTCCAAGGAGTTGAGAAGGTGCGCCCTTTTGTGGAGCAAGCGAATGCGACGTATCCCACTGTGATCGATGCAGAAAACAGTTTGGGGTTGTACTTTGGCTTCAAGGCCGTGCCAAACGCCGTCTTTGTCGACGAGGCTGGCATCGTGCGCTACACAAAGTTTGGGGGATTCGATATTCGCAAAGCCGAAGATCGCCAGTTAGCCGATGACTTTATCTCACGAGCCGAAGCAGGCTCACTCGATGCGGAAGCCAAAGATGCAAATGGATTCGAGAGCCAAGAAGCGTTTGACCACTTCTATCAAGGGCTCGAACTTTATCGAGCCGGCAACGCTCAATCCGCAATTGAAGAGTGGCGCAAAGCCATCAAGCTCGAACCAGACAATTGGATTATCCGCAAGCAGGTTTGGGCCATGGAGAATCCAGAACGATTCTACGCGGGACCAGTCGATTTCGATTGGCAGAGAGAACAGATTGCGAACGGGTTGTAAATGATCACACTTGACGACATTCGCTTAGCCCAGCATCGCATCAAAGGCGTAGCGACTCGGACACCTTTGATTCCGTACGCCCAGCACGAATCTGAACGTCAACTCTACTTCAAGCCCGAGAACATGCAGCCAGTAGGCGCATTCAAGCTGCGTGGGGCCTATAACAAAATTTCATCGCTTTCTTCAGAGGAACAAGCGCGCGGGATTATTGCCTTTTCCAGTGGCAATCATGCCCAAGGTGTTGCTTATGCGGCGCGGGCGTTGGATGTACGCGCCACCATTGTGATGCCTGCCATTGCGCCGCAGGTTAAGATCGAGAAGACTCGCTTGATGGGTGCCGAAGTTGTGCTCTTGGAACATGGCAGCGAAGAAGATTGGCGCATGGCGGCCGAAGAGATTGCCCGCGAAAATGGGTATATCATGGTCCCACCCTTTAATGACGAGATAATTGTGGCAGGGCAAGCCACAGTTGGACTTGAAATCTTGGAGGATCTCCCCGAGGTTGAGACGGTTCTCGTGCCAATCGGTGGTGGCGGGTTGATCAGTGGGGTCGCGACAGCCCTCAAACAGAGTCGTCCAATGGTGAACGTGATTGGCGTAGAGCCCGAGCTGGCCGCCGATGCTCAAGCCAGTTTACGCACGGGCCAGATTGTCGAATTTCCGCTGGAGGAAACCAGCCAGACCCTGGCCGACGGGATGCGCGCCACGCAAATTGGAGAGGTTCCCTTTGCCCATATTCGAGAATATGTCGATGACATTATCACCGTCACGGAAGAGGAGATCCGCAAAGCCATGCGTCAGCTTGTTTTCGACGCCCGGCTTGTGGCAGAACCGAGTGGCGTTGTGCCTTTTGCGGCCTATCTTTATCACGCAATCGAATTGCCTCAAACCAAGCATAACGTGGTTGTGATTAGTGGTGGCAATGTTGAGGCGGCATTGTTGACGGAGATTTTGGCTGAAGATATAAGGATTTCCCACAAATAGTGATGCGCTATTCTTTGAAAAATGATTTGCTCGTTCGTATGATCAAATAGAGAATCAATCCAAGCGGTCCAAACATCAAGATAAAAAAGAGCGCTGGTGACGCGAACCAAGCTGTCATTTCTTTCTCTCGGCTATCCAAGTAGACCCAGCGACCCACAAATAGGTCGAAGGCTAAAAAGTGTGCCCATCCAATTGTGGCCATCTCAGGCTGACCCAATAACGCTGCAATAGTCGACAAGGTTGGATTCAATAGCTCCTCCATGAGAGAGGGTATATTGGGGAGTACCAAGAGTGCATAAACAAGCGCTGCTGGCACCACAACCCATAACGAAGACATGATACGTCGGGTCCAACGCCAATGAGGGAGTATGATCATCAAGAACCAAAAGGGCATAACGAGTAGGTTGTTCAATTGAAAGATTGTTTCCATATGAGCCTCTTCTTGAATCAATAAAGGTGAGTGACATAAGAGTGCATACTCAACGTCAGTAAATTAAGCATCTCCGTTTACCTTCATCCATATATGGAGGGTTGCTTACTTTGGGAGCAGGAATGAAAGATGCACCCCACATATCGAATCCAGTTGCCTAAAAAGAACATACGTGCTACGATTGGCTTCGCATTGTATGCGAAGCGGTATGGGTGATCGGTCAGTGATAGAGTACATCGTTATGAAGATGTGCAAAGTACAGTACAGTGTCTGCCACTATCTATCACCAACCAACGACCCCCTACACGTGAACCAATAGATAACTGGAAGGAGATATTTCATGAAACTGGGAGAACGGGTACAGATTCAATTAGGCGTTGCCGACCTAGATAGCTCGGTCCGTTTCTACACAAGCTTGGGCTTCGATAAAATCGACGAAAATACGACACCCTATCCTTGGACACAATTTACGGATGGGCAACATCTGTTTCTGCTCAATCAGGATGGCAATATCTATAATGGCCTTAGCTACTTTTCAGCCGATGCGAGTAACCGAGTCATTCAATTAGAACAGATGGGCATCGAATTTGTCCATAAACAGCTGGGGCCGGATGAAATAGGGCAATCGCGTACTTGTACAAGAAAGAAAAGAAGGGATAATCTATTTTGGAACCCAAAAAGGAGAAACCAAAATGGAAAAGCCCGAAATAGCAAGCATAGAAAAGCACTTTGGAAGCATAGAAGAGCCAAGAAGCCCGATAAATCGACGCCACAATCTAATCGATATAATCGTGATAGCAATCTGTGCAGTCATATGCGGAGCAGACGATTGGGAAGGGGTCGAAAAATTCGGCAAAGCCAAAAAGGAGTGGCTAGAAAGCATACTGGAGTTGCCAAATGGAATCCCATCGCACGATACATTCTGGCGCGTATTTGGATTGCTAGATGGAGAGGTCTTTGCCGAATGTTTCAGCAAATGGATGAGCGCAGTCTGCCAGGTGACGAATGGAGAAGTGGTGGCAATAGACGGCAAGCAGTTGAGACGTTCCCATGATAAAATAGTGGGCAAAGGAGCCATATACATGGTGAGTGCTTGGGCTTCTGAACAAAGTAGTCCTTGGTCAGTGGAAAGTGGATGAAAAGTCGAATGAAATCACAGCTATTCCAGAGTTACTGCGCTTGTTGGAGATCAAAGGGGCACTCGTGACCATCGATGCTATGGGTGCTCAGACTGAAATTGCACAGCTCATCATTGACAATGAGGCTGATTATCTCCTCTCTCTCAAGGGCAATCAAGGAAACTTACATGCAGATGTCGCCTTGCTCTTTGAGGATCTCGAGGAAAGTGACTTTACTGCCTTTGACCACGATTATGCCAAAACGACCGATAAGGGACACGGTCGGCTTGAAACCCGAGAAGCCTGGACCATTTCTGCCCCCGACATCATCCAGAATCTGCGCAATTCTGAGCAATGGCCTGAACTCTCTACCGTCATGATGGTTCAAGCCCAACGCACCTTGATTTGTGGTGATTCTCAGCAAAAAAGACAATCCCGACAGGCGCTATTACCTCTCGAGTTCCGAGTCCGATGCTCGCTCTTTACTCAATGCCTCTCGCACTCATTGGCATGTCGAAAATCGCCTACACTGGACCCTCGATATTGCCTTCCGAGAGGATGAATCCCGTTTGCGCAAAGGCCACTCAGCTCAGAATTTCGCTGCCCTTCGTCATATTGCTCTCAATCTGCTCAAGAAGGAGACTTCTCTCAACGTTGGCATCAAAAACAAGCGCCTTACCGCTGGCTGGGACCACCACTATCTCTTGACAGTCCTTTCTGGCTTATTTTTTTAAGGTACGCGATTGCCCTACCGGATGAAAAGCTTTTCATGGTGATATTTGCTGATCCAAATGGCCTCCTTGTTGCTCTCATCAACCACGATCCGACGGACATGCATCGACCATCAGGTACACCAATATTTGCCTGCGGAAAGTTTGGCGAATATGCAATGGGCGTCAAGAGTTTTCAAGATTCTGCAGCTTTTTGGCAGAAGCTGGGATTTAAAATTTTGCACGAGAGTAGTGAACCCTATCCTTGGGGCATTCTTTACGATCAGATGATGGTTCTGGGGCTTCACCAAACGGATGAGTTTTCCGGGCCTCACGTCACCTACTTTGCACCCGATATGCTCGACCGCACAACTCAATTAAAGGAGATAGGGTATCGCAATTGAGCCATTTGGGAACGATTCATCTGGCAAAAACTGTATAGCGGTTGGGCCAGATGGTGAACAGATTTTCCTTTTTGAGGGCGAAATTCCTGATCCACCAACAGAATGACGGTGTGTCCCAAAGTGTGAAAGATGACTCCGAAAAAAAATGATCCACAGATGAACAGGATTTACAGGATTAGAAGGAGGAAAATCCAGTGAATCTCGTCCATCTGTGGATCATTAAAAAATCGGATTGACCTAAATGGAAACTGCTCAGTCAGAGAGATGGCCTCAATTTACACACTTTGTGGGACACATCCGCGAAGTAGACAATCAAACAACATATGAACGAGTCTCAATCACACGCAGTCAAAATCGCCACCCCCAATCATCCCATTCACGACCTTCTCATGCATCGCTGGAGTCCTCGCTCATTTGCAGATCGCGCGGTTGAGCCAGAGACGATCCGCAGCCTCTTGGAAGCGGCTCGTTGGTCAGCTTCATCGCGCAATCTACAGCCGTGGTCATTTATCGTTGCACCACGAGAGCATCCGGATGACTTTGAGCGGATGATTGGTTGCCTAATGGAGGGAAACATTCCGTGGGCATCTAAAGCCCCGCTGCTGATTTTAACTATCGCCCATCTGGTCATCCCTGGTCGAGATCGAACCAACGGTCATGCCTGGCATGATCTTGGATTAGCAGTCCAAAACCTGTGTGTTCAAGCAACGGCACTTGGTCTCTATGTTCACCAGATGGGTGGCTTCAGCAGCGACAAAGCGCGCACGACCTTCCAGATCCCGGAAGGCTACGACCCCGTCACGGTCTTAGCCGTTGGCTATTTGGGCAATCCGAATGAGCTACCGGAAGACCGACGTGACAGCGAGTTGGCGCCGCGTGAGCGCAAACCACTCTCGGACTTCGTCTTTGCGGGTGAATGGGGGCAGACGTCGTCGTTGGTGGACACGCAATAGTGGATTCTGGAATCCATCTGCGCTTTACACGCTTTCTCTTGCCGCTTGCGATTACGACGATCCTGGTGGAATTTGGGGGGCAAGTTTTGAGCGCAGCATGGCCCGTCTGCCGAACGCTACCGAGGTATTAGCGGTCTACGGATTGGCATGGGGGTTAGTCATTTTTGTCTCTAGTCCCCTATACCACGCCCGTTCGATTGGTCTTGTTTTAGTAGACGATCCGGCCTCACGTCGCAAAGTCCGCCGTTTTATTATTCTGTTGGCTCTGGCGCTTGCCTCCCTTTCCGCAACACCCTTGGGCGATTGGATCATCGAAGATCTGCATCGTGTTGACAGGTCATTTGGAAGCATGGTCCGCACAACGCTTCTTTGGTTGATTCCTATCCCCTTCATCCGGGGGCTAGCTATCTTTTACGCAGGTCTGCTGATCCGGGTCAGGCGAACAGACATTGTCAGCTATGCCAGCATTATCAGCACGGGTGCAGGAATCAGTCTGGTCTTTCTACTGTTGCCTACTCCCTTCATCCAAGAAAACCCCATCTGGCTTCCCATCCTGACCATCCATGCTAGTACAGTGACGGAATTTTGTATTGCCTTTATTGGTTACCATCGTTTTGGACGGCCACTGCTTGCTAGGATGACACGCAGCAGTAATATCAACGTCAATCATGACCGGGGGTCTAGGCTCAAGTGGGCTCAGATTGTGCGTTTTTTCTGGCCCTTAGCTGTGATCATTCTGGCGCAAGAAGCAAGTCGTCCGCTCATCAATGTCTATATTGCGCGCGGCAGCAATGGAACTGAGGCGCTGGCAGTCTTAACGGTCGCCTATGTATTAGGACAATTTCCCTATCGGTGGCTCAATGATATTCGAAACATCGCATCCGCGTTTCAAGATGAACCAGATAGTCTGCGTCACCTCTGGCGCTTTGCTCTAGCCTGTGGTGGCGTCTCTCTCTGCATGATGTTGATACTGTTTTGGACACCAATCCGTGACTACATTCTTCAAACATTGATGACCCTGGATGCTGACTTTGCTGCTCGTTGTCGAGTCCCGCTCATGCTCTACGCCTTTTTCTCTCCCATTGTCATTGTGCGGGCCTATTCCCAAGGAACTGCGCTGATCGAAAAACGTACCCACATCATGGCCGCCTGCGCACCTTTCCGCTTTGGTGCGATCTGGCTGACGCTGATCACATTGCCCATTTTTGCTATTCAAGGCGCAACGTTAGGTGTTGCGGCATTAACAGCCGGCTTTTTTATCGAAGCCATTTGCCTTTGGTGGGGTGTTCGTGGAAGACGTCTGTATCCGATTCCTGTCAGACTTGCCGCGCGCGGAACAAACAGCTTGTAATATATAACCGTTCGTCACGAATCGTTAATTTCTTGGACCTGCCTAATTGATTCTAAATTTATGGCGGTGCTCAATACACATGAAAGGGAGGCTATTGTGAACCCAATCCTCAAAACAGCACTCTTTATTTTGTTCATTTTCGCTTTTGCAGCTTGCAATCTAACACCAACACCTGAACCAGCAACACCAACGCCAATTGTTGATGAAATACCAGCAGAAGAAACGCTGGCTCAATTCGTCGATCAATTGACGCTGGCACTCATCAACCAAGACTACACGCAACTTCAGACGTTGATGGGTGAATCAATGCCAGTCGGTTTTTGGCAATCGGAAGGAGTTGAGTGGACACCTTCACAAGCCATTGAGCAATTGCGTGACAACTATCTAGGGCCTGCCCCAGCAATTGGGTTTGATAAAACAACCGATCTGACCGCGCTTCTCGGTATCGATCCCCTTATCATCTGGGGACCTCACGTTGACGCAAAGCAGGGGCTTTTCGTTCAAGGCTTGAGTCGCACTGGGCAGACTGAGGCAATCTTCATTGTGGCTCAGTCTGAAGATGGATTCTACTGGCACAGTATGCTCATTGCACCAGGTGGTTTCCAGCCACCAGTTTCTGTAACCGAAACACCAACGAATGTAGCAACAGCGACGCCAGAACCCCATACACCAACCGCCACAACGCCTGCAGGGCCAACGGCTGAGCGCGTTCGGTTTGGTGCCGGAGAGACATCTGCTATGCGCAATGGATCATTCAATGCTGGCGGTGGGTTCAAGCAATTTGTGCTCAATGTTGGACGTGGTCAAGTGATGGATGTCATTGCCAGCAGTGGCCCTATTCCGGTCACTCTTCGCATCACGAGCCCCAGCGAACTGCAATGGCTGGGGGATGCATTCGGGTTTGATAGTGCCGTGGCAGTCAAAACGATTGCCCTGCCCGAAAGTGGCGATTATCTGAGCACCCTGACAACACCCAACGCTGCACCAGCGTCCGACTTTCAAGTTACATTCACTGTGATCACACCGTCGTCCGAGGGTGCCGGAGCGGAACGGGTTCGCTTTGCACCCGGTGGAACGTCGGCAACACGGCGCGGCGCACTGACTCCGGGTGGGAGTAAACGCTATTTGCTTGGCGCAGCGGCTGGGCAGACGATGAATGTACACGCAACCGCCCGCAGCGTACCCGTGCGCTTCACGATTACAACACCAGGTGGCACAATCATTGAGGCCGAACAGTTCGGTAGCGAAGTTTTCATCTTTGGCAAAACGCTTGTCTTGCCAGAGAATGGTGATTATTTGATCACGCTCACGACACCGCTCGATGCTGAACCAACGATTTATGATATTGACTTTTCAATTGAAGGCAGTTCAGGCGTATCTAGACCAGAGCGCATCGAATTTGCGCCCGGAGCAACTGCTGCGACAGTGACGGGCAACATCAGTGCGCCAAATCGAGATGAGTACATCCTCCGAGCGAGTGCCAGTCAGATCATGTACGTTGAGATTACCTCGCCAGATGGTTTGGCCAACTTTAGCATTGTCGGCCAAGACGATGGTCAGCCTTACAAACGTCTCGTCAATGAGGATCACAGCTTTGAATTTACTCTGCCTGCTACCCAG
The DNA here is from genome assembly GCA_019217005.1 of Chloroflexi bacterium TSY. The sequence goes on from JAHBNG010000131.1 coordinate 10,153, forward strand.
GATTATTTGATTAACATCGCAAGACCGGAGGGGACCTCAACGTATTCGCTCTATGTACAGATCAATTGAGTGGAGTGAGATCAACCGATACCGAAATCAATATGAAAACCGGAGATTTGAGACTGGTGACCAGCGTAACGCATCTCCAACCTCAAATCTCTGATATGTACTAAACTCTGAATCTCATTCTGAACTGAGTATAGTTTTGCGCATTCTCTGTTTACACGGTCTGCTTTCTCTGATACAATGGAGCTGATTTTTCATATATATAGTGATCGGCAGCACATATGTGCTGCCGATCACTATATAAGTGCTTATCCGAAAAGTTCTGTGACGATCTATTCTCACTCGAGAAGCTGGTTGGATCCACAACCACTTTTCGGATAGGTTCTAAGTCATGACTCCACCAGAACCATCATTCCCCTTTAACAGGAGGTCATTTTATGCTCCGATATTGTTTTATTCTCGCAATTGCAGTTGCATTGATCTTTGCTGGCTCAACCACAATTTGGGCACAGGATACTACCACCTATTGCGAATTGCTCTCTGCTGAAGATTGTGAGTTGCTGCACGATTCCGCACAGGCAATGCGCGATGTTACGTCGATCGAAACGCAAGTCAATGTCGATATGTTGGTCAAGAATATCCCTGAGGTCCCATTTGAGGAGCTATCGGTCAATGTCACCCAGTACACAGCCTTCGCACTCGATGATGACGCAGCGCAAATTTTAGCAGATCTCCGCCAGATGTCACCAGACGACATGACCTTTCTTTTTCAACGAACAGAGGAAGTCTTTAATCTCTATTTCGATGTTTTGACCGGGTCGACGTTCGATACCGAGTTAACCGTCTCTGTCTCCGAAGACGTCGCACAGATCATTTCAGAGGAGGCAGATGCTGGATTTGACCTGCCTTCATCCATCGGATTCGGTGTTCGACTGTTGGATGGCATTATGTATGTCAATTTGAGTAGTTTTGCGGATGCTCTGCCAGGTATTCGCACAACAGGTGCAATGTGGCTAGGCTTTGAATTTGCCCCTGTGTTGGATTTGGCTGCCGCCGATGCGGATTTTGGTGAAATCGGTGAAGAAGAAGCAGCGACCCTCGCACAGTTTGCTTCTGGCATGGGAGGTGTGTCAGGGGGCCCTCTGATCACGACATTGGGTGCAACGGAAATGACAGAACTTTTATTGCCTTATGTCGACGTTGAACGTTTACCAGATGATGAACTTGACGGCAATGGTGTGGCCGTCTTCCGCACCGTCATCGATTACCAATATCTTTCCGGGGATCCAATTTTTCAATCACTGCTGGCAGAGTTACTGGGAGATGAGAGCTTAATTGGGATCCGCTTAAGCGATTTGGAGATCGAACAGATTGTGGGGATGGCAGAGGTTTTTGGACCAGACCTTCTGGCAAGCCTGGGTCTGGAGTTAACTCGATAGTTGTATTTTGAGCAGGTGCCAGATTTGACAAAGTCAAATTAAGCAGAGCAGACCTGCCGTTTGGCGAAAAGGGTAGCGAAGACCTCCGCAATCTCCTGTCCGTCATTCAAGGCATCATGAGCCGTCAAGATGAGATCTTGAATCAGTGACTGAGTTTGCTGCCGGGTAGCCTCACCAAGGGATTTGCTGGGCGAGAATTGAGTTTTAGCCAATGATGGTCCCAAACAATCAAGGTGCAAGAGAGAATAAGCCACGAAGACCAGAGACCAATGTTTTTGAAAGGCGTGGGCAGTTCGCATGCAATATTCATCAAGACCAAGCAGTTGTTTACCATCCTCAGTAGGGGGTGGTTCAGAATTAGGTTTACACTTTTGATACATAGACAAAAATCTATATGAGGTCATTTTCTGCCTGAGCATGGCTCAAATTAGAAAATATAAACATCTTTTCTCTTTGCAAAAATGTAAACCTAATTGTCCGCCTAAAATGAACCACCCCCTCAGTAGATCCAAATTTGGCGTTTTTGGCTATTTTCAGTCGAGATTGCAGGGATTTTGGAGTCATTTATTCAGATTTCGGTTACAGAAAACAACCTATTTCATATCTGAAAATCGCCCAAATCTAACGCAAAAACTAGATATCGACCGGCAAATTTGTATTTATGTCAACTGTTTAGCCAGAATTCTCTCTCAAAACCTGAAATTTGGATCTACTGATCCTGATAAACCGTCTCGATAGGCCAACGAAGCAGGTAAATCGAGAGAATGCGTTTGGCATTACAGTCGGTGCGATTGGTCACTAAAACGGCATAATTGTCTTGCAATTCAGGATTATCAAAACTAATCACGATGCGTACCTTGCCGATAGAAGGGATACGCACAGTCATGGTAAAGGTGTAGTAAGTACGACCATCAATGGTGACAGGCTTGTAGGCATTCTGGGGGATGTAGGGGACCAACTCTTTGACTTTAATATGTGGCCCCTCGAAAGTTATCGGCTGACCATCTTCATCCCGCAAACGAAAACTATTTGTCTCCAGATTGCGATTGCACTTCAAGATGCTGATCCAATCTTTATTCAGACGATCGAGTACAGCTAGAAAATCTGGAGCGAGATACCAACCATCGAAGAGAGCCCAACCAAAGATAAGGGTTCGTTCAACAGCTTTTTCAACCAGTTCACTGGCAATGGTTATCTTGGTCTTAAACGCTTCGTCTCGCTCTCGAAAGGCGGGGTCAGTTAATAGGTGGCTATCCACTCGTTTATGAAAAGCGGTTCGTTCGTTCTTTCTTTTTCTTGGGAATCTCGGTCACTGGGAAATGTTTTTCCACAAATGCTTCCCAGTCGGTAAACTCTTCGTACCGTCGGTAGATACTTGCATCGACCGGAAAACGGATAGCGCCACTGACATAGTGACTTGTGACTAAGTTATGAGCCAGTGGATGCTGACCATTGCTATGATTGTAGTGGGTGTCGATATACTCGAACAGACTTCCCACATGTTCACATAGTGTATCGTCAATCGCTAATACCGATTCTGACTCTGAACGTTGGTATTGTGCTGTCTCTGACTATACGCTCATCATTGAGTTTTTCGGCTCGCCAAGGAGCTTCACTCAGATACCGTGATACATTCGTCTTATCTGCACTATCTAGAATGCAACGGGCAATATTTGCCATGCTTTTGTTGTCCAAGACCATCAGACCCGTCAGATAGTTTTCAAAGTGGCGAAACTGTTTACGATTGGCAAATACTGAACGAAAGGTTTCGCTATGCTCCTTGACCAGTGGCGCTACATTTACTATCGGCAATTGCATCTTGATGGCTCCTTTTCTGCACTTTTTTCTTGATGCAATCTATTGAGATGACTTTTGTCTCTTTTGTCAAAATTGGAAAACCTTCATTTCACAACTATCGAGGAGTTAATTGAGATGATTGATTTGGAAAAGAATCATCTTCTTTTCAGCCAAGTCGGTCTGAATTGGGATATTTCTCAATTAGCGGCTCTAGCCTCGCTTGCGGGTGCCGATGTTGGACTTAATTCTGAGGAGTTGCCAATTGTGTTTATGGATATTTCGACTGTGAACGACAGCATCAACGAAGACATTCTCATTGACGAGCCAGTGCCAGCGATGATCTTTGCGACGCAGGAACTCATTGACCTGGCTGACTTGCCGTAGCCGTAGGAGGCGTAGTGCGTGTTGCGTAGTGCGTGATACTAGTCTTGGCATTTGATCGAACCGTGGATATTTGATGGGCATATCCCGCTCCAAGCAGCACAATCAGCTTGTCAACTGGTTCACGCAATACGCAACACGTGTCTCTTCTTATACCGACACTACCTGCATCTCCTCCACTATGATAGCACGGCTCTCCTTATAAAGCGTCCACATCCAGAATCCGAGTGGTACAAGCGAAACGCCCCCTAACCACCAAGTCAATGTTTGCACAGGCACGCCAAGCGAATCGATTGCGTAGCCAGTCAACAAGATGCTGATTGATGCGGTCAACGTGCGGATTGCTTCGTCCAACGCAATGACGCGTCCAAGTACATGATTCGGTACGGTCATCTGCAAAAGGACACTACTGTAGGTCCAGTTTGTCGAGGTGCCCATAGAGCGAAGTAGAATAGCAGCCAAAACTAGCACGAAAACCCCTGACTGCCCCATAAAAATCCATCCTAGAACAACAGCTGCAAAGCCCAAACCAATGCCGCGGCGCAAAGCCTGTTCGGTTTCGGGTGTAAAACGGTTGGCGATCAATGGGCCCAGAACTGCTCCAATCCCCGACGCCGTCATCATCATACCCAATCCCAAAGCCCCACCATCACCATAGATAAAGAGAGTCGATGCAAATGCGGCCATGATGATATCAACCGAGCCAATACTACCCAGTGCCTTAACCAACGTAACAATACCGATCTGCGGTTTTTCAATGGCATATCGTAAGCCACCGAGTAATGCAGTGCGATCGTTCTGGTGAGCATTTGAAGTAACGACGCTTGTTCGCAAGCGGATACGGCCGATCAGCGCGGCAGATAAGGCAAAGGTCATGGCATCAAGGACCAATGCTGTATAAACGCCAAAAACTGCTGCCGTAATACCTCCCAGTGCAGCCCCCAATGCCAACATGGCGGACCATGTAATGCTGCCCAAGGTATTTGCGAGCAGGAGATCCTCTTTCCGATCGAGCAAATTCGGCAAAATCGCTGAGCTTGCGGGATAGAAGAAGGTCGAAATGGAGAATTGCAGGGCCGTTAGCAGATAGACAAGCCACGCTTCTGCTGCGCTATCGACCAGGAGAAACCCTAGAACGATCAGCACCCGCAGCAGATCAGAGATAATCATAATTGTTTTGCGACTAAAGCGGTCGGCAACCAAACCAGCGATTGGGCTTAACAGAAATGGCGGCAGCATCCGAAGCAAGAAGAGTCCCGCCACGGCCATTCCAGAGTCTGTGTAGCGATTGATCAGCACAATCGTACTAATTGTATTAAACCAGTCACCCAGCAAGGTCACGATAGAGGCGAACCAAAGCGAGCGAAAATCAGGATTGCGTTTGAGGAGAGATAGATATCTGTTCATAGAATGATCCCTTAAGTGCTTATCCGAAAAGTTCTGTGACGGTGCATTCTTACTCGAGAAGCTAGCTGGACTCACAACCACTTTTCGGATAGGTTCTAAGCTCGACTTTGTACAATTTGGGCACATTAAAAAGTTAATAAAGAAGGAACAAAAGGGAAGCTGATGTAAGATAGGAGTGAGAAAACAACTATCAAAGAGAGGAGAGCCCAATGTTCCTTCCAGCAGAAATAATCCCGTTGTTCGAGAGCTTTCGCCCAGTCTTCACAGAACCGACGTACCAAAAGGCACTGGTCTTGGTGATAGGGACGGTGTTAACGAAGGGGAAGACGAACGGTGACAGCGGCGTTGAGAGTGATGGGATTGGAGCAAGAGGGAGACTGGTCCAAGTATCACCATGTGCTGAATCGAGCAAAGTGGGATGGATTGATGTTGAGCTATATCTTACTGCACTTGATTGTGGATACGTTTGTGGTCATGGGAGCGCCAGTCGAGATAACGGTAGACGAGACGCTAGAAAGGCGCTGGGGTCCCAAGATCAGCAAACGAGGACACTGGCGAGATAGCCTGGCGTCAGGCCGGAAGATGAGCGTAAGCACGAGCGGATTGCGGTGGCTGGTCTTCTGTGTGGTGGTCAAGTTGCCGTGGAGTGACCTCTACTGGTCAATGCCCTTTCTGAGCGTCTTACTCACAACACCGAAAGTCAGCGAAACGCTCAACCAGCGCCACCGAACAGTGGCGAAACGAACCATGCAGGTGGTGGCCTGGCTGCGTCGAGCTTTGCCAGGTCGAGAAATCAAGCTCATCGGCGATGGGGCTTACAGTGTGATCGAGTTGGGCTTGTGCTGTCAATCCCAAGGAGTCACCTTGATTGCGCCTCTGCGCCTGGATGCGCGTCTCTTTGACTATCCACCCTCCCGTTTGAAACCTGACGGCACAAAACGACCTGGTCGTCCTCCTGTCGTTGGGCAGCGACTGCCCAAGCTGGAAGATGTTGCCCTCTTCAAAACCACCTGTTGGCACCGCTGCCGCATTGACTGGTATGGGGGGAGAATCTGAAGTCGTCGACTGGGCCACTGGTATTGCCTTTTGGTACTCTACCGGCACAACTCCGCTCCTTCTGCGCTGGGTTTTAGTCCGCGATCCCAAAGGCCAAGCTGAGACCGTCGCTTACTTCTCCACCGATATTCATCAGGCTGCCCCCCCCACATCATCGCTGATTTCGTCAAACGTTGGTCCATTGAAGTCTCTTTCGAGGAAGCCAGAGCTCACCTCGGTGTCGAAACTCAGCGCCAGTGGAGTGACTTGGCCATTGAGAGGACTACTCCTGCTCTCTTTGGTCTTTTCAGCCTTGTCATCTTGATGGCTCATGCCTTCTCTCCTGATGGCTCTATCCCTTTGCCTCAAGCTGCTTGGTGTCACAAGACTCACGCCTCCTTCCATGACCTCCTCTCTCTGGTTCGCCGCCGCTTATGGTGCCATTTCCTTTTCCAGACATCTCACTTTTCACCTGATCTTCGTTTATTCTCTCCCTCTCAGGTGAACACCTTACTTTCTGCTGTCTGTTATTAACTTTTTATGGTGCTTAAAACTTACAAAGTCGAGCTAAGAAGGTGTTTTAAAAGTATTGGGCAAGAGAATTAAAGAGCGAGAGCCGGGTCGTTGCTGAGGCGACGGAGCATGATATGGACCATAGCGGCATAAATCATGGCTTCGCTGTTGCGAGGCAAGACTTCATAGTCCTTGCTAAGCCGCCGATAGTTGCCGAGCCAAGCAAAGGTGCGCTCAACGACCCATCGACGGGGCAAGAGGACAAAGCCTTGAGCGTCATCAGAACGCGTGACGACTTGGAAAAGCCAACCAGCAAGGTTGAAGACCCAGTCGATCATGGGTTGACCGGAGTAACCGCCATCGGCCCAGATGAGAGCGAGTTGTTGGAAGCCCTTCTGCTTGAGACGCTTCAGGAGAGATTTGGCTCCATCTCGCTCTTGAATGCTAGCTTTGTGGACATGAACAAGGAGGAGCAAGCCCATGACGTCAACCAGAATGTGACGCTTGCGTCCGGTGACCTTCTTGGCGCTGTCATAGCCTCGTTCACCCGCAACCGAAGTCGTTTTGACACTTTGGCTATCCAGGATGGCAGCACTCGGTTCGGTTTCTCGTCCAGCCAGGATGCGGACCGCTTCCCGCAAGGCATCATTCATCTTTTCCCAGATGCCTGCCTTGCTCCAGCGGTTGAAGTAGCCATAGACCGTCGACCAGGGCGGCAGGTCGTGTGGTATCATGCGCCAGGCGTTGCCCCCTCGCAGCACATAGAAGATGCCATTAATCACCTCTCGCATATCGACGTCTCGGGGGCGTCCGCCCGTCTTGGCTGGTGGAATCAGTGGCTCTATTATCTGCCACTCTATCTCGTTCATATCTGTACTGTAGGCTTCTCGACTCATTTTCTCTCCTCATTCTTCTTTTTTTTCAGTAGCAGCAAAAGTCGGGTACAAATTTTTCATGCAAACAGAGGGCTGCTCTAGGATTTCACCCCTTATGGTCATTTTTTGTACCCGACTTTTGCCGTAGCTGTTTTTTTTCGTTTGAGGAGTTTATTTTACTTAGCCTGTCTGGAAGTCTCATTCCTTTTCAGATCTTTTAATACACCTTCTTAGCACCTAGTCGTAATTAGCAATTCATCAATTCATCAATTTGGCAATTCATCAATTAATTGCCGAATTAATGAGTTATATTGAGGATAACAGATCAGGAGTATCAATACACCGAAATTTGGATCAGAGATGTACCTGTACCTTAGGTCAGTTGGGCTGACAGACTTCGCCGCCCATAAGGAGATACAATAGACAGGACTGACGCACAATGTGGTGCGCTCTCTCCTACGGGCATAATATATCATGCCCGTAGGAGAGGACTCTGCGTAAGTCCTAATAGAGATCGAAATAACGAAATCATGAAGAGATTGAAGGAATTAAAGAAGAAGCAGCCTACAGTTTGACAAATTAGAGCTGGCGTACCAAAATGGCCTGATACAAAGCACTAGGTATCTTCATATACGAAAATCTTTTCACGAAGTGGGCACTCTGCCCACAAATGAGGCGAGTATTGTGGATAGTAGATGGTGGATAGTGGATAGGGACAGACCATCCACTATCCACCATCTACTATCGGCCCGTTACTAGTATATCCCAACTATTACAGAATCAAGGGGAATTTATCTGTTATGAGTACAAGCAATGGCTTATCACGAGTTACACCACTCACCACTCCATACGACCGCAAACGCTTTGAAGACATCGATTATATGACCTGCATGACCTTGGTTTTATTGGGTAATTATGCACAGACAGGTCATTTGGGTGGGCCGTTGGCCTATACTCCTTTTAATGTCGCGATCCATCTGGCGGGTCCAGAGTTGGGTGGTCTGCGCTATGACTATCGCAATCCCAAACATCCCTATTGCGACAAATTCATGCTCGCCGGTGGTCATAACATTCCCACCGGCTATGCATTGTGGATGATCATGGGTGAAGCTCTCGCGCGCAAATATGCAGCCACGGGCGACCAGCGTTACTACGCTGCGCCAGAAGTCACCATGTTGCCCATCGATGCCCTCGGCTTTCGTCGAGGTGCAGGGGCGCTTTCAACCCTCTTACAAGAGTATGGTCTAGCAGACGATCCCCGTTTTGCCCAGGCAAATGGACGTGAAGTCCGAGCGTTGTCAGGTCATGCTGAATCGATTGACTTGACCAACGACGTCAATGGTGGTCCGTCGGGCGTTGGCATTGCCACCGCAGCGGGGAAAGCCGCCTTCTGGGATTTTGTGGGTGCTCCAAGCACTCTCAAAGTTATCGGGTTTGAGGGCGAATTCGCCATGACGGCGGGCCATGCGCAAGAGTTGAAGACGCAGGCGTTGGCGGCACAAGTGGGGAAACGTCTCCGCATCCTACTTTCGAGCAACAACGCCGGCATTGATGACCGGTTGATGGGTGGCGTGATTGATGCCAAATATGACGCATACAGCCTTGCAGAGCAGTGGACTTCGTATGGTTGGAATGTCTTTACCATCGAAGATGGTCATGACTATGATCAAATTCTGGCAGCGTTAAAGACAATGGAGGATTGGGATCCGTCTGATCGTCGACCGATGCTCCTGATCGGCAAGACAATCAAAGGCTATTGGCCCGGCGCCGTCGATGGCAAAATTCCAGGATTTGGCGAACAACTGGTCAGCTATGCGAGCCATCCCTATGCCTTGAAGATGAACTCGGACTATTTCCTCACGTTGGCAGACTCCTTTGCCCAACATTATGATGTGGAATTCGAAGGAATTCACGATGGCCCTGTCACTGACGAGCGCGAACGTCTCATGCAGTTCAAGACCAATATTGATGTTGTGATGTCGCTTCTCGACCGCAACGGGTTAGGCGATTGGTTGGCCGATCGGCTTGTCGACCTTGGTGACTCTGTACCGAATGACCTGGGGCTGCGCATCGATACGACCAGCGATCCATTCTTAGACGACCGCCTACGCGTGGCGAATCTTCCAGTCGAGCCTCAAAGCGTCACAGTGCAGAATTCTGTGTCAAATGTCGAAGAGGCTGTTTCCATCAACCTCTTCCAAGAAGCGGGAAAAGTGGCCGGCACCCGACGCGCCATCTCCGAGATCATCAAGTGGATGAACTATGTTACTGACAACCGCTTTATTACCTTTGCGGCTGATCTGTCTGGTTCGATCAATGTGGAAGCGGGCAGTCTGTGGGGGCACTATCACCCAGATGAGAACCCGATTGGAACTCGTTTCAAGGCGCCCATCCAGGAAGCGGGAAATGCATCCAGTGCCATTGGCCTAGTCGGCCAGAGTGCCTCGCTGGATCCTGACAAATTTGCTGGCGTTTGGGCCTTAAGTGGCACTTATGGCGCTTTTACCCCACTTATGTACTTGCCAGCCCGTGTTTGGAGTCAGCAGAGTCAGGACAGCCGTTTCCGCATGGGCGTTCTGCACATATTGGCGGGACACTCTGGGCCTGAAACAGCGGCGGATGCTCGCACGCACTTTGGCATCTTTGCACCCCAAGTGTGGAAGCTTTTCCCGCGTGGTCAGGCGATTGGCCTCAGTTTCTGGGACTACAACGATGTCGCTCCTGGGTATTTTGCCGCTGCAGAAATTGCCGCCCGTGACCCCAAAGTGAGCGTCATCGTGCTCGAGGTGGCCCGCCCCGATTTTCCCGTTGCTGACCGCACGACCTTTGCCGATAGCGATCTCAAAGCCGCAGCCAAAGGCTTCTATGTGATCCGAGATTTTGCCCCGGGTCAGCCAAAACATGGCTACGTTCTCGTGCAGGGGTCTAGTTCCACAGTCAACCTCGTGAGCGTTATTCCCCGATTGGAAGAAGCAGGCATCAACGTCAAGATTATTGCTACTGTGAGCGAGGAATTGTTTGACCGCCAACCAGAATCATACCGCAACGCTGTGTTGCCACCAGAAGCACGGTACGATCTGATGGTCGTCACGACAGGCACGCGCCGCTCCTGGCCTCTCAAAGACGTTGGTCCAGTCACGGATTCCTATTCGTTGACCTCAGATTGGGACAATCAGTGGTTGACAGGAGGCAGTGAACCGGACGTAATCGCAGAGGCCCATCTTGATGCCGACTCTATCTTTGCCGGGATTCAGCGATTTGCCAATGAGCGCGACCAGCGGTTGAGTAGACAGAGGGATTTGTTGGCGGCGTTAGGGTAATTGTGGATGGTTGCTAGTTGATAGTGGCTGGTGTGTTACTTGTCAATTTTGTTCAGGAGCTGACCAGCTACTATCAACCATCCACCATCAACTGCTCTGCGTGAACTTACGGCAGTCTAAACTCCCAGGCTTCGGTTTGATCAGAGGCATCGAGGGTCGACAAGAGTTCTGCATCGTCAAGTACAGCTTCCATAAACGCCTTCCAGATCGGAGCAGCACCTGAGAGCCCCGTTGAGCCACGTGTTGGTCGCCCATCGGTATTACCGGCCCAAACGCCAACCAATAGATAGCGTGTATAGCCCATTGTCCAGTTGTCGCGCCAATCGGTGGTTGTTCCTGTCTTTGCGGCAGCAGGTCGACTCAAGTCCAGATTCGAGTTCGTGCCAAACATGGGGCGTCGGGCAGCGCTATCGCTCAAAATGTCGGTGATGGTAAAGGCTGTTTGCGGAGAGAGTACTTGCTCTCCCACAGATGGTTCTTGCTCTAACGCACTGCGTCCCGTTGGATCAATGATTGTTCGAATGGTCCGCGGCTCCAGATAACGTCCAGAATTGGCTAGCGTGTGAAAACCACCGCTGAGTTCCAACAGCGTGACCTCGCTGCTGCCCAAGGCCAAGCTCAGTCCGTAGACTGAATCTTCTTGATCCAGGCTACGACGTAGACCCATTGTGCGCAATTGGGGCACCATCTCCTCCACACCGTATGCGTCCAATACCTTTACAGCCGGAATGTTGAAACTATTGGCAAGTGCGGTACGCACCGTCATCGAACCATAATATTTCTTATCGTAGTTCTGTGGTGAGTAGGTCTGCCCATTTGGCAATTGATAGGTGATCGGTTCATCTTCCAGAATCGACTGCGCATCAATCAACTCGGCATCAATGGCGGCGGCATAGATCAAGGGCTTAATCGTGCTACCCGGTTGCCGTCGGCTTGTTGCCACATTGACCTGTCCCGCAATGGCATCGTTATGGTAATCGGCACTGCCAACCATTGCAAGAACTTCCGCTGTTCCTGGCTTGAGTGCCACAAGCGCTGCATTGCCAAGATCATAAGTCGGCTGCAATTGGGTCACTTGTTCGGCCACAATCTGTTGAGCCAGATCCTGCATCTTGAGATCGAGAGTTGTGAAAATGCGCAATCCTGCTCGCTCGACATAGGCCTTCCCCAGTCGCTGCTTTAACAATTCCAGTACATGATGTGTGAAGTGAGGCGCTCGATTCAGCGGCTGGACGGTTCCCGCATCTGCGAAGGTGTGTTGGAGCAGCAGCGGTTGTTCATATGCATCGTTAGCTTGTTCTTCCGTTATTTGCCCGTGACGCACCATCAGGTTCAGAACGATCCGCTGACGTTGTTTGACAGCATGGATATTCTTGACTGGATCGAGGCGGGCAGGGCTTTGGGGAATCCCGGCCAAGAGAGTTGCCTCACCTAAATTGAGGTCGGCGGCTGACTTACCAAAATAGAATTGAGAGGCAGCTTCGGGGCCATAGTTGAGATTGCCATAATTGAGCAAATTGAGATAGATTTCCAGAATCTCGTTTTTGGTAAAAAGATCGGTCAACTCTTGGGCGATCCCCGCCTCCTGGATCTTACGGTCAAGCGATTGTTCGTAGCGCTGCTCCCACCCCATGAAGAGGTTGCGCGCCAGTTGCATGGTGATTGTGCTGGCCCCAGACACGATCTCTTGGTTCTGCGTATTTTGGATCACAGCCCCAACCACACGCTCAAGATCAACTCCTGTATGCTGATAGAAAGAATCATCTTCGGTCGCAATCGTTGCATCGATCAAGTGCTGTGACACATTTGATAGGCTGACCCAAGTGCGACGTCCTTCGGCATAAAATTCAGCAATCAATTCTCCATGTCGATCATAAAGAATGGTCGTCTGAAAGAGACGCGGTTGGGGTCCGGGTTGATATTGCTGTAAGTAAGCTTCGACTGCCGTTAAGAGATGGTTTGTTGGACGGTCACCTATCTGTGCTTGGGCTGCACAACCTATCAAGGAAGAAACAAAAAACAGAATCAATAACAATCGAAACAGAGTAAAAAGCTTTAGTATCGACATGAAGATATTTCTCAAAAGGCTCTTAATATGGTCGGAGGTTGACTGCTGGGATTGAGATGCAGCCGTAGTGATTTTTTGGTAAACATCAATCTCCTTATCTCCTTCCCAGGAAATATCTACTCGGCGCATATCTTTCGTTGCAATATGCAGATAACCCACTGGTTGTGCCCAATAGCAGTTCCGACATACAGTCAAAGATTTTTCCTGCCAGTTTGGGCAATGTTCGCAAGACCATGATTTGGCTCGATTGCAAGAGCCGCATAACAGCATATATGCCGATGTATCTTCTTCTGAGTAATCAACATTGCCGGCAATCTCGTATGGTATCCGATGATCGATCTGAAGTTCACGAAGCAAAAACTTACCATTGCAGATTGCACATCTTCCATCACACTAGTCATACAATACCTTTTTGAAGCGACGTGAAAATGCAGTTCTACCCCCGAGGCGACCTTCTCGAACCTCAGATGGATCGCCAAAGCGATATGCAGCAATGATGCGTCCATCAGATGATTTGACGCTGTAAGTTTCAATAGGAATGCCCTGGTCTCTTACGTCCTTTACCGCGCGTGGAGGATGTTTGTATCCATATATTTGCTCCAACTCTTCTGTCGTGATAAATCCATGCTCAAGAATATGATCTATCACAATCCTTGAACGCTTACCGGTAACTTGCTCTAGTTTTTCGAGAAATCGGGCAGGAAGATGATCACTACTCATGCGAAAGCTAGTTTAAGTTGCGTATGGGATGATTTCCAGCCAGCCAGCTTTTCGAGCTGAGATGACGTCAAATCTAAACGTTCGATCAATGCTGAAGATAGATAGAGGGATTCATAAGTCAAGTCTTGTTGTCCAAGCAAGGTAGATTGGGTGGAACGCCCGGCCTCGAGCTCTATGTGAACCAAATTCAAACCCTCAGGTAAAGATTCACCATATGTTTTAGAATCCTTTCGGCCATCATAACTGGGGTGGTTCAAAATTAGGTTTACACTTTTGATATATAGACAAAAATCTATATGAGACCGTTTTCTCTCTGAGAACCGGCGAAATCAGAGAATATAAACGTTCTTTCTGTTTCTAAAAGTGTAAACCTATCTATCCAGCTAAAATGAACCACCCCTCATAACTCAAGATAAACATTGCATTTTGTGCATTGAGGTCTGAAATAAAATCAATAAGGGCAGATACATCAATTCCACTACAATAGCGCGAATCCCTTCCACCAGACGTTCCTTGATAGGGAGGATCCATATAAACTATATCGGATGTGGGATTTAGATTATCCAATGTAGATATAAAGTGGCGACTAGTAATTTCGGTCTTATCTTTTAGCAATTGAGAAACTGCAAATATTTCTTCTCTCATACTATTTGGTTGTCTGCCCTTGCGTCGATTGTCTGGTGCTTGATTGAATTCGCCGTTTGAGTTATATCGTACCGAAGCCTTAACGCAGCGGGCTAGGAGATATAAAAATAACTCTGGACGACCCGTCTTATTAAATTCAGTGCGAACTTCATCGTAGAATATCCTTTCTTGCCCCAATTGTTTTGTCCAAAGCTGTTCATATTTAGCTGCGATTACATCAGGTTTATTAATGATTAACTCGAGCAAGTCCATTAACGGTTTATTCAAATCATTTAGACGAAAACGGCGAGCTTTGTTCATATACGCTGCTCGAATCGAAACCGCTGCAGAACCTGCAAATGGTTCAATTAACGTATCAATTTTAGTTGGCACTATCGAAAGTATTTGTGGCGCAATATTTCTCTTACTTCCTTGATAGGGTATAGGCTGGGGCATTCGCTTCATAGAGACTCCAATGTCAATGATAAACTACATTCATCCATAGATAAGGAAAAAAAGCAGATTTTACCCAGTAGCAATCAGTCTAATTTATCCTAATCTATGACTGTATTTGCATGACCGAACAAATGTTCAGCAAATATTAAATGATTTTTTCCTTAGACGCAAGCTATAGATGCCACAGAATAGATTCGATCGATTGACTCTTGAATGCAAAATGCCCTAAAAAATTTCGACTACAAAACACTATGGCACCGCATATTCAAATACTGCCCTCCGCTGTTGCTGAGCGTCGGTCGTCGTAACGACAACCAATATTGGACCGGCTTCAATAAACGCCCCGTCGGGCCAGACCAAGGGCACACCAAAAAGGATCTCATAGCGACCTCGTCCATCCGTCACCCCAGCGCCGAGAATCACCGTGTTCTGCATCTCGATTGGTTCGTCAACCCGAGCCACAAATAGATTCACTTGCGTGTTGGCAGGGAAGCCCCCGCCGCTTGCTGTCACCAGCGTATTGGCAGGACCTGACGATGGGCTTAATACAAGTTCCGCCGACAACTCCGGTAGAGGAAGTGGCGGGACAGTTGGTGTTGGTTGGGTTGGTACGGTCGGCGTCGGTGTTGGCATATCTGTAGGCGTCGGCGTCAATGTTGGCGTGTCGGGGGAGGTTGGTGTTGCGTTCGGGATCACAACTACTATGGTTGCCGTTGGCTCAACGGTACTGGTCGGAGCCAGCTCGGTCGCACTTTCTGTCCGAGTTGACGAGCCAGTTGGTGTGGACGTCACGACGGGAGAGGCAGTTGCAGTGGGAAGTGAAACATCCGTTGGAGAGACCACACTAAATGACTGGGTCATCTCAAGTTCACCTCCCTCTGTATAGGCAACGACTGTCCGATCGCCAGGAAAGAGCCAACGCTCGGCAATTGGATACAAAAATCCAGTATTGAACTCACCTTGCTCGTCGGCAAGCTTGACAATGATCATCGTCGACGGGAGCCATCCTGTCCCGCGAAGATTGACATAGGTTCCGGCATAACCTTCGGACGGCGTCAGTTCAATCGCCGGATCGACCTCATCGATCGTGATCCGTGGCAGCGGTGTTGGCGTTGGCGGACCCTGAAAGATACTTGTGCAGGCGGATAGCGAGATCAAGCAAGTCAACAGGATCATCCAACAAAATGAGTACAAATCCCTTTGTCCTCTCATCTTATCGACACTCCTCGTCTATATACTCGATGGTCACGCGGTCGACGGATGCATAGCTGCCAAGGCTCTGGACAATGGTTTCAAAGCCGTAGCCGCCTGGTTGCAATCCTTTCCAACAGAATGTGTAGGAGGCAGGCAGATTGACCAAGCGCCGCGCAAAGGCAAACAGCTTCCCAGTCTCTCCATAATCAGTCGCACCGATGCGCACCCGCCCCTGTCCATGAATGGTCACTTTGTATTCACCGGGTTGAATATACGGGTAATCGCTTTCACGGCAGTAAGGCCCCCACAACAGGCGATAGTTACGGGGGCAACCAGCAAAATCACATTCGGTAACAAAGCCGCTACAGAAGCTGGGGGCTTGCCGTCGCTGGTTTGTGCGCGGATCGCCATCAAATAGTGGTGTTTCCTCTGGCGGAACAGGTGTCCACGTGGACGTTGGCGACGGACCAGTGAGTTGCTTCCACCAAACTCGTGCCCGAGCACCAAGCGTGTTCTCATAATACTCCACACGCAGATCGTGCAGTCCCTCACTGATGTTTATGTCTACATCAAATGTAGCCGAACGTTGATCGGACCACTCGTCGATAATCAGGTTGCCATCCAGCCAGACGCGCATTCCATCATCGGTTAACACGCTGATGCGATAAATGCCTGACGCAAAGAAGACCGTACGTGTCCAACGCACAGAAAAACGATCAGCTGGAACTCCGGCTGCTGGACTCCTGGTTTCCCAGAAGAAGTCAATCTCTTCATCTTGACGCACCAATATTGGCGCACCAGCCAGATTGCTGTTGGCAAAATATTCGCCGCGCCAGGCTTCGTCGCCTCGTGGCGTTGGGGTGTTGGTCGGCGTGGAATCTGAGGCCAGATAATCGAATGCGGAGGTGGCCCGATTTTCGAAGTCCTCTGTTGCAACCAAGACAGCCAGCTTGCCCGTCTTGATGGTCCTTCCATCAGGCCATTGTGCGGGCATGACGAAACGCACTCTATAGTTTCCGCGGACATCTGTCGTGGTATTGGCATATGAGGTCGGTTGGCTGGCCGCAGAAGCCGTGATCCGAACAATGCCAGACAGATAGACATCGACACGTGTATTGGCCGGGAAACCTCCGCCTTGCAACTCTATCGTTGTACCAGCGCTTCCCGAATCAGGGTTCATTTGTATAGTTGGATTCAGGGGGATTGGTGTGGGAGTTGGTGCTGATACGGGCGGCACGTATTCAATGACAGCACCTGCTTCATATTCAAAATCACGAGTTGCCACCACGACCAACAATCGCCTATCAGTGATCAACGTTCCATCGGGCCAAACCGATGGCATGACAAAGGTCATTGAATAGTTGCCATTGGCGTTGGTGATGGCCCCCGCATAGTGAACGACCTCTCCTTCGCCGATCTGTCCGTCGAATTTGGCCAAATGGAGGTTGACCCGGCTATTAGCTGGGAAACCACCACCCGCTATTCTGACAAGGTTGTTTGGACCAACTCGGGTTGGCAATGCCTCCGCGTAGGGATTGAGCGCAGCAGTGGGAGTTGCTGTCGGCACTGGTGTATGCGTGGGTAAAGGTGTGTGTGTAGCAGTAGGCCGGGGCGTTGGGGTATGGGTCGGTGTTGGGATCACGTAGTCAAATGTGCCTGTTGCTCGAACGAGAAAGTCATTGGTCGCAACTAGGATAGCCAGCTTGCCGGTTGTGATGGCCACGCCATCTGGCCACGTAGCTGGCATGACAAAACGCATGCTGTAGTCACCCTTGCCGTCCGTCGTGGTCTTGGCATAGGCCGTTGGGCCTTGTCCAACACCCGCCGCGCGGACCACACCCGCAATGTAAACCCCTACCTCGGTGTTGGCGGGGAATTCGCCGCCACGCACCGTGATCTCTGTGCCAGCGCTGCCCATCCATGGACGAATCTGCACATAAGGATTCTGCTTAGTCGGCGTCACGGTCGGCAGTGGTGTGAATGTTGATGTAGGCGCTGGCAGTGGCGTATATGTATCAGTTGGCGTGGCCGTGGGTGGTGGTGCTGCATAATCGTAGATAGCGCTTGCCTGTGGCTCAAACTCGTTGGTGGTGACCAGCAACAGTATCTTGCTGCTTGGTAAGCGCGTCCCATCGGGCCATGTTTCGGGCGTTGTGAAGGTCATGCGATAGTTGCCAACGGCGTCGGTTTGAGTAGTTGCGTACGTCACAATCGTACCACCTTCATTGCCAACCTGTCCATCAAAGGTGCCAAGATGGAGATTGACTTGCGTATTGGCAGGGAAGCCACCACCAAAGACGGTAACCCCTACATTGGGCCCGCCTTGCTTTGGACTGGCCTCGGCATATGGATTGCTGGGCACAGTTGGTGTAGATGTGGGCGTATGTGTCGGGGTCGATGTAGGTGTGGGCGTATAAGTTGCTGTATTCGTGGGCGTGGGTGCTGGCTCCACGTAATCAAATGTATCGTTGGCACGTATGGTAAAATCGCTCGTCGCAACCAGGATGGCCAACTCACCGCTGCGGATATCTTCGCCATCGGGCCAGGTAGCTGGCATCACGAAGCGCATCGTATAGTTACCCTTGTTGTCGGTTGTTGTAACGGCGTATGCGGTTGGCCCCTGACCTACACCAGCCGCACGGACAATGCCCGCAATATAGACGCCAATTCTGGTATTCGTCGGAAAACCACCACCCCGAACCGTGACCTGCGTGCCAGCCGTGCCGCTGCGAGGGCTGACTTGGGCATTGGGGTATTGTTTGGTTGGGACAGGAGTTGAGGTGTCAGTTGGCAGTGGCGTATTTGTCGGCGTATCGGTCGGCGTCCAGGTTGGTGTCGATGCAGATGCTGTGTAATCGAATGATGTTGTCGCTCGCTGGCTGAAGTCGTTATTGGCAACCAGAATCGTCAACTGACCGCTTCTGATTGGTTCCCCATCTGGCCATGTTTCCGGCATGGAGAAGGTCACGCTGTAAAGGCCTGCGCTGTTGGTCAAACCAGATCCATAGACATTGGGGCTCTCTCCTTGATCGCTCAGTTGGACAACGCTGGCAAGATAGATATCCACCACGATTCCCCCTGGGAACCCTCCTCCCTTTACTGTGACCTGTGTACCCGCTGTGCCGCTGCTGGGAGAGACATTGACATAGGCAACGTTTAGTGGTTTTGTTGGGATTGGTTTCACGGGATTCCCACCGCGTATTTGGGCTGTGGGGTTGGC
This sequence comes from Chloroflexi bacterium TSY, assembly GCA_019217005.1. The sequence continues at coordinate 29,208 of JAHBNG010000131.1, forward strand.
TGTGGGTTTGACGGTGTTCTGCTGTTCCATTGCTCGATCAGGTGCAAGCACGCTTGACTCCGCGTTGACTGGTGCTCCCCATCGGGTGAGCACAATGGCACCAAGCAGCAAGACACTGGTAAGCAATAAACGCCACCACTGGATGATTGGGTGCATGAGGGAAGTCCGATCGCCATTTTTCCCGCGGGCAGAGGGAGCGATTGTCTCAGCACGCGGACCAAATAATTTGATGAATAAGCGGTTCATAATTTCGGGTCCTTTCTGGTTGTGATAAAAAATAATACGAATTGCCCTGCTATGCTTTTATTGCGCGAGCATAATTGCCAAGCTGACAAAACACTCATACAGCAAGGATCTATTCTCAATATACATCCACCACAAAGAGTTATTCGTCCCCTCTCTTAAAGCAGAAGTGAGACATTCTTTTGTGGAAAATTATATGTGATTCTATGGCCCGTTCTGGTCTGGTTCCTATAGAGTTATTCTTGGAGTGACTCAGTTGGTCTTGAGGTATTGCATCACGATTCTGTATGTAGGACGTTGCGGGGAGACATTATGTTCCAAGATATGAGGATGGAATTCGTATTGCGCGGTATAAATTACTCGATAGTTGTATTTTGAGCAGGTGCCGGATTTGACAAAGTCAAAATTAAGCAGAGCAGGCCTGCTGTTTGGCGAAAAGGGTAGCGAAGACCTCTGCAATCTCCTGTCCGTCATTCAAGGCATGATGTGCAGTCAAGATGAGATCTTGAATTAGTGACTGAGCTTGCTGCCGAGTAGCCTCACCAAGGGATTTGCTGGGCGAGAATTGAGTTTTAGCCAATGATGGTCCCAAACAATCAAGGTGCAAGAGAGAATAAGCCACGAAGACCAGAGACCAATGTTTTTGAAAGGCGTGGGCAGTTCGCATGCAATATTCATCAAGGCCAAGCAGTTGTTTACCATCCTGATAAACCGTCTCGATAGGCCAACGAAGCAGGTAAATCGAGAGAATGCGTTTGGCATTACAATCAGTGCGATTGGTCACTAAAACGGCCTAATTGCCTTGCAATTCAGGATTATCAAAACTAATCACGATGCGTACCTTGCCGATAGAAGGGATACGCACAGTCATGGTAAAGGTATAGTAAGTACGACCATCAATGGTGACAGGTTTGTAGGCATTCTGGGGGATGTAGGGGACCAACTCTTTGACTTTAATATGTGGCCCCTCGAAAGTTATCGGCTGACCGTCTTCATCTCGCAAACGAAAGCTATTTGTCTCCAGATTGCGATTGCACTTCAAGATGCTGATCCAATCTTTATTCAGACGATCGAGTACAGCTAGAAGATCTGGAGCGAGATACCAACCATCGAAGAGCCCAACCAAAGATAAGGGTTCGTTCAACAGCTTTTCAACCAGTTCACTGGCAATGGTTATCTTGGTCTTAAACGCTTCGTCTAGCCCTCGAAAGGCGGGGTCAGTTAATAGGTGGCTATCCACTCGTTTATGAAAAGCGGTTCGTTCTTTCTTTTTCTTGGGAATCTCAGTCACTGGGAAATGGTTTTCCACAAATGCTTCCCAGTCGGTAAACTCTTCGTACCGTCGGTAGATACTTGCATCGACCGGAAAACGAACAGCGCCACTGACATAGTGACTTGTGACTAAGTTATGAGCCAGTGGATGCTGACCATTGCTATGATTGTAGTGGGTGTCGATATACTCGAACAGACTTCCCACGTGTTCACATAGTGTATCGTCAATCGCTAATACCGATTCTGACTCTGAACGTTGGTATTGTGCTGTCTCTGACTTCATGTAACCTATACGCTCATCATTGAGTTTTTCGGCTCGCCAAGGAGCTTCACTCAAATACCGTGATATATTCGTCTTATCTGCACTATCTAGAATGCAGCGGGCAATATTTGCCATGCTTTTGTTGTCCAAGACCATCAGACCCGTCAGATAGTTTTCAAAGTGGCGAAACTGTTTACGATTGGCAAATACTGAACGAAAGGTTTCGCTATGCTCCCTGACCAGTGGCGCTACATTCACTATCGGCAATTGCATCTTGATGGCTCCTTTTTCGCACTTTTTTCTTGATGCAATCTATTGAGATGACTTTTGTCTCTTTTGTCAAATTTGGAAAATATTCATTTCACAACTATCGAGTAAATTAAAAAAATCTATCAAAACGGCTTCTATCTCCATTTTTATCTCGTAAAGAACTCACTTAAACTTCGGACATTCCGAGTGGTTTTTATCGACAGATGAATGTCCAAAGTTTAAATGATGTGGCTATCAGAGGTATCAGCAATACAGTCTTACAAATGCTCAGCAAACCAGGTCAACGTGTCCGGCGGTATACCGCAAATTGTGTAAAAGCGGGGTGGCCTCTCAGAGAGAAAACGAATTTATACACAATTTGGGATACCGCCACATGTCCTGCCACGGCTGTGTGGCTTGTTCTTCCACATAGCGTTGGCGTGTGTCATAGAGTATCTTTACTTAAATTGATACTTCAGCGCGCCGATACTGACTCATATACAAATCATGATAGAAGCCGCGTTGTTCGAGCAGTTCCTCGTGGGTTCCTCGTTCAATAATCTGATGATCATTGACCACCAAAACCAAATCGGCCTTGCGAATCGTACTGAGACGGTGGGCAATCACAAACGACGTACGCCCTTCCATCAGTCGGAGCAGGGCCTCTTGAATTTGCACCTCTGTCCGTGTATCCACGCTGCTGGTCGCTTCGTCCAAAATTAAGATGCGCGGATCAGCCAGAATCGAGCGCGCAATGGCGAGCAATTGGCGTTGCCCCTCACTGAAGTTGTTGCCCTGCTCAGAGACTTCTGTCTGATAGCCATTGGGCAAGAGTCGAATAAAGCGATCCGCATTGGCCATGGTGGCGGCAGCAATAACCTCTTCGTCGGTTGCATTTAAGCGGCCATAGCGGATGTTTTCGAGCACTGTGCCAGAGAAAAGAAACGTATCTTGCAGCACAATGCCCAATTGTTCGCGCAAAGACGCTTGCTGCACCGTGCGAATATCGAGGTCGTCAACGGTGATTGTCCCCTCAGTAACGTCGTAGAAACGGCTGAGCAGGCTGATAATCGTGGTCTTTCCAGCACCAGTTGGACCAACAAGCGCAATGGTCTGCCCGGGTTCGGCAGTTAGATTCACATTGCGAAGCACGGGCTTCTCCGGTTCATAGGCAAAGCTGACGTTTTCAAAGTCTACTTTCCCCTGAATATTGTCAAGTGGCACTGTATCATCCGCATCCCGCACAGTTGGCTCAGCATCCAGCACGGTGAAGATACGTTCCGCACCGGCCAAGGCAGACTGTAGCTGATTATAGAGCATGGCGATACCGCGCATGGGCCGGAAAAAGTTCATGATATAGACCACAAACGTGGCAATGACGCCGACCTCGACAATGTTGCGCGGTGGCAGGGCGAGCCAGCCACCAAGCAGCGCCGTCGCCGCAATTGTAATCGTCATCATGGTCGTAAACATGGGACCAAGCGCCGCCGTGATAATGTCGGCTGTGATTCCGACACGGCGCTGTTCTGCATTGGCTACTTCAAACTTGTCGATGACGTCGGCCTCACGCGCAAACGCCTTGACGACGCGTACACCAGCGATATTCTCCTCCATCACCGTATTTAACTGCCCCAGATTACGCTGCACTCGACGGAATGATTTGCGGCTGTAGCGCGTCACCAGTACGGTGATGTAGACCATTATGGGAATGATGATCAACGTACCAGTTGCCAGTTGCCAATTCAAGAAGAACATTGCCACCATAATGCCGCCAAGGAGCAAAATATTGGAGGTGAATTCAATGAGCCCGTTAGAGAGCGTCCGGTTGATGGCTTCCGAATCGTTGGAGATGCGGCTCATCAAATCGCCCACACGGTGTCGATCGTGATAGGCCATCGAAAGCGTCTGAATGTGCGAAAAGAGTTGCTCGCGGATATCGGCCACAAACTGCTGTCCCACTGTGACCATCATAAAACCCTGCACAACGCCGGCTATGGCTGCTCCCACATAGACGGCAATCATCCATAGTGCAGTACGCATAACACCACCGGCATCACCACTCACCACATAGTTGTCAATGGCCTGTCCAAGCAGAATCGGGCCGGCCAAACGCAGCAACGTGCTGATCAGAACCAGCCCAGCGACGAGCAGTAATTGAGTGCGAAAGGGCTTCAGATAGCTGAACAGTCGGACGATGGTCGAGCGCGTATTGCGTGCACTTTCCCCCGTTAACCCCATCCCACCGCCGGGACCCATGCGCAGCCCCTGTCTTGGCATATTTCTAGAAGCCGTCATACACTCACCTCCTCGCCGAACTGAGAACGATAGATTTCTTGATAGATGGAGCTGCTCTGCATCAGCGTACGGTGAGTACCTGTGGCCACGATGCTACCAGCATCCAGAATAATGATCTGATCCGCATCCAGTACGCTGTTGATGCGCTGGGCCACAATAAAGGTCGTCGTCGACTCCATCAATGTTGCCAACGCCTGCTGAATCTTAAACTCGGTATCCAGGTCGACAGCACTTGTACTGTCATCCAATACTAGAATAGCTGGTTTGATCAACAATGCCCGCGCAATCGCAATCCGCTGCTTCTGCCCGCCTGATAGATTGGCACCGCGCGCTTCAACAATACTCTCATAGCCTTCGGGCATTGCCTCAATAAAGTTGTGGGCCTGAGCCGCTTTGGCCGCCGTTATGACTTCATCCAAGGTGGCATCGGGTCGCCCATAGGCAATATTTTCGCGTACGGTACCACTAAAGAGGGTGTTCTGCTGTAGAACCATGCCAATCTGACTGCGTAGCGACTCGGGTGCCCACTCTCGAACATCGATCCCGTCGATGAGAATCTGTCCGCCTGTCACATCGTAGAAGCGTGGGATCAGATGGACCAGCGTGCTCTTACCCGAACCGGTTGCCCCCAACAAAGCGACCTGCTGTCCCTGTTCAACGCTGAAGGAGACCTCGTCAAGTACTTCTTCATTCAGCCATCCATCCATTTCGGTCTCTATCCTTTGGTCAGGATAAGGCGGTGGAAGAGGGGTGCCGGTCCCATTTTGAGTGCCGTTGCTCGATTCTGTATGGAGGTCTCGGGCTGGCGTTGTATTGTTGTGGATTCCGTTGTGGCTTTGGACATTTTGACCATTCATTCCTACAGTGGACGTCGGCAACTGCCTCTGGCCAATCTGCCCATTTTCTCGACCATCTCCGTCCGGATTGCCCCGTTCACGACCGCTCCGATAGCGAAACGAAACGTTCTCAAAGGCAACACTTCCCTGCATCGTCGCCACATGCGGTGTTGGGGCTTCCCGGATGAATGGTTCTGTATCCAACACAGCCCACATTCGTTCGGCAGAGGCATCGGCTCGCGAAACCATTGCCAGCATGTTTCCAAGAAACAGAATGGGTGACATGCCGATAATCAGGTAATTGTTGAAAGCAATCAGCTCACCAAGCGAAAGGCGACCGCCGATCACATCGATGCCGCCCCACCAGACAACGACCGCCATCCCCACATTGGTCAACACGAGCAATACAGGTGTAGCCAGCGCTAATAGACGGCCCACCTCTACGTTCTGATCGCGGTAATCAACATTGCGCTCGCCAAAGCGCGCAATTTCATAGCGTTCGCGCACATATGCCTTGACAACCTGGACGCCAGCCAAGTTCTCCTGCACAACCGTGTTTAATGCTCCAAGCTTGCGCTGAACCTTCCCAAAAAGTGGCTGGGCCGTGCGCATCAGCGTCCAGACCAGTAGACTGCTCAACAGCAGCACCACAATCATGATAAGAGAGAGACGTAGATCGGTGATCAGCATCATCACCACGCTGCCGATCAGCATGAGGAAGAGACGCAACAGCAGCGCAACGCCCGCACTAAAGAACATGCGTACCGTGTCCACATCGCTGGAGACTCTGGTCATCAATTGCCCAGTTTGCATCTGATCCAAGTTGGCAAACGAAAGTCCTTGAATGTGTTGGAACAAGACGTTGCGCAAATCATACGCCAATCCCTGGGATACTTGGGCGCGACAGACACCTTGACCGACCGTTGTCAATGCGCCAACAACGGCCCCGATGAGCATAATCGCCGCTCCCCACCAGATGGCACCCATATCTCCAGCGCGGATTCCTTCATCCACAATGTATTGGAGCATCCGCGGGACAATTAGCTCCATGGCAACCGGCAATACGACGGTAAAGAATCCGATGAACATGAGCCAGCGATAAGGATACAAATATCGACCCATTCTCCGTAATGCACTCATTCGTCCTCCTGAATTTCCATGAGTTCCATCAAATCTGACAGCGCGCTGTTGATCGTTTCCAGTCGTGTTGCAGAAAGATCGCCGATCTTGCTTCGTAGGAGTGGAATGCCACCCAACGGCATATCCTCGGCAATTGCCCGCCCTTCTGCAGTTAGATTCACAACAACGACCCGATTGTCCTCAGCCGAACGTGAACGCGTGACGTAGCCCGATTCCTCCAACTTGGCAATGATTGCCGAGGTTGTACTTGGACTGCAGTAGAGATATGCCTGCACCTGCCCAACGGTCACCTCACCCGCTTCCAGCAGAAAACGTAGCACAGCAAGCTGACGCGGTCGCACACCCTGTTTATCCATTTGACGAGAATAGATTCGCAGATAGCGATTGATTTTCAGAAATTTGTGGATGGCTTCTTGTGCCAGTGAGTCGGTTGGGCTGTTCACGCGGTGCTCGCTTGATAGAACCATTATTTCGTTATCGAATGTTTCGGTAACGAAATAATAAATCAAGAGAGAGATACTTGTCAAATGGTAAAAAGGCAATGAAAATAAACTTGATTGCTTTCAGTCGGGTAGAATGGGAGAATTTATTCTTAGGCCAATCCAAAAAATAAAATATACGCGAGAAGGTGTTAAACTAGCTCTCCAAAAGGAGCAAAAATGACAATCTCGCCAGAAATGGTTGAAGTCTTGAAAGAGACGAAGGCCATGTTAAGTGGATACGAAAGAAGGCACTTCATGGCCCAAACGGTCAAAACGATATGCGAAGGGAGTCCGACGAAAGCAGAACGAGAGTTGGGCTGGAATCGGGCGACGATAGCCAAAGCCCTGGAAGAACTAGAAGGCGGCTTCTGTTATGTCGACCAAAGCCACCGACGTGGTCGCAAAAGCCGAAGACCATATCCCCACTTTACTGGCCGATATGGTTGAAATCGCCGATCAATTCAGCCAGACCGATCCCACCTTCGAACCCCCAATTGTACACTCGACTAACCGCCGCCGAAATGCGTACCCAGCTCATCGAGCAGAAAGGATACACAGATGAGGAATTGCCTGGCGAAGAGGCCATCCGCTTGAAGCTCAATGAGTTAGGCTATGGCTCAAACCGGGTCAAAAAAAGTCAACCAGTGAAAAGATCCCAGAGACCGATGCGATCTTTGATAGAATTCATCAGATCAATCAAGAAGCGGATGCAGACGAGACGGTTCTGCGCCCTCTTGGGATGCCAAAGCGACGATTTTACTTGACCGTTTCTCGAGAGAAGGGATAAGTCGAGTGGTTGTCAAAGCGCTCGATCATGACTTTCAAGATAAGAAGACCGAGAAAGTCACTCCTTTGGCATTTACCTCCCTTCAACCAAGGAACTCTTTCTTTACTTGACTCAGTCGAAAGTGACGAGTGACTGTATTGTCGACTGCCTGATTGATTTTTGGGAAAGCGTACGTGAACACTTTCCTCACGTCAAGACCCTCGTGATCAATCAGGACAATGGTCCCGAAAATCATACCCGTCGGACTCAGTTTATGTATCGTCTCTCTATTCAGCTCGCCTGCTACCCTCCTTATCACAGTAAATACAACCCCATCGAACGGGTTTGGGGCCATCTTGAAAACACTGGAACGGTTCTCTGATTCTCTTGAGACCGTTCTCAATTTTGCCCGTTCTTTTCGCTTTAACCAACTACAACCCTTCGTTCACCTGAATTCCACTCTTTATGAGACCGGCGTCAAACTCACTCAGAAAGAGATGGACCGTTTGGAACAACGCTTCCAACGTTTACCTGGTTTAGAAAATGGTTTGTCCTTATTCCCTCTCCATTCTCTCGTTCGCGTATAATTATTTTTTGGTTTAGTTATCTATGAGTGAGTGCAGTATACACCGCAGCAGCACATCATAACATTATCTCTCGACTATTTTGCTCTGTATGAAAACCGTAGTTTGGTCTCTGGTGGAGCTTTCGAGAACCACGGTTTTCATCACAACCGCAGTATAAAAGTGTTATTTAATGGCGCTGCTCAGTGTATCACGGATCGGGCAAGAGTTTGTGGAGGATGGGGCTTTCAAATTCTGTTGCGAGACAATCCATATAAATGACATCGTATGCTCGATTTGCGAATCGATCCTCGCCCGGCGACCGATTTCTTTGAAGCCGGCTCGCTGATAGGCGCGAATGGCACGATGGTTGAAGCTAAAACACTCAACCAGATGTTGTGCAGCCCCAAACCTGTGAAGCCGTAATCGAGTACGAGTTTGGTGGTTTCTGTGCCATATCCTTTGCCCCAGCACTCTTTTTCACCGATGCGGATAGCATAAAGGGCTGTGCGGTCCTGATAGTTGATCTGCAGCAAATTGGTCAGCCCGATAGGACGCATCGTCGTCCACTCATAGATGATAAAGTCAACGTAGTCCGAGCCACCCTGGCCATAATTTTCGTATCCTGTCTCAACGGCTTCGCGGGTCCGGGTCTGAAAGTGCATGCCCATTGGATGTGTTACCTCGAAATCGTTGAGCCACTTGAGCGAAAGCGGAATCAGATCACGAGATGGTGGGCCAAGTGCCACTTTTTCGCCAGTAATGTTGAGGATTGGTTGTTCGAGGTTGTGTGGTTGGTGAGCCATTTGGTTTTGCCTATATTGTACTGTTAATATCGATCCAGCTTATGCGCATAGGGTAAGCAGTTGCTGTGTACCGCCTCCTGGAAACCATGCTGTACAAATCCGATTGTAGCGGGTGGGTGCCGAGGTCCCTGCAAATTGAGCGTCAGCCATGGACCAAAATCCCATGATCAACCGAAGCAAGATGTCGTTATCTGGAATCAATTCCCTCGTCGTAATAGAGGAAGGCCACGTCGTGTTCTTGGTAAAGACTTTCATGTGGCACCCTGCGCCGCAGCTCGGGTTCAAGATCCTCCAGCAGTCCTTCCCGATTTAAAATTACACCCATCATCTCGCCTGTGTGCGGAATAAACTGTTTGTATTCGCAACCAAGTTGACGAGCCTCCCAGCCAACAGCACTATCAATTGGTTCGCGGATGATAAATTCTTCCAAGCCCAGCTCCCGACAGCGATTGGCAATTGCAACGAGTAGATTACGAACCGCGTCGGCATTCTTTGCAGCGATTTCATCGACGGTGAATGATGAGGGGTAACGGCCAAAAATCTGTCCTTTGAAGACCGCATATCCGATCAGCGTCGTATCTTCTTCCAGAATCATGACCTCCGATCCTGGATTCCATGTTTCGTGTGGCATCAGTCGATTCCAATTCGAGGATCGTACATGGGTCCAGGGTCGATGAGCATGCGTCTCATTGTAGAGCGCAACGATGACAGGCAAATCATCTGGCGCATATGAACGTATTTGTTTTGAGCATCGCGCCCAGTCGGATCAGCTTGTTGCTCCATCACAGTACGAACCTTGAGCGATATATGTGCTTCAGTCAGGCAGGTGGCAAATCCAAATTTTTCATACAAGTGATCGATTCCCTCTGAGATGAAAGCGATGTTTACGCGTTGTGACATGCCCACAAGTGCTTTGGTCATCAATTTGGTTACATACCCGCGACGGCGAAACGGCAACAGAGTTTCCACGCCGCCAATTCTTCCGCCGGAACTGAGAATGCCCCGAACCGTTGGTTGAAACTCACACTCCAAGTCGCTGATCGGGTCGTCGATGGTGACTTTCCAGAGTTCAATAGCGAACTGGCAAAGTGCGTACCGTCAGCCCCACTTTTCAGTGTATCGTACCCCAGATTCGAGCGTCTCATCGACTGCATATGTGATATTGTCTTCAGAAATCAAGTTGTCTTCCCTAACCTGGACAAGGCCGCTCGCTTACAAGTCAGAACCAAAAGGACAAGATGATTAAGATGAATGAGATGACAAGATGAATGGTTGTTCATCTCATTCATCCTGTCACGTTCAGCGACTTCTACCCGATGTGCAAGAAACTGGTTGATAAGGTACTAGTTGTTTGCGCCAAGTGCAGGCGGTCGGCGCCTAGCGCACAGGCGCAAACGGGTCCTTCGGCAGCACTTCTCAACGAATCAAGTTCAACATCGACACAAAATTGTCAGTTCACGTAGTGGGTGCGTAGCACCATCTTTGTGCGCTAAGCGCCTAATTCTGTTGAATTTAGAGTGCCCTCTCAGAGCGTTGGTCGTTCTGCACGACGATTTCTCTGTGGAGAGCCTGTCAACGTCAACGATTCCTAAATAATGCCTGCTTTCAACTCGCCTTGCACGTGCGACACCATTGGTCGATCCCTCGATACTTGCGAGCAACAGGTGCATACCGAGTACATCGCGTTGTACACCTCAGCTCGAAAACGAGTGTTTGGACTCTCATCCGCTCCGCCATAAAAATGCAGCCTGGGCGCGATGCATCTCCGCGCCGGAGCCCCCCAGATCAACATTGTCCAATCTGCCAGTGGATCTTACCAAGCATAGTCAGCGTCGAGAACCCCCACAATGTCCGGCTCATCTGCCTCCCGTGTCACCAAGATGTTAAAGGTCCACAGATCACCATGAAGCAGATGTGGTTGTTGAATTTCATCCAACAGAGCCTGATTTGCGCGGACAAGGGCAAAAATCGATTCGAAATCGGTTGAATCGATTTGATTCTGTTGTAGGTCCTGCAAGATGTGTTCAAACTGAGTGATGATCAAATCAGACCAACTGTCATAGAGTTGGCCCAAATAGGACCATCAAATTGATCACCTGTCGTGGAATGGATCTGATGAAGCGTGCAAACTGGTACCAGAGACGGTCGTGCTCATCATTTGATAACTCACCCTCGATGTCGTCCCATCGTTCGCCCTCAAGATAGCTTTGGAACATATAGTCTCGATCCAGAATCTGACGGGTAAAATCATTAAGATCGTTGGCATCAGATGGGCAATCGCAGCAAAGTACGGCTGTATCTGAACTTCGCTCCGCATGTGATGAGGATGGTTCCAGAATGGATCGGTCTTGTCTTTTGGTGCAACGCGCAGAACGACGTTTTCCTGACTTTTGGGCGTCCGATCTGCACCAACCAACTTCGCATTGTCCGGATTTGCAAGGTGATCAAAAAGTTGAGTTGAATGTACCCCGGCCAGTTCCTGCACGCTCTCTCGTCATCGGAACCAAATCCGCGTCACATCGCTTTGATCTCTTCAGCCGTTAAAGGTGTACGATGATCATCGGGTTCTCTTTCAAGAGGTGTGTAGTTCATGAAATTGTTATAGACTCCGAATCAATTTGGAAATCATCTGTTCAGCTTTCATGATCTTGCCGACCATACTCTGAACATTTTCCAGTGGTGTATAGTCAATTGCGTAGGGTAAATAGAAGGCATTGACTAGCACGGTCGCCCAGTAATAGCCAAACCGAGCTAGAGTTGTCTAGCTCTTGACCGCATGCGCCCAAACTTTACAGTAGCGTGTCCAGTTTGGGGAATCAATCTCGACCATGTTGGCCAGGTCGAGCATGGGGTGTGCAGCGTTGCCCCAATCAAATAAAATTGCTTCTCCGTCAGATGTCGCTCATATTGCCGGGATGAACGTCTCCATGTAGCGTTAGTGGCAAAGCATCAAGGGCATCGAACAGGTTGGGGTTATCGCGGTTATGCTCAACTGTTGATACGCCTCATCAAAGACTGAATGAGTTTCTCACGTTGAGCTTTCGTCAAAGTGAGAATGCATTGTCAAAGTGCTATCAACTTCCTGTGCGTTCATCTGCGGATGATAAAATCAGGAGATCTTCGAGCCGAGAGGCAAAGTGAGCATGGATATAGGCCAATGTCGCAATAATTGCGGCTGGAATATCGTCCTCAAAACCGAGCGTAACGCCTTCATAATAGGGCGTTATGTACCAATGAACAGGCTGGTCATTGACCCGATCTGTGGGTGCGTTGATGTCGATGGACCAATCAAGCAACTGGGGATAGCAAGATGTACCGGATTGCGTTGAGCATCTCTATGATTCGAATTTCGCAGGAGCGCACAGTTTGTTTGTAGATCAGTGAAACGGTTTCTGCGTCGTTGCTCTGCAATCGATAGTGTAGATCGCAGCGATAGACATCTGTAGTCATTTAATCTGAATCATATCTATTTTGCCCTGTTGCTGCACATTTACATAAGGAATCAACTTTGCAAGATTGAGCGTCAACTGATTCATGCCAATACCGCTTCCTCTCGTGTTCTTAAACCAACCATTGCCTGCCAGAAATGAAGCGCATGGCTGATACACGAGCGGCGTGAGTTGGTGATCCATTCGTCCGTCCCACTGCTTCATTAAATGGTTCACCTTCGTAGCCATCTTAATCAGGAGCCAGACACATCGCCACATCAAAGCTCGTTCTCGTTTCCCGTGTCTGCCGGCAGCGCATCGTAGGCATTCCGAACGGCCATCTGATTGGGCGTCAAGCAATCGCCCTTCTGTTTGAGGGATATTTGTCGGATCCTCCACAAAGTCATCCCGCATCAAAGAGAGACGATAGATAGAGAACGGACAACTCAGTATCGCCTCTTCCCAATCGATGATACGCAGGTTGCCGTTTTCTTCAGCAATTGCGTTTGATGAATGAAAGTCGACATGATCAATCGAGAGGGGCCACTCGCCAGCAATCAGTTCTTCGGTCCAATCAACTACCTTGGGACGAAAATAGTCTAGCCATTCTAGAATGTCTTCAGTCAGATCAAACTCGTACAACAAGGCACTCTCATCCTGGCACCAGGCATCGAGATATCAACAAAGCTTGATCACATGATCCAGCATTTGAGGATCTGCTCGATCGGCGTGTAGGATAATGGTGCAATCTCCGCTTCCGGCAGTTCAGCAACGGTGACTTGAATTGTGGCAAGCGTACGTGCCATATCCAAGATGTGCTCGCCCACATCCCTTACCTCTGGACCTCATGTTGCTTGATAGAGTGCCCATGTTTCTTGACCAGAGTCGTTTCATCGACGCAAACAAAGGAGGAACATTTTGGGAGCAGTAACGAGTCAAAAGCTCGTCATTTTCACACCGTTGACAAATAGGGGCAATTTACACCCTTTAAAGACAACAGCTTCGTGATTTGTGGTAAATTCAGCCGTCGTGCCCCAGCCTTTGTCATTGTAAAGATGAGTTGGACCTGAGACGGATACAATGTCAT
>JAHBNG010000132.1 GCA_019217005.1 Chloroflexi bacterium TSY
AATTGGTTCGAGACAAACGGATGTGGGTCCAAGACCTCCGTAACATTTTGTGCGTAAGAGCCAATATAGGTCTCGATTTCCGCGACTGTTCGTTGATACCCACCAGCATCCCGAAGCGATTGGCCAATATGTTCCGCATTCTGGCGGTACTTTGGTTCGTTCAGCAGATTGTGGAGTTCCTGTTTAAGTTCGTGAGCGCCCACCTTTCCATAAGGGCGTCTATCTCCGAGTAGGATACCTGCATCTGTTTGTGCTACTCGTTTGCCGTTGAGTAACTGTTCGAACTGATGTGGAACCACAATTTCCGGCACACCATAATACAACCCTTCATGGATGCTGTTCATTCCGCCATGGGTGATAAAGGCATCGACTTGCTGCAAGATGTCTAACTGCGGCACGTAGTTGCGGACGATGAAGTTGCTGGGTATTGGCCCAAGCTGGTTGATGTCCGAATTTTTACCAATGGACAAAATGAACTGTGCTGGATAATTTGTAAAGGCAGTAAAAACAGCCTTGTAAAAAGCGAGATCCAGATGGTTGATGGTCCCGAGCGAAATGTATACTTTGGTTCCATTCGATAGTTGCTCAAGAGGAAAATCACCGTCCCGAGTTGTTGGATCGATGGATGGACCAACAAAGCGAAAGCGCTCATCGACGAAATGATTTTTGGGGTGAAACTCGGTCGATGTAAAAACGATATTGAGATCAGCATATTCTGTGATGCCACCAGAGTTCTCTTTACCAAATTCCTGTGCCATGTTTCGCCGCCACTTGAGTAGTTTCGGAATATGGGGTAAGGCCGACCAGAGGAATCGAGCCATTGTTCCCAAACCGATAGCGCCTTGCGAACCATCCAGCACGAAGGTTGTGATGAAGCAAACCTGGGGGATTTCATGTGTGCGGGCGGCAATATAGCCCCACATTGCCGTCGAGTCGTAGATGACCAAATCAGGCTGCTCGCGTTCAAATTCGGCGATCAGATAATGGGCCAGATGCCGACTGATTCTTGAAAGCATGAGCGGAGCGTTGATGAATTCGTGTAAAGCCTCTGAAACTTCTCGTTCGGTTGGCATAGGTTCTGGCAATGTGCGGAAGCTGACGCCGGTCGGCGCAACCTTTGTCTGAAATGATGCCCCATTATAGTAGAGTACTTTGTGCCCGCGCTGCACCAATTCTTTCATCACTGGTAGAGTCGGATTTGTGTGTCCGTGTGCCGGTAGTCCGACGTATGCAATCTTTGACATGATAAGTCTCCAAACAATCTATTTTTAGTTTATATTAATATATAAATTAGCATTGGCTAAAAATAAAGTTTGTAAGACTAATTCCGATTGTGCCTCAAGACACTTATACTTACACCAATTAAGCGATGGCTTCTAGAAATTCAGTCTGATGCTTCTCTTATCTGAATCAACTTGTGCCATAGAGGCCATTGGTAAACATATCTGTGGGTCAGTATGGCCAAAGTCCATATTCTGAACGATCGGGCAAGCGCGATTATATTGTCTGGCAACTTTTAAAATCACGTCTCTCTGCTCTTGTTTATAAGCTTTTTTCGTTTTGATATCATTCGGTTTATTAAACTCCCATGCCTTTGGTCGTCCAACGAAAATACCTTTGATTCTTTCTAAGATTCCCCGTTCCCCCAAGGCTCTGAACACTCGATAAACATAATCAGATTCAGGAATTTCCTCTGAGGTTTCAGCAAAAAAGAGAACATTCTCGAACTGTTCAAGAGTTGGCAGTGCAACTCCATGACGCAACATCTCGTCGATTGATTCCAAACATCCACCCCATGTAATTCCTTGAATCGTTGACTGACCGTCCCAATGCCACCCATCGTTCGGTTCATAGATCCGGCTTTTATTTAGATTCTCTTCATCATCCCAGTTTAGCCCAATATCATTGTATGTATCACTTGCTTCAAGCTCTACTTCATTCTCTTCAAAAAACGCTTGGTTTAGATACTTAATCGTGAACTCATCCATCTGCCCTTGCATGGCAAATTGAGTTAGTACCGCTCCCCCGTAGTAGGATGGAATGCCGTTTAACCAAAGATGATTCATAAAGTGTGTATTGTCACTGTAACCAAAGTACGGTTTCGGGTTGTTCGCAAATGGTTCATTTGGCAGGTTTTTGACATAAGTCACTTGATCATCGCCGCCAAGGGACGAGATAACGGCTTTGATCTCTGGATTTTCAAAGGCATCAATCAGATCCCTCGATCGTTCTTCTTTACTGGCGCCTATTTTGGCCGTTGCTGGATACTCAATCGGCTCTAGCCCAAAGATCGTCTTGATTCTCTCCAATCCTAACTGATAAACAGAAGGCCACGCACCGGGTGCAGCAAAAGACGGAGAAAGTATTGCCACTTTATCTCTTTTTGATAATTTTGGAAGTTTTTGGAAATTCATTATCATCACTCCTTGGTTGATCAGGATCTTAGGTTGTTGAGAGGAAAAGTCGAACCATGAAGGTGCTGAAGGAGTTGAAGAAAAGGCAGACAATCCTTCAATCTCTTTATCTTTACTTTCTGGTAAAAGAAAAGAGATGAGAAATGTGACAAAAAGCGGTTAGCAGTTCATCCTAAAGGTAGAGAACCCAAAAAGGAGGAAGGAATGCTAACCGCGCCAGAAATAACTATAGCAGTACTGATGAATGTATTGCAAGTAACGCCGATGGGAACAAACGTAAATGTAATGCGTCTGATGTGGGCAATGCTGAATGGGTCGTTTCTGAAAAGTCGAGGAGCAATCCATAGCGCATTGAAAGAAAGCGGGTTTGAAGATGAGGAGCTCCGGCGAAGCTGGTGGAGCTGATATGGATCATGGGATATCACAAGTCTGCTGGGGTCGTGGCAAGAAGAAGTGGAAAGGGAATGGGAGGCAAAAAAGTTAGAAGGGTACCGAGTGAAAAGCATAGATATCACAGGGTTCTGGCGACCGAAGCTGCAAGGAAAGTGAACCGACTCTATAACTCAACGGCTCGTCGGGCATTGCCCGCGCTCATCTTTGGAGTGATGATAAGCTCGGGGGAGATAGGCGGGAAGCGAGTGCCACTGCTCAAGGCAATCATGAGATGCACGGTTGGAACAAAGGAAAGTGAGTTTCGGAAAAGCTGCTGAAAGAGACGAAGAAATCACTGGAGTCAGACGAAGTGGCGGTGGTCGATGCCGGGTTTACAATCAGAGAAATGCTAGAAAGCGGCATAGACCGATTTGTCCTGCGGGAAGCGATTAACTGCACAGTGCGCCGCAATGAGTTCCCCAAACGCAAAGAAAAAGGCAGACCACCTGAATATGGTGATATTGTGCGTCCGCTCTCGCAGCTATAAGGAAAGCGACTCGAGGCTACAACTCCGGACTCGTCTGGTCGCTTTCTCTATAGTGGTCGCCTGATTTGCTATCAAGCATGGCACAATCTCGTCCCCAGAACAACCAAGGTGGATACAGCCAACCGTACCTACTCGATTTACGTCATTCAGGATCCGGCCTACAACACACCTTTGGTTTTGGCGACCGTTATGACTTTGCAGCCTGAAACCATTTATCTTGTCTACCTGGAACGCTGGCCTGTTGAACATCCCCCTTCCAAGCAGATGATTGGCTTACATCGTCAATTTGTTCATGCCGATGAGGCTTGTTTCCGCTTACCTGAACTGGGGCTGCTGGCTGGCAATCTTCTTTCCCATTTAGCCGCTTCTCTTCCTCCCATACCGACTGGCTACTGGGATCGAGAGCCTCAATCCACTCCCGGCAGGCTGCGCCGTGTTCTCTCGAGTGCTCTTTTTCCAACTCCTGACCAACTCGACCCTGACTTTCGGAAAAGGCCTCGGTTTCACACCATTTCCTAAAGGCGTTCTCGCTCATCGCCGCCTCAATGCCGCTGCTTAAACTAGCCGAGCACTATTTTTACATTTTATCCCGTTTTTCAGGGTGGATTCTTTTTTCCGCCCCTTTCGGTTTGCCCTTTGTCACTCAAGCCTTTACCAGAAAGTAAAGTGAAATAAGAAGTGTGAAAAGTTGCAAAATCATCGGGTTACAAAGTAAAGTAGCTATCACTCTACTTTTCAAGTTGATTTCGATATCGGTTCTTTGGAGGCTACCCAAATGACAGCGACCGCAAAAAAGGTTTTGCCACTTCCTGGGGTTGGGATTGTGGGGCGAGGAGTCAATCTGCGGCCTCGTTTTCCGTACCAATTAAAGGATGTACTCGACCAGTTAATCCAAACGGAACACAAAGAGAATGTGAGGGAAGTTTATTCTAAAGAGACTGACCAGACCTATCTATTGCCATATGGTTGCGAGATCAACGAAAGCCCGCCGATGCCGGCCAGTCAAGCGCTCAATCAGAGCATAATCGAAGAGACATGGGAGCGATTTGAAAGCAATCTAACACTCGATGCAAGTCTTGCCGCTGGGAATGGCATCTTTAGCATTGATGCAACGGCAGGTAACGCGTCGCACCTACAGCACTCGGATGAAGCCTATTATGCTTTGCGGAGTTCATTCATTCCGCTGTGGAGCGTTTATCTACATAGTCTGAAGCCAATTACTGACAAGGATTTGGATGATCTGGTTGTCAAATGCCTGCATAGTCTGGAGCCAATAACCCATGAGGATTTAGCTGCTCTGAACATCAAATATCTACATAGCATAAAGCCAATTACCGATGAGGATTTGGATGATCTGAACGCCAAAGATCTATATAATCTGAAACCAATTACCGATGAGGATTTGGATGATCTGAACTTCCGACGCATAGAATTTGAACATGATTATCGCAAACATTATGAAGCATTCTTTGACCGTTTTGGAACACACTATATCAAGAGAGTTTGGGTAGGTGGCAAAGCAACAGTTGCCTTGTCGATCGCAAAATCGTCTCAAATGACAAAAGAGGAGATTCAAGCCGGTATTCAGGCTAGCTACGGACTCGGGGCCAAAACTGATGAGAAGAATCATCGGGAGAAGTTGCGGAATAATTCCGAATGCACCGTCTTTGGGAAGGGGGGGGATGAATTGTATCTGGCTGCACTCAGCTCACTGGACAAAGAGCACTACAATGAATGGCTGGCGACAATCAAGAAAAACCCCCAAGTGATCGAATTGGAAGTGGCCGGCATTTGGACTCTGATTGAAAATAATTTTTTGGCAAAGGCATTGCAAGATGCATATATAGCGGCGACAACCTTTACACCAATCGCAGCTATATTCAATATTGATAGTGAGATCTATTTTGTGCGCGGCGACACGTACTGTTGCTATCATGCAAGCAAGGGAAGAACCTTAAAACCAAAGCGCATGACCCATAAATGGCCTACACTGCCAACTGGATTCCGAAGTCCAGATGCGGCTTTTGTTGGCTATGATTATTTTGAACAATCTGCATTTCACGAAGAGACACCGCAAAAAAAGCTTTTCTTCTTTCACAAAGATCAATATCTTCGCATCGACCTGAAAACAAACGAAATAGATGAAGGCTATCCCAAAGCTATCCAGGAAGGCTGGCCCGACTTTCTGTTTGACCGCTTGGATGCTGTCATTGTCGATGATCCGAAGTCGCTCTATTTCTTTAACGGGCATTACTATGCACAGTACGATCTGAGGGAACGCTGCATTGACGAAGAGTACCCGGAACTGATTTCAAAACGATGGGCAGGTATTACCTTTGATCGCATAGATGCCGCTATGGTTTGGGGACACAATAAAGCCTACTTTTTCCGTGGCGATCAGCACATTAGGTATGATTTGGTGACGTTTAATACCGATCCTGGATATCCCAAATCGATTATTGGTAGTTACGTCGAGGATTGGAAATTCTTTTAGGTCGCTCCAATTTTTTTAACGATCCACAGATGGACAGGATTGCCTGGATTCGCAAAGAGAATAATCCAGTCAATTCTGTCCATCTGTGGATGAGTAGTTTTTTTGGAATCGCCTAATAGCCACATCATTTAAGTAGCGTCTCTATTAGAGACCGAACGATAAAAATTCGCTGATTTGCTCACTGAGAGCCAAAGTGCATTGAATTGCATGTAGGAGGATCATACATGGCAGAGTCAAAAACCGAGAAGGCAAATAAGATTGTTGTCGATTATGTGCGTGGGTCGCTTGCTGTCGGTCTGGTACCGGTTGCTTTACTGGATCTAGCTATTTTGTCTGGGATTCAACTCAAAATGCTTCACAGCTTGACAAAGCTCTATCATGTTGAATTTTCAGAGCAACGTGGCAAAGCTCTCATTGCGGCACTGATTGGTGGTGCTGTGCCAACATCCGTGTCGATGAATGTAACCAGCGCTCTGAAAACATTCCCAATCATCGGTTTTGCCACGGGTATGATCACAATTTCGCTTTTGGGCAGTGTATGCACATTTGCCGTGGGCAAGGTATTTATTCAACACTTTGAGGCTGGCGGTACGCTCTTAGACTTTGATCCAAAAGCTATGCAAGCTTATTTCATATCACAAAGTGAAAAAGTGACGCCAGTGGTCAGAACAAGCTTCGTGGGTATGAGACCTTAAGAATCGGGATTAAATAACTGCATCATCGGTGTACCTGTTCGCGACTGCTACCATTGAAGTTGCAGAGTTGCAGGGTAAGAAAGTTACAGAGTTGCAGGGTAAGGTGGTGGATACACCAAAACCTTGCAACTCTATAACTCTGCAACTCTGATCAAGGAGTCTAAACTTGAGCACGAAAACAACTGTTCCGAGTGATATTGAAATCGCGCAAGCTGCCACGCTTCAACCCATTGAGTCAATTGCCGAGAAGATGGGGTTGACCCGCGCCGATATTGAACTTTATGGCGATAATATGGCCAGGTCAAGCTTGAAGCGTTGGAGAAGTTAAACGGGCGTCCCAATGCCAAATACGTTGTCGTAACTGCTGTCACGCCGACGCCGCTGGGCGAGGGTAAGTCGACCACAACAGTAGGGTTGGGGCAAGGCATGCGCCATATTGGCAAGACGGCGACGATTGCCATCCGGCAGCCATCACAGGGCCCCACTTTTGGGATTAAGGGCGGTGCTGCTGGAGGTGGCTATAGCCAAGTTGTGCCGATGGAGCAATTCAACTTGCATATGACCGGCGACCTTCATGCCGTGACAGCTGCGAACAATCTGCTGGCGGCCATGATCGACAATCACATTTATCAGGGCAATGATTTAGACATCGACCCCTACTCGATCACCTGGCGTCGTGTGGTTGATGTCAACGATCGGGAACTGCGTAATATCATTTCTGGGTTGGGCATCAAGAGCGATGGGCGCGTGCGGCAAAGCGGTTTTGACATCACGGTCGCCAGCGAAGTGATGGCGATTCTGGCGCTGACAACCGATCTGCGTGACATGCGTGAACGCTTCGGTAAAATTGTCATTGGCCAGAACAACAAGAGGGAGCCAGTTACGGCCGAAGAGCTGAAGGCGGCTGGCGCAATGACGGTTTTGATGAAGGAGGCCATTAAGCCAAATCTCTTCCAGACGTTGGAGAATACACCTGCGCTGGTTCATGCCGGTCCATTTGCCAACATTGCTCACGGCAACAGCTCTATATTGGCCGATCAGATTGGAATCAAAGCTGGCGATTTTTTAATTACGGAAGCAGGTTTTGGTGCTGATATCGGAGCCGAGAAATTCTTCAACATTAAGTGTCGATACAGTGGGCTTCGACCGGATGCTGCTGTCGTGGTGGCAACGGTGCGCGCGCTGAAGCTCCATACGGGCAAGTATAAGGTTGTACCTGGGCGTCCCTTGCCAGATGAGATGCTGCAAGAGAATCCTGACGATGTACGAGAAGGTGCTGCCAATTTACGGAAACAGGTGCAGAACATGCAGCGCCACGGTGTTAGTCCAGTGATCTGCATCAACAATTTCTACACCGATCACGATAGTGAAGTGCAAGCCATCTTTGATGTAGCCAGCGATTTGGGTGTGCGCTGTGCGCTTTCGAGACATTGGGCTGAAGGTGGTTCCGGTGCGAAAGATTTGGCGCAAGCTGTGGTGGAGGCAGCCGAGGAGCCAACCGAGTTCAATTTCCTCTATGATGTGGAACAGCCAATCAAGACCAAGATCGAAACGTTGGCCAAAGAGATCTATGGGGCAGCCGATGTGGTCTATGAATCCAAAGCCAACAGACAGATTAGCAGCTACGAAAGAAATGGATTCGGCCACTTACCCATCTGCATGGCCAAGACGCATCTGAGTCTCTCGCACGATCCGGCGCTCAAGGGCGCACCCACCGGTTTTACCTTTCCCATTCGCGAAGTTCGAGCCAGCGTTGGGGCTGGATTTATCTATCCATTGGCTGGTGCCATGCGCACCATGCCGGGGCTACCCAAGAGTCCCGCTGCTGAGCGAGTCGATATCGATTTTGAGACAGGACGGGTTGTGGGGTTGTTTTAAAAGTGGCGGAGTTGCAAGGTGGCAGAGTTGCAGGGTCGCAGAGTTGCAAGTTACTCAGAGACATCACCTTGCCACTTTGCCACCTTGGAGATCAAATTATGTGCGGCATTGTCGGTTATTTAGATAAAACGGAGAGCAAGCAGGCTGATGTGGGGCGGACAATCCTCAAGATGCTTGAAGCGTTGGGGCGACGAGGTCCAGATTCGGCGGGGGTTGCTATATACAATCACGAATTAGATGGTGATCTGGTGCTGCGCGTCAAGTTGGGCGAAGTGACAGAGTCATCGCCAGTTTCTATTCTGGAGCACTTTGCCACCAAGGGTCGGGGGGTCACGGAACGAGTTGGGAAACTGGGCGATATCGGAGAGAACACTGCCACGGCTGAATATCTGCGGCTGGTTGTCGATTACGATGGTGCTCCCGAGGAGTTAGAGCGGATGATCGAGTTTGGCGATGAAGAGATAGAAGTCGTTAGCATGGGCCATCATCTTGAGATCGTCAAACAGGTGGGCTCGCCGGAAAACCTGGAGGCGACGCACGCAGTTTCAAAGTTCGTGGGGAGCCATGGCATTGGACATACGCGGATGTCAACCGAATCTCGTATTGATCTGAGTCACTCGCAACCTTTCTGGGCACACGGTCACCCAGACTTGGCCACGGTTCATAATGGTCATATTACCAATTATCACAAATTGCGCCGACTCTACGAGCAACGCGGCGTCAAGTTTTACACGGAAAACGACTCTGAAGTGATTGGGATCTACCTCTCTGAGCAATTTTCGGAAGGGCGTACGCTGGAAGAAGCATTGACAGCATCGATGGATTTCTTTGATGGTTCATTCAGCTATTTTGCTGCCACGCCAGATGCTATCGGCTATGCCCGCGATCCGTTTGCCCTAAAGCCCTTACTTTTTACGGAGACCGATACCTTGCGATTGCGGCACACAAAGCCGAGGAGTCTCTGCGATCGTCCGCACATTATATCAAGATCGGCGATAAAAACGGGAAACGCTTTGTGGATCTAGACGAAGACGTTACCGATAAGGATATTGACACTGCGATTGCCGAGGGATACAGCAGTATTGAACTGCTAAAGCGTTACTCGACTATCTCTATGGGACCATCTCAGGGACGCTGGGCTTCCATCAATACCATCCGACTGACTGCCAAGCAGAACAATCAGTCCATTGCCGAATGCTGAGGTCAAGGCCGTACGCGAAGCGGCTGGCCTGATCGACGTTTCCACGTTAGGGAAGATCAAGCTAACCGGCCCAGGTGTGCCAGAACTACTCAACAAACTCTATATCAACAGATGGATGAAATTGAGGATTGGTCGAGTTCGCTACGGCATTATGTGTAACAGCGAAGGTGTGGTGATGGATGATGGTGTCACCGCGCGACTAAGCGAGACTGAATGGTATATGAGCACCACTTCCTCTGGTGCCGGCGCCGTCTTCGAATGGATCCAGTGGTGGTTGCAATCGGGATGGGGCGATGGCATTCATGCGATTCCCTTGACTGATGGATTATCGGCCTTTAATCTGGCTGGTCCCAAGTCGCGCACGATTCTGGCCAAGCTCACAGACAAAGATATCTCCAACGACGCCTTTCCCTACATGCATGTGCGAGAGATGAAGGTGGCCAGTGTACCCGCTCGTGTGATGCGCATTGGTTTTACAGGCGAACTTTCGTATGAGATTCATTGTCCATCTAGCATGGCGCTTCACGTTTGGGAATCTCTGATGGAAGCCGGCGAACCAGATCAGATTATGCCTTTTGGTGTGGAGGCCCAGCGTATCTTACGCCTGGAAAAAGCACACCTTATTGTGGGGCAAGATACCGATGCAACCAGTGATCCCATCTCTGCGGGACAGGCATGGGCAGTTAAGCTTGACAAGCCCGACTTCTTAGGACAACGCTCTCTGAAGCGGGTTGCTGAGCATGGCGCCATCGATATGCTGGTCGGTTTCAAAATGGTCGATCAAGGCATTACGCCCGAAGAAGGCCTGCAGATCGTGACGGACACGCCCATTAGCGAAGCGCATCCCTTGGGAATCAAGATCATCGGGTGGGTTACGTCGAGTCGCTACAGCCCCACCATCAACGAGAGCATTGGTCTCTGTTGGTTGCCCACTGAGTTGGCCGAACAAGAGAGGGCCGAGTTCAACATTCGCCGCAACGGAGAACTCATTCGAGCGAAGGTTCATCATGGGGCGTTTGTGGATCCAGATGGTGGGCGGTTGAGAATCTGATAAGTTAAGGATCGTCGAGACAAAGTGTACTTGTAACGAGTCACAACTCTCATACACTACGGCAGGATGAATAAGATGATTGAGATGATAGGATGTTCATCTCAATCATCCGGTCATCTCAATCATCTTGTCACGTTCAGCGACTTCTTGCCCATTGTGCAGGAATGGCTTAAATGAAGAGTGAGAATCAATGAATGTACAACCAACCCGTCTGAGTCCTTTACATGCAACCCATGTGCAGGCTGGGGCGACGTTATCATTGATTGAGAATTGGCAGGTCGTCACCGCAATTGGGACTGTTGAAGATGAGATTGCCGCGGCCCAAGAGAGTATTGGTATTGCCGATCTGTCCGACCGGACCAAAATCTTCGTAGATGGTGATGACGCAGGGTCCATGCTCAAGCAGCTTCTGGGAGGGCCAGAGTTGGCTGTGAATCAGGCTACCTATCTGGAGACTGCCGGTCTCTACGTGGTGAGTCTGCGCCGAGATCGTTTCTACCTGAGCGGAAGCGCTGGTCGCGAAAGTGACTTGCTGGAACAACTCAATTCCGCGGCAATTGAGTCCCCAGGTCTCGTGACAGTGACAAATGAGACGGATGCCCGCTCTGAGCTTTTGCTGATTGGACCCCATGCGACCACCTGTTTGAGTCGAGTCTGCGGGCTGGATTTTTATGACGATGAGTTTCCGGTCTTGGCAGGCAAGCAGACGAGCGTCGCCAAGATCCGCCAACTAATCTTGCGCTGTGATCGCGCTGAGCTACCTGCTTATATCATCAGTGGCGGACGATCAAATGCGATTTATCTGTGGGAGACTTTGCTCCAAGCGGGTGGTGATCTGAATATGCAGGTTATTGGTCGGGAGGCTACTGACTTTCTTTGGAACTGAACAAACAGTAATCGTAACCCACTTAAACTTCGGACAATTATGTTCTTCGATCCGATTTAAATTTGACATCTTATTTCACTTGCTATAGAATCCCCCAAATTGTCCCATAATCTAGGATTGTCCCATATTGTAATACTCCTTTTGTGATACAATGGCTGTGCAATCTATTGAGCGTACATTTACAATCTTACGCACGATCGCTCAACATCCTACCGGGATCAGTGTGACGGCTCTGGCGGAGCAGACTAAGCTTCACAAGAGCACTGTCTCGCGTCTCGTCATTTCATTGGAGGCGGAACGTGCTGTTGAGCGCGACAATGGTTCGCTTCGTATTGGTAATGGGATTGCCGCTCTCGTTGCATCATCAATTCATTCCTCAACGCTCAAGACGTTGGCTTACCCCTTTTTGCAACAACTGTCCGACACAACAAACGAAACCGCTGGTTTGTGCGTGCCAGATGGAGATATGGCCTATTATATCGACCAGGTTTCGAGTGAGCGGACAGTTCAGATTCGTGATTGGACTGGCGATCGGATGCCATTATATGCCGTCTCGTCCGGCAAGCTTTTTCTGGCCCTTGCTGGTGAGAAGCGGGTTGAAGAGTATTTAGCCCATTCAACCTTAACGCAGTATACCCCTAATACAATTATTGACCCTGACCATTTACGTGAGCGTCTGTCCTTAATTCGTGACCAAGGATACGATTGGGCTTTTGAAGAATTTTCAGAAGGTCTGGTGGTCGTGTCTGGACCGATTTACGATCACCATCGTCAATTGATCGCGTCGATCTATCTTTGCGGCCCAAGCTTTCGATTTCCTCCCGCAGGACAACAGGATAGAATGACACAACTCGTGGTCGAGGCATGTCAACAGTTGACCAATCTAATTTGTGAACAGGACTAATACCAAAGATGACGGTCCAAATGAAGGAAGCAAAACGATGGCCTGGTAGCGAATGGTTGAAAGATCATCCTCGACTGCTTGAGATCATCTACGATGGTTCTAAAGCTGTACTTCAGCGAATGCATCCGCTGATGAAACGTATCAATCCATCTTTGGCTGATAAGCTGATGATCTGGAACGAAGAGATTGTCAAAGGATACATCTTCAATTGCCAGATGTGTGGGCAATGTATTCTGCATAGCACCGGCATGACCTGCCCCATGAACTGTCCCAAGAATCTGCGCAATGGCCCCTGTGGTGGTGTGAGAGCGAATGGTCATTGTGAGGTTATTCCTGAGATGCCTTGCGTTTGGGTACAGGCTTGGGAACGCAGTCGCGGCATGGCGACTTACAGAGATGAGATTCAGCTTTTACAGCCTCCGGTTAATCGCCAATTACAAGGTACATCCGCTTGGACGAATATGTTTGAAGGCATCGATCAGCAGCATCAGGTTGGTTGGGTGCCCCTATCGGACCTTTTAGAAAATCACGAATAGTACACGGGCCCCACGATATTCTACCCAAATTTCGGTTGCAGTGTAGCAAGCCGTTTCTGGAGCAAGAGATGATTGATGAATAACAACGGACAGTTTGAGCTACCGGACGTTACACGGATTCTGAGTCAACCTCGGTTCTCTACAAACATGACCTCACGACCGTTGCGCGCCAATAGCCGTTTGGAACGTGTATTGCGTTCGGGACGTTTCGCTGTGACGGCGGAGATTCATGCGCCAGACAGCGCAGATCCAGCCGATCTGTACAAGAACGCTTTGGTCTTGTCTGAGGTGTGTGACGGTATCAATGCCACAGATGGTTCAGGTGCCCATTGTCACATGAGCAGTTTGGCCTGTTCTGCGCTGATGCTTCAGGCTGGCTACGAGCCGGTCTTCCAGATGGGTTGCCGTGACCGTAACCGCATTGCAATTCAGGGCGATTTGTTGGGCGCTGCGGCGCTTGGCGTACAGAATGTACTCTGTCTGACGGGTGATGATGTAACGGCGGGTGATCAGCCCGAAGCCAAACGAGTCTTCGATTTCGATTGTATGCATCTGTTGCGGACAGCCCGCATTATGCGTGATAGGGGAATGTTTTTAAGTGGACGGAAATTAACCACAGCCCCTCGCTTCTTTTTAGGTGCGGCCTCAAATCCCTTTGTTCCCCCTTTTGATTGGCGTCCGCTACGGTTGGCAAAGAAGATCGAAGCCGGTGCTGATTTTATTCAGACTCAATACTGTTTTGACATTCCTCGCATGGTAGAATTTATGGGACGCGTGCGGGATATGGGACTGCATGAGCAGGTCTATATCCTCGTAGGCGTTGGTCCATTGCGCTCTGAGAAAGCAGCCGAGTTCATGCGAACAAAGGTCCCTGGCGTCTGGATTCCTGATGAGATAGTAGAGCGATTGGCAAAGACACCCAAAAAACAGAGGCTTGAAGAAGGCAAAAAGATCTGCATCGAAATGATCCAGCAAATTCGTGAGATAGAGGGGATACACGGTGTACACATTATGGCCTTTCGACAGGAAAAGACGGTTGCCGAAATCGTGCAGCGAGCAGGACTTTTGCCGCGCAAAACAAATCGTCCTCGACGGACGCGCCATGAGGCAAATAAACGTCTTGACGTAGCGGATGACAGTGTGTCCAGTATAAGATCATGAAAACTGACTATCAATATATTGTGATTGGCTGTGGTGGGCTCGGCAGCGGCGCGCTGTATTGGCTGTCGCGACATGTTGGGGCTGACGTTCTTGGGCTTGAGCAGTTCAATCTTTTTCATCACAACGGTGGTTCGCAAGATCGCTCGCGTATTATTAGACATTATTATCACAAAGACCATTATGCCCAGTTGACTCCACATGCATACCGCGCATGGGAAACTGTAGAGGAAGAATCGGGAATACAGATTGTCCACAAGGTTGGCGGGGTGCTACTGGCTTATGTGGACACACCGCAGCGCGCATCCGTTGAACGATATGCAGCGTCACTTGATTTTCTTCGTATGGATTACGAATGGCTTACGACAGATGAATTACGTTATCGCTATCCACAGTTTCGACCGCAACGTGAAACCACTGTTTGCTATCATAGAGAGACAGGACTTGTGGATCCGGCTTTTGGGAATGCCTCTCATATCGCGCTTGCACGTGGGTATGGAGCGACAATTTTAGAGAAGTGCCAAGTAAATCGGATTACGCCAGATGACGATGGTGTATTGGTTGAAACCGAGCAGGGGCGCTTCCACTGTCGCAAGCTGATTGTCACGTCGGGGGCGTGGACGAACAATGTATTGGAAACGGTCGGCTTCTCGTTACCCTTACGCGTTACTCAGGAACAGGTGACATATTTTGCGACACCTCATCTCAAGGAATTCGGGATTGGTCGCTTTCCTGTCTTTCAATGGAAGACTGATTACAATATTTATGGATTCCCTGTTTACGGCGAAGTTGCAACAAAGGCAGCAATCGATAATACGGGACGAGAGACAACCGCAGAACTACGTACGTTTGAACCAGATATGGCTCGTGAAGCACAATTGCGTAGCTTCTTGGAGATTGTTATCCCCAATTTTGTGGGGCCTACGCTTTATACGAAGACTTGTCTCTATACCATGCCACCCGATAGAGAATTTGTTCTTGATTTTTTGCCTGAATATCCGAATATTCTTGTTGCAGTTGGGGCAGGCCACGCCTACAAGTTTGCGAGCTTTCTGGGTCAAGTTTTAAGTGAGCTGGCTATTGATGGAGCAACGACACATGATATTTCACATTTTATCCTACAACGTAGGGCACTTGAGGAGCCAGATTGGTCGGAGGGGCAGAGGTACTACTGAATAAGAGCTTGACGATGGAATCGATTCCAGAACGAGTATTGACTCGCAGCGCTGCTTATTTGATTTTGCAACGTGAGAACGAAATCCTAATGCTACGGCGCTTTAACACGGGCTATAAAGATGGCCACTATAGTTTCATTGCTGGTCATGTTGAGCAGAATGAATCGGTGCTAGAGACAATTATGCGTGAAGCCAGAGAAGAAGCAGGGGTGATTGTGACTTCCAAGAATTTACGTTTTGCACATATCTCTCATCGTCACAGTGATGATGGACTTGTCTATTACTTTACTTTCTGGTAAAAGAAAAGAGATGAGGTGAGAAATGTGACAAAAAGCGGTTAGCAGTTCATCCTAAAGGTAGAGAACCCAAAAAGGAGGAAGGAATGCTAACCGCGCCAGAAATAACTATAGCAGTACTGATGAATGTATTGCAAGTAACGCCGATGGGAACAAACGTAAATGTAATGCGTCTGATGTGGGCAATGCTGAATGGGTCGTTTCTGAAAAGTCGAGGAGCAATCCATAGCGCATTGAAAGAAAGCGGGTTTGAAGATGAGGAGCTCCGGCGAAGCTGGTGGAGCTTTCGATATGGATCATGGGATATCACAAGTCTGCTGGGGTCGTGGCAAGAAGAAGTGGAAAGAGGAATGGGAGGCAAAAAAGTTAGAAGGGTACCGAGTGAAAAGCATAGATATCACAGGGTTCTGGCGACCGAAGCTGCAAGGGAAAGTGAACCGACTCTATAACTCAACGGCTCGTCGGGCATTGCCCGCGATCATCTTTGGAGTGATGATAAGCTCGGGGGAGATAGGCGGGAAGCGAGTGCCACTGCTCAAGGCAATCATGAGATGCACGGTTGGAACAAAGGAAAGTGAGTTTCGGAAAAAGCTGCTGAAAGAGACGAAGAAATCACTGGAGTCAGACGAAGTGGCGGTGGTCGATGCCGGGTTTACAATCAGAGAAATGCTAGAAAGCGGCATAGACCGATTTGTCCTGCGGGAAGCGATTAACTGCACAGTGCGCCGCAATGAGTTACCCAAACGCAAAGAAAAGGCAGACCACCTGAATATGGTGATATTGTGCGACCGCTCTCTCGCAGCTATAAGGGAAAGCGACTCGAGGCTACAACTCCGGACTCGTCTGGTCGCTTTCTCTATAGTGGTCGCCTGATTTGCTATCAAGCATGGCACAATCTCGTCCCCAGAACAACCAAGGTGGATACAGCCAACCGTACCTACTCGATTTACGTCATTCAGGATCCGGCCTACAACACACCTTTGGTTTTGGCGACCGTTATGACTTTGCAGCCTGAAACCATTTATCTTGTCTACCTGGAACGCTGGCCTGTTGAACATCCCCCCTTGGCTTCCAAGCAGATGATTGGCTTACATCGTCAATTTGTTCATGCCGATGAGGCTTGTTTCTGCTTACCTGAACTGGGGCTGCTGGCTGGCAATCTTCTTTCCCATTTAGCCGCTTCTCTTCCTCCCATACCGACTGGCTACTGGGATCGAGAGCCTCAAGCCACTCCCGGCAGGCTGCGCCGTGTTCTCTCGAGTGCTCTTTTTCCAACTCCTGACCAACTCGACCCTGACTTTCGGAAAAAGGCCTCGGTTTCACACCATTTCCCTAAAGGCGTTCTCGCTCATCGCTGCCTCAATGCCGCTGCTTAAACTAGCCGAGCACTATTTTTACATTTTATCCCGTTTTTTCAGGGTGGATTCTTTTTTCCGCCCCTTTCGGTTTGCCCTTTGTCACTCAAGCCTTTACCAGAAAGTAAAGTATTACGACTTCTATTTTTGTGCGGACCAGTGGCACGGTATGATTTGTAATCTGGAGCCAGAGAAGTGTGATGATTTGCGCTGGTTTCCGCTTACTCAATTGCCAGATAATACGATCCCATATATTAAGACGGTGACTGAGAAGATCTTTTTCCAAAAAGAGCCATTTAGTGTCTATGGTTGGGCCGAGCGATAGCAGTAGTAGTGAGAGCCTAAAGGTATAATAGTGACATTTGTCACCCTAATTGACAATTTCAAGGGTTTGTAGAGGGTTCGCACCTCAAATTTGTCATGTTGTAACCTTTTTGACGCTAACAGACCCTCAGAGGTGTTCTAAGGACTCGCTTGTATAGGGTTTGAACACCCAAAATCAGGGACCAAGGTGACAAATGTCACTATACGTAATATGAGATAATTTAGAACCTATCGAAAAGTGGTTGTGAGTCTGACCCACCTCTCGGGTAAGAATAGATCGTCACAGAATTTTTCGGATATGCACTTAAGGAGTTTAGGTAATGAGTTATAAAGAGTTCGATCTCGAAGAACTGTATTTGCAGATGCAAGATGACCTTTATGATGGTCTGAAAGAAGAGATTCCGTTGCAGGTACAGGAGGTGCTCGACCGTGGTAAAACACCTCAGGAAATTCTGGATGAAGGGCTTGTTGCTGGCATGGATATTGTTGGAGTTGATTTCCGTGACGGTATTCTCTTTGTGCCTGAAGTGTTGATGGCGGCCAATGCAATGAAGGCCGGCATGGAAATCTTACGTCCTTTGCTCACTGAGACAGGGGCCGCGCGTGTGGGGAAAATGGTTGTTGGTACCGTAAAGGGCGATATTCACGATATTGGCAAGAATCTTGTGGCCATGATGATGGAGGGCGCTGGGTTTGAAGTCATCAATCTTGGTATCAATTGTGATGCAGATATGTTTCTCGAGGCCATCAAAGAGCATGAGCCAGATATTTTGGGAATGAGTGCATTGCTCACAACAACGATGCCCTATATGAAAGTTGTCGTCGATACACTTGGCGAAGAAGGAATGCGGGACGACATCTATGTGATGGTCGGTGGTGCCCCTGTGACCGAAAATTTCGCCAAAGAGGTGGGTGCCGATGCGTACGGCCGCGATGCGGCTGTGAGTGTTGAGATCGCCAAGTCATTTATTGCGCGTAAAAACGCAGCAGAAGTAGAACCTAGCTAATTGTCAATAGTGAATTGCTGAATTGATCTGTTAAGAGCCTAACGAATTGTGAATTGTGAAGTCTAATTGAAAATTTTTAATGAAGTTCTTGGAAGTCATCTCGTTGCATTCACAATTGAGGCGCTTGCCGCGCAGCATCAGTGACGATTGACTGACAACAAGATCGACAATTTTTTGTCGAAGTTGCTCCGTTAGGGGCCTATCCGAAAAGCAATTTTGGGTCTACGCGTGTTAGTGGATCATAATAGATCGGTGTCAAGTACACTTTGTCGCGTAGAGCCGTAATTGTGAGATTGGCCAGCTTCTCGGGTGAGAATGCATCATCCCAGAGCTTTTCGGATAGGCACGAATTCCATATGGATCATTAGACATCCAACTCTGTCCAATCTTATGCGCTTTCCCCTCGTTTGCCCCGCGCGATTGACTCTCACCTCTTGTGCCTCTTTTAATCAGTTTTGATTTCTGATATAGTGTACATTATTGCTTAAAATTCGTAGAGCCACCAAATAGCAAATAACCACTATTTGACGTGATACACTTTGACATATTGAAGTAATGCAGATGCAAAACGTGAAAACAGCGCGCAAAATTCCCCAAACCACACGCTTGCTTCTCATCGTATCTCTGAGCTTGTTGACAATCATCCTGATATCGGCCTCAGCTCCATCATCCGGCCAAGCTGCCATTCGTCCGCCAGGCGTTGGCCACAATGCGAATTCACAGTGTGCTTCCTCAGGTTCGTCAAGCGGTCCGGTTTCTGTGCAGACCGGTCGATATCTGTCTCTGATTGCTGATTCTGAGGTAAATGGTAACCCTTGGACATCTGTTGCCGAGTTAAATCTGCTCGATGGTGATGGGAATCCGCTTGATCGACAAGATTGCTCCATTCAAGCTGTGAATAGTGAAGAAACCTTTCTCCAAGATGGGCGTGCGATCAATGCAATTGATGGTGATCCAACCACATTTTGGCACACTGAATGGTCACGGAATGAGCCATCCCATCCTCACATATTGACCATTGACCTTGGTGCATCTTATAAACTGTGCGCTTTGCGCTACCTGCCGCGACAAGGAGATACGGACTTTGCGCAAAATGGTCACATCGCCCACTATCGCATCCACCTGAGTTCCGACGAATCCACTCCGGGCGAACGAGTGGCAAGCGGCATCTTTGAGAATACAACAAGCGAACAAACTGCCTGGTTTCAAGGCAATGAACCGTCAAAGAATGGCGTTGTCTATCTCTATTATGAGGTAGAAAATCTCGTTGCATTGCCAGATTTTAACCAATTGACTCCACTCTTTATTGGAACGTGGAATAATTTTGATATCGACGTAAGTGTTCAAGAAATTAATTTTGCTATACAATTCTTTAGCTATATCTATGTGCCCTCAGATGGTCTATATACCTTTTTTCTTGAATCAGACGATGGCAGCAAACTTTACATTGACGGTGCTGAGGTTGTGGACAATGATGGGCTGCACGGAGCGCACTTAGAATTTGGTTCGGTATGGATGTCTGCTGGCGTTCATAGCATTACCGTTTCATATTTTCAACGGCTCGGTAATCGCGGGCTTAGGGTTGGATATCAAGGTCCGGGGATTGAACGACAACGCATTCCTGATGAGGTATTATATGTAGACCCTGTGAATGTTCCTATTCCTACACAAACACCGACTCCGACTCTAACAGCAACGAACACATCCACCGCTACGGCCACGTTGACACCAACCAGTACGAATACACCAGAGCCAAGTGCAACACCAACAAACAGTCCGACACAGACCGCAACTCCTAGTCACACAGCTACTCAGACACCAACGAATTCTCCTACCGCCACTGCCACGTTAACACCAACCAGTACGAATACACCAGAGCCAAGTGCAACACCAACAAACAGTGCAACACCAACACATACTGCAACCCCTCGTCATACGGCCACCCAGACACCAACACAAAATCTGGATGGGGGATCCGTGCGTGGTAGCCTCTGGTACGATCTGAATACAGATGGTCAAGTTGATGAGAACGAAGTTGTTTTGCCTGGGCTGGCAATGACAACTTGCTAGATACAGCCGATGATGTGATAGAGAGACGGACTAGTGATAATCAAGGGCACTATACCTTTGTAGAATTGAAGGCCGGCGAGTATCGTTTGGTTGCTGAGTTGGGGGTTGGTCAAGAATTCACTTCCGCATCGAATATTACAATTAAAAATCCAGGGCGTCTCGAACGAGAGTTTAGCTTGGCTCCTAACCAACAGATAGAGAACCTGATGCTAGGACTGTCGAGTGGTGATCTGGATGATGATACTCTTGTTGATGAGGTTGAAGGATCTGGTGATTATGATGAGGATGGGGCACCCAATTATGCCGATACGGATGCTGACAATGATGGCATTTTAGATGAGGTTGAGGGGCTGGAGGATCGAAATGGCAATAGTCTTCCAGATTTTCTGGATCGTGATACAACTGCCCTACAGCCTAAGCTTTATGTGACAAAACGAGATTTTCAACTGATCGATGCTGACGGAAATGGGGTTGTCTCAAATGGGGATACGCTTCTCTATCGGATTGATATCACGAATATAGGGCCAGTCGTTGCGACCAATTTAGAACTAACCGATCAACCAGATGCGCGAACCACTCTCGATACCCAATCTGTACAAACCAAAGCGATGCATGGAACAATTAAAAACATACCGCACCCTCAATCTATTGAAATTCAAGCTGATCGGCTTCCAGCAGGCGAAGGGATCACGATTAGCTTTCATGTAGTCGTAGCAACGGGTACTAGCTACGAACATATTCAAAATCAGGCACTTCTTACCTACGATGATCCCTTCGTTGCTCCAAATAGGCGTGCCTCTGTTCGGTCTGATGACCCCGATACACGAGAAGAGATATTTGACCCCACAAAGACGCAACTGATCCGACACCCAGGGACAGTGGGTGCAATTTATCTGCCTCTTGTGATAAAATAGACCAGATCGATAAAATGCATCGACGCTGCAGTTCTACATGATCAAGACAAACCATGTTTGCAAATAGGGAAGTGTGTCCCAAAGTGTGTAAATGCAGCGGTTCTCCGACTGAGCAGTGTTCATTTACACACTTTGTGGTGCACACCCCAAATAGGATTTAGTTTGTACCAATTGCCGTAAAAGTAGTCCGTCATGTACAGTAAGCTTCGGAAATGGGGCACCATATGGTTGCTAATCGCCGCCATATGTTCATTCAGCCTACCACAATTAGATAGTAATCCAAATGCCCCTGTTATTGCTCGAGCACAATCCGACGCTGGAGACCCCAAACCGCCGGAAAAAACACCAGTAGCGACAGATACGCCTACCTCTAAACCAATCGCGACAGATACGCCGACAAACACACCCACCCCAACAGAGACAAATACAGCAACACCTACGGATACACCTATCCCAAAGCCAACAGCGACAGATACACCGACAAACACACCCACCCCAACAGAGACACCGACTCCAAAACCGACGGCGACAGAGACGCCGGCAGATACGCCAACACCAACCAACAGACCGACACGTAGACCGACAAAGACACCTACCCCAACAGAGACGCCGACGCGCCGTCCTACACGCACACCAACAGACACCAACACACCCGAACCAACGGCGACGTCAACTCTTCGTCCAACGCGCAAACCGACAGAGACACAAACACCAACCAACACATCGACAGTCACCGCTACGCAAACGCCTACATTGACCTCAACACCCACGGTTGGGGGTCAAGAAGCAACATCGACGCCCACTTTCACACCGACCTCGACGCCCACAGTTACGCCAACAGCTCGTCCAACACGAACTGCTTCAAGTACGCCGACCGTCACGAAGACTGCTACACGTAAACCAACGGTAACTGACACTGTCACTTCCACATCAACACCGACCGTTACACCAACGCCATCCCCGACTTCCACTGTTATCCCATCTTCAACAGCGACTCCGACAGAGCAAGCTCCGACAGGCGTGATCGGTGGACAGATTTGGTATGACTGGAATCAAAATGGGGTTGCCGAGGAAGGTGAACTCATGCTCGTCGGTCTTCGAGTGATTCTAACTTGGGCGGGTTCTGACAATATATTTGAGACAGAGGATGATCTTGTGCAAGATCAGCTTATTAACGAATCCGGCGCGTTTCGTTTTATGGCATTGCCTGTAGGAGACTATCTACTGCTAGTTGAGCCCCTCGCTCTCCGTTGGAGCCAAATCAGTCGTCACTGGTTATTAAGAACCCTGGTCGTGCTGAACGATACTTTACATTAGGTCATGCAGAGAAACGAGACGCCCTGGAGATCGGTATTGCCAGTGGTGATTTGGACGGCGATGACATTCCAGATGTGGTGGAAGGACGAGACGATCTCGATCAGGACGATGCACCCAACTACGCTGACTCCGATGCAGACAATGATGGAGTGACAGATAAAGAAGAGGGCGTAACAGACCAGAATGGAGATGGACAGCCAGATTTTCTTGATCGGATTCGGCCTCAAGCACGTCCTGAGCTCCAAGTAATGTTAAAGGATTATCTCTTGATTGACGCCGATGGCGATCAGCTTGTTTCTCAAGGTGATATTTTGCTCTATCGAGTGACCATTGTGAACGTAGGCGACGGGCCAGCATATGAAGTTGAGATAGAATTTATCCCCCAGGGTGATATGCAAATTGTGAGAGATTCGTTCAATGGACAATACGAATCAACACCAGATGTGCAATTGCTCAACCCAAAGATCCTGCAAGTAAAATTGGGGTCTCTAACTGGTGGACGAACAATCACAAGCAGTTTTCAAACAGCAATCGTTTCCCGACCAAAAGATGGGACTTTTTCTGCTCAAGTGGACATGAGGTACGAAGATCGCTCGGCCAACTCTCGGGGTCAAAAAACTGTGCTATCAGACGATCCCGATACCAGATTGGATGGTGATCCAACCGATACACCATTTGGACAATCAATTCCACGCAAAATTATCGACACTCTCTTCTTACCGCTTGTAGTGCGCTAAAACCGTTAATAATTGCTTAAGACTCTATCCATGTTGTCTGTGATAGAATAGTCATCAGTTCGAACGACGTTTATACTGAGCTCTGTATGAAAATATGATTTTGCTTCATCTAGTAGAGTTGTAGGAAAACCTTGTTTTTATCACAACCGCAGTAAAACCATATTGCCATCACAGCGGCAGTATAGAATATGTAGGGAGGTGACAAACCGATGACATCGCGTAACTGGTTCATCCTGATCGGACTCTCTGTTCTTTTGATAGCAGCTGGATGTGCCGTCTCAGTCCCAGGTACTGTGCCAGGTGCAGTCCAGATGACTGATGAGGAACAAGCTGCAATCCAAGCGGAGGCCGCCGAGAAGGGAATAACAGTCGAGCAAGCCTTAATCTTGGCGCAACTAGACAATCAAGGTACTCCACCAGAATTGACCAATGAGACCTGGTTTAACTCAGAACCGCTTCAATTGGCTGATCTGCGAGGAAACGTAGTAATCGTTGAGTTCTGGACTTATGGATGAATTAATTGCAAAAACGTGATTCCCGCGTTGCGGGAATGGCACCATAAGTATGCAGACGACGGTCTGACCATTATTGGCGTTCATACGCCAGAATTTAACTTTGAGAAGGATTTGGGCAATGTCCAGCAGGCGTTACTTGACCTGGATGTTCCTTATCCTGTTGCGATAGACAACGAGATGACGACGTGGCGAGCCTATAAAAATCGTTACTGGCCTGCTATGTATTTCATTGACAAACAGGGCAACATGCGCCACCTAAAGATCGGAGAAGGGCGCATGGCCGAAACTGAAAAGGTCTTGCAAGCACTCTTAGCTGAACCATTGTAAAACAGAATAGGATCAGGAATTTAAGGTGGTATGCCAAATTGTGTGTAAAGTCGATTTCTCACTGACTGAGATCGGCAATATACACAATTTGTGCTATACTATCGAATTTAAGGAGCAGGCACCATTTCCAGTGCCTGCTCCTTAAATTTCTCGTGTGTTCCCAAGTGTGCAGATAGAGTGGATTCTCTGACTAAGCGGTTTTCGTTTACATACTTAGGAACACGCCATCTAATTCCCAATCCTAATTCCCTGCTCCTTACTTTCGGCCGTGACAATGCTTATATTTCTTGCCGCTGCCACATGGACACGGATCATTGCGTTTGGCTGATTTTTCTACCCGGACGGCCTGAACTGGGCTGCGCAACTGCTCCAAATCCGCAAGCTCCTCGGGTTGTTCTGCATCTACTTCTACCTCGCAAACCCATCCATTTTCTTCACATTCACTGATGATCTCCTGTTTCCGTTCTTCTGACTGAACGCGCACAGTCACGGGTCGTCGAGCAGTGCCTAACCGAGCGGAGTTTGTCTGGTTAAGACGAGCGTTTCTGGTTTTACTATCAACTTTTTGATCGACGTTGTACATAAAAACCTCCTCTTTATTGTCCAGTCTTTGTACCTGTGCCGTTGCAAACAATCTCCCTTATTGAATGTGTACCACAAAGTGTGTAAATGAACACTGCTCAGTCAGAGAACCGTTGCATTTGCACACTTTGGGACACACTCCCTTATTCGGTATAAAAAGTCAGCAACTGTCCGTCCATATCAATTAGTGAATATTGAATCAATCCCCAGGGCGTCTTCCACAGCGGCTCCAGAATCTGGGCCCGGTGTTCAGTTGCATTTGCGTAATGTGCTTCAACATCGAGGACAGAAAAGTAGATGGACAATGGTCCAACCTGACTGAGACGGGACAATACTGCCTCCAGTAAGGGTTTGTCATTGCGATTCAGAGCAATCAGTTCAGTTGGCGGTATACCAAACATGACCCGTTGTTCGTTCAATGTGAGAATGCAAAAGTCGAACGGTCCTCCATCTGGCTGGGCAAATGTCAGTGCAAATCCAAGTGTCTCTGTATAGTAACGGATTGCCTCATCGATATCGTGGGTCCAAAAATGTATTTGCATGGCGCGATTTCCTTTTGTAGACAGACTTTTAATATTGGTGATAAACCATCGAGCAAAGGCGGATAGGATTTCAGCCAAACCAGTGTGGTAGCCTACACCAATGTCTGGAATGTCGTTTTCTCCAAAGCCGCTGTGACAGATGGTGACGGTGGTGGTGCCGTTGGTTTCACGAAAAGTGACATCAACAATGGTATCGAATGACCAGTGTGGATCTCGCCATGTGTAGCAAAGACGATCGGGTGGATTCCATTGGATAATTTTACCGATTTCATAAGAACTTCCATCACTGAATGTTTCATAAAAACGGCCTTTTTCTTTTGGTTCAAATCGAATATGCAGTGGCTTCTGAGGTGCTTGGACGAAGGTATAGCGATAGGTGCCGAGGCGCGGCCACCATTCATCGATGTGTCGGACAAAGGCATCGAATACTTTGGTCTTGCCCGCTTGGATTGTGATCGATTCTTGGACCTGGCTCATTCATCTTCCTCCACATACGCCTTAAGCGCTTGCAAGCCTTCTTTCCAGATGGAAGAAACTTCATCAAGCCACTGCTGTATATCATTGATAGGCATCGTATTGAGGTGATACCAATGATGACGGCCATGAATCTCTGCCGTCACCAAACCGGCATCTCGTAACACGCGAAGATGGCGCGAAATGGCAGGACGGCTAATGTTGTGGGGGGCCGCCAAAGCACCTGCCGTCTGAGGCCCTTTGGAAAGAGTCACAATTAGATCTCGACGGGCCGGATCGCTTAATGCATGAAAGGTTTGGTCTAAATTCATGATTGTTCATCCATTCGGATATGTAACAAACTTGTTACGTATTTGAAAGTGTAACACCTTTGTTACATATTGTCAAGGGATGGCTGAAGAATCTACGATCATTTCTGTAATGATCTGGTGACGATGGTGCGCAACAATGGTTTTGTAAACACCACAACACATGAGTGTGTACCACAAAGTGTATCGATGGAGTAGGTTCTCTGACTGAGAGGTCTCCATTTACACACTTTGAGACACACTATCCAACACATTGACGACAATTGAGACAATGCAAACATAGCGAAGGAGCAAAAATGGAAATCACAATCCGACCGTTGACTGCGGAAGACCTCCCCACTGCACGAAATATCTTTTCACTCGCCTTTGGCACATTTTTGGGTGTTCCCGAACCAGAGAAATTCTGGACTGATTTGGATTATATTGGCACTCCAACGAGTGCCAATTGTACTGGAGCCTTTGGTGCAGAACTTAGTGGTGAGTTGGTCGGCTCGAACATCGTTACTCGCTGGGGAAGTATGGGCTTTTTTGGGCCACTCACGGTACGACCCGAGCTGTGGGACCGAGGGATTGGTCAGCGGCTCCTAGAACCAACCACGGAATTGTTCGAAACATGGGGTGTCACCCAAGCTGGTCTGTTTACCTTCGCACATAGCCCAAAGCACGTGAATCTCTATCAAAAATTCGACTTCTGGCCACGAGCGCTCACGGCCATCATGTCCAAACCGGTGCAAGAAGTACGCAACGAATCGGGATGGCTGACAGACTTGACAACGTACGCTGCCTTGCCGACATATGAGCAAGCAACAAGCTTGCAAGCCTGTCGCTCATTGACCGACTCCATTTATCCCGATCTTGATGTAGCAGGTGAAATTAGCGCTGTATATGAGCAAGGGCTTGGTGACACAGTATTGCTTTGGGATGGGGGGCGTCTTGTTGGTCTAGCGGTCTATCACTGGGGGCCTGACACCGAGGCTGGACCTGAGAAACTTTATGTAAAATTCGGTTGCGTTTTGCCGGGAGCTGGAGCAGATGAGCGGTTCAGTCAACTGCTGGCTACTTGCGAAGTTATCGCCTCAACAAAAGGCTTGAGGCGAATCGAAGCTGGTATGAATATGGCGCGCCACGAAGCCTATCGAGCAATGCTTCGGTACGGGTTTCGGACTGATATTCAAGGAGTGGCCATGCATCGCGGAAACGAGTTGGGCTATAATCGTCCGAATATCTATCTGATCGATGACTGGCGTTGATCATCATTCAAGCTCTTTCAATTTTGGCTCTTTGGGAATTCATGTGGTTGACAAAGGCCAGGAAGATTAGCGCCGGTTGAGTGACGAAGTCGTATCGAAACCAAAGCGAGTCTACCACATGAGATCCTGTTGAGCCTCAATTATAAGTGACCTTGTAAAAATTATGGGACACGGATTGACTGGATTTTTATACTGCGGTTGTGATGAAAACATGGTTTTGCTTTATCTAGTAAAGCTGTCGACAAAACTATGTTTTCATCCAGGGCTCAGTTTAAGAATTAATCCGTGTTGGCGCAACGTCCACTTCGTGAGCATCTGTGAAAATCCGTGCCCTATTTCAGATTTCTTTCTAGATTTTACTTATTTTGTACTGAAAAGCTTTTGCCCCACCAATCGTCATATGGAGACAAGAAAATCGTCCAGTATCCGGTTAAATCCTTCTGGTTTATCCATATGAAGCCAATGTCCTGTACCGGTCATCATCTTATGTGGCAGATCGGGAGCAAGTTTGTGTAGACTGAACGGGAGTTCATTCAGCGCTGTGGTGACCGACAATTTGGGACCATGATAACGACCCAGGGATGCGACTGGATTGAAATTAAAAAGCGGGGGTGGTTCAAAATTAGGTTTACACTTTTGATAT
Source organism: Chloroflexi bacterium TSY (assembly GCA_019217005.1). The sequence continues at coordinate 27,973 of JAHBNG010000132.1, forward strand.
ATAGACAAAAATCTATATGAGACCGTTTTCTCTCTGAGAACCGGCGAAATCAGAGAATATAAACGTTCTTTCTGTTTCTAAAAGTGGGGGTGGTTCAGAATTAGGTTTACACTTTTGATACATAGATAAAAATCTATATTGAGGTCATTTTCTGCCTGAGCATGGCTCAAAGTAGAAAATATAAACATCTTTTCTCTTTGCAAAAATGTAAACCTAATTGTCCGCCTAAAATGAACCACCCCTAAAAGTGTAAACCTATCTATCCAGCTAAAATGAACCACCCCAAAAAGCGCTTTGAAAATACCAACCACGGTTGCCTTTGGTGTATTGCGTAAATCTCGTACAACTCTTGACCGCGTCGATTCAGTTGCACCGGTCAAGATTTGGTTCCAATACCCTTCAATGAAGGTTGAGTAGGCTTCCGACTCCATCGCGCAAATATATTGTGCTACTTCCTCTGCTGGCATCTGAGTAGAGTCCCCGGATGGATCAACCAAAAGCAACCCTGCGACACAATGCGGATACCGACCGGCATAGGAGACGGCCACGCTACCACCCATACTGTGGCCAACAAGAATGAACTTTTCCATCCCTAACTTCCCCACAACAGCTTGAATATCTTGGGCTAATGCATCAATGGCATAGTCATCATCTGCGGGGGGCGACGACTTCCCATGTCCACGAAGATCGAGCGCAATCGCCCGGCGTGTTGTTCGAACATGGCTCAATTGTGCAGACCATTGTTGCGTGTTTCCGGCAAGAGAATGTACAAAGACGACCGGCTCAGAACCAGAACCGCCATCGTCAACGAAGATAGTGGGAGTGTTTGCAGACATATTGATTTTTCCTCTATTTGTTATGCTTATCGTAATCTCTGATTCACAATCAACGATCTCATCATATCATCAATGGCTGACATCTATTGTCAGTCATTTGTGGTATAATCATACTCGTTTCAACATGAGCTGGAGTTTAAGATGGTTATTTCCAAATCCCTGCCTTCCGGTCTTCATGTTGATTTTACTTTAAAAAGAGCTGAATTTGGAGAAAAAATGCGAGCGGACCGACTTCTCTCACTGATGATGTTGCTACAGACGCGGCAACAGATGACGGCAGCTGAATTAGCCGACGAGTTAGAGGTATCGAAGCGGACAATTTACCGTGATATTGACGCCTTGAGTGCCGTCGGAGTGCCAATCTATGCAAACGGGGGACCTGGAGGTGGTTACGCCTTGCTGGATAGTTATCGTACGACCCTGACTCGATTGAGTGAGGACGAAATGCAAGCGCTTTTTATGTTAACGATTCCCAGCCCAATCGCCGATTTGGGGATCAGTCAACAACTCAAAGCCGCCATCCTTAAACTGACCAGTGCATTTTCAGAGCCTCAACAAGATCAAGCAACCAACATTCGCCAACGTCTACATTTGGATGCCGCTCGCTGGTTTCAGCCCGATGAACCGACGCCCCATCTAAAGGGTGTACAAGAGGCTGTATGGCTGGATCGGCAACTCCATCTGACCTATCGCCGTCGCAATGGAACTGTGAGTCAACGAACCGTGTTGCCCTATGGATTGGTGGCTAAAGCGGGTATCTGGTATTTGGTTGCCGCAACGGACAACGGGATTCACGTGTATCGCGTATCTCGAATTGAGGCTGTCGAATTTACTCAATCCCATTTTGGTCGATCTCAAGACTTTGATTTAGCTGATTTTTGGACAAATTGGGTCACAGAATATGAGACCAGTCTGCCAAAATATCCGGTAACGCTGGCAATTGGGCCAGATCTGATTTCCACGCTACCTTATATCCTGGGACAAAGTGCCCAATCACGCATTGACCAAGCTAAACCTGATACGAATGGCTGGCGAGTTTTGAACTATACCTTTGAACGGATGGAAGAGGCGCGGATGGTTGTTTTGGGTATGGGAGCCTCGGCAGAAGTGATTGCTCCAGAAGAATTGCGAGTAAGTGTCTTAAAGTTCGCAATGGACATTGTTGCATTGCAGTCTGTCCCAAAGTGTGTGTAAATGAGCGTTCCACACTTTGGTGATCATCTCCATTTACACACTTTGTGGTACAGACTCTTGCATTGAGGAATGGGTGACCACAAAACTTCAGGCTCATCTATGAAAAGTATGCATATATAGCCTTTCCATCTATAGTTCGTATACAATCGACAAATCGGCTTTCTCGCACACCCGCGTCTGATGAGCGAAACTCCATTGACCGAAAGCATCCTCTTGACTCTTGTGTAACACCGGATGATATCCTATTAACATGCTCAGATTCAATAATGGGTGTAAATTGTTGTTATTGATAAAGCGGAGCAGGTAATTCTCAACATTACCTCTTGAGTTTAGGCTCATCTAAGAACAGTGTGCGAGTGGACGATCAAACTGTCGAAATTTCAGGAGGTCACACACTTTCGTCTGATGAGCGTTTTATACTGAGCAGCGCCATAAAATAACACTTTTTCAGGAGTGAAAAATGTTATTATGTGCTGCTGCGGAGTATATGAACGAGGTGCGACACGTATGGATCCTTCAATTCTGTTACTATCTCGGGCGATTGCATCTGAACGAACTTCGGGACAACGGCCTCCGTCAGACATGACGGTCATCGAGCGTAGACCTACTTTCAACTATCAGCGGGTGTTGCTCATACTGGCTGATATATTGATTCGTAGCGGTACACGTTTAAAAGTGCGCTATCAACCATATGTTTCTATTCCTAATTGACCCAATTTGACTCCTTCTTTTGGATTGCATCAATTTGCATCAACAGACCTAGTGCATCATCTAGCCTTATATTTCGGGTTAAGTAGGCACGCCTCGTGCCAGTCGCCGCACGAGGCGTGCTCGCTGAACATTGGTCTAATAACCCGTATTTTAGCATGGATGATGCACTAGCATATACCGACAAAACATTCGCGGATGTTATTCCCTCATTCCCTTCATGGTTTGATTTTTCATATCAACCACTCGAGCCCCTGTGAAACCGCAAGATTTTAGATGTGACACGAAGAGGGGACCAATATTATTTGGCCCCTCTGTGCTAATCGTAATACAAGATTGTTGGTCTATCAAGATGTTCGCGATTAATTCTGGTCCTTCTCCCCTTGACTTGCTCTATGACAATGGGGTATGCTTTTTACCTCGAGATCTACCCCTTAGAAATATCGGCTCAACAGGATCTCATGTGGTTAATCCGCTTTGGTTTCACTTCGGTACGCTTTGCCGCTCAGTACAGGAGGTACGACTTCGTCACTCTGCCGGCGCTGATCTTCCTGGTTTTTGTTAACTATACGAGATCCCGAAGAAGCGAAATATCAACGTCAAAACACCAACTAAATTTAGATTGATAGGATTGCACTTATGAATTACGTTGTCCGTAAACTTTCAGAAAGTATCCTTTTGATGAGCGCTGTTCTATTCCTTCTTGTTGCTTGTAGCCCATCTGGAGGAACAAGTGGCTCTGTATCTGATAACAATACCGCAGCAAATGGGAAGAAAGAGATTCCGACAATGCCAGCGGCGCGCTTTACCTCTGTGGGTAATCAATCCGACACGAGCAATGTTCGTATCGAAACGCCAGCACCCGCCGAAGAGCACGAAAGCGAAATTGATTTAGCCTTGGGAGAACGTGTTTACAATAATCACTGCGCTGAATGCCACGGTGAGCTGGCTGTAGGCGGATCCGCGCAAGCCCTTGCAGGCTTGGCGATGGAACTAGCTGAGCTAGAAACGCTGCTGCGGACAGGTGGTGAACTCGGCCCTGAACATCTATTTGGAACGCGTAAGGTCAGTGCAAATGGGATGACTGCGATGCATGGCTATTTGCAGGCGCTTCGGGAGGAATGACGATACATGCCTTAGTACTTATCCGAAAAGTTCTGTGACGATGCATTTTCGCTCTGGACTCACAATCACTTTTCAGATAGGTTCTTAGCTTGACTTTGTAAGTTTTGAGCACATTAAAAAGTTAATAACAGACAGCAGAAAGTAAGGTGTTCACCTGAGAGGGAGAGAATAAACGAAGAGCAGGTGAAATGTGGGATGTCTGGAAAAGGAAATGGGACCATAAGCGGCGGCGAACCAGAGAGAGGAGGTCATGGAAGGAGGCGTGAGTCTTGTGATACCAAGCAGCTTGAGGCAAAGGGATAGAGCCATCAGGAGAGAAGGCATGAGCCATCAAAATGACAAGGCTGAAAAGACCAAAGAGAGCAGGAGTAGTGCGCTCAATGGCCAAGTCACTCCACTGGCGCTGAGTTTCGACACCGAGATGAGCCCTGGCTTCCTCGAAAGTGACTTCAATGGACCAGCGTTTGACGAAATCAGCGATGATGTGGGGGGGCAGCCTGATGAATGTCGGTGGAGAAGTAAGCGACGGTCTCAGCTTGGCCTTTGGGATCGCGGACTAAAACCCAGCGCAGAAGGAGCGGGGTAGTGCCAGTGGAGTACCAAAAGGCAATACCAGTGGCCCAGTCGACGACTTCAGATTCTCCACCATACCAGTCAATGCGGCAGCGGTGCCAACAGGTGGTTTGGAAGAGGGCGACATCTGCCAGATTGGGCAGTCGCTGCCCAACGACAGGAGGACGACCAGGTCGTTTTGTGCCGTCAGGTTTCAAACGGGAGGGTGGATAGTCAAAGAGACGCGCATCCAGTCGCAGAGGCCCAATCAAGGTGACTCCTTGGGATTGACAGCGCAAGCCCAACTCGATCACACTGTAAGCCCCATCGCCGATGAGCTTGATTTCTCGACCTGGCAAAGCTCGACGCAGCCAGGCCACCACCTGCATGGTTCGTTTCGCTACTGTCCGGTGGCGCTTGTTAAGCGTTTCGCTGACTTTCGGCGTTGTGAGTAAGACGCTCAGAAAGGGCAACGACCAATAGAGGTCACTCCACGGCAACTTGACCACAACACAGAAGACCAGCCACCGCAATCCGCTCGTGCTTACGTTCATCTTCCGGCCTGACGCCAGGCTATCTCGCCAGTGTCCTCGTTTGCTGATCTTGGGACCCCAGCGCCTTTCTAGCGTCTCGTCTACCGTTATCTCGACTGGCGCTCCCATGACCACAAACGTATCCACAATCAAGTGCAGTAAGATATAGCTCAACATCAATCCATCCCACTTCGCTCGATTCAGCACATGGTGATACTTGGACCAGTCTCCCTCTTGCTCCAATCCCATCACTCTCAACGCCGCTGTCACCGTTCGTCTTCCCTTCGTTAACACCGTCCCTATCACCAAGACCAGTGCCTTTTGGTACGTCGGTTCTGTGAAGACTGGGCGAAAGCTCTCGAACAACGGGATTATTTCTGCTGGAAGGAACATTGGGCTCTCCTCTCTTTGATAGTTGTTTTCTCACTCCTATCTTACATCAGCTTCCCTTTTGTTCCTTCTTTATTAACTTTTTAATGTGCCCAAATTGTACAAAGTCGAGCTTATGGCTTCGGTGGCAAACAGCGTGCAATGGTCATATTTCCGTCAATTGATACCGAGTCGAGTATGGCCGGCAAATAGATGCGCGTCCACTGAAGCAGTGGACGTTTCACACCATCGGCAACAATTTCTCCAGTTCCATCCAACACGATTAAGATTGAAAAACGTTGATCCAATGTGAGCACGAAATGACCGTTGCATTGGATGCGCCGCACTTCGAAACGATCTGTTTGGGGGGCCGCCAATAATGCCTGTTCAACACCGCCATCCGATTGACCAACAGTGCTAATTCGAGGCCCGAATCTCTCTTTTACAACGGGGTATTCGTACTTTGTGTAGTCAAAAATATCCAACACTCTGTCTAGCCCAAAGCCCATTGTTCTTGCTGACTCAGGCAATTCCAGTCCACCATGGGCATATTCGCAACGGACAACATAGTCGGTCGGCTCTTGGATTTCGACCATTGTAATACCAGGACCAATCGCGTGCGGAACGCCACCCTCGACAAGCAGTAGTTCCCCTGGCACGACGGGAATTGGGTCAAAACAGGATTGCATTGCTGCTAGATCCTGCTCATCAACAATTCTGTGCCATTCTGTTGGGGTCGGTGGATGCTGGAATCCCATATAAACATAGGCCTCATCCGTTCGGGTCTGCAAAATCCACCATGCTTCAGTTTTTCCGCTCTGCGTGTTCAGATGTTTTTGCGCCCATGCTTTAGTTGGGTGTGCCTGAATGTGTAATCTCATGGCCGAATCTAGCAGTTTGACCAATAGATAGGGTTCAGCTCCAAAGGATTCTACGTGTTCTACACCGAGGGCTTCGAATGGTGAATTCGTATAAAGCTCCTCCATCGAGAAAGTTTCTCCATCAGCGCCCTCTGCAACACCAATGCCCTCATTGGTTAAATGCGCACGGCCTGGATTCACAGCGCGCGTTGCCGAGCCCACCCAATCTTCTGGAAAGTTGCTGTCTTCTGGTTGAGATTTTCCCTCAAACCGATCCAAGATTCGACCACCGCGATAGGTGCGCCAGACGCGGTTGGGTCGTAGCACAAATGGTTGGTGATAGTTGATTGTCTTCATTTTATGCTGGTCGCGCAATAAACCCGGTCTTATCTCCCCGTACAAAGCCAGCCTGTTCGTAAAAGCGAAGTGTCTCCGCACGCTTGGATCCGGTCATCAACATCACTTTATAACAGTGGGCATTCCATGCTGTTTCCAGGGCTCTGTGCAAGATTGTTGTACCATACCCTCGTTTGCGATATGCTGGATCGGTCACAACATTTTCGATGACGCCATAAGGACGTGCACCACGAGTAAGATTTGGGATAATCGTCAAGGTACAAGACGCGACCAAATATGACTCGGCTGTAATCGGTTTCGCACGTTTTCCTGTTGTATCCCCCTCAATTACCAACTCCTCTTCAATGACAAAATAGTGAATAGAAGGATTGGCTAAAATCTCATTCCAAATCTTCTGCAAATCTTCCACGGGGGGCAATGGTGCATCATGTGGATGAAGATGTTTATAAAGAGCGATCAACTTATGGAGTTCATCCGCCCTGATTTTGCGGATAGTCGGTTTATTCATTATAGAACGTAAATTTTCGATCGTAAACCATCAAGGTTTAACGGTATCATCTAACCAATCCAACAAAAGAGTGCTCAGATCCTCCTGGCTGGCAAAGAGGTCGGTGCCATGAGCTTTCCCTGGATAGACAACCAGTTCAGTATAACCCTTGGCCTCATCAACAAGAGTTTGGGATGAGCGAGCCGGATATTCATCCTCTTCCGACGCAACGATCAAGGCGGAGCGAACGCCATAGTGCGCCATCTGGCTCTTGAGCGAGATTTGCCATAGCTGCATCCCTGGTGATAGTAAGGCAACGGAGCGGATCTCTGGATGATTGACCGCACCTCGTAGAGCTAAACTGGCACCAACACTTGCCCCAATCAACCCGATGCGGGTGAGATCGATCTCTGGTTGCATGCTCAACCAGGTTAAGGCTGCATCAACATCCAAGTCCATTGCCTCATCAAAGACATGCTTAGGACCACCGCTCTTCCCATGTCCGCGCAGATCAAACGTCAAGACAGCATATCCTGCCTCTTGGGCAAGCTGTGCGAACGGATTCCACTTCTTGCGATTGCTATAGGCCATATGCACGAGAAGGACTGCTGGCATCAGACCATCAGCCTCGTTTGGTATATAATATGTCGCCGCTAATTCAATATCGTCAGCCGTCTTGAACTGAACTTGCTGGATATCCGTTCTGGCGCTTGTATCAGAACTCGCAGCAAATTCTGCATCGGAATCTGAGCTAGAATTCGCCGTAATGGTTGGTTGTTGGAAGACAATTTGTGTTGCAAGGGATGTTGGCTCTAAGGTTGGATACGCATCCCGTGGAGAGGCACAACCAACAGCGAGCAACGCAACAATGATCTGGAGCTTTGGATACCATCTTCGCAAAGACATGGATTTTCATCTATTTGCGAACATCAAAGGGAGCTCGATTGGAACTTCCAATGCCCGCAAGCGCTTTGTGAAACAAGTGGAAGTCAATAGATCGCAACATGGAGAAGGCGTTCTCTTTTACACGCAGTAGACATAATCCTGCATTTCTCAGTCAAAACAGACTCGAGCGTGCCAAATGGTCCGAGATTCTCTACTGCGTCTTTTTTCGCCATTTGAACGCTCTACCTCTGAGAAATCCTACTGCGTGTAATCTCTAAAGCCACCACCGTGCATGAGAGAACTTGCTCCGCATGTTGCGGTCTATTGGAAACAGAATCTTTGACGTCAGTATACCATAGGGAGTTCTGAGTGCTAAGTCCTGAGTTCTGAGTACTATCTTTGCTATCTACACCCTTCTTCTTCCTTAGAATGATTTTTAAAACACGCTCTTAGCCTCAGCCTTGACCTCAGCCTCAATCCCCAATCCCAAACTGCAACATATGATTTTCCTGCGGCATAAAGGCCGAATTTAGAAACTGGATGTCGCGTTGTGGTGTGGAGGGTTCCAGGTCCCGCGCGTCGAACTCTTCATGAATCATGAAATAGAGATCGCTGGTCAACACTTTGGTGCGCGTTGGATCATCGAACCAGACAGCAAGCTCAAATCGGTGGCTGGTGTCTCCATGCCCTGTGAAGAAGACCGCTGGACGTGGCGTTTCGGCCACGTGCGAATGTCGATTGGCAGCGGCCAAGAGCGCCTCGCGTACCTCAAAAGGCGAATGTCGATTGGCTGTCTCGATCGCAACGAGAATGCGCACCACTCGATCGCTCTTGGTATAGGTTGTGACCGATGAAGTGAGAAAGGTCTGGTTGGGAATCAACACCTCGACATTATTTAAGGTGTTGACATTTGTAGCACGGATGCCGATATTTTTGACCACCCCCATCTGTCCTTCGACGCTGACAATGTCCCCAGGGCGAAGTGACTGGTCAAAGAGGAGCAGGATGCCACTGATCATGTTACCGATAATCTCCTTAGAGCCAAAACCGATCCCCACAGATAACCCGCCTGTTGCAAAGGCCAACATGGTGGAATCGAATCCTAGGACAGTAAGTACAATCAGGATGCCAATCGAGATGAAGATGTAGCGACCAATCTTTAATGAGACCTCCACAGTGCCTGGATCTGCTGCTGAGTGGGGGGCAATGAGCGAATGAAGCACATCGCGCACAACGCCAGAGCCATCGTACCAGAAGTAGAATCCAACAGTCGCAATCAGCAATGAGCCAAGCGTGATCGGGTCGGTAAAACCGTCCCATATCTTGATATCTGCCAGATGATTGATGGGGACTAGATTATCCAAAAACCAGACAATTAGAATCAACGTGAAGAGGGGTGCGATAAAGCGATAATGGTAGCGCTGCATCACAGTCCTGCCGAGCCTTGCGTAGAGCACGCCGATGAAAAGCCGATAAACGAGAATCGCCCAGAAGAGAATCGCAAATTTGGCTAGCAAACCAGCATGCCAGCCCCGCATAAGGAAAAAATGGTAGACGATATCGAGGCCGAAGATAGCAAACATGGGAAACTTTGCATGTTTGATCATCATCACTTCGTAACGTAGATGGCGTTTAAACTGGCTGCTGCGCCAATTATTGACCCATCGCTCAATGTGGCGACCTACCAGATACCACGAGCATTGGGCAGCAAGCCAACTACAAAGCACTAAAATAACAATAGCTGCAAGCTGGCGCTGTACAACAAGCCGTTCTCCAAACTGGCGGATCGCACCAATCAGATCGATTAAGACTTGAATATCGACAGATCCAGACACTGGTTATTCTCCGTTTTGTTGCTCCAAACAACATCAAGACTGCAGTTAAGGCTTTTCCAAGAAAATGAACCCCCAATTCGACTGGAAAAGCTACCCTGGATTTCTCCCGTTTCCCAATGGTTCGAGCGTATCAACGTTCTCGGCGACGCGAATGAGCATGTTCACCGCATCGATCGGTTGCAATTGATCGGCAAAGACTCTCTCATAGATCGTATCGCCAATATCAAGTGTAAGTCGGTCGTAGGTATGCGGTAAGATAATGGCTGTTTCCGTCGCTTGTTTGACAAATGTCAGGATGGCAGAATCTTCGGCTGTTTCGGCCGCCATGCGATTTGTCGGGAGCGTTGTAAACTCTTTACGTAGACGTGTCTGATTAATGGGAGAAGAGGCAAAACTGGCAAAACGTACGGCCAGCTCGAGCTGCTTTTGATCGAGCATCGAGTTGAACATAAACGCATTGACTCGCAACAGTGGTCCCGCCACCAAATAAGCAACCTGCCCTGCCATGAACAACTGCTGCATCAGCCCTTGATCATTGCTCAGGATGATGCCTTCATTGGCGTGCGCCTCTTTGAGCCAAGCTAGCCATTCGACAAAGCCAGGACGATTGCCAATCAACTGACCCTGATCGTCGATGAGTCTGTCGCCAAAGGCTGAGATGCCCCAATACGCACCATAAAAACTCCTGTCTAAGATGACTAGCTTATTTGGTGCCGCTGCGGCAATGAGCTCATCCAATGTACTGACGGGTGCACTGACCAGATCCGCGTTATAATAAAGCGCCATGACGTCCAAAGATTGAGGCACTCCATAGAGTGCATCGTCATGGCGCAATGCATCAATGGACTTCTCCAAATGCTCAGCGATTTGGGTGTCATCAACATAGTTGGTGATGGGCTGGATAAAATCTCCCAAAACCAATGGACCGATTAGGTCATGCGATCCTAGAAATAAGTCAGGTGCTTCATCATGACCGTGTATATCGATGAATTGATCGGCCATGTCACCACTGGGCACATAGCGTGCTTGGACCTGAATTCCTGGGCATTGGATCGCAAAGTCGGAGATAATTTGTCCAGTGGATCGTTCGACTTTTGCAGTTCCTGATTTTGCGTATCGTTCTCGGTTCTGTTTTGACGGAGGCTGTGCCAGACAGTCAGGCGACCATCTTGATCACATCGCAGTACCTCATCTCCAGCATAGGCAATAATAGCCGGTTTTGGCGTTTCTTCAATGTAGTTCTGGAATTGAGAGACGGCACGCACGGGATCTTGGCCATTCTTCAACACTCGTTCGTAGAGCAAATCCCCAGCTTCTTCTTGCAATATCATGTCTGGTCGTGGTGGCAACAACGTGCTAGACTCTACCTGTTCTAGAAAGTGGCGGATGTTGATATCTGGCTGGAGAGTCAAAGCAAATGTATTTGCCGGCACGAGATGAAGATTGTGAATCAAATAGGCCTGGCTTGTTCCTGAGGTGGCAAAGGCTGCAAATTTTGCCGCGCGCATTGTCTGTTCTTCACTGGCTGCCGCACTGAAAAGAAAACCATCTACCTCAACCAGAGGACTGGCTGATCCCTCTGGGCCAGCGGGCAAGGGTGCAACCTTGACCACGCTAGACAGCGTATCGTCTGTCTCCAACTCGAGACGCAGCACCGATAAGGCATCGGTATTGGCGACCAGATAGGCTGCATTCCCTGCCGCAAACATCTCCTGTAACTTTTCATGGCTGGGACTCATCACGATACCGGGCCGATCGCGCAGTTTTTGCAACCGCGCTAGCCAGGTCGCAAATGCATCCATCGCGGATTGTGCATATTGGTCGGTTCCATCTGTGCCTGAGTTTTGGAAGAGATGACGGCCATGTGCCAAAATACCCCAGTATGCACCTCGAAAACTCGTATTCAGAGCCAGCGGTCGGGAGGGAGATGCCTGACTGAATAGCTCCTGTTGCGTCTCTGCATGTTTTTGAACAAGATTTGCGTTATAATAGAGCCCCATCGTGTCGATAGAATAGGGCAATCCGTAGAGTGCCTCTTCATAATGAAATGCTTCCAACGATTTGGACGCAAATGGTACAAGCGTTGCTGATCCAATCCAAGGTGTGATGGGACGAATCAGGCGTTCTTCGCTCAAAGGCAATCAAGTCATGCTTCGCGAGAAAAAGATCGGGAATCTTGGGGATCTCGACAAGAGACTCTCTTCCTTTTTCATCTTCTTGGCTCCCTTGATGATCGGATGTTGGATCTTGTTCAGTAGATTCGCTGTTCTTTTTATCAGTCGATTTGAGTTGCTCTTGCATGGTGGCCTGTGAGGCAATTGCCAGACGGCTCGGTAGTTCTTCTGCTGCAACATAGTCTAAGGTGAGTTGAACATCTGGGCATTCCCGAGCAAAATCGGCCACGATCTGTTCTAATGTTGTCATTTCGTTTCCGGTTAAACTATGCCAGAGCAGGAGAGGGCCATCTGCCGGACAAAATTGATTGGCAAGCGAAGCCCCGTGTGCACGGGTTACAAACGTGGTGAAGTGCTCCAAAACATCCTTTGGCTCAATGTTTCGTTCCAGTGCCGATATGTAGAGCGATTCACCAAGATCCAAAATGGTCTGAGTTTCTGGACGGTTGAGCGGAACAACGGCTGTCTTGGCCTGTTCGACAAATCCTGCAATGTCCGGAAAGAACTGTTCGCTTTTGACATTGGCATTGGCCGGAACCAGCCCAGCATGTTCCATCAAAGGGTTTGATTCTCAACCTCAGTCACGAACTTGGCAAATTCTATGGCTAGATTTAACTCAGACGATGTCGAATTTGGATTCATCGCAAGGCGTTCAGTTGCAAGATAGGTCCAGCAGCACCCTCTGGGCCAGATGGCAATGAAGCAATTTCAACCGCCTCTTTCCCAAGCTTGTCTTGCATCTGGCGCAACACAGTTGCATCAGCCACAAGAAAGGCTGCATCTCCGGTGGCAAAGAGTTCTTGGGCTTCGGCTGCTTCGCGTGTAAGCACGACGCCAGGTTGAACATTGGCTTTCTGCAACCAGTCTAGCCACTCTGCATATTCACCATGCGTAAACGCCAGCTGTTCTTCGGCATCGTACAGACGACCTCCAAATGCTGAAAGTCCCCAATGTATATTTTGATAAGGTGTATAAGGGAGCGCGATTTGACGTTCTGTATTGATCCGTTCCACTAGATCATTCAGGTCAACGGGTGGTGCGTCAACGAGCTCCTTATTATAGTATAGTGCCGATGTGTTAACCGAGATCGGAATGCCAAAAAGCCTTCCCTCATACCGCAACGCATCTGGGGCTGTGGGGATATACCGTTGCAGAAAACCGGGATCAACAAGATTCCCAATGTCGTGGAGCAACTCATTAGATGCTAGCTGGATTGCAATAGAATTTGAGGTGAGGAGCAGCTCAGGTCCTTCACCATTGCGAACGACCTCTTCATAGTTCTGAATCAACTCATCCTCGGAGAATGATGTGAGCGTTATGGTCGTGTCGGGGCAGCGTTGCATATAGCTGGCACTCACTTTGTCGAGCGCCACTGCATGTTCGTCTCCCCAGCTGTGCCAAACGGCTAAGTCTCCAGCCATTTCGCATGGCTCATCTCGTACAATTTCAATGGTATCAAATCCATAGATCTGATTAACGCGAGCTGTTAACTGATTTGCTGCATTGGTTGAATCGGAGAGTCCTTCTAATACCTGGATGTAGGCTTCTTCTCCAAACTGCACTGCATCAGCCACTTGAGGAATCAGACGCAATGGAACGGCCGTTTTGCTCTGTTCAACAAAGCCTGCCACAGCGGGTGAGACTCTACGGTCGATTCGCACTTGAGCATTGGCCGGCACGCGCCCCGTCGATTGGGCCAACTTGCGCTGTTGCTCAACATTGGTCAAGAAATGAATCAGTAGAAGAGCGCGTTGGGTCTGCGCGTTGGACGAGGCCGTTGAGATGTAGATCGGCTCTGTTTCTAAGAATGGACCGGCAGAATCTGCATAGCCAGTGGGCAGGGAGGTAACGCCCACTTGTTCTTCCCCTAATTTTTCTTGAATGCGCAACAGATCCGGAGAACGGCCCACATAGTAGACAACCTCGTCATCTGTGAATAGCTGATAGAGTAGATCATCGTCTTGGTCTAGAA
>JAHBNG010000134.1 GCA_019217005.1 Chloroflexi bacterium TSY
CTTTTGTCTCTTTTGTCAAATTTGGAAAATATTCATTTCACAACTATCGAGTTTCCTGATTTCATTCATCGCATTCTCTACATGAGGATACGCTAACCAAACACAGGCAATACCGAAGAGCGACCCAGTTAATGTTCTTAACCACCAGTTACTCTCTCTCAGCCCAACTAGTTGAGTCGTTCCATCTATAGCAATAGGAATGAGTAGCAGTCCAAAGAGAATCCAACTAAGAGGACGGATTCCACGCCCCCATCGGCCATATAGGATCCCTGCGATCAAGACAGAACCGTAGATAGCAACATCCCGTTGGCAAATGGCAACTTTATATCCACTCTGCTCGTTTCCAATAAATTGACGTTGCTCTAGCAAACCCACTCCACGTGGCATTCCGTTGGCTTCTAATGAGGCTAGATCTGGGATCAGTAAATCACCAAAGAGAAAATAGCTGTGATCAGGCAACTGATGGCAGGCAACAGAATAGAGTCCATAAATCAAACGCGCGGGAACAGTGAGTCCCAATGCCATGAAGAGAGGTGCCAAAAAAGGCAAGGTAATGTATGTTCCCCAAACAACATTAATCAGCAGCAACCAATGGCTCGTGATCCAGATAATCAGCTGGCTTGCAAGACTGTCTGTTTGAGATTTATTCTCACTTGTAACCATGATTTACGTTTGATTCATCAGTCTTTGGGCGATTCCAAAAATAAATGATCCATAAATGAACAGGATTTACAGGATAGAAAAGAGAAATCCAGTCCATCTCATCAATCTGTGGATCCTTTAAAATTGGATTGGCGTTTGTTGAAACTCACATTGCAGGAACGCTCCTCAAAGGAGGATTCTCAAGTGTTAGGCTTTTCCAACAATTACAACCCCAATTTGATATGGAAAAGCTCAGGCCATTTCAGAGAAATATGCTCGGCAAATCAGGGGTTTATTTCTCTGGAATGGCCTTAGTCGTGTTCAACACACGCATTAATTCAACTCTATTTATGGGTGCATACAATAAAGGACCGTTTTCAATATCTAACACAGGGATCAGGTAGCGAAAACGCTCAAACATTTCTGCATTCTCTTCAATATTATACTCGATAAGCGCAAAGCCGACCTTGGACTGAAGTTCCGCAAGGTCGGCTTTCAAATCGTCACATAAATGACAGCCTGGTTTTGAATAGAGCGTTAACTGCATTTGGGCTCGCTAATTACACCCTAGCTACTTAATGAAGCACCGCTCAAGTAACTTAGGTAGGCAGGGACGAGTGGTAGAACACAAGGACTCACAAAGCTAACAATACCAGCGATAAAGGCAATTGGAGCGGACGCAAGGAGGCTTGCGTTAATGATATCGCCACCAAAACCCAACGTCGCCGTGACCCATTCTTCTAGTTCAATTGCCATTTCGGTGAATGCGGGAAATTGTCCCGCTAAAGCGGCTAGTTCACCAGTCCATAAATAGTAGGCAATTGCAATCAGCAGAATGCCGCTGAAAATTCCTACGACATTCGAGTAACGATTGAGTTTACGCAGAAACTTGGTTGCGCTGCCAAATGCCGCCCCTGTGATCAAAAAGGGAATTCCCAAACCCAAACTATAAATCCCCATCAAAGCAGTGGCCTGAACAATTGTTTCGTTACTCCCTGCCAAGAACCAGATGCTACCCAGAATAGGACCGACACAAGGCGTCCAACCTGCACCAAAGCTCATGCCAACAACAAAGCTACTTAAATAGCCCCAATTGCGGTTGACACTGTGCATTTCGACAACGCGGCGTTCGCTATAAAGTAAGTTATTGAAAAAATCCATCACCTTAACCGATAAGGCGGCGGCACCGTTTGTCTCGAGATCTATCCTTTCGCTGATCAAGCGTACCAGCCAGCGAAAAACGCCCAACGTCGTCAACGCCAGAATCACAAGCAAAATAGCACCAACGCGTTGAAGCCAAATGCTGAAACCATAGCCGAGCAATCCAGCTGCAACACCCAGCAGCGTAAAGATGACAGAAAATCCCAGAACAAAAGCCAATGAGTGCAAAAAGATGACCGAACGGCTGACCGAAGCCTCCTTTTCCGCAGGGGCAGCGGCACGAGATCCTTGTGCAACCGTCTGATTCCCAACCATCTGTGCCATACGTTGAAACTCCTTCCGTTCAGCGGAATATAACAAATGGATTCATCTGTGAACATTGTGCAAAATGGCTATATGTCAAAAAATAACCTGTTTTGGGGGTGGTTCAGAATTAGGTTTACACTTTTGATACATAGATAAAAATCTATATGAGGTCATTTTCTGCCTGAGCATGGCTCAAAGTAGAAAATATAAACATCTTTTCTCTTTGCAAAAATGTAAACCTAATTGTCCGCCTAAAATGAACCACCCCCTGTTTTGCACAATTTAATAGATGAACGCGTAAATAACTATTAAAATCTCTCGCTTACTCTAATCAGAAATGTAAAAAGAGACTGTAAGTCTGCCTACCCAAAGTCATTTACCCAAGCGTACAGGACCAACATTAAAATTTCAAGAAAAAGTAATGAAAATCACCTCATGCTATTACACGACAAAAAATTATCCTGTCCCGAGCGAACAGATACCACCAATCACAGCTCTTACTATCTGCCAGCCATGATTGACCGGACTGCCTTCCATTCTATTGCTCACGTTTTGCATTCTCAGCTATCATTTCCTCTAAGACCGATATCTCCTGCTCCAGTTGTCGTTGCCGCATACTCATAAAGAGCACATAGCCAGTAACCAGCAACCAAAGCACCAAAAATGCAGCGACAAGGTAGACCATCTACTCAATTGCCTCCTGTAAATCTGCAATTCGGTCTTCCAGACGCAGCTGACGCCAACGCGCAATCATCAAAGCGCTAAAGAGCAAAGAAAAGCTAACCACAGCAACCATCAACGTTTGACTCATTGTCGCGCCAATCCCGAAATCTCCTTGGGCCTCACTATTTGACCCATCCCAGACAACCGGATGAATAGACCGGAACCAGCGCGTACTGTAGTAGGTAAGTGGAACGCTGAGAAACGCCACGAGAGCATAAATACTGCCAAAGAGTGCACGCGTTTGACGGTTGTCGATTCCGTTGCGGAAAAGCATATAAGCAATATAGATCAAAACCGTAATGACAGTTGTCGTTAGACGTGGATCCCACGTCCATGTTGTATTCCATGTTGGCTGCATCCAGGCCATGCCGGTCAATAAGACACCCGATCCAAAGATAGTGCCCACCTCAATACTTGACTGGGTCACGCGATCCCAATCAAGATTGCGCGTCAAAAGATAGATAACACTCCCAATAATTGACATCAGAAAACCAGCCAATGCCGCAAAATTGCACCCCATATGGATATAAAAAATGCGTTGAGCTAGCTGTTCATCACCAGCTAAATTGGCTGCAGCCCGCGCATAAACCAATGCTGCCCAGATAAAGACCACCATTGCAATCACCACCAATGCATTTAGCAGTAATTGAGCAACATGCCACCCCATCCCAGAGCGACTTACTGGTCGCTTTTGTAAAGTTATCGTGCTCATGATTCACTTGACCTTAATCGTAAATCCAAAATTGTAAATTCTTTATCCTTCTTCCCAAATCAGATCAAAAACCATATACGGGATGATCAGAAAGATCAGGTCGTATATAAGCAACATTCCTAACCAATGGCGCATTTCGGTAAAAGTGCGCCCTGCCAAAACATCCGATGTTAGACTTAGACCAGCCAAAAAGAGCGGAACCAATACGGGTAACATCAAAATCGGAAGCAGCGTCTCGCGCGCTCGAATACTTGAAGACAAGGCTGCAAAAAAAGTGCCAATGGAGACATAGCCAATCAATCCTAAAAAGAGTCCCGCAAAAATCCAAAGCCGAAAAAGATTGACACCAAACAAGATAAAAAGCACAGGCACAACGAAAATCTGTGTCACCAACATGAAGCAAAAATTCGCGAGTACTTTTCCAAAGTAGATGACACTGCGATCCATTGGTGCGAGTAAAAGTGCCGAGAGGCTTTGACGGTCCACTTCTGCGCCAAAGCTTCGATTCAATCCCAGAATTCCCGAAAAAAGCAAAACGCCCCACAGGATTCCAGGTGCAATCAATTCGCGTCTGGGTACCAGATCAAATGCGAGACCGAAAAGAATCACAGCCAGCACGCTAAAGGCAGTCATCGCACCGAATACCTCCCGGGTACGAAGTTCCACACGCAAATCCTTCTGCGCGATCGCCCAGACTTTTCGTAACAGAGACGCAGTACTACCATTGGTTCTCATCTGCACTTGCGGCAGATCAGTCGTGTGAGTCACAGGTATCCAAATGCTTGGTTACACCGCCATTGTCTATCATGCGGCTGTGTTGAAAGCCTTCGCTTTCTGTTGCTTCCCTAGAGGTAACTGTTCACGTTATCCCGGCAGGTGACAGTTACTTTTCGCACAAAGCGAGCCGTGCTTGTTACTTGCCTGTCCATTTGAACGTGAAGTGACTGTCACCTCCTCGTTCGGTGCGCAAGGTGAACTGTTACCTATCGCTTTCAAATAGAATTCGGTTTAGCTGTGGCTTGTTTCCAAATAAAGTGTTCTAAGGCTAGAGATGTTTAGCTCTTGGCTCTTGGGTTGATGCACGATATGTCCATCAGCGAGAATACAAATCTGATCGGCCCAGATCAATGCTTGATCTAACTGATGGGTGGAAAGTAAAATGGCCCGATTATTCACACCAAGCTGGCGGATAATGCGGTGCAACATTTCCATACTAGCCTGATCCAATCCAGTATCTGGCTCATCCAATAAGAGGACGGGTGGATCGTGCAATACTGTGCGTGCAATGGCCAGACGCTGTTTCATCCCACGGCTATAGGTGCGCACCAAATCACGTCGGCGCGACCAAAGCTCTACCTCGCGCATCAATGCTTCAATCCGTGCTTCAGGCTGCTGCATATCGTAGAGGCGCGCAAAAAACTGCAAATTCTCCCAGCCACTCAATGTATCGTATAACAATGGCGCGTGACCAACAAATCCTATGTAGCGACGAAGTTCATGACGAGCCGTGCGAAACGTTGCGCCCCCTAACTGAATGCTTCCTCGGTCCGGCTTCGTTAATCCTGCAATGCTACGCATTAACGTTGTTTTACCTGCTCCATTTGCACCCAAAAGAGCAACCACCTGTCCAGCATCAATGGTTAGTTCGACATCTTTCAAAACAGCTTTGGAACCGTAGCGTTTGCGGAGCTTCTGTACACAAATTAATGTCATCTCGTCATTTTGTCATTTAACAACCCTGCAATCTCCAAGAGACGTCCTTTTAGACCAGCACGCTGGTCTGTCCAGGTTTGATCGTCCATCTTGGCCGCAGCATGGAGTTCATCGAGCTCGGCAATTTCTAAAATCAGTGAATCTCGTTGTTGTTGCAAATGGGTAACCTGATCCTGGCTACGCTGCCTCTGCAGAGAAAATGCGAAAACCCCAACCAGCACCAAAATGACGCCCCCACCCAAAGCAAATGGGATCACAGGAGCGAGTGGTGGCGTGGCTGCAGGCGGTGGTACATTTGCTTCAGTCGGGTTGCGCGCGGATTGTCCGGAAGTAAGCAAGCGCGGATCGATTCCGCCGGGAGGAATTGCACCAGTGAGCTCCAATGTAAATGATTGGGTTGCCGGATTTACACTGCTCCACAATCGGAATTCAGTACCCTGAATCGATTCTTGTCCAATCAATTCGAGTCCAGTGACATCAACTCTAAGCTCAGGAAGATCAGCCACCAGCAAGTTCACCTGCTCCAATGAATAAAGAAACTCTTGCTCAATCTTCACGCTGTCTCCCTCTACGGGATAACGATGGCCCAAGAAGATTTGATTCGTCAATTCACCTGGTCGAACAGGCTCTGTATCATAGACAACGATCTTGTCCTCCCGATTTACTTGCTGATATCGATTCCCCAATTCGCCATCCTGAAACTGGAGTTCATGTGACTGCTCCGGTAGGACAAGTTCTGCCGTTACGGGGAAATCAATCTTCTCTACATTTCGCCCAATAAATGTCTCGACTTGATTATTTCCAAATGAGAGAATCTGACCGATGATCAGCGCCCCTGGTTCAAAATCAACCACCCAGTTCACTCGGTTTAGAAAGATACCAGACGGATCATCTGTTGTCTCATATACGGGAAGATCAAGGCTTGATGAAGGTTGTAAAGGGGCCAACTCCACAATGTCACTACGATATAGAATGTCTTTGTACATTGTTTCCATGACATAGCCAATACCGGTATCGGCCGCCAAATCGGCAAAAGCAAATTGCCCATTCTCATCGGTCGTCGTCTCAAATGTAGCCAGCAGTTCATGCGCTGAAAAAGCACTGAGATTTACTCTTTGCTTATTCAGTGGCGTTCGAAGCAGATTGTTCTCAGCTTCTGTGTTGCTAACCTCTGTCTCGCCATTTTCTGTAACAAGTACAACCTGACCCTGAATTGTCCCATTACCCGCACGAAAGCCGGATTCCCAAGGTGCAATATAATGCTGCGACCGCATATATTCAACCACATTCGCCAAATCAGTCTCGGACCAATTGACATCCGTTTCCTCGAAAAGGGTTGACACATCTTGCGTTAATTCTTCTTGCGTACGGAACTGCTGTGTAGCAGGATCAAGTAACTGATTTAGCTCTTCACGTCTGTTCGAGTCGAGCATCGATTCACCAGCTTCAAACAAAGCGCGACCTTGTTCAACGCTCTCTTGATCCGTGTGCAAACTCCAGGTATAGTAGACAGCTTGCCAAATCTGCTCATCGGTCAGCTGATTCTGCCAAGGAGGCATCAAATTCTGCAAGCGACCAAACTTGGTTGTGTGAAAATAGTGGGCTGGGCTACGTTGCCAGAGGTTTTCGGGATCAATGAATGAGGGAGGTGGTGCCGGCAAATTCTCAACAACTTCTCCGTCACCTTGTCCGGTTAGACCATGACACGGCGCACAGCTCTCTAGAAAAATGGAACGACCTAGCCGAGCGACTGGAGTCTGCACAGGAAGGGCAACTTGAGCAGGATCATAGTCGGGAGATTGTGGCCCTTGCTGTGCTTGGGACTGTATTGGAAGTAAAATTGCCAACACAATGAACCCGCTTACCACGAATATAATGGTTCGTACCACTCTGTTCCCTCTTAAATAATAGTGTGTACCACAAAGTGTGTAAATGAAGACTGCTCAGTCAGAGAACCGCTGCATTTACACACTTTGGGACACACTCCCTAAATAGTGTTTCAAAAGTGCAACATAATGAGAGGTGAGCAAATGCTGCTCACCCTTCAGGCAGACTTTTAAAACACGTACTGAATTGCTGAGTAGATATCTTGTTCAAGGTGGACAAGATATCCGTATTATAGTATAAAACCGGTTGCCATTGCACATGACAACCGGTCTTTCAAGGTAGATATGGCGGTGTGTCCCAAAGTGTGTAAATGAAGACCGTTAGTCAGAAAGCCTGCTCCATTTACACACTTTATGGTACACACTCGTAAAGATTATGTTCACATAATTTCGCCTGATGAGCAAATATGAGATAGCCGTTTTCAAGCAGCTGAGAACAGAATCACCCTTCATCCTGTTGCTTTGACTCGAATCTCTTCCGGTGTTTCCTCATAGCGGCTTGGGCACTTAAGCAATAGCTCATCTGCTTGAAAGGTCCCATCTGCCAACAATTCACCTTCAACAATTGCTGATGCCGCACGGTGAAAGTTATCTGGTCGGGGACCATGAAAGACTATGGGTAAGTGATAGCCTAAACCGTCTGCGTCATTCTCGTCATGAATCGAGAAACGCAACACAATCTCCTGAGCATTCCAATCTTCGCTCTCTGCTACAACCAGACCATTGACACGCACCCGTTGACCAATGAGCGTTTCACTATTGGAGACGACTTCATCTACTGTTCGATAATATGCACCGGTCGTGACTGTTGCATATGCCATGAGAACGACGAGACCAAGAAGCAGAAGCCCTCCAACAATAAATTTGGGTTGGATGCTCCTGACCTTTTCTTGGCTTAGATGGGCAGGTATTGTCTGGTTACTCACTTGATTCATCGAATTCTCCAAGCTCTTCAAATTCTTCCCACACAACATCATCGTGCAGAATTGTTAATGCTTTTTCAGCAAGCGGTCCCGGCACCAACACATCCGTTGCAGCTAAGTTGCCCGACGTCAATCCGTAAATTGTACCGAGTGCTTCGCCACGAAGGATAGCTGGAATCCCTTCACTTATGAGGCGTCCTTTGACAATTTGGGCTTCCATTTGGTTCATGGCCTCCCATACAACAACCGGCTCTTGCTCTGAAGTACCACCAGTGGTTGCTCGCGTCTCACTTGTCACTTCTGGATCTGTAGAAGTAGGAGCTGTAGATGCAACAGAGCCGTCCCGATTGTGGCGAACTCTTTTCCCAATCAATCCAGATATTCGATCTACATAAGTCGTCATATCATTTGCCCAAGACACTTCTTACTACGTTTCATGTTACATCCATTCTAGAAATACGGTTAAGGACCTTCTGTAAGGCCGATCACTCTTCTTTAGATACCCAGGATTTGGGCAGACAAAACAGTCCATCAGACCCACGTGGGAACTCCACAACATCGATAACCGCATCCAAGTTAAGCGGTCCGTAAATGTGCGGAAAAATGGTTGAGTCAGCCTCTTCCCACTTTACCTGGGCAACAACTTTGGATTCGTCGATGCATAAAACCACAAACGGGGAGGGATTGGAACGATAATTTGCATCGGCAACGAGAACCAACAACTCCCGTTCACCAGTGCAATGAATGAATCCTTCTGTCCGAAGGGTGTCACCTCGGTATGGTTCGTGCGGATTCTGTTCTTGCCAATTAGAAAGGGGCAAGATATGGTAGATATATTCACTCATAGAGACGCTCTGGAAAAGACTACACTCTTTCGTTTTAGAGGGAGTGAGAATTGGTGATCGGTTTTCCCGATCCTCTATCACCAATCCCAAAACTCCGATTTTGAAGCGAAGTTCAGCATAATCCTGCTAATCCTATCTTATCGGTGACTCAATTTTTTCTAGAATCGCCTTATTGCGTACGATTGGGATCGAGCATCCACTTAACCATGAGCCGGATCTCTTCCTCGCTCATTTGCTCCTGATAAGTTTGTATCATCACATTCTCAACGTAACCTTCAACGACGTAGGCATTGGGTTCAACGATACTTGTATAAACATATTCTTCAGCACTTTGACCTTCTACCCGCTCCCCTGCTCGTTCATGTAAGTTGCCCTGATGTGGTCCCACAGGCCCTCGATTGGATTCAGTTTGCGCTTCGTCTATATTGTGGCATCCAGAACATCCAAGGCTGACCCACAACACCTGTGGTTCACGAGGAGTCGAAGCCTCATCGGTGTCTTCTGTGGCGTCATCCTGCTCGTCCATTGCTTCCTCTGCTGCATCTCCATCCTCTGCGTCATTATCATCTTGTTGACCGTCATCGGGCTCAGTTGCCTCGCCATCATTGTTCGATTCGGCTGAAGTGTCTGGCTCACCTGCTGCCGAGCCATCTACAGTAATCGTAATCTCATCCTGATATTGTGCCCCATCTAGTGCAATATGAGCGCCATTCGCCATCTGAAGCCGCAGAGTATGTTCACCAGGCTCAAGCGTCAATTCGGTTGTCAGTTGGCCCCCTCCAAAATGAAGATGCTGCTCATCATTGACAATCACCTCTCCGGGTTCCACAAAATCTGTATCAACCAGGATGTGCATATGACCACCCTCTGTCCGCAGAACAGCGCCGGACGATTCTACGAAAAGTCCCGCTGCTGTCATCTGCACATTGAACGTTGGTGATACCGTGCTTCCATCCTGTGGCTCCACAAAGCGCACTTGTTCGGCTGGTGCCTCTTCCTCGACAACGACCCGGATTTCATCCCGATACTGCTCCCCATCTAGCGCAATGTGGGCACCATCCGCCATTTGCAATCGTAGAATGTGTTCGCCTGGCTCCAAGTTCAAAGTCGTGGTCGTTTGTCCACCCCCAAAATGCAGATGTTGTTCATCGTTGATAATTACTTCACCCGGATCTACAAAATCAGTGTTAACCAGAATGTGCATGTGACCGGCGTTTTCATGGATGTCGCCTGATGGCTCGACAACCAATCCTGTTGCAGCCATAACCACCATGAACTCTGGCGGAACGGTTGCACCATCGCGTGGCTGAGCAAATGCTACAGACTGTTCTGGAGCACTGTCCTTTACGCTCACAACGATCTCGTCTCGATACTGTTCCCCTTCAAGTGCTCGATGGGCCCCATCCGCAAATTGCAAACGCAATGTGTGAGATCCTGGCGATAGAATCAGCTCTGTCTCGACCGAACCATCACCGAAGTGCAGATGTTGTTCATCATTGATAATCACTTCACCCGGTTCTACAAAATCCGTATCAACCAAAATATGAAAATGACCAGATCCTTCGACAACTTCGCCAGCTGGAGCAATCACTAATCCCTCGAAACCCATCACGACTGTCGACGTGATGGGCACAACAGCATTGTTGGTTGGCTGTCGGAAATAAACTCGTGGAGCAACTTCTGTATCGTCGGTTTCGCCATCTTCAGTTTCTGAAACAGTCGCAGGTGTCTCTTCAGGTGTTGGAGATGCTTCCAGCGTCGCCGTCGCCACTGGGATTGGGGTATGAGTGGCTGGCTCAGCTTCAGCGATATCGACAGGTGGCAATGTTGGGACAAGTGTCGGAGTTGGGTTGGTTTCCTGTTCATCAGAACCGCAGGCTCCTAAAACAAACAAAGTAGTGAGCAAAATGAGTGCAAGCATGAAGCGAAAATCGAAGGATCGAGAATGCATGAGTTTTATTAGCTTCCTTGTTTATTTTTTTGTTTCCTTCTTTGTTTATTTCTATTGCAAAAATGGATTGGATTTGCGTTCAAAACCGATTTGTGTAGCTGGACCATGGCCAGGATAGATAATATAATCATCAGGCAATGTCATCAACTGCTCACCAATGCTGCGCAACAATGTAGGACCATCTGCTCCAGGCAAATCATAACGTCCGATGCTTCCCTTAAAAAGAGTATCTCCACCAAAAACGTGCTTTCCTGTATGGTCGATAAAGACCACATGTCCTGGTGCATGTCCTGGTGTAAAACGCACTTCTAGTTTCTCTTCACCAAAAACAATCGTCTGACCATGTTCCAAATAATGGTCTGGTTCATCAATCGGATCTGTATACGAATCGAGCCAAAGTCGAACACGCGTTGGTGCATCACGTAAAACGGGTAGATCTTCCTTATGAAGATAGAAGGGCGCCCCAGTCGCGGCCTTGACGTCATTGACAGCCAAAACATGATCAAAATGAGCGTGCGTGTTGATAATCTTCTCAATCGTTAAACCCATCTCATCAATGAGATTGAGAATCGAACGAGCATCGTCACCGGGATCAATCACAACACCGCGGTGTGTTTTTTCACAGCCGACAATATAACAATTTTCTTGTAAGACCTTATTTTTGCGCAACGAGAGCGTGATTCTATTCGTTCATGCAACTAGAGGGGGTTTCTAATCGGCCTCTAGATAGGATTTCAAGCAAATCAGAAGGTCACGAGAATAAGGATGTGAACTTAGCAGGTCAATCCGTGAAAGTGAGCCGTTCTGAAAAGAGAGAAAACCAGGTATTTATAATAGATCTCGAACAATTCGTTTCTGCCGGAAAGGTTCAAATCTAGTATCCACGAGAGCTTGCTGATGGAAATGGCCTATCAAATTATGCGCCAAATCAGCCAAAAGGATAAGAGATTTTTGAGCTAGAAATAGGGTCTTGCGACGAGAAGCTAAGTGTAACCCCATTTTATCATTACGGAATTGTTCGATTTCAGCCGCACCTCGATTGTCATAATATGAAATGAAGTGACGCTTGGATGGCAATTTGATGGTCGAAATGTAGTAACTGACACAAATTTGGGGTGGTTCAAAATTAGGTTTACACTTTTGATATATAGACAAAAATCTATATGAGACCGTTTTCTCTCTGAGAACCGGCGAAATCAGAGAATATAAACGTTCTTTCTGTTTCTAAAAGTGTAAACCTATCTATCCAGCTAAAATGAACCACCCCAAATTTGCTCGTTTTTCACTCTTTTTTTGAGAAAAATGCGTACAGGGCGATTAAACTTGATAGGGATGGAATTTCAGCCAGAAAGACGTCACCGCAAGGATCCCATCGAGTCACCTGTTGCGCCCACAGATGGGCACGACGGTTGGAGTTGCCCTTCATCATAAATTGATAGTTGCGGTTGAGCAGCCACCGAATATTTTCTTCACTACCTGCACCGCCATCGGTGCGCCAGACGACTCGCTCGCGTTTTTCTCGTCTAACTCTAATGAACTTTCCGTGGCAAGCACGGCTGGCTGAAACGATGGAGCTGTATGCTGACTCCTGGATAGAGGTCTGACCAAACCGTTTCATGGTATTTAACCGAACTTACACGGACCAATTGGCGTCCCGTTGCGTTTTTTTGCCGCTAAAATAGCCTTTTTGACTTTTCTGTAATCGTGGTTGTGTATTTGGCTTAGAGGCTTGCAGATTTCGCTGACCACACTCTCTAATTGACCGATATTCATTAGAGTTAGGGCGTCTAATGTACGAGACATATTTGATTGCTCACTAAGCTGCTCCATCCCATAAATTTTCGCAAGGAGTCTTTCTGGTCTGACCTTTGTATTGAACTCAGTCAGCGTTGCGCAACCACATAATATGCTAACCAGCACCTGTTCCAACTTACTTGCTGGTGTATATTCATACGTTTTGACCGGTATTTCGATCTTCTTCAACGCAGTTAGCACTTTCTCTTGATGGTAGTGTGCCAGCAACGCAGCTAATGGTGCATACTGAGTATTGCTGATCTCGTTCGTTAGTCCGAATTCTATTGCCATGAATGCCTCCTTGGATCGGGTATCTCTAATGAATTTCTTTGAGGCTATCCTTTTTTCGGCATTTTGACGAATTTGATCGAATAGAATCAGGCTCTTATTGCGTCAACGAATAGAATTCCCTTCCCGTTGCGCAAAAATAAGGTAAGAGACCAACAGTTAATCCTTTAGCAATCATGCTGCTTATGCTATCGCAATCATTGTACTCTGTCAAACCATCTCAGGCATTTGGGTGATCGTTCAACAGGCAGTGCATCCCAAAGAGTGTAAATGGAGCTCGTTTAGTCAGCGAGCCTACTCTATTGACACCCTTTGCGGGACACACTTACTAACCTGCCAAAAATGAATAACCAGTAGCTAGTGACAAATTTATCCATGCATATGCTAATTGGTGTATAATACACTTTTTATAGTATCTTTACTTTCTGGTAAAGGCTTGAGTGACAAAGGGCAAACCGAAAGGGGCGGAAAAAAGAATCCACCCTGAAAAAACGGGATAAAATGTAAAAATAGTGCTCGGCTAGTTTAAGCAGCGGCATTGAGGCGGCGATGAGCGAGAACGCCTTTAGGGAAATGGTGTGAAACCGAGGCCTTTTTCCGAAAGTCAGGGTCGAGTTGGTCAGGAGTTGGAAAAAGAGCACTCGAGAGAACACGGCGCAGCCTGCCGGGAGTGGATTGAGGCTCTCGATCCCAGTAGCCAGTCGGTATGGGAGGAAGAGAAGCGGCTAAATGGGAAAGAAGATTGCCAGCAAGCAGCCCCAGTTCAGGTAAGCGGAAACAAGCCTCATCGGCATGAACAAATTGACGATGTAAGCCAATCATCTGCTTGGAAGCCAAGGGGGGATGTTCAACAGGCCAGCGTTCCAGGTAGACAAGATAAATGGTTTCAGGCTGCAAAGTCATAACGGTCGCCAAAACCAAAGGTGTGTTGTAGGCCGGATCCTGAATGACGTAAATCGAGTAGGTACGGTTGGCTGTATCCACCTTGGTTGTTCTGGGGACGAGATTGTGCCATGCTTGATAGCAAATCAGGCGACCACTATAGAGAAAGCGACCAGACGAGTCCGGAGTTGTAGCCTCGAGTCGCTTTCCCTTATAGCTGCGAGAGAGCGGACGCACAATATCACCATATTCAGGTGGTCTGCCTTTTTTCTTTGCGTTTGGGGAACTCATTGCGGCGCACTGTGCAGTTAATGGCTTCCCGCAGGACAAATCGGTCTATGCCGCTTTCTAGCATTTCTCTGATTGTAAACCCGGCATCGACCACCGCCACTTCGTCTGACTCCAGTGATTTCTTCGTCTCTGTCAGCAGCTTTTTCCGAAACTCACTTTCCTTTGTTCCAACCGTGCATCTCATGATTGCCTTGAGCAGTGGCACTCGCTTCCCGCCTATCTCCCCCGAGCTTATCATCACTCCAAAGATGAGCGGGCAATGCCCGACGAGCCGTTGAGTTATAGAGTCGGTTCACTTTCCCTTGCAGCTTCGGTCGCCAGAACCCTGTGATATCTATGCTTTTCACTCGGTACCCTTCTAACTTTTTTGCCTCCCATTCCCCTTTCCACTCCACTTCTTCTTGCCACGACCCCAGCAGACTTGTGATATCCCATGATCCATATCGAAAGCTCCACCAGCTTCGCCGGAGCTCCTCATCTTCAAACCCGCTTTCTTTCAATGCGCTATGGATTGCTCCTCGACTTTTCAGAAACGACCCATTCAGCATTGCCCACATCAGACGCATTACATTTACGTTTGTTCCCATCGGCGTTACTTGCAATACATTCATCAGTACTGCTATAGTTATTTCTGGCGCGGTTAGCATTCCTTCCTCCTTTTTGGGTTCTCTACCTTTAGGATGAACTGCTAACCGCTTTTTGTCACATTTCTCATCTCATCTCTTTTCTTTTACCAGAAAGTAAAGTAGTATAGGAAAGTATAAAAATCGACCCCGAAATATGGCCCCATTCTGGCTGTGGATGCTACGCATCTGTAACCAAACACGAAGTGCTGGCTTCGACCTAGCTGACGGCTGATTAGCTGAAAGCTTTTTTTATGCAACTGAAATATCCTCATTAAAATTACATGTCTGGTGACAGAATCAATCAAGGGCCAACCGACATGCTGCCCTTACCCATGCCTTATCGCTTATGATGTTTAGTGCTCAAAGGCTGCGTAGTTCCATGCGTTTTATGCATGGCAATATCCTCATCTTGTCAATTACAAATCTACTTGGCAACTTTAGCCGTGCATTGGTCTTTCCTTATGCTTCTCTCTACATTTTGGCGTTGGACGGTGACGCCACAAAAGTTGGATTGATCAATGCATTGGCCCCACTCATCGGCCTGTTTCTTTTTCCCGTTGCAGGATATATTGCCGATTATGCTGGGAGAGTCAAAATCATTGCGCTCTCCAATTATCTTTCTGCCGCTGTCATTCTCCTTTTTGTCCTTGCCCCCAGCTGGCAATGGATTGCCGTGGCAATGCTCTTGCGCGGCGTTGTCACATTGCAATTTCCGGCCCGCTCTGCCATGATAGCTGATTCATTGTCCCCCGAAGAGCGCGGCAAAGGGTTGGGCGCAATGAATACGATTGCGAGTGTTCTTTCGATTTTTGCCCCGTGGATCGCAGGGACGATTGTGCAGATATATGGACCCAATTGGGGGATTCGGGGTCTCTATTTTGCGATGATGGTTCTCTATCTTGTTTCTGCCATCATCAATCACCTCTTTCTGACTGAGACCGCCCCAGATTCTCAAACGAGTAAAGCATCAAATCATTTATCTCAAACGACCACCAATCAAACTGCCACCAAACAGTTGGTATTTGCCGATCTTGTTGGTGCGTTTTGGGATGCATATAGAGGTATCTTTGGACTTCTGCGTCAACTGCCACGTTCGATCACAGCCTTAACTTGGGTACTGATCTTAAGTTTTATGACCAACGGGGTCATCAGCGCCTTTTGGGTCGTCTACGCAATTGAGGAGATAGGTTTACAGCCCGCCGCGTGGGGTTTTATTCTTCTCGTTGAAGCTCTCTTGCGCAATCTTCTTTTTATTCCCGGAGGACTGATTGTCGATCGACTGGGTCGAACCAGTTCACTCTTGGCAGCATTGGTGCTTGCACTTTTGGTGATGCCGCTCTTTATCCTTGTGCATAGTTATATAGCTGTCTTGATGATTCGCATTGCCATTGCAGTCGTCCATGTCTTAATCATTCCCGCCTCGACTGCCCTGATTGCCGACTCTGTTCCGCGCTCGATGCGGGGGCGCGTCATGGCAGCAATTGGTCAAGGCGGTATCATGATCGGAGCCGCTGGTGGTGGCACAGGTGGACCAGCCATGGGGTATTTGATCACGCTCCCGCTCATGGCGGCTTCATTTCTGGGTGGGTATTTATACACCGCCAATCCGATCTATCCTTGGCTGTTCGCCTTCGTTGCCATGATCCTTTGCGTGGCGTTGACGATTTTGTTTATCCGCGATCCACAAAGCGCTGAAGTTTAGGAGTGTGTTCCAAAGTGTGTAAATGCAGCGGTTCTCTGACTGAACAGTGTTCATTTACATACTTTGTGGTACACGCTCAAGTTTAATGTGATTTCGGATAGAGAACGGGGGGTGGTTCATTTTAGCTGGATAGATAGGTTTACACTTTTAGAAACAGAAAGAACGTTTATATTCTCTGATTTCGCCGGTTCTCAGAGAGAAAACGGTCTCATATAGATTTTTGTCTATATATCAAAAGTGTAAACCTAATTTTGAACCACCCCGAGAACGGAAGTATATTCGCTATCCTTATGCCACGTGCACAGCATCTTCTTCGGTCGACAATTTTAGTTTTTGGGATTTTGGGCCTCAACAAAGCAACGGGGTTTGTGAAGCTCCTCTTGGTGACACGCTTTTTTGGGACGGGAGCAGAGTCGGATGCCTATTTATCTGCAAACCAACTACCTGAGCTATTCTTTTCTCTTTTAACAGGCGGGGCACTATCTGCAGCTCTGATACCGGTCTATTCTGCTTATTTGAGTGCAGGGGATTCGGAGAATGCTCGTTCTCTCGCCAACACAGTTTTGACCATCGCGCTCTCTGTCTTGACCATAATTTGCGGGATTGCAGCATTGTTTGCTCCTTGGATCATGCGCGTGATTCTTGTCCCAGAATTTAGTCCCGCTCAACAATCCATGACGGCGGACCTGATGCGCATCGCGCTGATTGCCACAGTCATATTTGGTCTGAGCAGCATTGTCTCCAGCCTCCTATATGCGCATCAGCATTTCTTTTTGCCAGCCCTCAGCACCGTATTCGTTGATTTGGGGCAGATTGTTGGCCTCTATACACTTGCACCAACAAATGGAATCTATAGTGTTCCCTGGGGAAGTGTCTTTGGGGCTTCATTTGCATTGCTAATTCAAATGCCTGCATTCATGCGCTATGGAATTGCACGGCGTCCTCAACTGGCGTTACACCTGTCTGGGCTGCATGAATTGTTTGTCCTGCTTGGGCCCCGTGTCATCACTTTAAGCACATTTCAAGCCGTTGACCTTGTTTTCATTCGTCTGGCCTCCAACTTATCGGAAGGTAGTATCTCTGCCTTTTTCTATGCCCTGCTGATTATGATCGGCATGCCCAAAGAATTATTCGGCAATGCAATTTCGACAGTTCTCTTTCCAACAATGGCCGAACAATATAATGAAGGCAAAGCAGATCAGTTGAGGCAAACACTCACCTTGGGCCTACGAGCCGCATGGGCATTGGCTGTTCCGGCAGCAGTCGGTCTAGTGGTGTTGGGGAAACCAGCCGTTTCCTTTCTGTTGGAACGTGGCTCATTCGATGCTGCTGCCACCGATCTCGTGTATGCTTTAATGGTCATTCTCGCCTTGCGCTTGATCGCAGAAGTATCAAGCAATATTCTCTCTCTCTCTTTTTTCGCACAACATAATACCAGCATTCCCATGTGGGCCAACTTAGGCTGGATGCTGCTGAATATTATTCTGAGTTATTTGCTGGTCAGTCAGGGTGGGATTCGAGGTTTGGCTTGGGCAACAACACTTTCTGCACTTGCCTTGGCATGTGCTATGTACTACCTGAATCGTTGGACAGTCGGTATAAGGGATGAGCTGACAGTCGGTAAAACAATTCTCACCATTCTTTTCGCAACTCTATGTATGACGGGAACGGTTCTACTCATTCAAGCGCTTGAACTGGAAACCCTCCCCTATTTGATCACGGCAATTTGCGGAGGTGGACTTGTTTATATCGCTACATACTTCGCCCTCAATCAGCGTGATGTCCTAATTCTGTGGCAAACACTTCGAAGCTCTCAGACCAACCAGGAGCCTCGTGAAGAGTTGCAAATTGTAAACAATTGATTCAGAGATCGTAGCAACACCCACCCAATACGATCTCTTCCTTCCCAACCCCAACCAGTTTTTCCATTTTTAACAAACCGTCTTCACCTTTCGCCCTCAATGCTTCTGATGAAATTGGGACGAGTCTCTCCGTAGTCAAGGCCCAATAACGAGCACTCTGCACCATAATCTGCGCATTGCATATTTCGCCGCGACGACGCACCAAGGCAGCACCAGTGGGCTTATCTTTGCTGGCATGAGGGATGCGCTTGACATCCACACAGCTAGCGTACCCTGTCGTAGAAAGCAATAGCAACTCCGCCTCATCGGTGGTTGTTAGCCCAGCCACCAGCTCATTCGCTTTGCGCTTTTGCAGAAGTCGGACACCGGATCGAGGCACATTCTCAGAGCGAACAGATGCGCCTCGCCCCGCGCTGTCGATGGCCGTCAGACGCTGCTCTGGTTCTGCACCCATCAATGCTTTGGGCCAACCAGGCTGCGACCAGCCAATCTTGGGCGGTGTAGAGCCTTCGATGCGCGACCGCATCTGCTCCATAATAAAGGTGCGTACATAACCTTGCGAACTCATCAACGCCAGCAGCGGTTCTTCCTGAATGGGACTCCAGCGCGTCACCAGGCAGAGCTGTTCGCCACGCATAAAACCGCGCGCGTCGGCGAAATTCATGCTTGCTTCCTTGTACCCAATTAGTTCCCGCAGCGTGACCAGCAACAGGCGAAAAGTAGAGGTCACCAACAACAACGGCTCGTCCAGATCTGCCATTGTCATGGAATAAAGGCCGCGCTCATATGGCAATGAGCTAAGATCGATCGGAACTGGCTCATCTTCATCAAGTGTATCAGCAGGTAATGCTTGCACATGAACATGGTAATCCTTGGTCACCAACGCCAACCCCATCTGATCATCTGTACGCTGAATTGCACCCTCTGTCAACATGATTTGGCGTTTGAGCAGATTCAGGTCGACAAGAGGGACATTGGTGCGTCCTGTCTCGATGGGCATCTCAATACGGCTTGATTTTTGATAAGCGGTGGCCTCAATTGTTCCCGTTTCGATGCCATGGGCAATCACACCCAACCCCGATGTTACACTACCAAAGGTGTCCAGAGCACGTACTTTTTCCGCACCAAACTTATCTGCCAACATACGTTTGAAGAGCGGAATCTGGGAAGATCCACCTGTACGAATGACCACATCGATCTCGTTCGCCTGGAGGCCGGATGATTCGAGCGTCTCTTGCAGGTGTCGCTCAATGATGCGATACTCGGGGCGAATGGCATATTCAAACTCAGCGCGCGTGATGGGTTCCTCCACGTGGAAGCCATCGCCTCCCATACGAATAACCGCTTTGTCACGATGGGAGAGCTGCCGTTTGACCCGCTCTACCACATCGTACATACGCAGGCTATAATTGCTCGTAATCAAGTTGAGCAACCCTTCGATCGCATAGCGATTCTCCGCAGTGGGGGCAATGCTGCGCAACAGATTTAAGTTATCAGGCGTCTGGAGAGTCAAGATAGTGCGCCAGTCTGAGAAGGCGTCGTAAATGTGCCCGGGAATGGGTAGCAATTTGTTGGCCGATCGGTAATAGCTACCTTCGCCAAAGTGTTTGGGGATTTTGGCTCGTACAATCCGTTGGTCAAAGATATTGCCCGCAATCGGCACACCGCTTGTGGCAAGCACCTGTCGCTCTTTTGCATCACCAAGCCGCATGATTGTGATATCCAGTGTCCCACCACCAAAGTCGAAGACTAGTACATTTTGCGCCCGATCGAGAGTGGTTTCGTAGAAATGAGCGGCAGCGATTGGCTCATACTCGAAGTAGACACTTTTGTAACCTGCCCGCATGGCGGCGTCGAGCAAACGTTCCTGGGCTAGGGCATCGGCTTGCGAATTTTCGGAGAAGCGCACGGGGCGCCCTAAGACCACATGGTCCAGTTCTTGTCCCAGGAATCGCTCGGCGCGGGTCTTGGCCACATAGAGATAGGTGGCAATAATGTCTTCCAACGAATAGAAAAAGCGTCCGACCGTTGTGCCTGTATAGGTGGAGTCTGGTAAGTCGGTTTTGAAGGAAACAAAGAGCCGACCAGGGGAGAGCACATCGATCCAGATATAGACATCGCGTACGAAGGTGCCGACTTCCGCAAAGGTAAGCGTGATCTCACCGATCCAGATGCGTTCCAGCTTGACGGGGCGTCCCAAATTGTGTTCGAAATAAGTGTTCATGGCCTCGCGCCCAAACCAGAGTTTCTGCTCGTTCATTGCATAGAGCATCGTGGGCGTGACCCGTTCATTTGCATTGGTGGCGTCCAAGGGGATCGTGCGCAATTGGTGGCCGTCGTAGACTGCCATGCCAGAGTGAGTTGTGCCAAAGTCCATGCCAATAATCATGAAGTGGGGGTCTCCTGTGAGGTAAGTTGTTTATAAAGCAGTATCCCAAATTGTGTGTAATTTCGTTTTTCTGGGAGTGTATCCCAAAGTGTGTAAATGCAGCGGTTCCCAGACTGAGCAGTGTTCATTTACACACTTTGTGGTACACACTCTTTTTTCTCGGAGAGAATAAGAAGCTTTTACACAATTTGCGGTATACCACTATTTATAAAGACACAGACTCTTTACAGTAGTTATTTCACGTCCTTTTTGCAGTGGGCTAGATTGCAATTGAGGACATATCAGCCAAAAAACATTCAATTACAATAGTCTGTTGACAGTCATATCCCGTTGCACTACAATTCAAATGTAGAAAGGGTACTTTGAATGGCAAACATCTTAATTTTGGGCGCGGGCGTCATGGGGAGCGCATTTAGCGTTCCTTTAACAGACAATGGACATCAAGTTCAGCTCGTTGGGACACATTTGGATGATGAAATCATCGAGCAGATACACGAAGAGCGGTTTCATCCGCGGTTGGGCGTTACTCTGTCCGATCAAGTGACTCCTTACTCCTATGATCGACTGGGTGAGGCACTTGAGGGCGTGGATCTAGTCGTTTTAGGCGTCAATTCCTTGGGGATTGACTGGGTGGCCATGATGCTTGGACCTCTCCTCTCAACTGATGTTCTCTCAGCCGATGTCCCCCTTCTTTTTCTGACCAAAGGCTTGGAGGGTGATCAAGAAAGTTTGCAAATTTTGCCTCAAGCATTACGCAAGCAACTTCCTGCTGGCTCACAATCTAGGGTACGCATAACCGCTGTTGGTGGCCCTTCCATTGCCGGCGAACTGGCGAGTCGACGGCACGCTAGTGTAGTCGTGGCAGGAGAAGATCAAGCACTTTTGACGCAATTGGCCGATTGGATACGCACACCCTATTATCATGTCTGGACCAATACAGATATGATTGGTGTGGAAGTTTGTGTGGCGCTCAAGAATGTCTATGCGTTGGCCGTGGGATTGGCGGCTGGGTTGTTGGAAAAAGAAGCAGATACTGCAAAGACACCCGAAAATCATGCCCAGATGCACAATCCCGCAGCCGCCATCTTTGCCCAAGGTATTTGGGAGACGGCCTATCTCGTTGACTACATGGGAGGCACGCAGCGCAGCGTATTGGGAATGCCAGGCGTGGGCGATCTCTATGTAACTTGTCAAGGCGGACGGAACAGCCGCATGGGGCGCCTGCTGGGGCTTGGGATGCGTTACACCGATGCAAAAGTGACACACATGCCAGACGATACAATCGAGGGAGCAGAGTTAGCACTGGCCATTGGTGCTACAGTCGAGAAGATGGTTTACGATGACAAGCTAGACGGCACCAAGATTCCTCTACTTCGGGCAATGATCAATATTGTGTGTAATGACCAGATGGCTTCGCTGCCTTGGGATGAGTTTTTTGTTTAAGCGTTTTCTATAGTACTTCCACCTACCGACTTTCCTTCCACAATACTTCACAATCTCCGTCAGAGTCAAGAGTTATATAAAACGAGTGTGTACCACAAAGTGTGTAAATGAACACCGTTCAGTCAGAGAACTGCTGCATTTACACACTTTGGGACACACCCCTATAAAACGTTCACAAGGGGGTGAACATGACGACAATTCAAGCCATCGGCGCCCCGCGATTGTCGACAACTCTGACGGGCAAATGGCGCAACATTGGTGCTTTAGCGCTGGCAGAATTATTGGCAATGGCGCTCTGGTTTTCTGCCACAGCAGTTGTGCCACAATTGCAGACTGAGTGGGGATTGACAACGGGTCAAGTTTCGTGGATGACCATGAGTGTTCAGATTGGCTTTGTCATTGGTGCTTTACTGAGCGCCGCGTTCAACCTTGCCGATCGAGTGCCAGCCCGAATATTGTTTATCATTTCGATTATGTTGGGCGCAATGGTCAATCTAGCGATCCCACTGTTGACGCCATTTGTGGACAACCCTGCCGCGACCTCAATTCTGTTGCGCTTTCTGACGGGGATAACGCTTGCAGGGGTGTATCCTCCCGGGATGAAGCTGATTGCAACTTGGAGCAAAAAAGACCGAGGATTGGGGATTGGTCTTCTTGTTGGTGCATTGACCCTTGGTTCTGCATTTCCTCATCTGCTCAATGCCGTTCCTTTGCTGGGGACAGGCGGAATGCCCCCTTGGCGCATGGTCCTTTACGTCACAACAGGAATGGCGCTTAGTTCGGCAGCCGTTGTGCTCTTTTTCGTTCAATCAGGACCATATCTGAGCCACTCGGCTCCATTTGATTGGCGATATGCTCTACATAGCTTTAAGCATCGACCGACGCGGCTGGCAAACTTCGGTTATCTGGGACATATGTGGGAGCTCTATGCCATGTGGGCGTGGATTCCACTCTTTCTCCTCACCAGCTATGAAGAGGCCGGTTGGAGTGCTCAATCAGCCCGTTTGGCTGGTTTCGCCGTGATCGCAGTTGGCGCAATCGGCAGCGTGTTTGCCGGGCTGTTTGCCGACCGTTTGGGACGCACCATCGTCACCATGGGAAGTTTAGCCACCTCTGGGGCTTGCGCCTTGATTGCTGGCTTCCTTGTTGCCCACCCAGTGTTCCTCACAATCTTGAGCCTGATTTGGGGCGTCATGGTGGTAGCAGATAGTGCTCAATTCAGTGCGGCGGTCAGTGAACTTGTCGACCCGCGCTACGTCGGCACAAGCTTAATACTACTGTGCAGCAATATATTGTGAAACACAAAGGAAATTCGTTATATTTCTGGGCATATTGCTAACAAAACGCAAACAGAATGCAAAGGAAAAATGAGATAGACTGAAGAGCCAATAAAATGAAGCAGTCTTCGATGAAAGGAAATCAAGATGAAACTTGCTCAAGCAGTCAATCAATATGACTACAGCCAACTGGAAAGCCCGCCGCTGCTGGAACTGACAGAAGAGCAACTGGCGGCACTGGCCGACCAACTCCAGGAGTATCATGCCATATATAGTCCATACTTCAGCCATGTGGCTCAGAGAGCATGCGTACCACTACATGCGAGGCTTGTTAGACCCCGAAATCAAACGCAAATCGGCCGAGAACATCGCGCTGGCGACAGTAGGAGAATCGGTGTACGCCCCTGCAAAGCTTTGTGGGTCAGAGCCGCTGGAGCGGTGAAGCGATGCTGGCGGAACATACTCGACAGACAGGGAGTTGTTGGGAGACGCAAATGGCGTCTTACTCCTGGATGGGAGCGACATTCCCAAGCAAGGAGAAGAGTCAGTGGGCGTCAAGCGGCAGCGGTGTGGCGAACTGGGCAAGATCGCCAACTGTCAAGCCGGAGTCTTCCTGGGATATAATAGCTCTCATGGCTATACCTTACTGAACTGTCGGTTGTATATCCCCCAAGAATGGTTTAGTGATGAGTATGCAGAGAAGCGGTACAAAACCGGTCTTCCCACTGACCTGACCTTCCAAACAAAAAATGAATTGGCTTGGTCCATGATTGAGCAGACGCACGCCCTGGGTGCGTTGCCCATCCGCTGGATCACTATGGATGAAGCCTTTGGCAAAGATACTCATCTGCTTGACTGCATTGATGGCCAAACCGCTTACAGCTACTTTGCTGAAGTGCCCAAAGAGACTCGTGTCTGGACCTCCAGCCCCCAGACCTATCTGCCCGCATCATCTGGACGCGGGCGCAAAGCTCAAGCTCCGCGTCCGGCCTGGTGAACCTACGCCTCTCACCGTTGCTCAACTCGCTGACACCTTCCAGGAGCATGAGTGGCAACAGCATGTTCTCAAAGAGGGCTCCAAGGGCTTCATCGTTGCTTCCATTGCTTGTCGCCGCATTGTCTCTGTCCGCAATGGGCTCCCGGTTCTGCTCTCTGGCTCATCGTCCGCCGCAATCCCGATTGCTCTCTGCAATACTTTCTCTCCAATGCACCCTTGAGACTTCCTTGGATGACTTCGCCACTGTTTCTGCTTTGCGTTGGCCCATTGAAACCATTTTGAACAAGCCAAGCAGTTTCTCGGACTCAACGAATATGAAACTCGCAGTTGGCTCGGTTGGCATCATCATATGACCTTAGTCATTTTGGCCTTTGGTTTCTTGGCTCGTTCTCAGTTTTTCCTCAAATATGATGCCCCCGCTCTCACTTTGCCACAGGTTGTTGAACTTCTCCATGCCGTTCTGCCTAAACCTGTCTTGACACTCGCTGAGACTATCGAGCGCCTTCGCTACAAGCAACGTCGTCTTGCTTCCGCTAAACGCTCGCATTATCTTGTGCAAAAATCGAACATTATCGAGCCTTTACTTGATGCACAGTAGTATTAAGGCCAATCCAAAAAATAAAATATACGCGAGAAGGTGTTAAACTAGCTCTCCAAAAGGAGCAAAAATGACAATCTCGCCAGAAATGGTTGAAGTCTTGAAAGAGACGAAGGCCATGTTAAGTGGATACGAAAGAAGGCACTTCATGGCCCAAACGGTCAAAACGATATGCGAAGGGAGTCCGACGAAAGCAGAACGAGAGTTGGGCTGGAATCGGGCGACGATAGCCAAAGCCCTGGAAGAACTAGAAGGCGGCTTCTGTTATGTCGACCAAAGCCACCGACGTGGTCGCAAAAAAGCCGAAGACCATATCCCCACTTTACTGGCCGATATGGTTGAAATCGCCGATCAATTCAGCCAGACCGATCCCACCTTTCGACCCCCCCAATTGTACACTCGACTAACCGCCGCCGAAATGCGTACCCAGCTCATCGAGCAGAAAGGATACACAGATGAGGAATTGCCTGGCGAAGAGGCCATCCGCTTGAAGCTCAATGAGTTAGGCTATGGCTCAAACCGGGTCAAAAAAGTCAACCAGTGAAAAGATCCCAGAGACCGATGCGATCTTTGATAGAATTCATCAGATCAATCAAGAAGCGGATGCAGACGAGACGGTTCTGCGCCTCTTGGGATGCCAAAGCGACGATTTTACTTGACCGTTTCTCGAGAGAAGGGATAAGTCGAGTGGTTGTCAAAGCGCTCGATCATGACTTTCAAGATAAGAAGACCGAGAAAGTCACTCCTTTTGGCATTTACCTCCCTTCAACCAAGGAACTCTTTCTTTACTTGACTCAGTCGAAAGTGACGAGTGACTGTATTGTCGACTGCCTGATTGATTTTGGGAAAGCGTACGTGAACACTTTCCTCACGTCAAGACCCTCGTGATCAATCAGGACAATGGTCCCGAAAATCATACCCGTCGGACTCAGTTTATGTATCGTCTCACTCAGTTTGTTGAGCACTATCGTCTCTCTATTCAGCTCGCCTGCTACCCTCCTTATCACAGTAAATACAACCCCATCGAACGGGTTTGGGGCCATCTTGAAAAACACTGGAACGGTTCTCTTCTCGATTCTCTTGAGACCGTTCTCAATTTTGCCCGTTCTTTTCGCTTTAACCAACTACAACCCTTCGTTCACCTGAATTCCACTCTTTATGAGACCGGCGTCAAACTCACTCAGAAAGAGATGGACCGTTTGGCACAACGCTTCCAACGTTTACCTGGTTTAGAAAAATGGTTTGTCCTTATTCCCCCTCTCCATTCTCTCGTTCGCGTATAATTATTTTTTTGGTTTAGCCTAACGCTCCAAACAAGTATGGGATTTCTGCTAACACTTCTGACGATTCGCATAGTCCCACCACTTGCAGAGCTCCTGGGCTGGTCATTTGCCTTGTCTTTTCTAGCCCTGGGACCAGCTTTTGGTTTTTGGGCAATGTGGCAACTACGCCGACTACCCGAAGCCGTACAGATGGCCTCAGGAAACCGATAAAGTTGCAGAGTTGCAGGGTTGCAAAGTGGGTGAACAGAAACTCGTCTGCTATAGCCTTTCAGAAAAAGATTTTCTTGTGGTTGATGGCATTTCAGCATTTCAGCTCGTCAGCCAGAGAGCTGAAATGCTGACAAGCTACTGTTTCGTGTGGAAAAGCATTATCTGATGGCAAGACACTAACTATCGTGGTTCCAAAATCACCTCATCTAGATAGAACGTCCGTGGCCGCCAGCTATTGGTGCGTGCCAAGAATCGGATGCTTACTTTGTACCCCGCGAGACTGCTCACGTCTAACGTCCGAGCATGCCAGTATCCGTTCCATCCATTCTGGCGAACAACGAAGGTGACATCTGACCCATCAAGGAGAGTGATTTCCAAATTCAAGCGATCAGAATAATCTGCCCATCCCAATGCACCCCAACGATAACTCAAAACTCCATTTTCTGGGATGGTCACAATCTGTTCAACTGTGTCGCTGGATAGATTTTCACCACCTAATTTTGCGCTATATGAACCTCGGAAAGCCTGCTCGTCGGTGCGAATGTTGTTCGCCGAGTAGACCCAAGGCTCTGGTCCATTCTCGAAGCCTCCGTTGACAATGTGCTCCCCCACTGAGGGGTCATCGGGCTCGTCCGTTGGCGTATTGGTTGGGGTCGGCGTGTTGGTGGCAGTTGGTGGTGTTTCGCCTGGCTGTGGTGTATTGGTCTCAGTCGGTGTCGGTGTATTCGTCGGTGTTGGTGTATTGGTGGGAGTTGGTGTATTTGTTGGTGTATTGGTCGGTGTGTTCGTTGGTGTATTTGTTGGCGTCGAAGTCGGTCCTGGATTGACACCCGAGACAGCCCGTAGTGCATTGATGCGTCCACAACGCCACGCCGATCCTGTCCCAGAGATGGCATCAGCTGTGCTACAAATCCGTTCACGGATCTCATCATTGGTCAATCCTTGCGAGGCAAGCAATCCTGCGAGACCAGCCACATGAGGAGCGGCCATAGAGGTTCCGCTCAAGGCTCTATAACTGTTTGTGGGCCAAGTGGAATAGATACCTGAACCGGGCGCGGCCACATCCACCCATTGGTTTTGTGACGTACCATAGTTAGAAAATGACGAACGTGAATCACTACTTGTCGTCGAGCCAACAGCAACACAATTGTCGTAGCCAGCTGGATATTCGCGAGCGATACTGCTGCTGTTGCCCGCTGCACAGGTTACAAAGACGCCTTGTTGCCAAGCATAATTGACCGCACGTTCTAGAATCCCAGAGCGAAATCGCCCTCCTAAACTCAAATTGATCACGTCGGCTCCATTGTCAGCGGCAAAGGTGATGGCCTCGGCAATGTCATTCAAGGTCCCACTGCCGTTGCTGCCTAAGGCACGTAGGGGCATGATTTTACAATTTTGACACAATCCAGCGCCATCTCGACGATTATTTGTCTCGGCTGCAGCACTACCCGCCACGTGTGTACCATGTCCGTTGCCGTCATTGGCGTTTGTATCATTGCCGACAAAATCATAGCCTTCAACAATCTTCCCATCAAGATCAGGATGCGTGAGCTGGACCCCTGTATCAACGATTGCGATCACAACCGTCTCTGCGCCTTTCGTTACATCCCAGGCCTCATAGGCGTCGATCACCCCCCAGGCCCACTGCTGATTTTGGCGAGGGTCGTTTGGCACTTCTTCGGTGTGGTAGAGATAATTTGGTTCAACAAGTTCGACATTGGGGTTATTGCGGTAGCTCTCCAATAGATCGCTGGCAATACCCGCCAGCCCAGCATGCTGCATTTCTGTGAGATCAATTACTTCGATATTGAGCGATGTACTGGGCGTGACTAGTTGGCGAGGCTGGAGCATGGGGATAGCTCTCTGATCCACATCATTTGGGGATGCAGAGGCAACCTCATCAGGCACTTGTTCTACGGGTGTTTTCCACAAGATCACATATTGACCTTCAACTGCATCTTGGCGTTCCGTAATGGGCGTAAAGGTCGGATCACCGACAGGCGGAATTGTCGATTGACCTATCCCTGCGATCAGGGGTAGATAAATTGTGCTATCTGGCTGGTTATCTTGTTGTGATGAAGCACTCTGTTGCTGCTCGATTGCTCCCGCGGCGCGGTTGGCCGGGAAAAGCGACGACAATATGACGGGCGAAGCGGTTACGATAAAAAACAAGAACAACCAGATTTTTCGGAATTGCATAAAGTTCTCCTTCAGATTGTTGACTCAACCATTTATCTCTCAAATGGTAACAAACGTCCTTGTTTATGTACCATTCAGTCGACTGCATCGGAGGCGTTCTCTATTACACGCAGTAGACATAATCCTGCACTTCTCAGTCAAAACAGACTCGAGCGGGCCAAATGGTCCGAGATTCTCTACTGCGTCTTTTTTCGCCATTTGAACGCTCTACCTCTGAGAAATCCTACTGCGTGTAATCTCTAACGCCGGTTCCGTTCGCATTAGAGAATGCTGCGCTATACATAGCGACTCCGCGTTGCGGTCTACTGATATTGAAAATATTCAATTTAGGCGGCACAACCCAAATTGTCTCTAGACAACAAAACGAGCGACACAGACGCTCAATATATACCAAATTGCGATGTGGTTGGTAACGGTTTTCGACGAAATCGTATAGGATTCGTTATGATAAGGCTGGTTAATCATCCAATTGTTAAACTACTTTCCGAGTGCGTTGATTGAGAAGGGGTCAATCGTATGATGAAGGCTGTTGAAATCGTATAGAGATGAATCACAAAGGCTTTAGACATGAAAAACTTATGGAATGAAGCAGAGGCTTCATCTTACACCGATAATCTGTTACAACTACGGGTTTATTCATCACGCCTTCTGGGTGGCGATCCTTCATTGGTATTGCATGGTGGAGGCAATACCTCGGTTAAGATGACGATCCAAAACTTGTTTGGTGACGATGTCGATGTGCTTTATGTAAAGGGTAGTGGCTGGGATCTGGGGACAATTGAAGAGCCTGGCTTTGCTCCGGTTCGGCTTGAAACGCTCTTACGGATGGCAGAGTTGGACGCGCTGAGCGACACGGAAATGGTCAAGAATCAACGTGCGGCCATGCTCGAACCGAATGCACCCAATCCATCTGTTGAGGCCATCCTGCACGCAATTATCCCCTTTACATTTGTTGATCACACGCACGCAGACGCCGTAGTGACCATCACAAATACGCCCAGCGGCGAAGAGTTTATACGCGATCTGTATGGTCCGAACATGTTGATCGTCCCTTATATGATGCCGGGGTTTATTCTCGCACGCACAATCCATGAGATGACGCGGGACATTGACTGGCAGCAACTTGATGGCATGATCCTGCTCAACCACGGTCTCTTTACCTTTGCTCATGATGCCAAAGCCAGCTACGATCAACATATTGAGATTGTGAACCAAGCGGAGGACTATCTGACCCAGTATACCGGAAAAGCATTTGCCATGACTGCTGCGAATCAACCAGAACAACATGAATTGGTCGCCGCCGATCTCATGACGTTGACACAATTGCGCAAGGCTGTTTCACAAAAGCGAGGCCAGGCAGTATTGGCTGTTCCAGATACTGCATCTGAAACTGTCACATTCTCGAATTTATCCAATATGAGTAAGCTTGCCACCCGAGGACTTCTCACACCTGATCACGTGATTCGGACAAAGCGTATACCCATTGTACTCAGGGATGATATCGACCAAGATTCTGCATTGACAGAGTCGGTTGAACAGTATGCGGCGGATTACCAAGCCTATTTCGAACAACATGCTGACGACACGCTGACCATGCTCGATCCGGCACCAAGATGGGCTGTTTGGCGCGGTCGGGGCAGCGTTGCTTTTGGCGCAACGTTGAAAGAAGCTGCCATCATTAATGATATCAAGCGCCACACGCTACGCGCCATCCAAGTGGCCGAGGCGTTAGAGCAGTGGGAGGTTCTTGGCGCGCGTGAAATCTTCGAA
Organism: Chloroflexi bacterium TSY; assembly: GCA_019217005.1. The sequence continues at coordinate 30,474 of JAHBNG010000134.1, forward strand.
ATCGAGTATTGGGAATTGGAACAGGCTAAGCTTAAACGTGGTGGACAAGCACCGACGCTTCAGGGCAAAGTCGCACTTGTGACTGGCGCGGCAAGTGGCATTGGACGTGCCTGTGTCGAAGCACTTATTGGACAAGGGGCTGCCGTAACAGCTTTGGACATTCAGCCTTTGATCACGGAGCAATTTGCCGATCAAGATGTCTTGGGTATCACTTGTGATGTAACGGACTCAGAAGCCGTGCAACAATCTATCGCCAAGACAATTCATCAATTTGGTGGGCTTGATATTGTGATTAGCAATGCAGGGCTTTTTCCCTCTAGTCAGACAATTGCCGACATGGGTGCGGATATGTGGGAACGGAGCCTGAGCCTGAATTTGACCAGTCATCAGCGCTTGCTCCAGAGTTGTATTCCCTATCTGACAAACGGTATCGAGCCAGCAGTCGTGATCATTGCATCCAAAAATGTCCCCGCACCCGGTCCAGGGGCAGGTGCCTACTCCGTGGCCAAGGCGGGGTTGACTCAGTTAGGCCGTGTTGCGGCGCTCGAGCTGGGCAAAGCGGGCATTCGAGTCAATATGCTTCACCCAAATGCCGTCTTTGATACCGCGCTCTGGACGCCAGAACTACTGGCAAAACGGGCAACCAACTACGGAATCAGTGTCGAAGAGTATAAGACCAACAACTTGCTCGGGGTTGAAGTGCGTTCGCAAGATGTAGCAGCGCTGGCGTGTGCGATGGTTGGACCTCTGTTTTCCAGAACCACTGGCGCACAGGTACCGATTGACGGTGGGAATGATCGGGTTGTTTGAATATATAGTTTGAAAGACGAGAAATTTGTTTTGCATCGTTTGGGCCAGACGATTCGTTCGCCACGCGGAACAAGCAAGCTGTTTGTTCCACGATTGGCTAAAGATGAGAAAGATTGGAGCGTACTATGGGAATGCTTGTTGATGGAAAATGGACTGAAGGATGGATTAATACAAAATCGACCGGGGGTCAGTTCAAACGCAAAGAAAGCCAATTTCGAAACTGGATTACAACAGATGGTTCAAGCCAGTTTGCACCGGAACCAAATCGTTATCACCTCTACGTATCGCTCGCATGCCCTTGGGCGCACCGTACGCTAATTGTACGCAAACTCAAGAAGTTAGAAGACATTATTTCGGTTTCTGTGGTTCACTGGTTTGCGGGAGATCAGGGTTGGGAATTTGCAGAGGGTCCAGGCTGCACGCCAGATTCAGTCAACAATGCCCAATATCTGCATCAGGTCTATACGTTAGCAGATCCCGCATATACAGGGCGGGTGACGGTCCCTGTTTTGTGGGACAAAAAGCTGAAAACGATTGTCAACAACGAATCATCTGAGATCATTCGCATGTTAAACACAGAATTCGATGAATATGGTGATACCCGTTTGAATTTGTATCCAGATGAATCGCAGGATGAGATCGATGAGATCAATGCTCTGATTTACGATACGGTCAATAATGGTGTCTACAAATCGGGGTTTGCCACTACCCAAGAGGCTTACGAAGAAGCTGTTACAGCCCTTTTCAAGACGCTCGACATGTTGGAAAAACGTCTGGGACAGCAGCCATACCTTGTTGGTGATCAATTGACAGAAGCCGACTGGCGTCTCTTCACCACGCTCATACGTTTCGATCCGGTCTATGTGGGTCATTTTAAGTGCAACAGACGGCGCATCGTCGACTATCCTGCCCTTTCTACCTATTTACGTAAGCTCTATTGGGTACCTGGTGTCGCGGAAACAGTCAATCTATTACATATCAAAAATCACTACTACCAGAGTCATGAGTCAGTCAATCCAACGCGCATTGTTCCAGTGGGACCAGAACTCGACTGGATGGAAGAGATATAAGACTCAATCGCTCTCTTACTTCCATACCAACTCCAGGCGGCTGCGCGTGGTACCATCAATCGATGTATAGAGAATTGTTTGGCCCTGAAGGACAACCAAGTCTGCATGCCCAACATCAATATTTCCTGGCATATCGACCAAAATGGGGTTGTCCGCGTAAGTTTCCCATGGGCCATCGAGCTGATTCGTCATGGACCTTGCTAAACCAAGGCCGAATTGGGTGTCACCAGGATCGTTTTGACCTGGTCCGCGGACGCCTTCAAAAAGCATGTAGTAGCGCTCGTCGATCTGCTGGATCTCTACTGAACTGAGCGTTCGAAAACTAAAGAAGGGATTCACTGCTGGTCCTCTATCTTCCAAGGGACCGTACTCTGAGACACCAGTGATCAGCGGATTGTGCTCGCAGGCAATCATTTGCTCAAACATAGTTTCGGCGACTTCTTCACTGATTGGGCTTTTATAACAGCCAATTGATCCAGGGTTCTGTCCCATGCCGACAAAAATGTAGAGCCATCTATCTTGAACGTGAATGCCAGGTGGCCCACCGCTTAGACACTCGGCGGGCGGCGCAACAAATGGATGCTGACCAACTTGTTGTTCTGGACGACAGGGTTGATAATCGGTCGCCCAAAATCCGGTACGTGGGACAAAAACTGGGTGACTCCATTCGAGACCATCCTCAGAGCGGCGGTACATGACCATGCCGCGGTATTCGTAGACCATGTGGAGGTTGTGTCCATCATGCTCCACGCGCGGGTATTGTTGCTGATCGATGTGATCGAATTGGGAGTTGCAGGGACATTGGTTGCACTTAAACTGACAGACGGGGCTGTCAAGGGCGAAGGAGTTGCCGCCATCCCGACTGCGATAGATCACAACGCAGCCGGGAAAGGCGACTGGAGCGCCGCATTGGTCGATGATATTGGCTGAACGGTGGCTTGCATGAACATAAGACCAGAGTTCGTCTTCGGCCAAAAATCTCCAAACAGACTCACCACGCCGGCGGAGCGTATCCGATTCACCCATCGGCAAACCACTTTCCTGAACCGTCAGAACAAAACCGGCTGTGCCGTCCCAAAAATCGGCCATGGTTGGATGTCCCTGCGTGCCAGCTTTTTCGGGCAGGCGGATCGGACTGGGGACGAAAGACCAGAAGGCATTCTGCATTGATTTTGATAGAGCAAGACCAACTCTCGATACGGAGCCAGCACGATACAGCGCAATGCAACTCAGTGTGCCAATGCCAAGCAGTAAGAAAACGAGGATGAATTTGCTTCTCATGAACTACGTACTTTATCCGAGCAGCCCATCGATCGCCAAATTCGCTGTCCGCTACCGAATTCGTTACTCCACCGTTGCTCTAATCGAAATAGTCTCCGTTTCGCACAAACCAACTCACTCTGACTGTATCTGGCTTGCAGTGAGCAAACGGTCACCCGTGGCAGTCAACATATCAGGTGCCCATCTTTCACTGAACCCTGCGAGGAAACCGATAGCAGCGAAGGCAAACCTGTCATTCCAAGGATCCATCTGGAGAGGAATGAGATCGCTTTCAATAAAAGCGTACATAGCGGCAGCAAATATAGCACCGATAAGCGGCCGAAACATGCCTGCAATGAAAACAGACCCTTGCCCCATTTCAAAATGCACGTTCAACGAATTTGAGTGAACTCGAGACATAACACTCACCACAGCCCCGAAGCTACCTCCAAGTAAACTAACAAATAAATATGGATAAGACGAGCTGGTCTCCGAAATAAAAAGCAACCATCCAAGAAAGGGAATGATACCGATAATTGAGGGAAGCGTTCCCAACAGATAATAGCGAAACGCTCGCACTTGCGCAGCACGTAGATGATAATACTCAGCATAATCTAATAGTTTTTCAATCGTTTTGATGGAGTTCCATCGGTGAAGCGGCTTCGGTTTTTCCTCTTCATTATCTAATTGGTCGTTGTCTAATTGGTCATTGTTATCGGACAATTCGCTGGAATTCATGCTGATACAAAGAAGACTCTTCGCTGCTGAAAAGATAAGTTGCGCACAGGCGCTAAATTCTTTGCCGCGTAGCAATCTGCTCGCTTCAGTGGCAGTTTGTTCGCACCGCATCAACAGATTTTCAATTTTACTGTCCTTCTCAATGTAATAGTCAATGAAAATCTTGTGGTTACTTGTGAGAGCAACACCTCCTGGATCCTTGACATAGATATTTGTGATTGCTCCATGTTCTGCCTGGAACGCATCTAAAAGGAGAGGATAATAGAGCTTCTCAGTCTGACATGTTTCCGGGTTCTTCTCCATTTTGGCTAGGATTTCTACCAGTACAGCAAAGGGAACTGCCTCTTGCTCAATTGCGGCCTCATATCGGTAGTTGTGGCTAGCTTTGATTTTGCTCAATTGCTCTTCAAAATCAACGGTGAAGTGTCTATTCTTTAGTGTTGGCTGACCATTGATATTACCTAAAAGGTTGCCTACTTTTTGCATCGTTTAAAGACCTCGCTTTCACGGCATAGATTGTTCTCAGGAATGAATGCTTTGTTATCTAAACGTAGCTTTTGCACAATCTGAGCATGTATTTCAGAAAAGTGAGATAAATTAATTGACCAATCTGTTATGGATGATAGAGTCACAGTTTTGAATGATCCAATATTTGAACAAAAGCTTTTAGGCCAATCCAAAAAATAAAATATACGCGAGAAGGTGTTAAACTAGCTCTCCAAAAGGAGCAAAAATGACAATCTCGCCAGAAATGGTTGAAGTCTTGAAAGAGACGAAGGCCATGTTAAGTGGATACGAAAGAAGGCACTTCATGGCCCAAACGGTCAAAACGATATGCGAAGGGAGTCCGACGAAAGCAGAACGAGAGTTGGGCTGGAATCGGGCGACGATAGCCAAAGCCCTGGAAGAACTAGAAGGCGGCTTCTGTTATGTCGACCAAAGCCACCGACGTGGTCGCAAAAGCCGAAGACCATATCCCCACTTTACTGGCCGATATGGTTGAAATCGCCGATCAATTCAGCCAGACCGATCCCACCTTTCGACCCCCAATTGTACACTCGACTAACCGCCGCCGAAATGCGTACCCAGCTCATCGAGCAGAAAGGATACACAGATGAGGAATTGCCTGGCGAAGAGGCCATCCGCTTGAAGCTCAATGAGTTAGGCTATGGCTCAAACCGGGTCAAAAAAAGTCAACCAGTGAAAAAGATCCCAGAGACCGATGCGATCTTTGATAGAATTCATCAGATCAATCAAGAAGCGGATGCAGACGAGACGGTTCTGCGCCTCTCTTGGGATGCCAAAGCGACGATTTTACTTGACCGTTTCTCGAGAGAAGGGATAAGTCGAGTGGTTGTCAAAGCGCTCGATCATGACTTTCAAGATAAGAAGACCGAGAAAGTCACTCCTTTTGGCATTTACCTCCCTTCAACCAAGGAACTCTTTCTTTACTTGACTCAGTCGAAAGTGACGAGTGACTGTATTGTCGACTGCCTGATTGATTTTTGGGAAAGCGTACGTGAACACTTTCCTCACGTCAAGACCCTCGTGATCAATCAGGACAATGGTCCCGAAAATCATACCCATCGGACTCAGTTTATGTATCGTCTCACTCAGTTTGTTGAGCACTATCGTCTCTCTATTCAGCTCGCCTGCTACCCTCCTTATCACAGTAAATACAACCCCATCGAACGGGTTTGGGGCCATCTTGAAAAACACTGGAACGGTTCTCTTCTCGATTCTCTTGAGACCGTTCTCAATTTTGCCCGTTCTTTTCGCTTTAACCAACTACAACCCTTCGTTCACCTGAATTCCACTCTTTATGAGACCGGCGTCAAACTCACTCAGAAAGAGATGGACCGTTTGGAACAACGCTTCCAACGTTTACCTGGTTTAGAAAAATGGTTTGTCCTTATTCCCCCTCTCCATTCTCTCGTTCGCGTATAATTATTTATTTTTTTGGTTTAGCCTTAGGCGTCTGAATCTTGTAGTGGTGTGGCAGTCAGGTCACGGAATGAGAATTTATATCCTTGATAGAGCGCAATCCCATAAAAGAGCAGATCGATCGGGCTAAAGGTATAGCTTAATGCCTCTATTGCCGCGGCCGGTCTTGAGAGAAAGATCGACATAATTTCCCAAAAGGTGATCGGTTCTTGTTGGGCGACCACAATCGCCACTGTCGTCAAATTTCCCATCAGGCAACCGCCCAGAGCCAGCAGTGCGCCCAGCAGACCAAAGAGTGGCGTCACGCCACGACCAAATATTTGCACGGCAACCCCAACCACAAACCCGACACCCACTGCCATCCAGCCGATCTGAAAGCCGGTCAATGCAGTGATACCTGCCCAAATCAGCGCTACAATGGTGCCGCCAATCAGCGCTCCACTTATGCTTTGCTGGCTGCGCAGTTCGTCCTGCAATTGAGCTAGGGTGATTGTGTCAATCTCAAGGGGTTGTGTCTCAGTGGTGGTCCCGGTTGCTTCTGCCATGGTCTCGAATGTTGTTTCACTCATTATTCCGTCCTTATTAATAATTTCTTTTGTGAGATGAACCAAGCACAAATGTATGACTGAACGATAACACGATAACTATCATCACGATCTGACCGATTTCTAACTATATTCTCTCTTATACCTCTATTGAGTCGAGGGAAGTGCCGAGTTTATTCTCATCTATGAGCGAGTGCGCTTTATATATTGACAATTTGCTAGGTTCTGTTGACATTTAGAGTGCGCTCTCAGAGCGTTGGTTGCTCTGGGCAATGATTTCTCTGACGAGAGCTGTCAAATGTCAACGACTACTAGTCTCAGTAGATCCAAATTTCAGGTTTTGAGAGAGAATTCTGGCTAAACAGTTGACATAAATACAAATTTGCCGGTCGATATCTAGTTTTTGCGTTAGATTTGGGCGATTTTCAGATATGAAATAGGTTGTTTTCTGTAACCGAAATCTGAATAAATGACTCCAAAATCCCTGCAATCTCGACTGAAAATCGCCAAAAACGCCAAATTTGGATCTACTGAGTCTAACATCTGCCTCGCTGGATACTTTTGGTTACCCTGAAGAGATTCTGTGTTGGATCTGAATTTTGAGATCGGTTCAATTTGCATGTAAGATAGAAACAGTCCCACCTCAGTACAGATATGCGCGTAAGTGAGAATGCTTCAGCCCTATCCCTCGATCTCCAAAAATATTGACATTTACTCTAAATTCGAACTTGTTTAGGAGGTTATCAATGCCTGATCATACAAAATCTCAAAAGGGTATCAGCCGTCGTCATTTCCTGCAGCTCACAGGTGCTGGTCTAAGCGACATTCTTAGCTGCCTGTACAGCACCAGCTGCCCCATCAGGTTCGTCCTCATCAGCTGGAGATGACGCATCTCCCAGTGAAGTTGTTGAGCTCACTTGGTGGCATGCGTGGGGTGGTACAGGAATGGATGCTTTGACCCAAGTGGAAGAAGCGTTTAATGCCAAAGATGGCAATGTGAAAGTTGTGCGCACCCAAGTTTCTGAGATGCATGATAAATTGCTCACATCGATTGCAGGAGGGACAGCCCCCGATCTGGGTGTCTGTTGTGTTTCATATGCAGAGCTATTTGTGCGCGATACGTTTACAGGGCTAGATGATCTGATTGAAGCCAGTGACGTTGTGAACAAAGATGAATTTGTGCCCGGTCTCTTCGAATCAATGACGTGGCAAGGTGTGACCTATGGTGTGCCAGCCTTTGAAAATGGCCCTCGCTATGGATTTATCTATAACTTGGATACACTTGACGAAGCAGGTCTCGATCCAGACAGCCCGCCGCAGACTTGGGATGAGATGTTTGATTGGCATGTAGCACTGACCAAATTTGACGACGCGGGCAACGTAGAGCAGATCGGATTTGACCCGCGTGATGCAACAGCGGGAATGGACCGCGTACGAATATTCCCTTCTTCTGGGGCGTTACCTATGGGCTAGAGATCTTTGATCAAGATACACTGACTTTCCATTTTGATGATGACCGCTTTGTCCAAGCATTAACGACAATCAAACGATTTTATGACCATGTGGGTGTGGAGCAAATGCAGGCCTTCCGTGATAGCTTCGGTGGATGGACAAGCAACCCGACTGCAAGTTTTCCCAGCGCAGTGCAAGCGAGCATCGTCACTGGTTACTATGCTCCAGGAGAGCTATCGAGCACATCACCAGATATGAATTACACGGTCGCATGGGCCCCACGCCCCGCAGAACGGCGCGATGTAACGTTCCAGTCGGTTGGTGGTCACCCAATTTACATTCCGGTTGGCACGGCAAATGTGGAAGCAGCCTTCAGCTTTATCGAGTTTGCCACGACGGATGAGACGGCGGATATTATGTTCAACTCCACAGGGTGGTTGCCAGGACGACAGGCATTCTATGATCCGGAGCGACCGGGTGCAGACAAATTCGTTGGTCTACCCTGGTACTTGCAGTCGGTCTTGGATGCAGATGAGATGTGGGCTGGCCCCATTATACCGATCGATGCTTTTGCCAATCAGGAGCGCAACCGAACATTTGACGCAGTTGTTTTTGGCGACAAAACACCGGAACAAGCAGCAGCCGATATGCAGGTTGCATTGACCGAAGAGTTAGAGAAGCAATTTCCGGAGTTAGTTGGGTAGAGGAGTGGGAAACTGAGATTTGTGTAAAAACATGGGTTTCCTGTGTCTGGTAGAGTTGCGCAAAACCCATGTTTTCACCACAACCGTGGTACAGGTACACCCGAATTGTTACGTTCGGAGAATTGTTTATGAAAGCAAGCACAGGAATGACCGCACAAAGAATCTGGTGGCGGCGTGCGCGCTACCGCAATATTTTGAAGGGGCTTGCCTTTATTTCGCCTTGGCTGGTTGGATTCGTGGCTTTTACGTTCTATCCAGTTGTTGCCTCTGCCTACTATAGCCTGACCCGCTATGACGTCATTCGCCCTGCGCGCTTTATTGGTTTTGAGAATTTTGTTGAGCTATTTACGGGCAGGTGAAGGAAAATAACCTGCGAACGTTATAAACTATGTTGGATTTCTAGCCACATGCCTGAAGGCGAAGAGTAAATAGAGCAATGCAGCAAACGAATATACAGACCCGACCGACCATTCCTGCCTCTACGGCAAAATCCCGATCGTTCTCCTATCGCAGTTGATTGGTCGGACGGTTTCTACCTATTCATGATTGTGTTAAGCTTTATTTTGCTGCGCCTCTGTTGTGGATGCTCTCGACTTCTCTAAAACCGATCCCCAGGTCTATAGCGTGCCGCCCATCTGGATTCCAAACCCAATGCGCTTCCTTACGTATCCTGAAGCGTTGACCGCACGCCCATTTGGACTCTATACATGGAACACACTTCAGTATGCCTTTGGTGTGTACTTGGTGTTCTCCTATCGAGCACGCTGGTCGCCTATGGATTTGCACGCATCCGCTGGGCAGGTCGTGATACGTTCTTCATTCTCTGCATCTCTACCATGATGCTGCCTTTCCAGGTACGAATGATTCCGCTCTACCTGATATTTCGCGATTTACAGGGCTCAACTCCTATAAACCCATGATTGTGCCAGCCTTCTTTGCTGTCAACGTTTATTACGTTTTCCTATTGCGCCAATTTTTCTTAACGATTCCCGAAGAGCTGTCAGACGCTGCCCGCGTGGATGGCTGTTCCTAGTACTAGTACGTATTATTTTACCGCTTGCTAAATCATCGTTGGCGGTCATTGCACTTCTCCAATTTATGGGTGCATGGGATGATTATCTTCGCCCTGTGATCTATCTAAGTGAAGAACCCCTCTATCCAATTGCTCTTGGCCTACAACAGTTCCGTGGTGCCTTTCAAGAAGAGCTCATGTGGCCCAAAATGATGGCCGCAAGCACAGCAATGATTGCACCGATTATCTTTATCTTCTTCTTTGTTCAGCGTACGTTTGTGGAAGGTATTTCGATCACGGGAATCAAAGGTTAGTAGACGTTCGAGTGGGGTGGTTCAAAATTAGGTTTACACTTTTGATATATAGACAAAAATCTATATGAGACCGTTTTCTCTCTGAGAACCGGCGAAATCAGAGAATATAAACGTTCTTTCTGTTTCTAAAAGTGTAAACCTATCTATCCAGCTAAAATGAACCACCCCGTTCGAGTAACTTTTTATTTCGTTTGTCGTCTTCATATTTGACACCTATTCGTTCGTTTATCTGATAGAGATGCCACTTAAACTTCGGACAATCGAATCGTTTTCAAGCGAGAGACAAATGTCCGAAGCTTAAATAATGTGGCCATAAGAGCGTGTCATTCTGCGGGTGTTATGCATCTGTTGCCAAACAGAATGACTTTTTCAAACACGCTCTAATGATGAGCTTATTCGTTAACGAACTTCCGCGGTGATAAAATTCCTCGATGGCTCATCAGAATCTTATCGATATCGTACTTACTCATAGACGGACATGAATTTGATTGTTCCATGCGGGTGAATGCAGTCAAATTTATTCTCAACTTATAGCAGTGCTCAGTATAGACAATGATGAAGAGATGATGATGCAGCGCTGTCTCATTTGAACCATCCTTCTTTCCGGCACCCTTTTGATCGTACGATTGTTGGCTGATCTGCCATAAATATGCACATATACCTTGAAAGGAGGCGTATTGGGT
>JAHBNG010000137.1 GCA_019217005.1 Chloroflexi bacterium TSY
TGTCGTGTCTTCGCCCGTCTCGGTGAGAAACGTAATCGCAACCGAGCAAGAATTAAGTTTCTTGTCGAGAAGCTGGGCATTGAGGAGTTTCGCCGACTGGTTGAGGAAGAGCGCTCATCCTTACCCCACGATCCACGCTGGACCGCCTATTTGGACAACCTAAAGCAATATGACGAGAAAGCACTAAAACCAGGTATCCAACTGAATGGCCACCGTCGACCTGATGGCTTTGATGAATGGCTTCAGACGAACGTTTACAATCAGCGCCAACCGGGTTATGCAGTCGTCACAGTCAATCTGCCACTTGGTGATCTCACATCTGAGCAAGCATGGCAACTGTCAGATATTGCGCGCACTTATGTAGGCGAAAGTATCCGCACCACGGTTGAACAAAACATTGTCCTGCGTTGGGTCTCGGAAGAAGATCTGCCAGCGGTTTACAGCGAACTAAAAGCCATTGGTCTTGGTGACCCAGGTGCCGGCACAATCGTCGACATCACCGCCTGTCCAGGAACAGACACCTGTAAATTGGGGATCGCTTCGTCCCGCGGTTTGGCTGGTGAACTGCGCACCCAACTAACGGCTCGCAGCGCAACCTTGCCGGATGCCATCAAAGATCTCAAGATCAAGATTAGTGGCTGCTTCAATTCCTGTGGTCAGCACCATGTGGCGGATATTGGTTTCTTTGGCAACAGTCGTCGTCGTAACAGCCGTACAGTTCCTCACTTCCAGGTGGTGCTCGGTGGCAAATGGCGTGAAAACGCAGACAGCTATGGATTAGCTGTTGGTGCCGTGCCATCCAAATCTGCGCCGGCAGTGCTGAATGCAATCACAGAACGCTATGTCAGCGAACGCGAGCGTGGCGAAATCTTCCAGGACTGGATTGGGCGACTGGGCAAGAAAGAGATCCGCAACATGCTCCAACCCTTTATGGAGGTCCAAAAGTACGAAGAGAATCCGGGTCTTTACAGCGATTGGGGTGACTCGCGCGAATTCACCATAGGCGACATTGGTGTCGGCGAATGTGCAGGTGAGGTCGTTACCTTATTCTCCATGAACATTTCTCTGGCCGAAGCCACTCACTTTGATGCACTGATTGCTCTGGATGATGGTGATTACGTCTTAGCTGATCAGAAAGCGTATGACTCGATGGTACAAGCAGCTCGCGCCTTGGTGCTCAATCAATTCTTAGATATCGGCGATGATCCTGACCGCATCGTTTCTGAGTTCAAATCCCGATTCTACGACACCGAGCTCTTCTTTGATAAGTATGCACGAGGGAAATTTGCGCAATACCTTTTTAGACGTCACAAAACACCCACGGTGAATCCTGAGGCAGATTCGGCCCATCGTCTGATCGAAGAAGCCCAACTCTTTATCGAAGCGGCTCATGCCTGTGATGCGCGTGTTGCAGAGAGTTCTCCAACAGGCGTGCTATTGCCCGGCGTTGAGGTACAGACAGCTTAAGACGAGACTCAGTAGATCCAAATTTCAGGTTTAGAGAGAGAATTTGGGCTAATTAGTTGACATAAATACGTATTTGCCAGTCAATACCTAGCATTTACGTAAAATTTAAGCGATTTCTAGATATGAAATTGGCTGTTTTTGGCAACTGAGATCTGAAAAAATGGCCCCAAAATCCCTTCTCTCCCGACTGAAAATAGTCAAAAACGCCAAATTTGGATCTACTGAGTCTAGAAAAATAATGATCCACAGATGGACGGGATTGACTAGATTTTCACTCTTCTAATCCTGTTCATCCTGTCAATCTGTAGATCATTTAAAAATTGGTTTGGCTTATGTTTGTGGGATGGTTGATTGGTCAACGAGTCCAAATCAACTATCCCACCCCAAAAAAGCCAATATAGTATTCCAAAGGGAAATTATTTCATGAACTTACCACAAAAAATACGAGCCAAATACTTTGTTCATGATCCCTCAACGATTGACTTGCCAGCGTTTATTCCGATCTTCCAACGCTGGATTCAAGAGAGTAAACTTGAGGGTCTGCTCATTGATGTCGCCGACTATAGTCACGTTCAGAATGGCCCCGGCATTTTACTGATTGGACATGAAGCAGATTACGCAATGGACATGGCAGATGGCCGACCCGGTATGATCTACAATCGTAAACGTGAATGGGAGGATGTTGAAACCAGTGAGTATGCGCTGCAGAATCGGCTGCGAGTTGTCTTGCGCAGCGTACTCATTGCATGTCAGGTGGCGGAACAGGATCCTGATTTAAGTGACAAAGTCTCATTTCGAACAGGCGAACTGGAACTGACTTTTTTGGATCGATTGAATACTCCAAATCAGACAGAGCAATTTGAGGCAATCAAAGGTGAAATCCGCGCCGTTGTCGCTCCGCTCTATGGGCATCGAGAGACAACAATTGAGATGAAGTATGACGATCAACGTCGTCCTTTAACCGTACGGGTCCACATCACGGACGCGCCGAATGTATCGACCTTACTAGAGCACCTAGAACCGGTCACTGCATAAATTATATGATCGTGGCTGTCCGGAAAGCGATAGATAGTCAATGAATATAAGATTTTCAAGTGACGACCAGAGTCTATCAAAAGCGCGTCACTTAACGCACAGCCACGACCAATAATACCTATGGCAGTGCTCAGTATAGAAAGGAAAATCACAATGCCGTCACAGACGCAGCTGTTTAGCAAACAGAGCGGGTTTGGCGGAATCAACCAGCAGTTTGCACGCCGCCCGCTAGAAGACCTCTTACGCTGGACTATGTGGACATTTGGCGATCGAGTTGCTCAAGTCACAAGCTTTGGTCCCCCAGGCATGGTAATCTTGGATCATCTGGTAAAACTCAATCCCGATATCCGAGTCATGACAATCGATACCAGCTTTCTATTTCCTGAGACGTATGAATTATGGGAAGACATTGAAAAGCGTTACTTAATTCAGATTGAGGTGCGTCGTTCGACGGTGACGCCTCTTATGCAGGCTCGGGAATATGGACATCAGCTTTGGGACACCGATCCAGACCATTGTTGTCAGATACGAAAAGTGGTGCCCCTGAGGACAGCTTTGCAAGATATGGATGCGTGGATCACGGGAATTCGTCGCGATCAAGCACCATCTCGTGCCAATACACCATTAATTGGCTGGGATCATGGTAAAGAAATGGTCAAGATCAACCCGCTGGCACACTGGTCTAGAACGCAAGTCTGGCGCTATATCCATGAACACGATTTGCCTTATAACCGGCTGCACGATCGTGGATATTCAAGCATTGGCTGCGCACAATGCACAAAACCTTCAACTATTCCAGATGATGAGCGTTCCGGTCGCTGGAGTGGTCAACAAAAGGTTGAATGTGGTATTCATTTATGACATTTGATAGCTGAGCAGAAATCCCATGAAAACATACCCAATTAATCTTGTCTTGAAAAATAGATTGGTCGTCTTAATCGGTGGTAAAGGGGAGATTACACGCAAAATTTCAGGTTTGCTCGAAGTGGGGGCTCTTGTGCGGGTGATTGCACCATCAGTCGATCCCATGGTACAAAACTATGCATATGAAGAACGGATTGAATGGCTAGCTCGTGTCTATCAACCTGGAGACCTCTCCGGTGCAACGTTAGTCTTTGCGATGACACACAATCCTTTTGTTCACGACGAAATTTGGGCAGAAGGTCAAGCCAATGGTCAACTCGTCAATGTGATGGATGTATTGCCCCAATGTAATTTCCATGCAGCCTCTTTGGTTCGGCGTGGACAACTAACCATCTCCATTGGTACTGGTGGAGCCGCTCCTGCATTGGCCGTAACATTACGAAAACGATTTGAACAGGAATTCGGCGAAGAATATGCCGAATTCCTCGATTATGCGCAAACGATTCGACCACTGGTTGCTCAACAGATACCGGATTTCAAATCTCGTTCGAAATTCTGGTATGAACTGATAGAGAGCGATGCATTAGAACTTCTCCGCCTTGGAAAACGCATCGAGTTCGAAGAAAACGTGACGAATCTATTCAACAAGCATATCGACCAAAACTCAACTCCTACTTCAATAGCCGTATCATAACATTTTGTGACACTCATCTAGGTAGGTGAACCTGAATGGTTTCAGTCGTGTCGATGGTATCCATATTCGGATAGGGCTTTTTCTTTGGAGATCAGACCGTTTTTAAGATCCTCTGCAACCAATGCTCGATCCCGCCGCTTTGGATCGCCAAAACCGCCGCCACCAGTCGTCGTAAAAGCCACAAGCATATTGGCAGAATCCAGGGTAATCAAACCAGTTCCTTGCGTCCGCTCTATTTCGCTCAGTTCCCGTCCATCAAGATAGACTTGGGCTGCGTTTGCTTCTTTGCCATGATTCAAGCCAATGGGAGGGATGCTCTGCCCGTGTAGCCAGAGTGAAACAACCGGAGCGCTTTCGAAACTCTCCAACTTACGTAGGGCCATCTGCAATCCCAGTCCACCCCGTTGCTTCCCTGGGCCACCCGAGTCAGTCACAAATTCCTTCTCTTCAACCAGAATTGGCACTGCCACTTCGAAGAGTTCGACAGGCACATTTGATGCACTGCTGGGGTAGATGCAGGTCGAAACACCATCAGTCATCGAACCTGCACCCATACCACCACCGTTGAAGAACCAAGAGTGTAGCGTTTTGTCCCCTTCGCCGTTGGTTCCCTGCTGCTGTGCAAAGACAGTCACACCC
Organism: Chloroflexi bacterium TSY; assembly: GCA_019217005.1. The sequence continues at coordinate 4,700 of JAHBNG010000137.1, forward strand.
CCAATAAAGCCAGATGGGGCCATGACTTGATCAGGCAACACATCGGCCAAGGCCGCAAAGAGAGCGTTGTGGATGTACCAACCGGTGCGCGTTCTCATGCGAACAGAAGCCGGCTTTTGGCAGTTGAGGATCGAGCCTTCAGGTGCTGAAATGTCAATCGGTCGGTAGCAACCGCTGTTGCTGGGTACTTCGGGTAGCAGAATACATTTGAGTCCATATGAAGCGTGACCTCGGCTATAGACAAACGTGCAGTTGATACCGCCTTTGGGTTGTTGTGGGGAACTGCCGGTGAAATCGACGGCCAACGCGTCGCCCTGTACGCTGATCTTGCACACGATCTCCAACTCGCCATCAAATTCGTTGAAGACGACGCGGGAAGAATATTGGCCATTGGGAACCTTCTCAATTGCCACACGCATTGCTCTCTCTGAACGGTTCTGGATCTCGCTGGAGAGAGCCGTTAGATCGGGCAGGTTGTACTCATCCATGAGCGCCAGCATCTTCTGACCACCCGCCTGATTGGCCGTTACTTGCGCCTGAACATCGCCAATGACCATCTCGGAGACCCGCACATTCTCTGCGATAAAGTCGAGAATGACCTCGTTGAGTTGTCCTTCTGAATAGAGTTTCGCCATCGGAATCAGCAATCCCTCATCATAGGATTCGCGAGCAATGTTTGAGTCGAGAACACCGCCTGTATCTGAAACATGAGCGATCGATGCGGCGAAGCCCATCAGCGTACCATCACGGAAGAAGGGTGTCATCACAGCAATGTCCGGGTGGTGGCCTGCATTGAGCCACGGATCGTTGGCGATGAAGACGTCGCCCGGGCGCATCGTTTCGACGCCAAACTTTTCCATGACAGCTTTGGTTACATTGGGCAATGTCTGGTTGAAGACGGGCATACTGCGGGTTGCATGGGCTAGAGAATGTCCTTGTGCGTCCATCACCTCGCAGCCAAAATCATTGGCCGCGCCAATGACCGTGGAGAATGAAGTTCGGACAACGATAGAGGCCATTTCATCTACAACCGTGATGAGACGCTGCCAGAGAATTTCTAGAGTGAGTGGATCGAATGTAGTCATAGGATTTTGATTGAATCTTCTGGGTAGATATGCAAATTCAAATAACGATCTACTGAACAACTCATCTTCGGCCGCACAATCGTTGTTGACTCACGCTCCTCAATGATCGCTGGCCCCACAACTGACATTCCTGGTTTGAACAGATAGCGATCAAAAACGGGTGTCTCTACAAAATCCTCAGCCTCCCAATAGTAGGCCGCTCGAGTACCTTTTTGGGCACCATCAGCTGTGATAGCCTCTTCTTCGTAAGATGGCAATTGGATCTCCATCGATGGACCGGAAACAGTCACCCGCCATGTCAACAATTCAATGCTGTGTTCGCCAGGAAGACGCTGATAGAGCCGTCTGTACGTGTTGTGAAATTGCTCGATAAAGGTCGACTGATCGAGTGTATGCAAGTCACCGGGTAGCGGAACACCAATCTCGTGCAGTTGACCTTCGAATCGTCCATCAACACTGCGTTCGACTACGGCATACGTCGAGTCAACCCCTGCCTCTCGGAGCAAATTGATGCCTTGCCTTTCCATCTCGCCAAACAGGGTATCCATCTCATCCCAGTTGATCGTTTCCAGCCGAACTGGAAACGAACGCACAAAGTCGAAAGCCGGTGGTGCGATCAATAGGCCAACTGCTGATGCCACTCCAGCACTGGGCGGAACAATCACCTCTCTGCTATTGAGGATGTTGGCTACCCCAGCCGCGTGAACCGGCCCGGCACCACCAAAACAGATGAGCGCATAGTTCCGCGGATCCCTTGCCTGCTCAATGACGTGAATGCGCGCCGCCTGAGCCATGTTTTCATTGACCAGCCGATGGATGCCATCCGCCGCCTGAACGATGCCACCAAATGGTTTGGCGACACTGGTCAATGCCTGTCTGGCTGCTTCGACGTCCAGCGACATTTCACCACCTAAAAAGTAGTCGGGATTCAGATAGCCAAGCGCCAGGTCGGCGTCAGTCACAGTTGGTTGTTGGCCGCCAAAACCATAGCAGGCTGGTCCGGGATTGGCACTGGCGCTCTCTGGACCGACCTTGAGGAGACCGAGTGTGTCAATGTGGGCGATACTGCCACCACCTGCGCCGATCTCCAACATCTCCACAGTCGGGAACTGAAGCGGATAGCCGCTCCCTTTTTTAAAGCGATGAACGTGGGCCACTTCCAAGTTTGGCGCAATTGTCGGACGACCATGATGGATCAGGCTTAGCTTGGCTGTGGTTCCACCCATATCAAAGGCCAACAAATCATGGTGACCAGCTATCCTGCCAAAGTAGCCGGCCGCAATCGCACCTGCTGCTGGCCCCGACTCAACCAACCGAATTGGCTGTTCCAGGGCTGTCGACAAAGGCGCTGTGCTTCCTGCCGAAAACATGGGATAGAATGAACCATTGAATCCACTGGCGACCAACTGGGTACGTACTTTTTTGAGATACCGAGACATGAGCGGTTGCACATAGGCGTTGGCCACTGTGGTCGAAGCTCGCTCGTATTCGCGAATCTCTGGAGCCACCACACTCGATAGGGAGACCGAAACTTCGGGCCATGTATCCCGAATAATCTCCAACGTTTTCTGCTCGTTGATAGGATTGCGGAAGGCATGGAGATAACAGACTGCGACAGCCTCTACACCATCTTCGCGGAAGTATTTTAACGCGTCTAGAATTTCAGTCGCATCAACTTCCCGCAGCAAATCGCCATCTCTGTCAACCCGTTCAGTAATGCCTTGACGCCAAACACGTGGAGCCAAAGGTGGTGGATAGCGGAGAAAAAGATCGAAGATATCATAGCGCTGCTCGGTGCGGATCTCGATGATATCGCGGAAGCCTTTTGTGGTCAACAAACCAACCTTGGCTCCCTTCCGCTCGATCAGCGCATTGGCAACCAATGTGGTCGCGTGAATGATGCGGCTCAGTTCAGCAAAGTGTATGGCTTCCTGTTCCAAAAAATCAGTCATCCCGTTGAGCGCACCTCGCGCTGGATCATCGGGCGTGGTCAATGCTTTGAAGATGCGTAGCGCGCCGTTTTGGGGGTCAACAAGCGCAAAATCTGTGAAGGTGCCTCCAATATCGAAGCCAAGATGGTAGGGCATAGGGCAATGAAAGAAGTGTGGGATTTATTGATGCTCGGTTGTTCTAGAAAATTAATGATATAGGTCAACTCGTATTGCGTGATGCGTCTTGCGTGTACTGGTCGGGATAATTGTTCTACATATGTATATATTTTTCTGGACAAATCTGATCGTGATTCATACGCTAATTATGTACTTTAACATATGTGTGGGTCTTGTTCAAACGTTACAGATAAAGGACGGAAAATCCAAACAGCTTGTTGCTTGGACAAATCTTCAATGAGCGATCTTTCTTGACAGAGGGATCTATCTGATGTTATCCTTTTTCGGCGTTGATAGTTTACCCCTGAGAGTTATCGCTCAAACCCACAATATCCACGCTTTTGCTTATACGTTGCTCTGTGTGAATACCGGAGTTTGGTTTCAGGAGGGCTTCGAAAAATTCTGGTTTTTATCACAACCGCAGTATAGCTTGATGTCAAGAATGAACAAACGTTGATAGACCACATAAGTCTAGTTCCCCAAATTATTACCATCTTTGCGAGCAAGGCAGAGAGGAGCATCCATGCGAATTGGGATTGATGTTGGCGGCACAAATACGGATGCCGTCTTGATGGATGGCACGCAAGTATTGGCATCCCACAAAACCCCCACCACCCAAGATGTAACAAGCGGCATTACTGGTGCGCTGCGTGCGGTCATGGGTGGCGCGCGTGCAGATGCAGGCGCAATCGACACTGTTATGATCGGTACAACCCACTTTACAAATGCCATTGTTGAGAGACGACGGTTGACCGAAGTAGCCGCAGTACGGTTGGGGTTACCGGCAACCAAAGCGTTGCCTCCAATGATCGATTGGCCCGCTGAGCTGCGCGATGCCATCGGTGGTCATCGCTATCTCGCTCATGGCGGCTATGAATTTAATGGCCAGAAGATCTCCGAGATTGACGAGGATGAACTACGCAGCATTGCTGCCGAGATTCGTGAGAAAGGGATACGTTCGGTTGCTATTTCGTCTGTCTACTCACCGGTGAACACGGATATTGAGGAAGAAGCGGCCAGAATCTTACAGGAAGTGATACCTGACGTAGCGGTTACGCTCTCCCATGAGATTGGACGCATTGGGCTCTTGGAACGCGAGAATGCAGCAATCCTCAACGCGTGTTTGCGTGACTTGGCTGTCCAGATTGTTGAAGCCTTTGACGCGGCTCTCAAAGATCTGCAAATCGATGCCCCCTTCTATCTAAGCCAGAACGACGGCACATTGATGAACGCCGATTTTGCGCGCAAATATCCAGTGCTAACGATTGCATCGGGCCCCACCAACAGTATGAGGGGGGCGGCCTTTCTCTCTGGCGTGAAAGATGGCGTCGTGGTCGATGTTGGTGGCACAACCTCTGATGTTGGGATGTTGCTGCAAGGCTTTCCGCGCGAAGCATCTGTTGCTGTGGAAGTCGGCGGCGTTCGAACCAATTTCCGCATGCCGGATGTCTACTCTTTTGGCTTAGGAGGCGGCAGTTTGGTGCGCCAAAATGGCAATCTGCAGATTGGCCCACAAAGTGTGGGGTACGAATTGACCAGCAAGGCACTCGTCTTTGGCGGCGATACGTTGACGACGACTGATGTAGTTGTTGCTGCCGGTCTCAGTAGATCCAAATTTGGCGTTTTTGGCGATTTTCAGTCGAGATTGCAGGGATTTTGGAGTCATTTATTCAGATTTCGGTTACAGAAAACAACCTATTTCATATCTGAAAATCGCCCAAATCTAACGCAAAAACTAGATATCGACCGGCAAATTTGTATTTATGTCAACTGTTTAGCCAGAATTCTCTCTCAAAACCTGAAATTTGGATCTACTGGGTCTAGCAAATGTTGGCGACTCAGGGAACGTTTCCCAAATTGATGCTGTGCTTGTTGAAGCTTCTCTCGATCGAATTCAGGAGATGACAGAAGTTGCTGTGGACCGGATGAAGACCAGCGCGGAAGCGGTGCCGGTCATTGTGGTGGGTGGCGGTAGTATCCTCATTACCAGAGACGTCAGTGGTGCGTCCGAAATGATTAAGCCGGAACACTTTGCGGTCGCCAATGCAGTGGGAGCTGCTATTGCTCAGATCGGCGGTGAAACCGATACAATCTTCTCCCTTGATGAAGTGAGCCGCGATGATGCCCTAGCCAAAGCGAAAGAAGAAGCCATCCAGAAGGCAGTGAACAACGGTGCCGATCCCAATTCTGTTGACATCGTGGACGTTGAAGAGATTCCGTTGGCCTACTTGCCTGGGAGTGCGACACGGATCCGCGTGAAGGCGATCGGTGATCTTGTAACTGGATAGAAGAAGATTGGAGTATCCATGAGACGAATCCATGCTGAAAATATGGAAGACCTGGCCATCGGCGCGGCTGTGTTGGGAACTGGTGGTGGTGGTGATCCCTATATTGGAAAGTTGATGGCCATTGAGGCGATCAACAATTATGGTCCGGTTCAACTGCTCGACGTTTCCGAGTTGGATGACGATGCATTGGTCGTTCCATCGGCCATGATGGGGGCGCCAACCGTGATGGTCGAGAAGATGCCGAGTGGTGAAGAGATCATCCACGCCTTCAAATCGCTCGAAGAGTATTTGGGCCGCAAGATCGACGCAACGGTGTCCATTGAAGCGGGCGGTCTGAACTCGACGACCCCGTTCAGCGTTGCCGCACAACTGGGTATTCCACTAGTCGATGCCGATGGCATGGGGCGAGCCTTTCCCGAAATTCAGATGGTAACCTGCACGCTCTATGGCGTTGATGCAACACCCATGGCCATGGCTGATGAGAAGGGCAATTCACTCATCATCAACACCATCAACAATCACTGGACGGAAACCTTTGCGCGCAGTGCCACCATGGAGATGGGCGCGACCGCAATGATTGCTCTCTACGCCATGACCGGGAAGCAGCTGAAGGAAGGAATGATTCCCGGCACGTTGACGTTGGCCGAGACCATTGGTCGCTCCATCCGCGAAGCGCGCGAGAAGAATGAGGCACCAATCCAAAAAGTGTTGGAGCTGACCAATGGATATGAAGTCTTCCGCGGCAAAATTGTGGATGTGCAACGGCAAACCGTGGCTGGATTTGCCAAGGGCGAAGCAACTTTCAGCGGCGTTGAAGGGTACAGCGGCAGCCAGATGACGCTCAATTTTCAGAACGAACATCTGGTGGCGATTCAAGATGGAGAGATTGTGGTGTCGACACCCGATCTCATCACCGTTTTGGATGCCGAGACAGGAGAACCAATTACGACGGAGGGGCTGCGGTATGGATTCCGCGTGGTTGTTCTCGGAATGCCGTGCGATGGCAAATGGCGAACACCTGAAGGATTGGCGCTGGTTGGACCAAAATATTTTGGATATGACATAGATTACACACCGGTAGAGCAACGCTATGGCTGAGAATCCCAATACGCAAATGGCAATGACCGAAGAAGAAGCACTCAAACTCGTTGCCTACCTCACTGCCAGCGCAGACATCTCTCTCTTTGAACCTGAACTATATGGTCCGTTTCGGCTCATTGATGCCGCGAGTCAAGTCGCTGATGCTGTTCTTAGTCACAACCCCAGCAAGGAACGTCGGGCCTTCTGGGAAGCATTCAAGCGAGAGATCGATGAAAAGAAAGGATGGCTCATGTGGGATCGGCCTGGCTTTCGGGCCTTTTTGCAGGAGATGCCCGCCAATGTTGCAGCGGAGATGACTCGCACGAAGGCTCGTGATCATGACTAAAAATCCTCTCTTCGATGCGATCAAGAAGCGCCGGGTCTGTCGTTCCTTTCAAGACAAACCTGTCTCTCGGGAGAATCTAGAGATCTTGCTACAATCGGCTCGTTGGGCACCGAGCGCTGGCAATCGACGGATTCATAAGTTTATCGTCATAGATGACCAGCCAACCATCAACCTGATCCGCTCCTTTTCCCCAGGGATGTTGGCCCATCCTGGCGCGCTTATCCTGATCTGCACCGATTTGGAAAAGGCCCGCATCGAGGGCGTCAACCTAATCGACGATGCCACAACTTGGATTGATGTCGGTGCTGCGGCCCAAAATATTATGCTCACGGCGATGGAACTGGGCTTGGGCACATGCCCCACAACCTCTTTCAGCGCAACCGGCGTTGGCACCGTGATTAATCGACCTGATCATCTGGTGATCGAGTACATCGTGCAGATCGGTGTGCCTCAGGAAGAGACACGCGTCATGCGAGCCAGGGCATCAACAAAGTTGCGGATTGAAGAGATTAGTTATTGGGGGGCGTTTCCAAAACATGAATGAGATACAGAGCGACCCCTTCACCTAGGAGATCATCAAATCGAAACTGCTCGCCGTCTCCGATGAGATGAGCGTGGTGTTGGCGCGCACCAGCATGAGCCCCATTATCTACGAAGTGCTGGATTTTGCTTGCGGCATCACTGACCCAGACGGACAGGTCATCGCGCAAGCTAATGGTCTGACCCTCTTCACCGGCACCTTTGCAGCGCAGGTTCAATCGGTTACGCGGGAATTTGGCCCAGACCGAATCAAGCCCGGTGATATCTTTATGACCAATGGCCCTTACGATGGCGGCACCCATACTTGCGATATTGCATTGATTCAACCCATCTTCGTGAATGATGAGATTGTGGCATTCGGCATTTCCATTACCCACTGGACAGAGGTTGGTGGCAAATCGCCCGGAAGCGTTTCACCTGACGCCACTGAGATCTATCAGGAAGGACTGCAATTTCCCATCATTCACATCGTCAAGCAGGGTGAATTGGTTGAAGAGATTGTTGAGATTATCCGGGTCAACGTCCGCTTACCGCTGATGTCCATCGGCGATCTGAATGCGGGTATTGCGGCCTGTCGCATTGCCGAAAAGCGAGTCCAAGAGATGTGTAGCCGCTATGGATTGCCCAGCATTCAACGCGCGTTTACGACCATGTTGGAGCATGGCGAAGCAATGGCCAGGGCTGCGATTCGGCAGATTCCCAACGGTGTTTATCATGCCGAAGACATCATCGATGGCGATGGTATCCTCGATGAAGACATTCCGGTCTGCGTTAAAATCACGGTTGAAGATGAGTCCATGATTGTGGACTTTACCGGCTGTGCCCCGCAACGACCAGGTCCAATCAACTGTGCGCACGGTGCGTTGATGTCCGCTTGTAAGACCGTCTTTAAGGCCATCACTGGTCCCCAAGCGCCCACGAACGAAGGCTGGTTTCGTCCATATGAGGTGATCATACCAGAGGGAACCGTTTTCAGCGCTACCCGTCCAGCCCCAACAGGTTGGTATTATGAATCGACTTCCCACGTGACTGAGTTGATCTGGATGGCCTTGGCGCCAGTTCTGCCAGAGCGTCTCAGTGCAGGAAGCTACTTGAGCCTCTGTGCCACCTATCTCGGCGGCATCGATGACGAAAGTGGCGAAGTTTGGGTGCAACCGGAGCCAAACAATGGTGGTTGGGGCGCGGGAGAGGGAATGGATGGAGCCAATGGTCTTATCGGCACGGTGGATGGTGATACCTACAACTACCCGGTTGAGTTGGCCGAAAGCAAGGTTCCACTGCTGGTCGAGCAATATAGCCTCAACACGCAAGATAGTGGCGGAGAAGGTCAGTGGCGGGGCGGGATTGGCTGCATTCGAGAGTATCGCTTGCTCAACAGCAACACGTTTCTCCACGCCAGCATGGGGCGCAATCGGGTTCGTCCATGGGGGTTAAAGGGCGGCACTGAGGGGACGAACAACTATGTTGAAATTGAACGACCAAATGGGGAAGCAGTGGAAGTGGTGTCTCGTGTAGCAAATGTGCAGCTGCCCAAAGATACACGGGTGCGCATTGTGACCGGACGCGGCGGTGGATATGGCGACCCCAAGAACCGTTCGTCCGAACAAGTGCGTGATGATGTCGTGAATGGATACATGACCAGGGAAGCCGCGAAAGAATTTTATGGGGTGGACTCATGGCAGAACAATCATTCAAAGTAGGCGATTCGGTTCGGGTCAAAGCGGAGATAAGAGATGTCGATCTCGGCACCGAAATCAGTGGATGGCAGGGGCGTATAAAGGAAATTAGTCCGAAAGATGACGTCATTACTGTTAAATGGGATAGCATTGCCCTACGAAATACACCCAGTGAAGTCATTACGAAGTGTGAACAGGAGGGACTGGACTGGACTGAATATAGGATTGGACTGGACGAGGTGGATCCCTCGACAGCCAGAGATACAGAAGATGACGTTGAAGAAGCAATTGACGAGATTGAAAGCGCACATGCTTGGGACTATATTGACGGTCCAGAAGGCGAACTCATCCGTCAAGTTTTTGCAGAATACGAAGATGACGTTGAGGATGAAATGGATGCGCTTTACGCGTGGGATGAGTATCTGACAGCAAACCTAACTCTTCCGTTCGATGCCAAAGTCAGCGAATTTCAAGAGAGAGGACCTTTTCGAGTGGGTGACAAAGTGAAGGTAGTGGAACTCGATGACACTGACAATCTCTATGGAATCATTGTGCGGCTTGGCTCTAACCGCAAGGGGAGCCACTTCCCTCTCTGTGATCTGGAAGCAGTAGACAAGAAATCATCTCAATATCTGCCCGTCCACGCGTACAGCGTCTGGTTTGCCAATAGATGAGTATCCGACTCGCCACCGACATCGGTGGCACTTTCACCGATTTGGTCGCTTTTGATGAAGAGAGCGGAACAATTCAACTGGGCAAGTCTTCCTCCACACCAAGTGATTTTGCGCGCGGACTCTTAGATGCCGTTGACTTGGCCGACCTCTCGTTGTCAGAGGTAGACTATTTTGTTCACGGATGCACGGTTGTTATTAACGCCATCACCGAACGGAAAGGCGTTAAGACAGCCCTCGTTACAACCAAGGGTTTCCGGGATGTACTGGAGATTGGGCGCGGCAATCGGCCCGATATGTACAATTTTCGCTATCAAAAGCCCGTCCCTTTTGTCCCCAGGCATCTACGCTTTGAAGTGTTGGAGCGGGTCAACTTTCAGGGACATGTGCTAACGCCACTCGATTTGAGCAGCCTCGATGCGATTGCAGATGCTTGTCGAACAGCCAAAGTTGAAGCCGTTGCCATCTGTTTTCTCCACGCGTATGCCTATCCAAAACATGAGCAGACGATAGCCACCAGACTTCGGGAGAAGTTGCCGAACGTTGCCGTGACGATTTCAAGTGAGATCATTCGGGAGTGGCGGGAGTATGAAAGAACAAACACCACCGTACTCAACGGCTATGTCATGCCCATCGTGCAAGGTTACCTGGATCGATTGGAAGAAGCGATTAGCGCGCGGGGGTTGACCAGTCCGCTTCACGTAATGCAATCCAATGGTGGAACAGCCTCCTTCCAAACGGCGAAAAAATTGCCAATCTATCTGATCGAATCGGGGCCAGTCGCGGGCGTCATTGGCGCTGCAGCCATCGGCAAGGCAGCTGGGTATGCGAACGTGATTTCGTTCGACGTGGGCGGGACCACCGCCAAGTGTTCACTCATCGAGAATGGTGAACCTAAGACAACGACCGAGTACAAACTGGAATGGACGCCCCTTTCACCTGGCTATCCGATCAAGACTGCTGTGGTGGATATTGTGGAGATCGGTGCGGGTGGAGGGTCGATCGCATGGTTTGATGAAGGAGAACAGTTCCACGTCGGCCCCAAAAGCGCCGGGGCGAATCCTGGGCCAGCTTGCTACGGTTTGGGAGGAGAAGCACCCACGGTCACCGATGCCAAGCTCGTGGCTGGAGTCATCAATGCTGATAACTTTCTCGGCGGACAGCTGACCATTTATCCCGCGCTTGCGCACCATGCCCTGGAACCTGTTGCTGCGAAGATGGGGACAACGGTCGAGGCGGCGGCGAATGGTATTATTCGCATGGCGAATGCCAATATGACCGAAGCGCTCAAGTTGATTTCGGTACAAAAGGGGTATGATCCGCGGGATTTTGCCTTGGTTGCTTTCGGAGGCGGCGGGGCCATGCACGCAGCTGCACTGGCCAAGGAACTTCACATTGAGCGAGTCATCGTGCCACCCCACCCTGGTCATTTTTCCGCTTGGGGCATGTTGGTGACTTTGCCCCGGGTTGATTTGGTGCGGACCAGCGTTCATCGTAGCAGTTCTATCTCTGTCAACGAATTGACGGCTCAATTTAACGCATTGGAAGAGGAAGCGAGAGGGCGGCTTTCCCAAGATAGCTACCGGGAATCGGAGGGTACGATTTTCCTCCAGCGGCGCGCGGATCTTCGCTATCACGGTCAGGAGCATACAGTGTCGGTACCAGTTGGTTTAGAAATCGAACACGTGGATCAGATTGTAAGCGATTTTCATGTCGCCCACGAGCGGATGTATACCTTTCAATTGCCAGATACGCCGGTTGAATTTGTCAACTTTCACGTGACTGGATTTCTTCAGGCGCGGACGCCAGCAATTCAGAAAGTTGATCGGGCTGGATCCATCGATACGCCCCAACCCAAGATGCGCGAAGTCGATTTTGATGTCGATGGTGTGCATAAGACACTGATTTATCATCGGCGTCAGCTGCATCCAGGTTTTGTGGCAGAAGGCCCAATAATCGTTGAAGAGCCTGCCTCGACGACGCTCATTCATCCCAAACAGAAACTGGAAGTAGATTCGTTTGGCAATCTAGTGATTGGGATTTGACTATTCTAGATTCCCAAGCAAAACTATAGATGACCTTCACGGTTTGGGTACGAGAATAGTGAGTAAAGAAGATTTTTTCGATTGATTTCTCTACTATCACTTAATCGGTCTTGTCGAACAGGTGAGAAGCTACGCCGAATATGATTTTACGAAGACCATCTATACCATTTAATCATGACAAGGAGAAAGAAATGCACAAAAGAATGCTTTGGATAATGAGTCTGATGCTAATAGTAATGTTAGCTGCCTGTGGTGCCCCTGCTGCAGATACCTCTACTAGTAGCGAGACATCTGCCGAAAGTGGTAGTGATGAAGGTGGCGAAAAGGTTCTAATCGTTGCTGTTGATGGCGATGTAGATACCTTTGATCCTTGCTGTACAGTTGGGACCAAGACCTCCCAAACCGCCATTCAAAATACATTTGATCAGCTGACCCAATATGCCCTGACTGAAAAACAGTTCGATGATGGAACGCCCTATATGACCGTTGATACCAGTAATATCGTTGGTATGTTGGCGGAAAGCTGGGAGCAGGATGGCACCGAGATCATCTTCACGTTGCGGGAGGGTTTGACGTTCTCGGATGGCACGCCGATCGATGCACAGGCAATTGTCGATGGCTATACCCGCATCTTCGAAGTTGGTGGTGTTTCGACCTTCCTGCTGGGGATGGCTGGGGTGACTTCGGGTGATCAGTTCGAAGTGATTGATGAGCGTACTCTCAAGATGACGGCCGAAGTAGCGAACAATCTGATCAATCTAAACAATGTCATGCACAACACCAGCGCCGTCAACCCTGTCGAGATGGCAGCGAACGGCGGGGATAATGGATGGGGCTCTGAATACTTTCGCCAGAACCTGGGCATTGGAAGCGGCCCCTTTGTCATGACCGAGTATGTTCCCGGTGACCGGATGGTCTTGGAAGCGCGGGATGATTACCATGCCGGTCGTGCAGCCCTGGATAAAGTGATCGTGAAGATCGTTCCTGATGCGGCGCAGCGCGTTCTGCTGCTTAAGAGTGGTGAAGTTGATATGATCATGATCCCACCGATCCGCGATCTGGCGGATCTGGAGGCGGATCCCAATATCAACGTTGTTTCCGTGCCCACCACCCAGAATCGCATGTTAGAAATGAATGTCACGATGCCACCATTCGACAACAAGCTTGTACGCAAAGCTGTTGCCTACGCCGTACCATATGACACGATCATTGAAGAGGTGTGGCAAGGGCGGGCGCGCCGTCTCAAAAGTCCCATAGCCGATGGCACACCGACCTCAGACTATTCATTCTGGGAATATGAAACCGATCTGGACAAGGCCGCCGAACTGCTGGCTGAAGCTGGTTTCCCTGGTGGCGAGGGCCTGCCGCCGATTAAGTTGAGTGTCCGCATCGGAACCGAAGAGGATGAACGGGCTGCTGTCTTTATTCAGGATTCGTTGAGTCAGATCGGCATGGAGACCGAAATCGAAAAGATCGCCTTTGCCACCTTCAACGAAACTCAGCAGAAGCGAGAACTGCACTTGTGGATCAATGAGTGGATTTCGTGGGTCAACGATCCCTTCTACCACCTGAGTTGGATCTACCGCTCGACCAGTCCAACGGTCTACACCAATTTAAACAACGAAGAAGTGGATGAGCTGATCGCAACCTATACACTCTGGGACGGCGATGAGGAAGAGCGCAATGCCGCCAGCGTCCGCATTCAAGAGATTGTGGTGGAAGAAGTCCCAATTGTCTATATCGGCGCACCAAACTTCAACGTTGCCATGCGCTCCAATGTGACCGGTTATGTCTACTACAATGACGAACTAAATCGGTACTATCATATGGACAAGGAGTAGAGAGTGACAAGGTGAATAGGTGACAGGGTGAGTAGGTGACAAAGGGACTTGGCAGTGATAACTCGTAGGCGTGTAAAAGATCATGATGCTCAATCACCCGGAAACTTGGATCCTCCAAAGCAAGTAGCATTGTCGATCACCATGTCACCCACTCACCCTGTCACCGTGTCACAAATATTATGCGCTTACTACGCTACTCCATCCGCCGCATACTCCTATTGATCCCTGTCCTACTGGCGGCGACCTTTATTACTTTTTGGATGACCCGGATGTTGCCGGGCAATCCGTTGGCTCGCGTGTTGCCCCCCTATATTTCGGATGAAGAGCGGGCGGAAATGATGGAAGAGGCGGGTTTTACGTTGCCTTTCTACGAGCAGTTTTACTACTATCTGGTGGACCTGGGACGGGGCAAAATGGGTGTCTCCTATACCACTGCGCAGCCGGTCGAGCAAGATCTGCTGGAACGTTTTCCGGCCACCTTCGAGTTGGTGACGTTGGCGCTGCTTTTGGCGCTCTTGTTGGGAATCCCTATTGGCATCTTTGGGGCGATTGCCAAGGATCGAGGGCTGGATCATATTGGACGGATCATATCGGTGCTTGGGGTTTCGATGCCCATTTTCTGGCTAGCGCTTTTACTGCTTTACACCTTTTTCTTCCAGTTGAGATGGGCACCTGCACCCATGGGGCGGATCGCCGCGTTGCTCAGCGCACCGACTAGCATCACGGGTCTCTTTACGATCGACGCGCTCTTGACCGGCAACTGGGAGGTGCTGCGGTCGGCACTGGGACATCTGGCGTTGCCGGTCACCACGCTTGGCTTTACCGCCATGGCCCCCATTGCTCGTATGACCCGTTCCAGCATGATCGAGGCATTAGAGTCTGAATACATCCGAACAGCCGTTTGTATGGGACTACCCAAGCGGCTGGTTTACTTTCAACACGCCTTCAAAAATGCCCTGCTGCCCATTTTGACGATTACCGCCGCTGTCTATGGATATGCGCTCGGTGGTGCTGTCCTGGTGGAGTATGTTTTCTCCTGGCCGGGCATGGGTCAATATGTGCTGAATGCCATTTTGGCCAGCGACTATCCGGCCATTCAGGGATTCATTTTGCTGGCGACTACTATCTATGTACTCATTTATTTGGTGTTGGATATTGTATCTGCGCTCTTAGATCCGCGGGTCGAATTTTGAGGTAATTGTGACTAGGATTTCCCATGTCAGTTTCAGATAGTTCGTTCACCCCGACAACAACCTACACTGCCACCTCCGCTGGAGGTGAACGACTGAGTGATGTACTCTATGCGCTACGGCGAAACCCAATCACGGTTTTGGGGTTGAGCATCGTCCTTATCATTGCGCTGGCCGGGATCTTGGCACCGGTGCTGGCGCCGTATGGACCGGTGGAGAAGAGTCTCGTCAACACGTCGGAAGCGCCCAGTGCCGATTTTTGGCTCGGTACGGATTCCTTTGGCCACGATATCTATTCGCGCATTCTCTATGGTGCCCGGCTTGATCTGCTGATTGCTGTTTCAGCCGTAACCTTTTCATTTATCGTCGGAGCGACGTTGGGCGGAATTTCTGGTTTTGCTGGCGGCTGGCTGGACGAGATCACGATGCGGCTGATGGATATCATCCAGGCCTTTCCGCGCTTTATTTTTGCAATGGCGATTGCCTTTGCCTTGGGACCAGGCATCTGGACGGTGATCGTTGCGACTGCGGCGCTCAACGTTCCGGGATACGCACGCCTAATGCGTTCGATGATCATCTCGCTTAAAGAGCGGCAATTTGCACTGGCAGCCAAGTCCATGGGGAATTCTCCAATGCGGGTACTCTTCCGGCACCTGGTTCCCAACAGTCTGGCACCGCTCTTTGTCATGGCCTCGCTTCATTGCGGCTGGGCGATTCTTGAGGCCGCGGGATTGAGCTTCATCGGGCTGGGTGTGCCGGTGCCGACTGCCGAATGGGGCGTGATGATCAACATTGGTCTCCAAGACTTTCTGCGCGGTGAATGGTGGAGCTACACATTTCCCAGCGTAGCCATTATGATTACTGTTTTGGGATTCAATCTCTTTGGCGATGGGCTGGATGATATTTTAGATCCGCGGCGGCAGTGATGAGTAACCATGACACACTCTTAGAAATACGCAACCTCCAAACCCACTTTGAGACGCGACGTGGCGTGGTGAAGGTACTGGATGGTCTGAACTTATCGATTCAGCGTGGTCAAATTGTGGGGTTGGTCGGGGAGACGGGCGCGGGCAAATCTGTGACAGGGTTTTCCATCATGCGATTGGTGCGCAAGCCGGGCAAAATTGTCGGCGGCGAGATTCGACTCAATGGGCGTGATCTGCTCTCTCTTTCAATCGACGAGATGGAGCGCGTACGTGGAACTGAAATTGCGATGATCTTTCAGGATCCGCGAGCCGCACTCAATCCGCTCATCAAGGTGGGTCGGTTGCTGAGCCAGATCCTGCGTTATCGGCGCGGTTTGGATGAAGTTGAGGCAAAGAGTGCGGCGCTAGAGTTGTTGCGTACAGTTCAGATATCCGATCCTGGACAGCGGCTTGATGCTTATGCTCATCAGCTTTCGGGCGGCATGTGCCAACGGGTGAGTATTGCAATGGCATTGGCCTGTCAACCGGATCTGCTGATTGCTGATGAGCCAACGACCGGGTTGGATGTGACCATTCAGCGTCAAATTGTGCTGCTGCTCAAGGAATTGCGGGATCGGACGGGAACATCTCAGATTATCGTGACGCATGATCTGGGGCTAGCAGCTGAACTATGCGATACCATAGCCGTGATGTACGCGGGTGAGATCGTGGAATTTGCACCTGTCGATGAACTCTTTCGCCGACCCCGCCATCCGTATACAATCGGTCTCATGCAGTCGCGCCCTCTATTTGGCGACAGAGCGAAAATTCCAATTATCCCAGGTACGGTAGCAAACTTCATTAACAAACCGTCGGGATGTGCATTTCACCCCCGCTGCGAATTTGCTTTTGAACGTTGCATCGAATTACCACCACCCACGATAAGCGTTGATGACCAACATGTAAGCCAGTGTTGGCTAGTAGATGGAGGGATTGAAGATGATTTCGGCAATCACAGTTGAACGGACATGGCAAAGAATGGCGCAGAGTGAAATTAATGATGTACCCCGTTTGATTGAAGAGCTACAGGAAAAACAGCCTTTCCTGCAAGCCTACATGTTGGCCGTTGGTGATGCCAATTTTGACCAAGAGATTTCACAGCTCTTCTTCTATCTGGGCGTGGTTGTCTATCAAATTATGAAGCAGGGCAAACGGCGTATTCGGTTCGTTTCCGAAGAGATCATGAATGCCGTTGAAGAAGAGAAACAGGAAGCATTGGAACTGTTAGAGGGCGATACAGACGCAGATTTTGTCAGTGCTGTTGAGAATATGTTGGCCGAATATCCGGAGCCTGAAGTTCTCCGCTACATTGTGGAGGCAATTATGGAAGAAGATGGGGATGATGATTTGGAGATTCCAGAGGAAGATAAAGGCATTCTCTTTCTTGAGTTGAAGACCGTTTTGGATGCACTGATCCTGAGTCGAGACTGGAATCTGAGACGGAAACAACAAGTGTGAAAACGATATTAGATGTCATAAATTTAGAGAAACATTTCCCCATCCGAACCGGCATGTTTGCACGGACGCCGTTGCGTGCCGTTGATGATGTCTCGTTCCGCGTGCATGAAGGCGAGACGGTTGGATTGGTCGGCGAAAGTGGCAGCGGCAAGACCACCTTGGGCATGTGCGTGCTGCGTTTAACCGACCCATCCTCCGGCACAATCCTGTTCGATGGCAACGATTTTACCGCTGCTCGTGGAGATGATTTGCGACAGCTCCGTCGACAGTTACAGATTGTCTTTCAATCACCGCTGGACTCGTTGAATCCACGGATGACTGTGGGCGAGACGGTAACCGAACCGCTGCTCCTACATGGGCTGGCCACGACTCGAACGGAAGGGCGGCGTCAGGTGATCGAGCTGTTCGAGCGGGTGAATCTGGGAGAAGAGCACCTAGATCGCTACCCACACCAACTGTCGGGCGGGCAGCGTCAGCGCGTCTCGATTGCTCGGGCTTTGTCTACCGATCCCAAATTGATCGTATTGGACGAGCCAACTTCGGCTCTGGACGTATCGGTGCAGGCCCAGCTTTTGAACCTACTGCGCACTTTGCAAGACGAACTAGGACTTTCCTTTATCTTCATCTCTCATGATTTGGCTGTGGTCAGTCATCTCGCCGACAAAGTCGCCGTGATGTATCTGGGGCAGATCGTTGAATTTGGTCCCACCGAGCAAGTCTTTCATTCTCCGCGACACCCGTACACAATGTCTCTGTTGTCTGCCATTCCGGGTGAAAGTCTGCTGTCCGAAGAGCAGCGGATCGTCCTCAGCGGCGAGATCCCATCTCCCCTCAAGCCACCTACAGGCTGTCGGTTCCACACCCGCTGTCCATTTGCCAAACCCACTTGCCAGACCGAAGAGCAGACGTTACAGCCAATTCGAGCTGGAGATGAATCCCGTGATCATGTGATCGCATGTGGTCGCGTGGACGAGGGCGCAATCCCACACTTACGAGTGGAAGACGCACAGAACGCCATCTTCACGACGAACATTCAGCATGTGCGCGAATATTTACGACAACGAAGACCGGTGTAATCCTGCATTTTCTGTTGTTTGCCTTCGTAATTCAATAACAGTTTCGCTCAGATTAAGGAGAAACCCCATGTGCAAATCAATTCACCGCCTCATTTATCTTGCTGTACTTCTTCTACTGGTTGTGTCCTGTGTTGCACCGGCAGATCAGTCAACAGGTTCTAGTGCTGAAAATGATGACGCTGGCGAGACCGACATGAGCGGCGACATGACCTATCGGTTAGCCGCCATTTTTCCCGGCACGATCACGGACGCTGACTACAACACGTTGGGCCACATTGGGATTGCCGCCGTACAGGACGACTTGGGGGTGGATATTGCTTTTTCGGAAACGGTTGCCGTACCTGATGTAGATCGTGTCATGCGCGAGTATATCGACGATGGCTTCAACGTCATCTTCACCCACGGTGGCCAGTTTCTCAGCCAGACCCAAGAGCTGGCTCTTGAATTTCCTGATCGCTTCTTTATTGCGGAAGCCGACGCCGAAATTGCCGACGCCCCCGCAAATCTCTGGGTGATCGTGCGCAATATGGAGATTGGCGCGTACGGCGCAGGGGCTGTGGCAGCCAAGCTCACGCAAACAGGCAAAATTGGGTACATTACCGGTCTGACCCTCCCTTTTTCCTATGCCGAGGCCCACGCTATCGAGCAGGCGATTGCAGATCTGGGCTTGGATGTGAGCATGACACCGGTCTGGGCAGGCGACTTTAACGACCCTGGTAAGGCGCGAGAATTGGCAGAAACCCTCATTTCTGCTGACAATGATGTGCTGGTCAGCTCGCTCAATCTGGGTACGCTGGGCGTCTTTGAAGCGGCCAAGATTACACGCAGTAGGATTTCTCAGAGGTAGAGCGTTCAAATGGCGAAAAAAGACGCAGTAGAGAATCTCGGACCATTTGGCACGCTCGAGTCTGTTTTGACTGAGAAATGCAGGATTATGTCTACTGCGTGTAATAGAGAATGCCGATGCCAATATTCTTGTCATCGCCAAATATACAGACAAATCCGAGTTTGCGCCCGATCACTACGTTACCTCTGCACTCTATGATTTTGCTCAGCCGTTGACCGACATTGTACAAAACATTATGAATGGAGAAACCGGTGGCAACTACAATTTAGGCTTTGATACCGGCATTGGACTTCAACTTCCCCTGAAAAATGCCAGTGATGAGATCAACAGCGAGGCCGAAGCGCTTCTCCAGCAAATGATTGCAGGTGAGGTCACGGTGGTTAAGAATACCGAGCCGATTGAATGATCTGATACCAAACCATATGACAACCTCGGATACTTTGCTTGCCATGCATGGCATTACCAAGCATTTCGGTCCAGTAATTGCATTGGATGGTGTTGATTTGGAGATCATGCATGGCGAAATTCACGGACTTCTCGGCGGCAATGGGGCAGGCAAGACCACGCTCATGAACGTCCTTTACGGTCTGTACAAGCCGGACGCGGGGCAGATTCTGCTGGATGGCAAGCAACTCAATATCCGCACACCGCGCGATGCAATCGAATCAGGGATCGGCATGGTCCATCAGCAGTTTCTGCAGGTCAGCCACTTCACTGTAACCGAAAATATTGTCTTGGGAACCCAGTTGCAGAACCGACCCACGATGAATTTGGCTGCGCCTAAAGAGCGCATTCTGGAACTAGAGGAGCGTTTTGGTCTCTCCGTTGATCCCGATGCCTCGATTCATCAGCTGCCCATGGGGATAAGACAGCGGGTGGAGATTCTGAAGGCTCTTTATCGCGGAGCAAGAATCCTCATATTGGATGAACCAACCACCAACCTGACACCGCAAGAGGTCGATGGGCTCTTTGCCTCCTTGCGCACAATGGTTGCTGATGGATTAAGCGTCGTCTTTATCACTCACAAACTGCGCGAAGTTCTGGACGCCTGCCACCGTATCTCCGTGTTGCGTCAAGGGCGCAATGTGCTAACGCTCGATCGGCAAGGCGCGACAGAACAGTCCCTGGTTGAGGCAATGGTTGGGGAGGAATTGGATGTTGAGCAGAGCCTACTCTTTGCGCGTGATAAACGGACCAACTGGTTGCCGGCAGCGGGACGGGTGACAGCTGTTGAGATCGATGAGCTGACAATTGGGACCGGGATGCAAAACAAACTGGAGGACTGTTCGCTCACCGTGTGTGAGGGGGAGATTCTGGGCATTGCTGGTGTGTCGGGGAATGGGCAATTGGCCCTGGCCGAAAGCTTGCTTGGGCTACGGTCCATCCATCGTGGCCGCATCACGCGCAACGGACATTCTATCAGCGAAATGAACACACGGGAATTATGGGAGGCGGGGGTGGCCTATATCCCCGAAGATCGTTGGCAAGATGGCTGTCTCTCGACAGCAAGCGTTGCCCAAAACCTGATCCTAGGCAGCCACCGCCAAGAGCCCTATAGTAACGGTCGCTTTCTACGCTGGCGAAACATCCTACAGAGCGCCCGTGCCCTGATCGATGAGTTCAATATCCAAACCCAAGGACCAGACGATACCGCTGGCAACTTGTCAGGTGGCAATATTCAGCGTCTAATGTTGGCCCGTGCCTTTGCGCGCGAAACCCACCTTCTCATTGCCCACAACCCTACACGCGGTTTAGATATTCCCTCCATCGAGTTTGTCTACGGCAAGCTCCTCGCACGTCGAGAACAAGGTATGTCCACCATCCTGATTTCGGAGAATCTGGAGGAACTCTTTCTGCTTTGCCACCGCATTGCCGTCCTCTGCAAGGGACAGCTGATGGGTATCTTGGATCGTGACCATTTTGATCGATATGTGCTGGGACGCATGATGAGCGGGCTACAGCTACAGGATGAACCGGGCATTGAGTCATGAGTCAGATCCGAGGCATGCTGTTACGCTGGTTGCCATATCTGTTCGCAGTGGTTACGGCATTTATTGTGGTCGGTTTGCTCCTGGCGCTGCTCGGCTTCGACGTCATCCGGGCCTATCAGACCATTCTCTTTACCTCCTTCCGCACCGCCAACGGTCGAGTTCAGACGCTGCTTAAGTTTGTGCCGTTGCTGCTGATGGCTTATGCCTTCACCATCCCGTTCAAGGCGCGCAAGTTCAACATTGGTGGCGAAGGACAGCTGATATTGGGTGGCGTCTGCGCTGCTGCATTAGGGATTGTGCTGGCTGACTTACCAGGACCTTTCTTGTTCCCATTGGTCCTCATGGGCGGGATCATTGGTGGCGGGCTGTGGGCACTGATTGCGGCGTGGTTGCTCTATCGTTTTCAGATCAACGAAATTCTGACCACGGTGCTGCTCAACTTCGTCTCCTTTAGTGTGATCGACTATGTGGCGACAGAGATCTGGAAAGACCCCGCCGCGGGCCATCCCACCACTGTACCGATTGGAGTTGGTGGTGAACTCCCATTGCTGCTGACCAGACCGCCGCTCCATGCTGGCTTGATTCTGGCCTTGATTGTGGCATTGTTGGTCTATCTTTACACAGAGCGCTCAGCGGCGGGGTATGAACTGCTCGCGACAGGGGCGAATCCGCGGGCGGCGCGCATTCACGGCATCAATACCCAGATCCTCTTTCTCTTATCGTTGGTGTTGGGCGGCGCAGTTGCGGGGTTGGCTGGTGCGATTGAGGTGGCAGGCGTGCATCATCGGCTGATTGAGGGAATGCAATCCAACTTTCTGCAGCTTGGGTTGATCATCGGTCTCATTGCCCAAGGGAATCACAAAGCAGTACCGTTCGTCGCCTTCTTCATCGCGATTCTGGAGGTTGGCGCCAGCGCCATGCAGCGTACCATGATGATACCGGTCGAGATGGTCTTTATTGTGGAAGCACTGATTCTGGTCTTTGTAATGATTTCACACTTGTTTCACCGGGTACGTTTCAGATAGGAGCGTTCATGGACTATGAGCAGTTGACAAACTTCATGGGGCTGGTCTTTCTCGCGATTGTGCCATATATTTTGGCCAGTCAGGGAACCATGCTGGCCGGCCAGACGGGTCTCTTCAACGTCTCGCAGGAGGGAGTCATGTTGGCGACAGCATCGCTAGGTTTTCTGGGTGCTTGGCGTTTTGATAGCCTGTGGGCGGGGGTGTTGGTGGCGCTGTTGGTCGGCGGCCTCTTCGGGCTGCTCTTTGCCTGGTTTACGACAACGCTCCAACTCAACCAGTTTGTGACCGGGCTTGCCCTTTTCTTTGTGGGACTGGGGCTGTCGACCCTGGCCTTTAAGCTGGCCGTAGGTGTTACACTGACGCCACCGATGATTCCCACGCTGCGTGACTTGCCGATCCCTGGTCTGAGCGAGATCCCCATCATTGGCCCCATTTTGTTCAACCAGAACATCTTTGTCTACGTGGCGCTCCTGCTCTCGGCCTTTCTTTACTACTTCCTCTATCAAACCAGCCACGGATTGAATCTACGTGCGGTCGGTGAAAATCCTCGTGCCGCAGATAGCATGGGGATCGACGTGGTGCGTGCCCGCTATGCCACGGCGATCATCGGTTCCATGTTGGTCGGGCTGGCGGGAATCTATCTGCCCATGGTCTACACGGGCACTTTTACCGAAGGCATTGTTCAAGGACGAGGCTGGCTTTCCACAGCACTCACCTTTTTTGGTGGCTGGCGTCCTCACTTTATTGCCGCGGGGGCCTTCTTCTTCGCAGTTGTCGAGGTGTTGGCCCTGCGCGCCCAAGTCTTTGGTGCCCGCATTCCCCATCAGTTCTTACAAACGCTGCCCTACCTGACCACCATCATTGTCATGACGATCGGGGCACGCTGGACGCGAGTGCCGGGCTTTCTGGGACGGAATTATGTGAGGGAGGCGCGGTCTGTGGAGTAGGTGTTTTTCGTTTATTCTCAGCGTTGTATAGTTCTACAATATATGTTTTTCCAGCTTGTCACCGTCTTCCGAAAAGGTATGATCGATAATCCGCAAAAACCATACTTTCATGGAAGTTTTATTTGAAACCTATGAATTTTCAAATCACCCTGGGGGATACGCAAGCCGTTGCCATCGGGGCTGGCGTATTGGGAACTGGCGGCGGTGGCAACACCTACCTGGGCCGCATCTGGCTCGAGCATGAACTGAAAGAGCGACGAACTGCGTGTCAGATCATCTCGGCGGATGATGTGCCCGATGATGCATATGTTTGTGCCATTGGCGGCATGGGCGCACCAACCGTCAGTATTGAAAAGTTACCGCAGGGTCAAGAGATGGTCAATGCGCTACGCGCGCTGGAGGAGCATATCCAAGCGCCACTTGCTGCCCTGGTCTGCGCTGAGATTGGCGGGTCCAATGCGCTGCGGCCTTTGATCTGTGGCTTGCAGATGGGCTTACCCGTCGTGGACGGTGACGGCATGGGACGCGCGTTTCCCGAATTGCAGATGGATACCTTTTCGATTGGTGGCGTCGGGGCAAGTCCGATGGCATTGGCTGACTGTCATGGCAACGTGGTCATTTTTCACGAAATCGATTCACCGTTGCGCGCCGAGCAATATGCCCGGGTGTTGACGATTGAGATGGGTGGCAGTGCTGCTCTTGCCATGCCTTTGATGACTGGACGGTCCATGAAAGCGACCATCATTCGGCATACTTATACCCTGGCCCGTCAATTGGGCAATGTCGTTCTGGAGGCGAGACGTCACGGTGCAGATCCGGCAGAATCTGTGGCTGCAGTCGGGAATGGACGGATACTCTTCCGGGGCAAGATCACAGATGTCGAGCGCCGCACCGTCCAGGGATTTGCCCGCGGAACGCTCAAGCTGGTAGGCTTTGGTGATGCAAATGACCAAATGGAGATCGTCTTCCAGAACGAGAATCTGGTCGCTTGGCAGAATGGAGAGGTGGTTTGCACGGTCCCCGATCTGATCTGCATCCTGAATCTGGACGATGGAGAGCCAATTGGCACTGAAATGTTGCGCTATGGACTACGGGTAGTGGTTCTTGGCATGCCAGCACCGAAAGAATTGAAGACTCCCGAGGCATTGGCGGTAGTCGGTCCACAAGCCTTTGGCTATGATGTGCCATTTCAGGCACTGCCGGGTGAGTTGATCGGATAAGCCTGTCACCGTTCTGTAAGGCCGCTCTAGCTCATTATGCTGGCACCCGCTCAATCGAACCAAGCCAGAAGGCAATCCTCTCCCGTCGCCAAGTGTAGGTAATCGCCATTCCCACCGGCGTGGGAATAATGGCAGGATAGGAGTATTCGCCCGGCTCGCTTTCAATGTCCAGGCGACGAGGCCAGGTATGGCCGTTGTCAAACGAGAGCAGGATCGAGAGTGGCGTTCGCACTCGTTCTGCTACCGGATTGCAAACCAGAGCCAGGGTACCGTCGTAGAGTCGAGCTATGTCCAACCCGCTATTGTTGTTGGGAAGCTCGGTGGCGTAGATGGGTGACCAAGTGCGCCCGTCGTCGCGGGAGTCGCTGCGACAGATAAGGCCGCAGGTGCTACGCATGAGCATGTGGACATGACCTGGTTCCGATTCCCACAACGTCGGCTGGATCACCGCCTTACCAGCACAGACGTTACGGTCCAGCAGTAACGGATCGGTCGCCTGCCAAGTTGCCCCGCCATCCTCGCTACGGTCTACAAATACGCTCGACGAATCCTCAGTCTCCATAGATGCTCCCGCCAGCCAAGCGCCGCTGGCGAGTCGGATCGGCTTGTTTTTGACGGGACCGCGCCCTTCTCTGTCACCAGACACCAACTCACGCGGTGTGGTCCAAGTCGCCCCCTCGTCGTCAGAGGTCATGGTCCAGCTTACCCACTCTTGGATATGGCGGCCAACCTTGAAATAGAGATGAAGACGCCCGTTCGCGTCCACGAAAAGAACCGGATTCCAGTGGGGCCTGTTGTCTACTTTGGCTAGCAGCCTCGGCGACGACCAACGCGTCTGAAATCGCTCGGCACACCAGATGCCCACATCGTCGTTGCCTTCATGGGATCCACCAAACCAGACCACCAGCATTTTGTTATTGCGGAATTGCACCAGTGACGAGGCGTGGCACTGGGCAAAGGGTCGCTCATCACCAAAAGCGTGTTCATGGACGTGGATAAGCCTACGTAGGTAGTCGCCATAGTCCGACAGGTTGAGCGACTGGCCACCCGCTTCAATTGCCTGCTGCACGGCGGATATAGAGACATTCTGCAGCGGCAAACCATCCACGATACACTGCCGCGCAGCTTTCCCTGCAGCGAAGCCCATCTGGGCACAGGTCGCCATTACCCGGAAAGAACTCATGGCCATCTGATCGCCCGATGCGCTGCGTCCGGCCACCAGCAGATTTTTTGCTCCTTTGGCGATCAGGCTGCGCAGGGGAATATGATACGGCTCCACCATCGTTGTAATGCCCGTCCCCGCCCGCTGCACCTGATCTGGCCAGTGGTAGTCCAGATGGTAGGTTCCCACGGCGACGGCGTCGTCGAAAACTGCTCCATGGGTAACGTCCTCTTCCGTAAGCGTGTATTCACCCACAATGCGTCTGCCCTCACGGGCACCGATGTGGCGAGAGACTGAGGCCAGCACGTGGCGATCCAGCACCGTGCCTCGGTAGCCTTGGGTCTGTAAATAGTAGATCAACCCCATCATCTGCCGCCGGGCGTGAATCTCTGCGGCAGAGAGGCTTTCACCATCGGCTGCGTCAAAGCCCACTACCTTCATCTTGACCTCGACTTTGCCGGAAGTGAAACGGTGCAAGGTGGTCATGGGTAGATCGTCATCGTGTTCCCAGGTAGGACAGTTGGGCGGCAGAAAAGGCTCCACCTTCTGGCCTGTATCCCAAAGCGTGAAATAGAGGCTCATGGGAAGCTGCACGTTGGCGGCCTCATGAATCGTGTCGAACTCGGAGGCCACGGCCACCACACAGTCACCAGTGGCATCGATCACCATATGTGGATAGAAATTGATAATCTTAGAGCCGCACGAGACAAGCACCGACGTGATGGTCCCATCAGAAGCCTGAGCATCCAGCGCACGGGCGTGAAGCAGTACGTTGATTCCTTGCTTCACCACTTGTTCCTGTACAAAGAATGCAAAGGGTTCCAGATCGTACTCGCGGCGATCGTCGTTTGGTCGATAGGGGGCAATCAGATTGTAGCGAGTTAATGTCTCGATCAGTTGGGCGAACGGTCGATTCACCCGTTCTGTGTCACCGCAGAAGCCAGCCACGCCGCCACCAGTGCCCTGGCCACCCAATACATTGTTCGGCTCGACTAGAGTCACGCTGATGCCTGGTTCAGCAGCGGCCAGGGCGGCGCAAATCCCCGCGCTGCCCCCACCCACGACCAGGATATCTACAGGTCTACCGCCGGTTCCGGTGGTATTTTGTGCTGTTGTCATAGAGAATTCCCTCATCCGCCGAAGTGCAACAGTTTGTCCGACTGGCGTAACATCGGAAATGCATCTGGTGGAGGAAAATTGTAACTGTTTAGCGAGTGAGCCAGAAACCGGGGTTTTCATAGGGACTGAGCGACAAAATGGGCGAAAGTAGCTCCATCTGCCAGCCTAGTTCGTTGTACAGCCGAAAACCCCGGTTTCTTTTGACAAGCCTAAATAGCTATGAAAATTTTAAGCGACTACTTAAAGGCTCGCCAGGTCGGCGGGTCACTCCTCAACTCTCTGATTCTCGACCTAGCCTCTTCGAGCGTGTCGAACACACCAAGCCCCGTATGCTCGTTGGCCCAATTGATCCGTATATCTTCCCAATCTATTGGGGCCTGAATCAAGTCCTGCTTGATGGCTTCTGCAATTGACGGCTGTGCATGACTCGACTCAACAATGCCCAAATACCCGGCTTCATCAGAACCATAGATAGTTGCAAAAAACGCAACATCCCCTTCGCCAGTTCCCGAACCTTCAATCTGAATTGTATCAACCGCGTCCCCTAATTCGTCTGGTAGCTGAATGGTCACTTCCCGCTGTTCGCTCATGATCGTGATTCCTTTCTTGAGATTGAACGAGATATCTAAGACTCACATTCCAGAGGTGGCATCTCCTCTTGCATCATTTCACTCGCCATGGGAAGATACCTAATTCATAGAGACGCAGTAAGGGCCAAAATGGTTTCACAGAATGCTGCTATCCCTTCAACCCCGTCAACGCAATCCCCTGCACCATCTGCCGCTGCACTAACGTAAACACAAAGATGGCAGGCAGCACGGCCATAGTTGTTCCCGCCATCAACCAGGTAATCTGGTCATATGCAGTCTCCGCGCCCAGGGCCAGACGCAAATAGGCCAGCCCTACCTCAATGGTGCGCATCTCCACCGAATCCGTGATAATCAGGGGCCAGAGAAACATATTCCAGCCCTCCTCGAACGCCATCAAACAGAGTACAGCTAGTGCAGGAACGGAAAGGGGCAAAAAGATACGATAAAGAATGCCGAAGTAGCTGCAGCCGTCAATACGGGCCGCGTCCTCCAGTTCACCCGGAATGGTGAGGAAGAATTGACGCAGCCAGAAGATACTGAACGCACTAGCCAATGAGGGGAGAAACATGCCGTGATAGGTGTTGAGCCAACCCAAAGAGCGACTGATCAAATAGAGTGGGATCAAGGTGACCTGTCCAGGGATCATCACGGTGGCCAGAAAGAGGATAAAGAGTATGTCTCGTCCTGGGAAAGCCAGACGAGCGAATGCGTAGGCGGCCAAAGTTACAAAGAGCAATCGCTCTATGACTACACCCAGCGAGACAATGACGCTGTTGAAGAAATAGCGCAAGAGCGGAGCCGCATTTAGGGCATCGGTGAAATTGGTAAAGACCCAAGGATTGGGGATCCACTGAGGAGGATAGATCCAGACCTGAGACTTCGCCTTGAACGCCGTACTCAGCATCCATAGAAAAGGGACAATGGTGATGATGGCCAGCACGATCAGGGCTGCGTAGAGCAACAGACGCCGAATAAATGGCGCTGGTCCTGATTCGATACGTTTAAACTGTTCAGCAGTCGATTGCAGCATGGGAATAATCTCTTAACCGAGCAGTTGGTGCAATGCACCGCACTCAATGTTCTGTCTAAGCACAGTCCGTGACTGAATAATTAATCGTTGCTTATTCATTGTTCATGATTCTTCGTCCTCATCAATCGCCGTAATGGACGTGCCGGCGTCCGTAGCGGAACTGCAGCAGCGTGAGTACCAACACAATCGCGAATAGCACGTAAGACATGGCCGACGCATAGCCCATCTCAAAAAACTGAAAGGCGTGTTGGTAAATACGATAGACCAACACCGAAGTGGCCCCAGCCGGTCCGCCTTCGGTCATGACAAAGACCGACGTGAACACTTTGAATGAGCTGATCAGCGAGAGCGTCAACAGGAAGAAGGTGGTGGGCGTCAGCAGAGGCCAAGTGATGTAGCGAAAGCCCTGCCAACGCCCAGCTCCATCGATCTCGCCAGCCTCGTTTAGTTCGTTGGGGATCGACTGTAAACCCGCCAGGTAGATGAGCATGTGGTAGCCCATCCCTTTCCAGACGCTGTAAAGAATCACGCTGGGCATGGCCCAATCGGGATCACCCAGCCAGTTGGGTGTGGGCAGCCCGATCTGGGCCAGGAACCAGTTGAGCACGCCCCAGTCGCCGTTGAGGATGTAGATAAAGACGATGGCGGCAGCCACGTGTGGAGTCACATGGGGAAGGAAATAAACAGTGCGGAAGAAGGAGCGACCTCGAACATAGCCGTTGACCAGCAACGCCAACGCCAGTCCTGCGGCCATGGTCAGTGGTACATGGCCCAGGGTATAGTAAACGGTGTTGCTCAGTGCGTTGCGGAAGTTGCGATCGTCGGTGAAGATCTCCACGTAGTTTTCCGCGCCCACGAATTCACGCACGGGACTGTAGCCGTTCCAGTCGGTCAGGCTCAGTTGGAAGGCGTAGAACAGCGGATAGAAGGTAAATAGAACAAAGGCGATTCCCACGGGAAGGACAAAAAGATAACCCATTAGCGTCTGCTCATTTGTAATGCGACGACGCATCCGCTGCCCCAAACTCTGAGTCTGTGGGAGATGTTGAGTAATTTGCATTGTTATTTCGTTAAGGGGCAAAGTTGCAGGGTGATTCACACGCACCCACGACTCTGCAACCTTCCATCTGTGATTAATTATCGATCTGAGGCAGAGCCACGCTAGAAAAAGGACAGATAGAGCTTCGAGCTATTCGGCCGCTTCTGCAAGTACCTCATCTACTTCCGCTGCGGCCTCGTCCAGTGCAGTCTCGAGCGGACGTTGATCTAGTAGAGCCGCCTCGACGACTTCCCACAGAATTGAGTAAGGCTGTGAACCGGCCAGCGTGACCGTACGGGCGCGGAACTCGTCTGTGGGCAAATTCACCTGATATTGAAGCTGTGGCACCGTCTCTAACCAGGCCTGGAATTCGGGATCGGCCTTGTGGGATTCTCGGATGGGAATCCACTTTTCGCTCTCGATCTGGCTTATGTAGTTCTCCTTGCTCAGAATAAAGCTCAGCCATTTCCATGCTGCCTGCTGTCGTTCTGGATCGGTCTTCCAGATGGCCCACCCGTTAATATTGACATGGGCCAGCGGCACCTCTTTGTAGGGGATCCGCACCACGCCAAAAGGTACTTCGGCCTCGCTGAAGTTTTTTACGACCCAGGTGCCGGTGATCTGCATGGCCACGCGACCCGACTGGAACCCTTGATCAATTCTAGTTAGAGGGCAGAACCATGTTCGTTGAGCAGCCGATTATAGAGCGCCAATACCTCCTGGACCCGGCTCTTGATTGAAGACAGCTTCTGTCTGTGAATCATCCAGGAATGCACCACCAGCGTTGTAAAGGAAACTGAGGAAAGTGTTCACGCCACCCGACCAGATGTCGATTCCGAAGATGTCGGTCTTGCCGTCGCCGTCAGTATCCTGGGTCAAGGCCGCAGCGGTTTCCTCGAGTTCTTGCCAATTAGTGGGTGGCTCCAAGCCAGCCTCCTCAAACAGATCGGTGTTGTAGTAGAGCACCCAGGCCTGGAAATCCTTTGGACCCATCGTCACTTTGCCGTCCCAGGTAGCGGCATCCCACAGCACTTGGCTAATGTCGTCGGCGTTGAAATCTGCGTCAGCTTCAATGTCGGACGTGAGGTCTACGAGCACACCATCGGTAATCAGCGGGGCTGCGGCATCCGGCGAGACAAAGGTCACCTCCGGTGGGTCGCCTGCGGCCAGCGATGCCTGAGCCTTTTGCATCACCTCTCGACCGCCGCCCTGAAATACAACTTCTATGTCGATCCCAGGGTGCAGTTCCTCGAAGGCCGCCGCCTGTCCCTCGTAGAGTTCCTGGCGGCCACCTGCGTTATGCCAGAAGCGGATCTTGATTGGCTCTGCGGAGTCGGCGCTTTCGGCTTGGGATCCACCAGGTGAAGCCGGAGCTGCACAGCCTGCGATCGTGCCGATGAGAAGGGCGAACATTATGATCAGCGTGAGATAGTGGGGACACGCCCTATCGTCGGAATGGAAGTGTTGTTGGAGTTTCATGGTTTGGTCCTCTCTTTGTATGATCCTTTTGAGTGTTTATGTAGGTCAGATCGGTTGGGGGAGTTTGCTGAAGAATGAGAATCTTATTGCATGTACATTTGATTTGAGATTAGAGATTGAGAGATTACGCCGCAGAATCTCTCAATCTCTAATCTCATACATTTCTGTCGACTGGAAACAATCTTTCCAATTCAGTAATCAAAGCAGTCTCTTGCCAAGCGACGGCAATGGCATAGTAATCTTCGGCAAAGTAGCGTGGTTCTTTCTCCTGCTCTTGCCAGTTGAACTCACGGTTGATGGAGGGATTATAATAGTAAATGGTCGCGCCCTGGCCATTATAAACGACGCTCGACGGATAGCCCAGATCGGTGGGACGTGGCGCATCGACGTTGTAGCCGTATAGATATCCCGAAAATGTGAGTAGACAATCAAGCCAGGTCTGACCACCATCCCGGCTGACCAACCCCTCTATGCGATAGGGTGGATTGCGGTTGCCGTAGGTCAGCAGGATATCACCATTGGAGAGCAACGCCATATCCGCTGGATGTTGGCGTGGCCCAGTGATCTGTACAGGCGCAGACCAAACGTGTCCGCCATCGCTGGACCGCGTGGCGTGAAGTGCCTGTTCCACGTCTGCATCGCGCATCACGGCAACCAGATCGCCGTTGGGAAGTGCCAGTAGCGCCGTTTCGGACATGTCCCTGCCTATCAGTGAAGGCTGCGTCCACGTTGCACCATCATCCTGCGAACGCACCAAATAGCTGTGCTCGCTATAGATATGCATGAGGAGCGTGTCGTCGGGCAGCGAGACAATTTTACCATAGGGTGAGCCGTTGCTCAGTTCGCCAGCATCAATGACGTATGGCGTCTCCCACGTCAAACCGGCGTCGTGTGAACGTGTGATACGTACTTCAATCTGGGAGCGATCGCTGGCGTCACCGCGCAAGTAGTGGCCTGCCGCATCATAGTTGCCCTGCTGATGGTAGCCCAGGATGATGGTTCCCAGTGGGGAGACACCAAAAGCCGGATTGCGGTCATCGCGGTCGCTGTCGGCAACAACGTTGGGGGGCGTCCAGGTAAGCCCGAGATCCAGAGAACGGATGACTTCAATACGTCCGGGCAGACCAAGATGACCCGCGCCGCCGCGTAAAACGGCAATGACTGTGCCGTCTGGCGTGAGGGTCAGTACAGGAAACAGACCGCCATCTTGATACGCGATATTCTCCTGCGTTCCAGGAAGGGTG
Source organism: Chloroflexi bacterium TSY (assembly GCA_019217005.1). The sequence goes on from JAHBNG010000137.1 coordinate 36,762, forward strand.
CGGATGTCTAACTCGAGAGAGCGTTCGGGCAAAGACATTGAGGAGTTCTCCTTGTGATGATGATTCTAATAAATCAGGTTAACGATAATATCATGTCATAACTCGCGTTATCCGTCCCTTCCTGAAAGTCACCAACTTTACGAAAACCATGCTTTTGATAGAAATGAACAGCCCGGGGATTCCTAACGAGTACGCCTCCCATGAGGATCATGCGTTGATAGCCAAACCAGCGGACAACTTCCTTGCATTTTGGCATCAGTGCGCTCCCCACACCCCTGTTCTGGTATCGATCTGCCACAGAAGGAGCCAACCGACAGTCAACATTGTTATGCAGCACAATCCCATGGCCTAGATATCGCTCGTGCTCGGTCGGGGGAATTGCGAAATCCAGAATAAAATAGGCGATAATCTTGGCTGCCTCATCTTGCCCGATCACGCCAATCATGCGTACCGAATCATCACGGCCGATCTGGTTGCATAACTCCGCAGCAACAGCCATTGTAAATCCATGTGGTCCATACCGGCTCCGGGTCTTCTCGGATAGCCCTTCGAAATAGTTCCCCAATTGCGTCCTATCGTCCGCTCGCAGGGGCCGAAACTGCGCTATTTCGCCGTTGCGTAGTGTGGTTGTGGATGTGAACTGTTCAGGATTTTCAACGATAGCTGTAAACGTCAGAGTACCAGACATTTCTTCTCCTAAGGAGTCGTTAGTATCTTATCAACCAATTTCTTGCACATCGGTCAAGAAGTTGCAAGGTTGCAGAGTTGAAAAGACGCTTTGGGTATTGGAGCCTGTTCTCATGCAAATCGAGTCTATTCTTTGGGGCAGACGAGATTCTCTGTAGCCACCTTGCAACCCTGCAACTTTGCTTCTGGCTTGGCCAGGTTAGGGTCATTGGCAAAATGTGCAATCAAATATGTGCGCTTTGCCATCCGATTCTGGACAATCGGAAATGTCACCTCAATACGCCCAGCGCGCCAATTCCATCCAAGCAGTTAGCTCACGCTGTTGGGCAGTGAGACGTTCTCGGATTTGTGGTGGAAAGTAAAAAAGGTGACAGTTACGGGGTTCGCGGGTCATGACGTTGTAATGCACGTGGACGTAATTATAATAAAGATTCGTGCGCACACCTTGGGTGGTCTTGTGCAGCCCATCGTGGATAACCGCCTCGGAGAACAGGAAAACATCTCCTGCTTTTCCAGTTACAGGAACAGCGCCAGGGAGCTCTAAGCCACTGTAATTCTGCCAATCCAGGTCAAAGTTGCATTTGTGGGAACCGGGGACCGCCACAATACAGCCATCTTCGGGTCCATTGTCAGTGAGGAAGTAGACCACGTTGAGCATGCGACTGCGGATATCACCGTTGCGAACAGAATAGTCAGTGGGCGACACGCCACGATGCCAACCTCCCGGCTGGCTGTTGATGGATTTAGAAATAGACCATGTATTGATCAACTGCGGTTCCCCCACGAACTCGTACAGATAAGGCAAGATGCGGGGATGGTCAATGAGTGCATCAAAAATGGTGTGCAGCCGCGGCAGACCATTGAGCCGAATCTGGTGATGACGTCCAATTTCTCGGGTGGGCCGCGGCGGGCGTCCTGGTCCGAGCGCTTCAATCCATCCATCTTCATAGCTCTGGCGTTCAAGAACGTTCAGGACATCTAGGTATGCTTGGCACTCTGAGGGAGAGAGAACGTTGCGCAAGATCAAAAAACCACAGAGATCGAAATGAAATCGTTCTTCGATAGGAACCGGAGAGTTTTGGGTGTTTGACATTTTGATGTGTCCCGTAGCTTTCTTCTCTTTGTCTCCGCCAATTGTACACTTGCAACTTTCCATTGTCCAACCCCGATCGAACATCCTTGATTCTCTCCGGACGAAGACGTACGATAGGTTGAAGAATGCGGAACTCTTTCACCAAATGCTTGCAACTTAGAACCTATCCGAAAAGAGGTTGTGAGTTTAGCCAGCTTCTCGAGCAAAAATAGATTGGTTCTTCCGGAATAGAGGGGGCGTAACTTCCCGGACACGCTTAGTCAGTAAGAGAGATACCAAATAGGCGCGTTGAAAAGAGTCGGAAAAAATCAACAATTCCGACTTTATGTAAACTTGGGTATTGAGCTGGTAGCAAGTAGACATAAGAGAGAAATCAAAGGCAATCAAGAAAAAAACAGTAGCAGCAAAAGTCGGGTACAAATTTTTCATGCAAACAGAGGGCTGCTCTAGGATTTCACCCTTATGGTCATTTTGTACCGACTTTTGCCGTAGCTGAAAAAAAAAGCAGAAAAACTAAGCTTGTGGTCGACGACGGATAGTTCGTTGACGAATGTGGAAAGATTCGTCATAGGTGGTTCGGTCTTGCCACATTTTCCAAAGAATGGCCAGCCAGCGGTTGGCTAAAGCCCGATGAGAGCGACTGACCGAGTGGCCCTTTTGACGAGCTTGTGTAAAGTAAGCCGAAGCCCAGCGAGATTGCTGGCGCGAAGAACGAGCCAGTTGCTGAGAAAAGTAACGAAACTCTTTATCACAAGAGCGGCGAAAGTGGACCAAGTGGACTTTGCCACTTTGGTTGGTAACGGAGCCGTGCCAGCTAAAGTCTGGACCATGCTGGAATGGGGAAGCGGCGGCGATCTTCGCCAAATTTGACCAGCAAAGAGGGAGCCAAGAGCTCTCCTGCGCCCGGCAGGAAGCAAAATGGGGTGATCCTCGTGTTGCAGAAAAGAGAGTTCAACTGTTGGAGTGTTGCTTGCTTGGAGTTGAGGGTATGGAGCAAGAGTCGGGCAAGTTGCTGGGCTTGAACTTGACAAGCTTGGGCAACACCGGAGCTGAACGGGATGTTGTGGGTCAAGGCATCAAAACAGGTGAGCCATTTGGAGGGCTGATTATGTTTATGTTGCTTGAGAAAGACCTGAAATTCATCATAGGTTGCTTTTCTGCTGCTTGCGGCGACGGATAAGCCAGAATCAGATGAGCTGCAATGGGCGATGGCCAACTAAAGACATTGAGCAAAGCGGGATGGTATCTGAGCAAACAACTACGCAAGCGATTGGAGACAGCAACCGTTTCTTTGCGCCAAAACTCGGTCATGCTCACCACGATGCGCATTTGCTGGAGTAATTCACTCCCTGGATGCCAAGGATAGAATCGGTGAACATCTGTTCTGACCAGTTCAGCTATCGTATATGCATCACTTTCATCAGTGCGAGCACCGCTCTGATTGTACCTCGCCGACTTGCTTTGACCACGTTCGGTGGGAGGACATATAGATTTGTATACCCAGCATCCCATAAGTAGTCAATTATCAGATTATGTGCTGTCTCTAATCCGATTCGACATTTTCATGGCCGATATCCATCGTTTCTCGCCACTTTTCTAGTTGCTTAAAGCCATCCACACTATGTTCTATTGTCATGTAGTTAATTCGACGACCGTTTTCATCCGTTATCATTACATCATGTTTTGTTTCACTCCAGTCTATTCCTATGAA
>JAHBNG010000139.1 GCA_019217005.1 Chloroflexi bacterium TSY
GGCTAAAGGAGCCAAGGAATAGATATTTCTTCATCTTGGCGTACTTCTTGGAAGGTGGTGCCATCTCGATGAGCAACCGTTCGATAGTGCTGGAAGAAGGAAACATTATTGACGGTTGTCTCGATGCGCAGGGACGGCATTGAACTTATCGTACATCTTGATAGAGACAGGACCCATCGTATGTTTGATACGCCGTCCTAACCAGCGATGATTGAAACGGTTGCCTACTTCATCTTGATACCGACTATCGAGCTTGCGTCCCAAAAGGTGGCAATGTCAGCTGGTTTCACAGCTTGAATAAGGTTTCCATCAAAGGTGGTAGCATTGCTTCTAGTGAATTCTGGGTACGAAGACAACATCGGTCGCAAATTCAGCTTGGTGATACTCCAGCGAATCTCTAATCCAAATCGGTCGATGACTGGACAATATTGACGGGCATAGATGTCGAGTTGTTCATGCAGCCTCTCAATATTCAACTTGGCCAAATCATTCGCCTGCTCAAAATCTCCGATGTGGAGAAAGGCATTATCGGCGAGTTCGTACTCAATCTCTGCCTTGTCTAACTGAGCGGCTAACGCATTATGACCATTGAAGTAGAACTGGATTTGAAAGGGACACCATGTCGGAACACGCATATAACAAAGACCGAGTTCTTCATCGATAAAGTAGAAGTAGTAATGTAAACATTTACCTTGAGTGTCTTTGAGATAGGTGTGACCACTTTCTGGACTATGCCACGGCTTGTATGCTCGACATTGCTCCATTGCACTTAAGATGCACACAAGCCCAGGCTGCTTCCTCTTTCTTGGAGAATGGCTTGGACTCGGTCTTCTTTTCGCTCCTTGGACTTGCTCATGAATTCGATTTGCAGACCTTGAGCTGCTGCAATTGCTTGGCATTATCCCGAATCTCATCTCGCAGTGGTTCGGCAAAGCCTTTGGGATAATCAAATATTCGTATCTGATTTTGATACAAATATCTTGTCATCCCTTTGGCATAGCCAAACGGTTGCAAATAACCTCCGATTATTACTCGGTCATAGCTGTTGAGTACACCTGCTATTTCTTTCGCATATCGGTCGATGATGAGTTCGGTTGACATTTTGTTTGCTCCCTTTTGGTTTCCGATGGGAGTACTTTATAACACTTTTACTTTACGCGCACCCCACAACCTTTTTGGTTCTGGCTTCGCCAGGCTAGGACTTACGCAGTTGAGCGACGTGCACCAGAGAAACCAGGGATTTGGCAAATCCCTGGTTTCTGACTGACTTGCGTAAGTCCTACATTTTAAGTTTATGGCAGTGCTCAATATCAGAGGAGAAAAAATGTACTTTTGCGATCTCGAAGCTCGCCCAGTGAGAGAACTCTTCCCCGGTATCACCGCCCAAACGTTCTGGGGAGATAAAATGATGCTCTCGCGTGTGGTGATAGAACCACACAAGGAAGTTCCCCTACACAGCCACCCCCATGAACAGACTGGCGTTGTCTTAGAGGGGGAGTTAGAATTTACAATTGGTGGTGAAACGAAGGTACTTAAAGCGGGCGATATGTACATAATCCCCGGCAATGTGGAACATCGCGTGATCTCATTGGACCAACCAGCAGTTGCGCTCGATATTTTTAATCCTGTGCGTGAAGAGTATAAGTAAGAAAGCCGAGAAGTTCATGGCACATTGTCATCCAGAAAAGCTAGCCCTGTTCGCACTGTGGACATTCAAACAGACCGAAATGGGCAAGTGATAGCCGTCACCGGTGGCGATGTCATTACGGCTATCGACGGCCAACCTATACGATCCTTTGAAGATGTTCTGAGCTATGCGGAACGGTTTACAATAGTGGGGCAGCAGGTGACTATCACAGCATTGTGGGATGGTCAAACGCTACATATACCAGTGATCGTTGATGCTCGCCCCGACATGAGTCGAATGACGACGCGATAGACTATTTGATAGATCCTTTGTGGTGACGATGCTTACTGGCATCGACTACCAGCGCTTCGCCACTTCTCTGTGAACTTTTCCAGAGTTCCAATACTTATTATGCGCTTGACTGATTACATCCGAGACATCCACATAGAGATCTTCCACAACCTGCCTACCTATGGACTGCTGCATGAGCGGCTCGACGGGCCAAGCAATGGGGTCGTCACGATCCCAAACATTGATCCAACGCGGCCCGTCAAGTGGCTCAAATGCGTCTGGATTCGCAGTTAACCCGTAATTCTTCGGATCAAGCTGTCTGTCCGCAGCCAGGATCGCCAGCACCTCGTTATTGCGACAGGCCATGGGCGTAATCAGCGAACCGAGGGTAATTAAGCGGCGGACGCGCAGGGAGCCAGCCAGTGCAAGCTGGCGCAATTCAGCGAAATTATCCAGAACCTGCTCAGCACGGTTGGTAGATCGGGTAACAAGCTCGGCCTCGGTTACTTCCTGAAAAAGGTAAAAGAGCAGGTCAAACGCAATCACTGAACCAGCACTATGTCCGATCAGGGTTAATGAAATTGGGCGCGCCTCGCCATCTGCTTGTAGGTTTTCCAAGTAGGCGTAGAGCTGTTCTGCCACCGCTTGCCGAATGGACTGTTTGCCGTCGGACGACACGTAATAGAAGATGTCGCCAAAGCCAAACAGATATAGCTCGCGCAGCCCGTTGATAACGGCACGCGCCGGATTTGCCGTAAAGTCCCAGGGCTCTTTCAGTGCAGGCAGTGCTCGGCTCCCCAACAGCCTCTGCGCGGTAGTGAGTAATTCGTGATCTTCAGGTGTACCGCCTTGATGGTTCCATCCCCACTCGGCCCCGCCAAACACTTCTGGCCAACCTTCGGCCAGTGGCGCGATCCCGCTGTGTAGATTGTTGTATTGGTTTGTGTGCAAACGACCAGTTTGGTCGGGCGAAACCCCATGAATGTAAAAGACGGCTTCGATTGGTGTTGCCATGATAAATCCTTTCGTGTCTAGTCGGCTCTGTGGCCGAAATGCAAAGCTGTGTCCACACACTTCATTAACACGCTCTCGATCTTGCCAGAGTCGAAAATGATGCGATTGTAGGGAGTGCAAGGAACTTTTGAATTAGTGTAGCCGTAGTCGGCGGCAGCAAACGTTATGTTGATCACGATTAGGCGGCAACAAATATCATATTGATCATAATAACGCCATGAGTTTCGGGGTGGTTCATTTTAGCTGGATAGATAGGTTTACACTTTTAGAAACAGAAAGAACGTTTATATTCTCTGATTTCGCCGATTCTCAGAGAGAAAACGGTCTCATATAGATTTTTGTCTATATATCAAAAGTGTAAACCTAATTTTGAACCACCCCTGAGTTTCCAATACAAATCACCCTGAATGAACTCTCTGGGTGGTTGATAAAAGGTATTCGGGATCACAAATGCAAGCGAGCGGCAGTTGACCGACGATAATTTTGCCTACCTAATTGGGAGCGATGTGGAAGTGGCTGGTCTATTTGTCACATTCGTGAACCATCCTTTGATCTGATGACCATGGCGCAAAATTCTGCGATACTTAGAGAGAAGTCACTTAAGCCAGTGAGGACAAGATTTAGGTAAAAATGCAGGTCTCGCCGTTAAATATGACTGATGTCCGCCCGATACCGACCTGCTATACTTGCATCACGAGAATACGACCTCAATCGTCAACATAAACGAACATCTGATTATTCGTGAAGGTTCGCATTCTCCTGTTTCCCAACCGCTGGCATAGCGCCTACGTGACGCTATATTGGCGTTCAATATAGATGATGTATGCGAAAGGGCCGATCTTCATGATCGGCCCTTTCGCTTTTTGTTGCTATTCAGATTGGATATGATGACTATTGACAGACACTGCACGAATCATACCGAGTAGCGATACAGAGATAAACAAGCGGATACAGTCATTGACTCAAGACGACGGGCGATTAAACCAAATTTGTTGGGCCAGTTTAGGAACGGGAATTTAATAACTTGTATAGTTTGTGCGAGATTAGAGACTGAGAGATTACAAGGGCCGAATCACTCTATCTCTAATCTCACAATCTCCAATTGTCCAAGTTATTTACGGCTCATTCCACAGATATAACCGAAAATGGTTAAAACTTGTATTTAGTATATAATGAAGATTAAATTGAACCTTGATAATGCGCAAATTTAAGGTCTTACCCCAAATTTTTTACCGAATTACTATTTTGACTTCTTTCATATGTAGCTCTATGTATTAGAAAGACGACAACATATGCTTACGACTTCTCCCCCATTGATCCCTATTGGGGGTTAAAACCGATAAACAAAGGTATATATGAGTCAAAACTCGAAAACCTACGATTCACATGACTTAATCCCCGCTCAACTACTTGAGCGATGCCGTGATCGCGAACCTGACTATTCGAATGAACATTTCTGTTTAGAATTATTTAGGCGAGCACTCGTAGATAGATGTGAGCAATGTTGGACAATAATCTATGAGCAATATCATAAGCTTGTATATAGCTGGGTGATCAAATATACAAAATCCGAAACCCAGATTGGCGATATATCTATCGAGGAGATTGTTTTGGATGCATTTACTGCTTTTTGGCGATTTTATACTCCCGACAAGCTGGAGAAGGCAGATAGATTAAATAGTGTATTGCAATATCTGAAAACTTGTGCAAGAACTTCTGTTCTTCAGGCGCGTCGAAATGCACAGAAACCGGTTCCTCAGACCGAATTGCCGCGAAATCTCACTTATCAAGAAAATAGTTCCTTTGATCCATTGACGAGTTCCGAAGACGTTGTGTTAAGGCAAGATAGGATTAACCAGCTGTGGGAGCTTGTGGATAGCTGTTGCAAAGACGAGAAAGAACATTTGATTGCCAGGCTTAGTTTGGTATCGAATCTGATGCCAAAGTCTATATTAGCTTTATACCCGGAAATTTTTATTGATGCGGACGAAATTTCCACAACCAGACGTAATCTCAAAAGTCGTTTGTGGCGGAATAAAAACCTTCGTGATTTCTTAGAAAGCTTAGAGTAATGAAACCAGAATTTGAGAGCCAAGATGATTCTGATAATTTACATCATCAATCAGGCAAAGAGAGTATGGATATGTCGACCTTTATAGAAAAAACTGAAGATACAGAGCTAAGCGTGTCTGATATCGATAGATTGGATATGAAACTGCGTGGTGCATTAAATCGTTTTGATTGTCCTCCATTAGATACAATACGTGCTTATTGCTGGGATGACTTATCTACTGCTGAATATATGGCGTTTGAGAGGCACATGAAGATTTGTCCACTTTGCAAAGAAGAAGCTCAAAGTGTACAGGATGTCTTGATGGAAGATTGGTCCCTATCTGAGGAATCACCAGTTTTAATGTCAAGTCTCCGAGAGCTATTAGAGCGAACCCAGGACGTTGCAGATTACGTACGAATTATTGTAGCCAATCTGGTAATACCCAAAACACAAATGGCGACAGCATTGCGTAGCAACAATATTCCAATATTATGTAGCAACACGCAAGCGACACTTCTCTTTGAGGCAGAGGGTATAGATATTAACTTCGAAATAGAAAAAGGGGAGGGCAAATTTTGCCGACTTTTTGGTCAGATTTTTGCACCCAATTTGGGGGACAATGCAAGCATGAAACTTACGCCACTAAATCCAGATGAAACTGCATTATGGACTCGCATAAACGATACTGGTTCTTTTGCTGTAGAACAATTATCCCGTGGCGAATACCAAATAATTGTATTTCTCAATGACCGCTCTATCATCGTGCCAAATGTCATATTCCAATAACAATCAAAGAGCGTCCAAGAGGAATTGTATTACTGGCAACAGCAAAATGAGTCATCCCAAATTTCGGGATGACTTGCAAGAAGAAACCTCCTGATCCAGACTAAGAGCCAATCCGAAAAGTGGTTGTGAGTCCGACCACCTTCTCGAGTGAGAATGCATCGTCACAGAATTTTCGGATAAGCACTAAAGGTGCAAAGCTAATGGTCTCAGCAGGAGGTTTCTGTATGAAAATCTCTCTCCTTCGAAATTCGGGATGACTCAAATTCCTGCAAACTGGACAGACTAACGCATGATGCTTGGTAAGTATATACAATAGCCATTACATCTTGGTGATGTAGTAGCCGAAAGCACTGTTGGCATATAGTATCGACCTTTATTCGTTGCAAGTTGGATGTTGCCTGCCAGATCGACAGCTTGGATGAAAAATCTTGAGTTTACAGTGGCATTGAAGGAACCTCGCCACTTCTTAGTAGCATCATCGAACTGTAAGTCAACAGAGCGGAGTACATTTATATCTGCTTGTGCACTGTGGTCAAAATAAGTAGCGAGGACTCGTTGAACGATATTTGAATCGCTTGCATTCACCTTGATATCGACAGTTCCAGATTCTTTGTCAAGAAGACCATCTACATAGCTAATTGTGGGTGGTATTTGATCATCATTGTCACGGGGTGGTTCAAAATTAGGTTTACACTTTTGATATATAGACAAAAATCTATATGAGACCGTTTTCTCTCTGAGAACCGGCGAAATCAGAGAATATAAACGTTCTTTCTGTTTCTAAAAGTGTAAACCTATCTATCCAGCTAAAATGAACCACCCCAACTCCTGCAAGCTTTTCTCATGAAATGGCATCATGACTTTGTCGGTGGCAGAAAAGCTCCCCATATTTTCTTTGAAGTAACGCTCTTTGGCTGCTACAAGAGCTTTGCCCATACTCGCTTCTTTTCCCCTTAACAGTTCTTCTGTATACAGTCTCAGTAGATCCAAATTTCAGGTTTTGAGAGAGAATTCTGGCTAAACAGTTGACATAAATACAAATTTGCCGGTCGATATCTAGTTTTTGCGTTAGATTTGGGCGATTTTCAGATATGAAATAGGTTGTTTTCTGGGGGTGGTTCAAAATTAGGTTTACACTTTTGATATATAGACAAAAATCTATATGAGACCGTTTTCTCTCTGAGAACCGGCGAAATCAGAGAATATAAACGTTCTTTCTGTTTCTAAAAGTGTAAACCTATCTATCCAGCTAAAATGAACCACCCCGCACTGTGGGATGCTTCAAAGTTGAGTTTACAAATCGGTACAGACGACAACGAATTCAGAGAACAGCGAATGAGAAGCCTCGTCAACGAAATAGTAGTTTGATCAGACAGGATTCTTGCTTTGAGCAATGGATGGTTTTGGGAACCTTCATCTATTGGTAGGTTTGGCGATTTGACTCCGTCAAGGAGTGACAGTCATCTGACCCGACGAGTGTCTACAAAAAATGTAGTGTATGTTTGTTATCCCCTGACTAAAAGTCAGAGGATAGTGTGGTACAGTTACAATGTGCCTTCGAGCATGCTTGTCAGAATGGCTAAAATATCTTTAGCTTGTCGGGGCAGAACATATGGGTTGATGTCACGCAGAATGAAATGATCACGTAGCTTTGCAAAGTACCAGACATCACCACTCGTAATAGAACCATAGCTGAGTATCGGATGATTGTCCGTTCTCTGTTTTTTAGCAGTTTCATGGGCGGCAACCAGCTCAGCAGTGAGCTGAGCAAAGCCCCGCTCCAGATCAGCTCCCTTTGCCTCAACAACTACAAGATTTCCCTCTTTTTCGATCAGGTAATCGACTGTGCCTTGAAGTGCATCAGTACGAATCGGATATTCAACACGCAGTGTGCAGTGAAGAGCATCCACAAGTTGCGTTAGAATTGGATCAATATAGAGAACGCGCCGAGCACTTTCATTGACCGCTGGAATCCGTTCATAGCGGCTTGTAATACGCTGAACAAGATACTGCGCCTGGTCATTCTGATCGGCTACTTTTTCTGTGGGTATCGCCAGCGGCTCTAGCTGAACTGTATAGCCCAATTCAGCTAGCCATTCTTGATAGAAATAGACATTGTTATAAAAGTCAGTAAACGATCGCTGTGTCATAATTGGCTCTCCCACATTCGCGACTTACATTATGCCACAAGCACCTTCTTGGTAGAAACCTATATTGCGGTTGCAACGAAAACATGGTTCTTTCCTACCACCCAACCAGATAAAGTAAAATCATGGTTTCATACAGAGCTTAACTAAGTAGCTACTATCTCGCACGACTTCAACCCGTCTATCTGGCTCTAAGCCTTCTATCCGCGAGCATCCACCATCTGGCCAAAAGACTTCCAGCTTCTCGAGTCTTACACCGTTTGGCACTCCGAAGTGAATTTGTGCCGGCTCGCCAGAGAGATAACCACTCGCAGCGTCGACTTGTCGCCAGTAAATGCCTGCCGATGTATATAAAGCCAGGCGTGCACCCAACGCTCGACTGTTCCCACTATGAGGCCAATGCAGATCCACCTTTAGACTGCTTCCCGTGCAAAGCTGATTTTCAAAAAGCTGAGTCGGACTGCGCAGGTTGTTAACAACGATATCCAGATCGCCGTCGCCATCCAGATCACCCATGCTCATGCCACGACCGCTGGCGGTGGATCCAAGGCCCCACTCGGGCACCAGTGTATAGCTGCCGTTGCCTTGGTTGCGCAAAACTTGATTCTCTTCTACCAATTCATGGTTGGGCAGATGGGCAAAGGTTGTTGCCTCTATCATGCTGTTCACAATATAAAGATCTAGAAATCCATCCTGATCCAGATCCCCAAACTTGCCAGACCAGCTCCAGCCGGATGCATCAACACCACGGATGGCCGCCTCATCGCGATAAGCACCTTCGACTTGGTACTGCAAAACATTGGCCATCACTTGAGGATCGCCTGTTGGATGTGGGTCATCCATCATTGAGGCCATCACGGGGGCCCAAGCTGCATTGACCGCTGGATCATCTGTGTAGGGCTTCATGTCCGTCGAAAAGATCTCGAATTGGCCATCATTATCTACATCGCCGATGGCAAGGCTCATGGTGCTGTGGCTCATGACCGGCATTTGGAATGATTGCCAACCGCTCTTGTTCGCTCTATCTGACCCTGTGGACATATTGAGCCATGCATAATCGGGCACGGCAAAATCGTTCCCGACCAGAATATCTAGACGTTGATCGCCGTTGAGATCGACCAACGCCAGCGCCAATGCCTGTGCATTGAGAGCGAGCGGCGTGGCGACGAAGCGTCCATTCTCTTGCGTGTAGAGATAGACACCGGCAGCCGTGCTGTTTAGAAATTCCTGACCAAAGTCGGCGAGCAGCCCTGCATCGTACGTCCCGCCGACCAGATCGAGGTCGCCATCTCCGTCTAAATCACCCCAGTTGATGGCATAGAGTGGTTTGCTGACACCAGGTAATATTTCCTGGACAAAGCGGCGTTCACCAAGATTGCGCCAGTAGTTGGGCGCGCTGGCGCGGCGCGAAAAAACGATATCCAACTTGCCGTCACCATCTACATCCACAATCGTTACCCCACGCGCATCACCGTCTGCCAACCGGTCAGTTTTGAACCGCTGACTGCTCAATTCTGCACTCTGTTCTCGGTTTCGCCCTTCATTCCACAAAATCGTGTTAGGGTCACGATGATTAGCCAACACGATGTCGAGCCAACCATCGCCATCTAGATCATTGATGGCCACACCACCGCCGTTGGCCTCGAACATACGCACTGTGTCACCACCCGGTGTTGTGGTCGTATGATCCAGCAAGTGTGGCACAAAGCGACCAGAGCAACTAAGAGTTCGGACTGCAAGCTCGTGGACGCTTACAGTAACGGGTACGCCAGCGGAAACAGGGGTGGGTATTGTGACAAGAAGCGGTTGACAACCGAATAGACTAAAAGAGATCAAGAAAGATAGAGGTAGGTAAAGAATATAAGGAGGGGACATAGTGAAAGTTTTCAGCATGGTCCAAGAATGGTTTATAACGAGTTGCACCCTTGCTTTCTAAATGCTATTATAATACACCATTGAGTATATTTGAACACCAGACACCGATTACTACGTGCATGATCGAATTCCCAATGAACAAGTCCATAAAGTACCAAACGAGGAGAACAAGATGCGACGAACCCATCAACTGTTAACCTTATCTGTCCTGTTGATCGTATCGTTGTTGCTGGCAGCCTGCCCAGCACAGGTTGCTGCGCCTACTGGTGATGCCGGCACGAGCGCAGAAGGAGATGGCTCAACGACAATCACATGGGCCATGTGGGGAAGTCCCGCCGAGATTGCAACCCACCAAAGCGTGGCCGATGCATTTATGGCCGAGAATCCAGAGATTCAGATAGAGATCTATAGCGAACCGTGGGGCGATTACTTTACCAAGATTCAGACATTGTGGGCCAGCGGTGATCCAGCTGCTGTACCCGACGTGCTCTTCTTATCACCCATTCAGAGTTATGCAGCGGACGGCGTGTTGGAACCGCTCGATCCTTATATTGAAGCAAGCGGTTATAACGTTGACGACTACTGGCCGTCTCTCCTCGAATTTGGCATACATGAAGGGACCATATACGGTTTGCCGCGTGATATCGGTCTCGAGGTACTTTATTACAACAAGACGCTCTTTGACGAGGCCGGTCTTGCCTATCCTGACGATTCTTGGACGTGGGACGACTTGCTAGAAGCGGCCGATGCGCTGGCCATTGTTGAGGATAGTGGTCGTGTGGAGCGCTATGGCCTTGGCATGGAAGGTGGCAAATATCAGTTGTGGGTCGGGCAGAATGGTGGCGGTATTCTGGACGATATGCACAACCCGAGTCGCTGCATATTGGCAGAAGCAGAAGCAGTCGAAGCCATTGAGTTTTTCGCAGACATGATGGGGAACAATCACGCCATGCGCCCCGCTGACCTGAGTCAGGCTGGTGGGGATGCCGGTGCCTTTGCGGAAGGGCGCGTTGCGATGATTATCCAGAATTCGAGCCGCGTCAGCCAGTTCAACCAAATCGATGGCTTGGAATACGATGTAGCAGTGGTCCCCATTCCTGAGGGCGGTCAACGCTCGGCAAGTGCTGGCGGTGCCGCGTGGACCATGAGTGCGCTGAGCGATAACAAAGATGCCGCCTGGACTTTCTTGCAATGGTTGCAGGGCACAGACGGCGGTCAGCGTATCTACACCGAATCGGGCGAAATCCTGCCCGCACTCCAGTCGACGGCCAAGTCGGAAGCATTTCTGGGCATGAGCGACGCACCAGCCAATCGCCAGGCTTTTATTACCGAAGGTGAAAATGCCAAACCGGGACGCACCGGTTATTTTGCCGAATGGCGTGAGCTGAGTGGCTCTATCCTGAGTCCCGCCCTGGATTCGATTTGGGCTGGCGAAGCCGCACCAGCCGACGTGCTGTCCGGTCTCTGTGAGCAAGTTGATGCGTTCCTGGCTGATAACGGATTTCCGAAGTAATCTGACAAGGTGAATCTTTTCACCCCTTCACCCTGTCCCCCCTTTCATCTTTGCCCCCCTCATTTTATGGCTCGACAGATCGCCCACACCCCACAACGTCGCTTCCGCTGGCGCCCTGATCAACAATGGGAAGCCTATCTTTTTTTGTTGCCCAGTTTGGCTGGCTTTTTGGTCTTTGTCGCGCTGCCTGTATTGGCGTCACTGGCACTCAGCTTTGTGGAATGGAATTTGATCCGTCCACCAGAGTTTGTCGGGATAGCCAATTTTCGCCAGTTATTGACCCGCGATCCGGTTTTCTGGAAAGTCGTCCGCAACACCGCATACTTTATCGTAACGATTGTGCCTCTGCAATTGGCACTAGGACTGGCCATTGCCGTCGCGCTGAACCAGCAAATACGCGGTCGATTACTCTATCGTGTCATCTATTTCATGCCCGTGGTGACGATCATCGTGGCTGGTGCCATCGTCTTCCAGTTCATGCTGAATCGAGACGTTGGCATCATCAGCATGTTCTTCTGGCGCTTGGGTGAGTGGACAGGGTTGCCCATTCAACCGCCAGATTTTTTGGGCAGTACACGATGGTCTAAACCATCCGTTGTCCTGCTTACGCTCTGGAAGAACACCGGCTTTACGATGGTTATCTATTTGGCAGCGCTTCAAGGTGTGCCGCAAGAGCTCTATGATGCGGCCAATGCAGACGGCGCAACAGCCTGGCAGCGCTTTCGTCACGTTACCCTGCCACTGATTAGTCCCACCACCTTTTTCCTCTTTGTCATTCAGATGATTGGAGCTTTTCAGCTCTTTACCGAAGCGTTTGTGATGACTAGTGGTGGACCTGCACAATCCACCTTAACCGTGGTTTACTATATTTATCAGAACGCTTTCGAGTTTCAGAAGATGGGCAAGGCGTCGGCCATTGCCTGGTTCCTCTTTGTCTTTATCTTTCTTTTTACCCTGGGACAGACTCGATTACAGCGGCGTTGGGTTCACTATGAGACAGAATAACCTAGGTACACCGATCTATTTTCTTAATGTTCATAAGATATCAAGTGAGGAGAGAGTACCTTGTCCACAGCAACTTCTGGCGCAGCAATGGTTCGGGCGAAACCCATTTCAACCGGTCAGGGGCCAACTCAACGGGTTCGACCCTGGTTGCATCTATTGCTGATTGCTGGTAGCTTTATCACATTTCTACCTTTCCTCATAATGCTGTTGGGGTCGCTGGTACCAAAAGAGATGTTGCTGGCGCGCACGTTCACGGTCAGCGATCTAACGCTTGAGAACTACTTTGCCACATTTGAAGCCATCCCCTTTGGTCGCTACTACATCAACAGCCTGATTGTCTCTACAGCCACGGTGCTGCTCCAGATTCTGACCGCTTCTCTGGCGGCCTTTGCCTTTGGGCGACTGCGCTTCTGGGGACGGGAGACGCTCTTTCTGGTCTATTTGGCGACGTTGATGATTCCATTTCAAGTGACCATGATCCCCAATTTTATTCTCACTTCAGGCCGCTATCTGAACCTGCACGACTCCTACCTCGGTCTCATCTTGCCATCAGCCTTTAGTGTCTTTAGCGTCTTTTTGCTGCGTCAATACTTCATGGGCATTCCACTCGATCTGGACGAAGCCGCGCGCATGGACGGCGCTTCGAGTGTCCGGATCTGGTGGCAGGTGATTATGCCGCTCAGCGGTCCAGTCTTAGCCACGCTCGCCATCTTCAACTTCAACGCTGCCTGGAACGATTTTTTGTGGCCCCTCGTCATTACCCACAGTCAAGAGATGCGGACAATCCCCATCGGATTGGCTTCTTTTCAGGGGCAGTTTAGTACAGAGTGGCACCTACTCCTGGCAGGCTCAGTCATTGCGCTTCTCCCCGTATTGCTCATCTATATTCTCGGTCAGAATTGGTTTGTTCGTGGAATTACGCTGTCAGGATTGGGTGGTCGATAAGCGAGTTGGGTCTATCGAGATTTCAATCGATACATCCGCTCCGCGGTACCGCCAAAAAGTAGATCCTTCTCTGCGTCGTTAAACTCAGATGCAACCCGCTTAAATGTATTCCACAAAACATGGTAAGAAGCCGAGATTGCCTCAACCGGATAGTTGCTCTCGAACATGCAGCGTTCTGGACCAAACAGTTCAATTGCTGTCAAATGCCAAGGACGCTGCTCTTCTGCCAATTCGACTGATGTGGGCGGTTTTTCCTGATGTTGCCAGCCATAGCCATTGCGTTCCATCGCGATGCCGCCCAATTTGACAACGACATTGTCACACTGGCTGAGCTTGGATATCGACTCTTTCCATATAGGGAAAATCTCGTCGCGTCGATCGGCATAGGGACCGATTCCCAAAGGACCACCCAAATGGTTGAGAATCATGGTGGTTTCCGGAACAGCGTGCGCCACCTCAATGAGCTGCGGAAGTTGGGGATGGTAACACCAAGCGTCGAAGGTTAAACCGAGCTCGCCCAATTGCGAGACGCCTTGACGAAACGCTGGTTGATCGTATAGATCGGGTGGCGGGTCGATGCGTGAATTGGGCACTTCATCGCTTGCATCCCAACTCGCTTGGTGGCGAATGCCGCGAAATAGACTATCACCTTCTCTAATCCGCCCGGCTTCAATATGAGCGAGCAGCACCTCTTCGACTGCTTCACCCAATGTCAAATCGGCATGACCAACAATGCCACAAACTTGGGCCTGTTCATCTGTGCCTTGCCGGGACGCAGCAGCCAACTCCGCCACAAATTCCGTTTCTCCAACCGGCCGCAACGTTGTTGGTCCATCAATTCGGTACTCAGCCGCACACTCCACAAAGACAGTGCGCAAAACTCGGTGCCCGCTTCCAGTGTCTCGCCACAGATCATCAAGTAGATAGCGACCGTAGCTTCCCTGACGCCAAAAATGATGATGGGGATCCACAATCGGACGATCTGGTTCAATAATCTCTTCTGTGACTTGCTCTAGCCATTCGCGTCTCATTGTCATGCTGTGTCTCCTTCTTCTTCCAATTCGGTGAAAACCGCACCTGGATAAACTGCAATTCAATTCTGTCAAGATTGTTTAACTTTACTTTCTGGTAAAAGAAAAGAGATGAGGTGAGAAATGTGACAAAAAGCGGTTAGCAGTTCATCCAAAAGGTAGAGAACCCAAAAAGGAGGAAGGAATGCTAACCGCGCCAGAAATAACTATAGCAGTACTGATGAATGTATTGCAAGTAACGCCGATGGGAACAAACGTAAATGTAATGCGTCTGATGTGGGCAATGCTGAATGGGTCGTTTCTGAAAAGTCGAGGAGCAATCCATAGCGCATTGAAAGAAAGCGGGTTTGAAGATGAGGAGCTCCGGCGAAGCTGGTGGAGCTTTCGATATGGATCATGGGATATCACAAGTCTGCTGGGGTCGTGGCAAGAAGAAGTGGAAAGGAATGGGAGGCAAAAAAGTTAGAAGGGTACCGAGTGAAAAGCATAGATATCACAGGGTTCTGGCGACCGAAGCTGCAAGGGAAAGTGAACCGACTCTATAACTCAACGGCTCGTCGGGCATTGCTCATCTTTGGAGTGATGATAAGCTCGGGGGAGATAGGCGGGAAGCGAGTGCCACTGCTCAAGGCAATCATGAGATGCACGGTTGGAACAAAGGAAAGTGAGTTTCGGAAAAAGCTGCTGAAAGAGACGAAGAAATCACTGGAGTCAGACGAAGTGGCGGTGGTCGATGCCGGGTTTACAATCAGAGAAATGCTAGAAAGCGGCATAGACCGATTTGTCCTGCGGGAAGCGATTAACTGCACAGTGCGCCGCAATGAGTTCCCCAAACGCAAAGAAAAAGGCAGACCACCTGAATATGGTGATATTGTGCGACCGCTCTCTCGCAGCTATAAGGGAAAGCGACTCGAGGCTACAACTCCGGACTCGTCTGGTCGCTTTCTCTATAGTGGTCGCCTGATTTGCTATCAAGCATGGCACAATCTCGTCCCCAGAACAACCAAGGTGGATACAGCCAACCGTACCTACTCGATTTACGTCATTCAGGATCCGGCCTACAACACACCTTTGGTTTTGGCGACCGTTATGACTTTGCAGCCTGAAACCATTTATCTTGTCTACCTGGAACGCTGGCCTGTTGAACCTCCCCCCTTGGCTTCCAAGCAGATGATTGGCTTACATCGTCAATTTGTTCATGCCGATGAGGCTTGTTTCCGCTTACCTGAACTGGGGCTGCTGGCTGGCAATCTTCTTTCCCATTTAGCCGCTTCTCTTCCTCCCATACCGACTGGCTACTGGGATCGAGAGCCTCAATCCACTCCCGGCAGGCTGCGCCGTGTTCTCTCGAGTGCTCTTTTTCCAACTCCTGACCAACTCGACCCTGACTTTCGGAAAAAGGCCTCGGTTTCACACCATTTCCCTAAAGGCGTTCTCGCTCATCGCCGCCTCAATGCCGCTGCTTAAACTAGCCGAGCACTATTTTTACATTTTATCCCGTTTTTTCAGGGTGGATTCTTTTTTCCGCCCCTTTCGGTTTGCCCTTTGTCACTCAAGCCTTTACCAGAAAGTAAAGTTTATGTATATTATACATTTACGCATCTACTTTGCTCTCATTTCATATATGATATACAATTGTCGGCTAGAATTCCCCTATGCATCTGTGCACAAATACCATCGCTCATCAGACGGAAGTATGCAAAACAGTCATTTCTTTGGCTGTACAAAGTCGGTTTGTACACTTTTCATAGATGAGCCAATACTGTTCATTATATTCAAGTGTGTACCACAAAGTGCGTAAATGGACGCTGCTCAGTCAGAGAGTCAACTGCATTTACACACTTTGGGACACACTCCCTTATATTCAAGTTTCCTAAAATGATCATCCAACTTTTCAGGAGGAAAACATGGATCGAAAGAATAGCATGAGCCGTCGTCAATTCTTGCGGCTATCGGCTATGGCTGGTGTAGGTGTTACCAGTGCAGCAGTACTGGCAGCTTGTCCTGGCGCAGCGCCTTCGAGTGGTGGAGGCGGTGGCGGTGCCGCTGCTGAGACCGTGATGCTCCGCTATCAATCGCGCGAGCCAGAGCGTGCAGCTGGTATTGCCCAACTTTGGGACGAATTTTATCCCCAATTCCGCGAAGATAATCCTGGTGTTGAAGTAGAATTTCTGCCAGATCCAGGGGGGGCCAATCGCCGAGAGGGTGCTTTGAGCGCGATGGTTGCTGGCAATGCACCCGACCTAACCGAATGGTGTTGCTCCAGCTCCACCTTTTTCATGCAGAAGGGAGAAACGCTTGATCTGCAAGCCTTCATTGATCGCGATGCTGACGAAGTCAATATGGACGATTACTATGAGGCGCAGTTTGATCCTTGGAATATTGAAGGCAATATTCACTTGATGCCACGGTTTACGGGTACGCAGGTGATCTACTTTAACAAGGACATGTTTGATGAGCGTGGCGTTGAGTATCCACCGCAGGAGTGGGGTGCGTGGGACTGGGAAGATTACACAGAGATGTTGCGCAAGTTTGCCGATGCCACAGCGCAACCGCAGCTTTGGGGAACATCGAACTATGGTCTAGGCGCAAATTGGCTCAGCCAATATTGGATTCGTGGTTTTGGTGCCAACATGGTTGACCCTGAGGACAACACGCGTTGTGGTTTAGCCGATCCAGAGGCGGTTGAAGCGCTTGAGTGGATGCGCGGCATTGTACATGATGAACCGCTGTTTGCATACGGTGCGGATATTGGGATGGGTGTTGTTGAGTTGTTCCTCGGACAACGTATTGCCTTGATGGAGATCGGTCCATGGAACCTCGGTGTCCAGGCAGACGGAGCCACTTTCCGTTGGGATGTCGCTCCCATGCCAGATGGTCCGGCAGGTCACACGACCCACCAATCTGTTGATGGTACAATGATCTGGAAGGGCACGGAATACCCTGAAGAATCCTGGGAACTGCTGAAGTGGCTGACCAGTCCACTCTATGGGCGTCTCTATATTACATGGGCACAGAAGCAGCCCTCTCGTAAGAGCCTGTTGCCCGAGTACGCTCAGATCATGCGTGAAGCCAACGAGAAGTTTGAGGAGATCAACCTCGATGTCTTCACCGATTCGGTTGGTCAGGATATCGGCGGTCCAGAGGAGATGTTTGCGGAAGACCTGGCCACCAAGAATCAGATCTTGAAACCGTCTTTTGATCGGGTAATGCAGCTTGGTGAAGATCCCGTCCAATTGATTGTGGATACGGCGGATGTTGCGACCCGCTTTAACCGAGGTGAGATTCCGATTGAGGATCTGGGGGCTGAATTAGATAAGCTCGGATAGCTACTGCGTTGCGTATTGTGTGATATTAGTTTTGGAATTTGTGGAATAATACGGACAGATGCCCGTGACATAACCGATTTCTCAACTGGTATCACGCAGTACGTACAGCGCGATACGTTCGACAGCGCAAGTATTTTATATTCCAGCAGGGTCTGAATCTGAGAAAAATCAATCAATGGCAACAATTAGTAGCACAGAACAACGTTCCGGTCTATCCTCCCGTTTTGGTGGAAACAAGCGGCCAATGAGACAAGCCACGCGTGAAGCACTGTATGGGTACTTGTTGGCATCACCCTGGATTCTTGGCTTTATCGTCTTTACGGCTGGCCCGATGATTGCGTCTCTGTATATCGGCATGTTTCGAACGGATTTTTTGACTGAATGGACATTTATCGGCTTCAAGTGGTACCAGAATGTCTTTACGGATACATTGGTACGCAAAGCACTGATCAATACGGCTATTTTTAGTTTTTCTGTGGTTCCCATTAATACAGCGCTGGCGCTGATGATTGCCGTTATGCTCAATCAAGGAATCCGGTTTCAGAGTTTCTGGCGCACAGTCTATTACCTCCCCTCAGTTGTCTCTGGCGTTGCCGTTGCCTTGCTTTGGAAATGGCTCTACCAGCCAGATATTGGTTTGTTGAATTCGATTCTCGGGCCACTTCTACGTCCATTTGATATTGCACCCCCTAGATGGATTTTTAGCCAAGAATGGGCGTTGCCATCCATTATCTTTATGGCATTTTGGGGCGCTGGTGGGGCCATGTTGATCTATTTGGCTGGATTGCGCGGCATTCCCACATCTCTGTATGAAGCAGCGGAGATCGATGGGGCCAGCTCCTTTCGTCGTTTTTTTGCCATTACATTGCCTTTGTTGACCCCGACAATCTTTTTTAACGTCGTCCTGAATATCATTGGCTCATGGCAGGTCTTTACACAGGCTTTGGTCATGACTCGTGGTGGACCCAATAACGCTACGCTGACGATGGTGCTGCACATTTATAATACAGGATTTCAAAATTTCTATTTCGGGTATGCCTCAGCACAAGCTTGGCTTTTGTTCTTGATTGTTCTTATTTTTGTCATTTTGGCTTTACGTAGTGCCTCTAGCTGGGTGCATTACGAACGTGTTTAAGATTTTGTGAGATGTAAGGAGAAACAGTCCACATGGCCAGTGCTGTACAGTCCGTGCCCAGACGATATGAGCGTATACGGGGGAGTAATTTCACCGAACTCGTTTATCGCGTTCTTTTATATTTGGCAGTGATTGGTGGTGCCATCATCTTTGCGATTCCTTTTTATTGGATGTTGCGCACTTCTGTGATGCCGACGACACAGGTCTATCTATTCCCGCCGGAATGGTGGCCGGAGCGTTTCGAGTGGCATCACTTTAAAACACCATTTGCTGTCTTCCCCTTTGCGCAATTTTTCGTGAACAGTACGATTATTGCCGTGTTGAGTGCAATTGGGACGGCGATATCCGCCTCAATGGTCGGGTTTAGTTTTGCCCGCTTGCGCTTCCCGTTGCGCGACTTTCTTTTCGTGATTGTACTGGCAACGATGATTCTGCCTGAACATGTACGCCTCGTCCCAACTTATCTCTTATATGTTAAATTGGGCTGGATTGGCACCTATCTGCCTCTGATCGTACCGACTTGGTTGGCCCCGGCATTTTATGTATTTTTGCTCCGACAGTTCTTTATGACCATTCCCAAAGAGATGGATGATTCCGCCCTCATTGATGGTTGCAACCCCATCTGCCTTTGAGCATTCCTGCTTTAGGCGTCGTTGCGATTTTTATGATTACACATCAGTGGAACGACTTTTTGTATCCTCTCATCTATATTCAAGGTGTGCCAAACTATACTGTCGCTCTTGGTCTGCGACTCTTTGAAGGACATATGACCAACAACATGCAGGCCCTAATGGCGGCTTCTATCCTCGGTGTTCTGCCGACAATTGTCATGTTCTTTTTTGCCCAGCGGTACTTTGTACAAGGGATTGTGGTTTCGGGCGTCAAGGGATAGCCAATCATTAGTGATTCAATATGGTCAGGCTCGTTGAGCAAGTCATTCCCGAGCCGAATGACATCGAAGCCCAAGTTGATTTCTTCAAAGCCAATAGCTATGTCATCTTGCCAGATCTGCTATTGCCCGACGAAGTTGCGCAGTTGAATGAAGCCATCGAGCGTGACCGTGCTAGTCACTACTTTATGTGGGAGCGAAAAGAGTTTACGGAGATGGATGACAACTCGAACCTCCTGCTGAATGAACCAATTTTTGAGACAGTCATTCGTCGACCGGCAGTTTTAACCCTGCTGGATCGACTGATGGGTGGTCCGGTCTGCTTTGAACAGTTAACGGTCAGCCATCGCGATGGTCAAAAAGATGCGCAGAATATCGAGTGGCATCGTGATAAGGCGCACTGGATGGAACATCCACTCCATTTGGATTACCCGCAGATTATCTATTATCTGACAAATGTTGATGAATCGACCCATTGCTTTTCCATCAGCCCAGAACCTGCTGATGGGGAAATTTTGCTCGATGATGAAGCGCAACTTGAACGTGGTGGCGTCCTGAATTTCTATGGTCAGGCCGGTTCAGCCATCCTCTTCAATTGTGCCGCGCTCCATGCGGTGACTGTACGCAAGACAGAAAAAATACGCCGCACGATTCAGCTCTATCTTGGCCATGAATTTCATCCATCGCTCAGCGAAATTACGTTGATCCCACCACGCCTGTGGCGGGATCATCCAGATGCTGAAACCCGTCGTTTTTACGGCAAACTAAATCGCCGTACTAAGCTTACCTTGCAAGGTTTAGGCGTCGCTACTTTTCCTGAGTGGTAATGCATAAATGAAGCTCTATCCTGAAATCAACCGGAGGTTGCTGTGATTGCTCCCCAACTCGTTCAAGATTTTCAAGAAAATAGCTACGCTCTGGTGCGGGGCCTTTTGTCATCCGAAGAGGTAGAATTTTACAAGCATCATTACATGGACTTGCGCCATAAGGGTGAATATGCAGGTGATTTTGCTGGTGTTAAGAGCAGCGATGAAAATATCAATCGCGCGGATCCGCTGCAAGAATACCCGCGTATGATTCACATGCACCGCTGGGATGTTGCGACCCGTCGCTGGCTGCTCGATGAACGGATTCGCCAATGTTTAAATGCCTTTTTAGGACGGGATCCCTATGCGGTCCAGAGTATGCTCTATTTCAAACCGCCCGGTGCACGCGGTCAGGGACTGCATCAGGACCAATACTATCTGCGTGCAAAACCAGGTACGTGTGTAGCTGCGTGGTTAGCCTTGGATGACTGTGATGAAGCAAACGGTTGCCTCCAGGTCGTGCCGGGGACCGGGGATCTGCCCATTCTGTGTACAATCCAAGCTGACACAACCGAGAGCTTTACCGATATTTCCGTGCCCTTACCAGATGACCTCAAACCGGAATCGATATTGATGAATGC
This sequence comes from Chloroflexi bacterium TSY, assembly GCA_019217005.1. The sequence continues at coordinate 21,088 of JAHBNG010000139.1, forward strand.
AGGTGATCTTCTCTTCTTTAACGGAACTGTGGTCCACGGTAGTTTTTCGAATAGAACGACCGATCGATTCCGACGTTCGCTGATTGGTCACTATGTCACGGGGGAATCAGAACAGCTGACGAAATACGATCAGCCGGTCTTGACCATGAGTGGGGAAGAACAGTGGCTCGAATTTAGCCCAGAAGGTGGTGCCTGTGGCGTCTGGGTGGACAAGAACGGTGATCACACAGTCGAAATAGTCGACAAAGAGAAACCATCCTTCATCGCTGGTGAGCACCTGGCTCGCGTCGAGCGACATAATAGAGAAGTCACGTAAACTCCGCACTTTCGCAGCATTTTTTACTCTGGCAGAATTGCGGACGCAAGTACGAAGTTTAAATAATGTGCCTATAAGAACTACGGCTAGATCCCCTTGAGCCTGTGGCTTACACCGTAGTCGCTTCGCAACCACAAGTTATAGTACGCATCACGAATCAAAATGGATATTCTCTACATACACCCAGCCAAACAAGAGGTGGATGCTCGGTTCGACAAGTATAAATCTTGTTCAGCTTACCCCTTTATTCCAGTCGGCATCGTTGGTTTGGTCAATCTGCTGCGCGTCGATGGGTGGTCTGTTCAGGGAATCAACCTACCCATGGAACTGCTGATGCAACCCAGGTTCGATTTTCGCACTTGGCTTCGCGCTCGAACACCTGCCAAACTTGTGATGATCGACCTGCATTGGTATGAGCATTGCTTTGGCGCAATGGATGTCGTTGAGGCGACAAAGCAAGTATGGCCTCATACACCAGTGGTGATCGGCGGTTTGACTGCATCGAATTTTGCGGAAGAAATTTTGACTGATTTTCCAGCAATTGATTATATTGTCCGCGGTGATGCGGAGGAACCATTGCGGTTGCTAGCTGCTTACTGTTGTGGGGATGCAACTGTTGATTTGAGTGCAATCCCCAATTTGGTTCATCGCCAGAATGGGGAAGCAGTGCAAAACGGTCGTTCCTATTTCGCTTCGCCCGATATTCTGGACAGTCAAGATTTTGTCTCGCTCGATTGGCTCCACAACTGGCGTAGCTACGGCTCAATTCAGTATTCGGGAGCAGGCATGATTGAATTGCGGCGTTCCAAATATCAAGGGCATTGGTTAACCGTGGGTCGGGGTTGTGTCTTCAATTGTATCTATTGCGGAGGAGGCAAGAAGTCGCATCAGGACTTGGCTGGTCGACGAGGATATGTGGTGCGAACGCCGGAGGGTGTTGCCGATGATATTGAGCGCTTGCAAGAACTTGGTTATGATCAAGTTTCTCTTTCGCTCGATCCGGCTACCTTTAAACCTGAATGGTGGCGTCAGCTGTTTAAGCTGCTGCGCAAGCGCACGATACGAATTGGTCTCTATAACGAATTTTTTCAGTTGCCCTCCAAGGATTTTTTTAGTGGAGTTTGCCCGTACCGCCGACTTAGAACATACGGAGGTAGCCATTTCACCCCTTTCGGGTAACGAAAAGGTTCGCAAAAAGAATGGCAAGTTTTACTCTAACCAGAAGTTCTTGGCCATGTTGCAAACGCTCAAGCAGTATGAGATTCCGATCTTTATCTACTTTTCACTCAACCTACCGGGCGAGACCCCTCAAACCTTCAAAGAGACGCTCTACTTGGCCGACGAGATCGGCAAAACCTATCCTCACCACTTGCTTCGTATGCTAAACCCTTGTCACACGTTGGATCCGGTTTCGCCCATGAGCCGACAGCCTGGCGCCTATAAAATGGATGTCCATTATACGACTTTCCGCGATTACTATACCTACTGCAAAGGGACAGGCTGGCAACCGCGCCAGGTGATTCGGGGGCAGCATCGTGGCTTCGAAATGGAAGGACGTCCGGCCAATATCGTTGAAAAGATGGCACAAATTTGGGATATTTTCGCCCAACAGCAGAAATTTCAATGCTCAACAGTTCCGCGAGGATGGTAAGGCAAAACAATTATGAGCAATACAATGTCAGATCAAGAACTCGACTATTTTTTTGACCTACATGGATACGTTGTCCTCAAGGGCGCAATCCCCAACAATGATCTCCAGGAGATGAATCAGTGGGTAGATGATCATTGGAAATATGTGGAAAATCCCCCAATTCGAGATCGGGCTTGGTCTGCAACCCATGCCAATCCAGACGCCTGGATCGGCCATGTAGAGATCCACTCATATAGCCCCGATGATGGCGTCAATTTTCAGAATATTGTCGAAGCAGGACCAGCATTTGAACGATTGATTGACAATCCCGCTTGGCTTCCAATGGCGAAGCGCTACGTTAATCCGGTCAACGGATTATCGATCCACGAAAATCTGCTGAATGTACGTGGTCCAGGCGGTTTTCTCTGGATCCATTGCGGCGGCCACGTTCCACTCTCCTATCTGACGTTTCGTCAGCACAACACTGGCGAATGGATGGTTGGTCAGATTAATGTGCTGATGGCGTTGCAAGATATCGGGCCAGGTGATGGCCCAACCGTTCTGGTCCCAGGCAGTCACAAGTCAACCGAAATTCACCCACGACTCCTGGTGGACGGCAAAGGCATTGTCGCGGCTGGACATGAGCGTGAAGCAGCGGGAACGGCCATTGGAACGGAGGAAGTCTATTTGGAAGCGGGTGATGCTCTCTTTTTTACAGACGCTATTACCCATGGCTCGGCGGAACGGACGAATCCAGGTTACCGCCGTGCAATCATTTATCGTTACTCACCACGCTATGTGCGGACCCGATTCAACTATCAGATGTCGGAGGAACTTGCGGCCCGCTTGACGCCAGAACGGCGCTCGATTCTCGAACCGGTTCCGCCTCGACGTAGACCAGAATAATCAGTTTATACCGCACTCGCTTATAACTTTAACATAAATTCGTCTGTTCTACTCGACTGAAATCGGTCAAATTTATGTTAAAGAACTGGCAGTGCTCAGTATAGGAATGTCGACGAACTCTTGCATAGTCCATCTTTGCCGTGAATAGATCGGCCAATGCTTCAGCAACTGAGTCCTCCAAGTGGCGACCGACTGACTATTTCGATCTGGGCGTCATCGGTGCGACGCATGGTCTCAGCGATGGCTTTTCGGGCTTGTTAAAGCTGATTTTAGCCCTCATTGTGGTCGATCTAGGACTCTCAACCTTTGCCGCCGGTATCTTGCTGAGCGTCTTTAGCGTCTCGACGTTTCTCTTCCTTTATCCTGTCTCCCTACTTGCAGATGATAGCGGTTATAAAAAGCAAATCTTGATCATTGGGCTAGCTCTTTCCTCAATTGCTTTCTTTGCGATGCAATGGGCACCAGGGTTTCTGAGTGTTGCAGTTCTCGCCTTTATTGCTGGAGCAGGCAATGCGACGTTTCATCCATGCGGCACGGCGCTAACAGCGGAACGGTTTGCCGATCGACGTTCCATTGCTGTATCGATGTTTAGCATGATGGGAAATGCGGGGGCCAGCATTATGCCGGTTGTGCAGGCGTTTCTGGCTACGGCGGCGGGATGGCGTATCTCTATTGCAGCCTGTGTCTTTCCCGCTGCAGTGTTGCTACCATTGGTCGGCATTCGCTTCCAGAATCGTGCTCAACCTTCCACCCAGTTTCAGATATCACTGTGGAATCGTCTCCGCTCAATTAGCAGGCTGGTCGTGCAGAATCGGAGCGTGGTGCTCTTGGCCTCTATCTATGCTCTCTCTGGCATGGGAACGGGCGTCTTCAGCGGATTTCTTGCCCTTTTTGCCGAAGAACGTTTTGGCGTAAGTATCGAGACAGTTGGCTTTGCTCTAGCCCTCTACTATTTGGCAGGAGTTGTTGCCAAACCACTTATGGGAGTCCTCTATAGTCGATGGGGTGCGTCTATGGCTCTACGCGTACCGCTTTTTCTCTCTGGCATCCTCATTTTTGTCATCGTGTCCATGCCTTGGAAATCGGCCTTTCTTCCCGTCGTTGCACTGATCGGCGTCACCGTACCAATTAGTCCAATCATTCTGACCGCGGCTGCTGACAACAGCGATCAGGATGCGCTGGCCTCGTCTGTGGGGCTGATCTACACGTTCTATGGGCTTGGCTTTATTTCACCGCTAGTGGGTGGGTGGCTGGCTGAACGATATAGCTTGGATGTGAGCTATCTCTATGCAGGACTGCTTTTGTGGATTGCTGCGAGTGTGACGTTGGTATTGCGTGAAACGTCTACTGTGCCTGAATAAATGTGGGACAATGAATGTCTCATCTCGCTATGGTTGCGTAGTTGGGCGAATAATTTGAGAAAGCAAAGGAACGAACTGATCGTTGAATGAATTTGTTATGGGTCTTCGCGACAAAGTGTACAAGCGATGAATTGGTGGTACGTGATACGTGGTGCGTCAAGCGATCCAGTACGCACCACGTATCACGGACTACGTTGTCAAGTACACTATCTCGCGTAAAGCCTTTGTTATTTTAGCTATTCTGTTTTTTGCGGTCATTCAATTTTCATGGTATACTCTTCTTAGATTGCTTGTTATCACGTTGTGGCGCATGCCACTATCGGGGGAAACGTGATGACAGGCAATTTTTTTTACCCCACAATGTTACGGTAGTCGTCGACAGCATATGTGAATCTATAGAATCAGCAAAGGAATTTCAAATAAATAGCGATTAACTTTATAGACAAGCTGCTCAAATCTTGTTCTTTGCTTGTTTGAAAAGTTTGGCTGTGTACCACAAAGTGTGTAAGTGGAGTAGGTACTCTGACTGATCGGTCTCCATTTACACACTTTGGGTCACACTCTCAAAAGTTCTGCGACGATGCATTCTCACCCGAGTATCTGTTTGGGCGCACCACCACTTTTCGGATAGCTTCTTTGTCGCTATGATGGGATTCCGAGATGAACGACTACTATCGCACCCTGAATCTTTCTTTGGATGCTTCCCCTGAACAAATCAGAATCCAATACAAAAATCTGGTCCGAATCTTTCATCCTGATCAATTTAGTCAGCCTGTCGATAAAGTTTATGCTCAGCATAAACTGAAAGAGATTAATGAAGCCTATACAGCTCTCATCAAATACACGCCATCCGAGATAAGATCTATAGAACCATCGATTCAAATTCCACATCACTTTATCGTGGGTTTATTGATGCTCATCCTAATCGTCATTATTGGTTTGTTTCAGGCATCGGGATTCGTTATTTCGACACTTCGCCAGCGGGAACACCTACAACCACTTATGCCAGATAGACAAAGCGCGTTGACGATTGAACAAAATACATCGAGCCTTACGACTACAGGAAATTGGGAGCCGTTAATAAAGGCAGATGGAAACCCTGTAGACAACGGCGAAGAATCTACATCATCATCGTTTTCTACAAATGAGCTTTCCTTTTTACAGACTCAAAATCAAGTCGCTCAAGCTGGGAGAGCGACGGAATCGAATAGCACCAGCAAAATTATTGAAGATACTGAGCAAGTTGGTGGTATCCCATCAATCAATACCTCTACGATCATGCCATCTATCAACTCAGAATCTTTGCCTATGAACCAGCTCTCTCTGACCAGTGCATTAACGAATTCTGTTGTGCAGAAAGAGCTTCCTCGAATAACGATTCCAACGACGACCAATACGCCGCTACCTTCGCCCACCATACCACCACCAACAGCTACTTCTACAGCTATGCCGACAGCTACCCCAACCTTTACACCGTTTTTCACATCTACGCCAACAGTCACCCCAACCTCTACTAATACACCGCTTCCAACAGCCACCGTTACAGCCCAACCAGCATTCACATATCATCAATTGCCTCCAGCGGTTGTGCGTATCCCTGACACATACAATGTCAATGCGCGATCTGATATTAGTACACAATCAGATGTGCTAGAAATCCTGACAGTTGGAACGCAGTGGGTGGTTGAGGGCCGTACAGTTGACAATGCTTGGCTGCGGATTATTTTATCGGATGGACGGCGCGCATGGGTCTTTACCGAGTCTGTTCACGTCAATCTTGCTTTCATCGAATCGATTCCGATTCTTATTCCGCAATCTTTGAAAAAGTAAGAGTTTGTAGAATAAATTATCCACGGGCGGACAAGATTGACAGGATTGGAAAGGGAAAAATCCAATCAATCCCGTTTATCTGTGGATGGCGAAGCGCCCATTGCATGATCGTTTCAAAATTAGATCAGCCTATAAGAAGCCTATTGACTAAATTGGCTTAGAGCCAATCGCAATCTTTCTTCGACGCTTGTCACATCCTTTGGCAATTGCTGAACGGCTCTCTGCGCTTCTACAAGACTATATCCCAGAGACGTCAGCGCTTCGATCACTTCGCTGTCTGCGTCTGTGGTTTGTGCCAACGCAACTAGATCACCAGCCGGCGCTTGAATTTTATCTTTAAGTTCAAGGACGATTTTCTGTGCCGTGCGCTTTCCGATCCCAGGAACTTGTGCAATGATTGCGGCTTCTTCATTGGTTAATGCCAGTCTCAATGCATCTGGGCTTAGCGTGCTTAATGTCGATAAGGCTACTTTTGGGCCAACTCCATTAACCGAAAGTAATTGTTCAAAAATTTCTAATTCTTCTTCTGTTTCAAATCCAAATAGGGTGAGCGCATCTTCGCGCACTTGAAGATATGTGTGAAGGAGGAGAGAGGAACCGGTCTGGTATTTGGTTAATGTTGGTCCTATGACAAAGACCTTGAGTCCAATTCCAGTCGCTATGGGACTGGGAGATGTGCTAGAAGATTGACCGACTTCAATAACTAAGTAATCTTTTCCAATGGCTGCGATCGTGCCACGTATTAGCCGTATCATAAGCGTTCCCCGGGTAAGATGCGATTACGGTGGGTGGAATGCAAGAGGACCGCTTAGAAATCATGATCGGGATTTATAGGCTAAACAACAACTTCAGCAAAGAACGGTGTGACCATTGTCGGCATATCTTGCATATGTTGTGTATCGAACTTATAACCAGCGCCACGGATTGTAATCAGATAAGTGGGTTGAGAGGGATTGATTTCAATCTTTTCGCGCAAACGACGAATGGCAACTTCAACTAGATTTGTACCACCAGCTTCTTCATAGCCCCATACAGCACGAAACAGTTCATCTTTGCTAATTGGTTGATCGGGTTGCTGCATCATTCGATATAGCAACTGATATTCAATTGGTGTCAGATCAACATAGTTACCACGCACTGTAACTCGATGCTCTTCATCGTTCACAACAATATCACCGTACGACAAGACGCGGAAGGACGGTGTCTCTTTTATCCATGAAATTCGACGCAGAATCGACTGCAAGCGCACTTCTACTTCGCGAAAAGTAAATGGCTTGGGAATATAATCATCAGCACCAAGACTAAATCCGTGAACAAGATCATCAGGTCGATTCAAGGCTGTTAGCATAACAATCGGCACATCCGACTGTTGTCGCAACTCGGCACAGACAGCAAAACCATCCATATTGGGCATGATGACGTCTAACAAGACCATATCGATCGAATAAGCAGCGAAAAGCTCTAACGCAGACTTCCCATCGCACGCACTAATCACATTAAATCCAGATCGTTCTAGCGATACCTTGAGTAGATTTCTTAGTGGCTCTTCATCATCAACAACTAGAATCGTAACACCATTAACATCTGGCATATCAAAAACTGGTAACTCTGTCGCCGATTGACCAAATAACATGCCATCTGCAAAATATTGTCGTTCGGCAAGATTATTATTTCTACTGTTATTGCTTCTATTGCGATGGGCAATTTGATTTTGGTACATAATGCGCACTCCAAGCGAAGGACTATGCAAGCGAAAGATCGTTGCATATATCTGAAGGACCGAACAATGCAATTGCTAAATACAGTCGGGAGACCGTGAAACGTTGTGTCGACTGGAGAGAAGCTGTGGTGTACTTCTGAACCTTTAATGTTCTCTGTATTATTTATCGTTTCGATTGCAAGAATCCTTCGTCTGAATTGCGAATTTGGATATTCAAATTTTTATGTGTTTCTGATTAACCACCATATATTTTTTGATACTGAGCAGTCTGTAGATGACAAATGGCGATCGCAACTCCATCGGCCGCGTCATCTGGTCGCGGGATATCTGTTAACTCTAAATGTTGACGCACCATTGTCTGGACTTGCTGCTTATCTGCATTACCGTATCCTGCGATCGCTTGTTTGATTTCAGCTGGTGTATATTCGGCAATTTCAACACCATATTGAGCGCCTGCAAGTAGGATGACGCCTCGCGCTTGCCCAACAGAAATCGCTGTCGTTACATTGCGACCAAAAAAAAGCTTTTCTATGGCCATCGTATGTGGCTTGAACTCATCAAGCAAGGCCTTCATATCCTGAAATAGCTCGAGCAAACGCAAATACATCTCTTTGTCAGGTTTTGTGCGAATCACTCCACACGCCAATAATTCAAACTCCCCCGTTGTCGTCTGCGCAACTGCGCCATAACCTGTTGTCGCTGTTCCAGGGTCGATCCCCAATGCTACGCGTTCAATGGACATTGGTCAAAATAATCGCTACTCAATCTTAAGCAAGCTCTGCGACCAGCGCGTCGGTGATCTCTAGATTGTGATAGACGTGATTCACATCGTCCAGTTCCTCGAGAGCTTCAACTAAATTCATCACAGTCGCACCTTCTGTCGGTGTCAGTTCAATCGTGGCATTTGGCTTCATCATAAGTTCCGAACTACTTGAGGTATAACCGGCGTCTGCTAATGCCTGCATTACTTGGGCAAAATTTGCCCGTTCGGTATAAACCTCGACAACATCATCACTGATTAACACATCTTCTGCACCACTATCTAGCGCCACCATAAAGAGTTCTTCGGGATCGATTCCCGTATCAATTCCTTCATCATCAATTGTATTAAAGACAATGTATCCTTTTGATTCAAATTGCCAAGCAACTGAACCGGGTTCACCAAGGTTACCATTTGCGCGGGTAAAAACGCGTCGTACATCGGCAATTGTTCGGTTGCGGTTATCTGTTAAGCATTCAACCAGTACGGCAATGCCATTTGGCCCATATCCTTCATACGAGATCTCTTCAATCTCGTTTCCGCTATCCTTATCAAGACCTGCGCCGCGACGGATGGCACGTTCAATATTATCTTTGGGCATATTCTCATTACGAGCTTTTTCAATGGCGAGTCTCAATGCGAAGTTCGCTTCTGGATCATGGCCACTTCTTGCCGCAAGTTGAATCTCGCGTGCTAATTTCGTAAAAAGTTTACCGCGCGCAGCGTCATTCGCCCCTTTTTTACGTTTAATTGTTGACCATTTGGAATGTCCTGACATACCAGATCTTCCTTTCGTCACTTCTACAAAAGCATTTCGCTTATCGACTACAAATATACGCATTCAAGATTTCACCCTAATACTACTGTGCATCAAGTAAAGGCTCGATAATGTTCGATTTTTGCACAAGATAATGCGAGCGTTTAGCGGAAGCAAGACGACGTTGCTTGTAGCGAAGGCGCTCGATAGTCTCAGCGAGTGTCAAGACAGGTTTAGGCAGAACGGCATGGAGAAGTTCAACAACCTGTGGCAAAGTGAGAGCGGGGGCATCATATTTGAGGAAAAACTGAGAACGAGCCAAGAAACCAAAGGCCAAAATGACTAAGGTCATATGATGATGCCAACCGAGCCAACTGCGAGTTTCATATTCGTTGAGTCCGAGAAACTGCTTGGCTTGTTCAAAAATGGTTTCAATGGGCCAACGCAAAGCAGAAACAGTGGCGAAGTCATCCAAGGAAGTCTCAAGGGGTGCATTGGAGAGAAAGTATTGCAGAGAGCAATCGGGATTGCGGCGGACGATGAGCCAGAGAGCAGAACCGGGGAGCCCATTGCGGACAGAGACAATGCGGCGACAAGCAATGGAAGCAACGATGAAGCCCTTGGAGCCCTCTTTGAGAACATGCTGTTGCCACTCATGCTCCTGGAAGGTGTCAGCGAGTTGAGCAACGGTGAGAGGCGTAGGTTCACCAGGCCGGACGCGGAGCTTGGAAGCTTTGCGCCCGCGTCCAGATGATGCGGGCAGATAGGTCTGGGGGCTGGAGGTCCAGACACGAGTCTCTTTGGGCACTTCAGCAAAGTAGCTGTAAGCGGTTTGGCCATCAATGCAGTCAAGCAGATGAGTATCTTTGCCAAAGGCTTCATCCATAGTGATCCAGCGGATGGGCAACGCACCCAGGGCGTGCGTCTGCTCAATCATGGACCAAGCCAATTCATTTTTGTTTGGAAGGTCAGGTCAGTGGGAAGACCGGTTTTGTACCGCTTCTCTGCATACTCATCACTAAACCATTCTTGGGGGGATATACAACCGACAGTTCAGTAAGGTATAGCCATGAGAGCTATTATATCCCAGGAAGACTCCGGCTTGACAGTTGGCGATCTTGCCCAGTTCGCCACACCGCTGCCGCTTGACGCCCACTGACTCTTCTCCTTGCTTGGGAATGTCGCTCCCATCCAGGAGTAAGACGCCATTTGCGTCTCCCAACAACTCACCTGTCTGTCGAGTATGTTCCGCCAGCATCGCTTCACCGCTCCAGCGGCTCTGACCCACAAAGCTTTGCAGGGGGGCGTACACCCGATTCTCCTACTGTCGCCAGCGCGATGTTCTCGGCCGATTTGCGTTTGATTTCGGGGTCTAACAAGCCTCGCATGTAGTGGTACGCATGCTCTCTCTGAGCCACATGGCTGAAGTATGGACTATATATGGCATGATACTCCTGGAGTTGGTCGGCCAGTGCCGCCAGTTGCTCTTCTGTCAGTTCCAGCAGCGGCGGGCTTTCCAGTTGGCTGTAGTCATATTGATTGACTGCTTGAGCAAGTTTCATCTTGATTTCCTTTCATCGAAGACTGCTTCATTTTATTGGCTCTTCAGTCTATCTCATTTTTCCTTTGCATTCTGTTTGCGTTTTGTTAGCAATATGCCCAGAAATATAACGAATTTCCTTTGTGTTTCACAATATATTGCTGCACAGTAGTACTAAGAACCTATCCGAAAAGTGGTTGTGAGTCCGATCAGCTTCTCGAGTGAGAATGCATCGTCACAGAACTTTTCGGATAAGCCTTAAGTAGACGAGCATCTTGCACGCATATAAGAGATGAGCGAAGCATTTAATTGATTCGTTCATCAGACGAAAGTGAGCAAAAGAATTATGGTTCTTTGAGATTTTGTGGGGTAAACGTTGGATGGTTTGTTGGTTTGCTCGTTTGTTCACCAACCATCTAACCAACTGAAAACCACACAATTCCTCAGACAACCAGAATTATTTCCCCGACTGCATCCAGTCAGTTTGCAAACTTTTCATTGATGAGTCTAATTGATTATACTATTATGGCACAAATATTCTTATTTTCCAACCGATTCCTTTTCAGAGTCGATTGTTTGACTATGCCCTGTGCCATTCTGCTCTCGCATTTTTATTAAATTGACTGGAAGCGTATCCGTTTTGTCGCCATCTCGTATTTTTTCGATTTTTCTGTGCTGCTTGTACAAAAGCCAGAAAAAGGGGATGGGGTTTATTGGGTCTACTCTTAAATTCAGGATGAAACTGGCTGCCAACCATGAATGGATGGTCATTGAGTTCAGCAATTTCAACTAGCTGACCATCTGGAGATAGTCCGCTGAAGCACATTCCTGCCTTTTCAAAATCGAACCGGTATTGATTGTTAAATTCAAAGCGGTGACGATGTCGTTCGTTAACTTCATCTTCATAGTCTAACGTCCGATAGGCTGCCGCGGCATGAGTCTCTGGTATGAGAGCACATCTATAAACGCCTAATCGCATTGTCCCACCCATATCTGCAATATCACGCTGTTCAGGCATCCAATCAATAATCGGATATTCTGTACTAATATCAAATTCTGTGCTATTTGGTTCATCTGTTCCATATAAATGACGGGCAAATTCGATACACATAACCTGCATTCCAAGGCACAGTCCAAGATAGGGCACCTTCTGTTCACGCGCATACCGTGCAGCATTGATTTTGCCTTCAATTCCTCGATATCCAAAGCCACCGGGAACAATAATTCCATCCACTTCCGCAAATATTTGTTCTTCCTGACCACGTTCTATTTCTTCTGAACTAATCCATTGAATTTGGACATCAACTCCAGCACTAAACCCGGCATGGATTAATGCCTCTTTGACGCTTAAGTATGCATCTTCCAGCTCGATATATTTGCCAACAATTCCAATATGTACCACTTGCTTCGCTCGCCGCATTTCAGTCACGAAATGATGCCATTCTTCAAGCCCATTACCTCGTTCCAAATTGATCTCCAGATTCAGACGTGCAACAAGCCAATCACCGAGTCCAGCCTTTTCCAGACTCAGCGGAACATCATAGATCGTATCCGATGTAACAAGCGGAATAACAGCCTCGGTTTCAACATCGCAAAAGAGAGCGATCTTCTCGACCACTTCATCATCAACAGGGTAGTCGCTACGTGGAACGATAACATCTGGATGCAAGCCAATTCCACGCAATTCACGAACGCTATGTTGTGTCGGTTTGGTTTTAAGCTCTTTGCTTGCCGACAAATACGGAAGCCATGTCACATGGATGTAGAGCGTGTTGTCTCTGCCTACATCTTTAGGCATTTGACGGATAGCCTCCAGAAATGGTAGACCTTCAATATCGCCCACTGTACCACCGATCTCGATCAAGACAACGTCTGCATTCGATTCACGAGCCATTAAACCAATGCGACGTTTAATTTCATTTGTCACATGTGGGATGACCTGGATCGTACCGCCGAGGTAGTCACCCCGGCGCTCCTGGCCGATCACAAAGTTATAAATTTGACCGCTTGTTACATTGCTCAATCGGCTCAGATTTTCATCAATGAATCGTTCATAATGGCCTAGATCTAGATCGGTTTCCGCCCCATCTTCAGTAACAAAGACTTCCCCATGTTGATATGGCGACATGGTACCGGGATCAACGTTTAGATATGGATCCAGCTTCATTGCGGCAACACTAATGCCACGGGCCTTCAAGATTCGTCCAATTGACGCAAACGTCACACCTTTTCCGACTCCCGATACAACCCCTCCAGTTACAAAAATATATTTGGTCATAAATTCTCCATATTTCATTTCGAGTGAGACGAAGGCTTCTTTTTTCGAATACTTAAAACAGTCTCTGTTTGGCTACAGGCGCTTCGCACCAGCGAAGCAGAGGGAATCTATGTTGGAGTTATTCTTTTACGACTACCTATTCCAGCTTTATTGACAAGAAGCACAAACACAGAGGCTATTTTAACAGTCAAATTTAAGTTGGCAAGTTCACAACCGACAATTATCGTTTACAATTTCGGGCATGAAAAAAGGAGGCTGTCAATCGACTACCTCCTTCTATGCCGCACTCGCTTATAAATTCAAGATCAATTAGTCAGTTCTACTCGACTGAAAATGGTCAAATTGATTCGAAATTTATGACAGTGCCCAGTATAGAGATGCCACTTAAACTTCAGACAAGTGTCTCTCGATAGAAGGCTGCCCTATTGTCCGAAGTATACAATACGTGGCTATTCTATCTGGAAACGTTTTTGCACTTATTCAGATTCCGCCGTTGGCTCGCCAATGGGCGTTTGCTTTGGGTCGACGACTGTTGGCGTTGGCGTAGGTGTATCCGTCGGGCTGACAATTGGCGGTGTAGGCGCTTTGGTTGGCGCTTCAGTCGGTTCCACTGTTGGTTCCACTATCGGTGTGTCTGTTGGTGGCGGTTTTGTCGGCTCCTTGGTTGGTGTATCGGTTGGCAGAGGCGTATCAGTTGGCGGAATTGGTGTATTGGTCGGCACAGGTGTATCTGACGGCGGAATCGGCGTATTGGTTGGCACTTCGGTTGGTTCTGTTGTTGGTTCCGTCGTCGGCACGGATGTCCATGTTGCCGTCGGTTCTTCAATCACAACAGTCGGTATGTTGGTTGGCACAGGTGTATCTGACGGCGGAATTGGCGTATCTGACGGCTCCTTGGTTGGTGTATTGGTTGGCACAGGTATATCTGACGGCGGAATTGGCGTATTGGTTGGCACCGATGTTGGAGCAACTGTATTGGTCGGCGTCGGTGGAACCGCGGTTGGCGTTGGTGTATCTTTCCGTTTTTCCGACGAGCTTTCATTACGTGTAGGGGTTGATGTATTGCTAGGCGTAGGAGTTGGCTTTATCTCAGATGCTTCCAGTGTCGTAACGGTGGGTGGAACTGATGTTGCGATTGCAGTCAGTGTAGGCGTATTCGGAATCTCTGGTGAATCTACAGCCTCGACGACGGGACTTGGTAAACTAGGCTGAATTGATGGTTCTGGTTGCGCTCTCGGCGTATTGGTCGCTGTCGCAGTTAGAGTTGCAGTCGTTTGTGTCGCTGTTGCTGCCTCTGTCGACAGTTGTGTAGGCGCAGTCGTTGGAGTATCCGTAAGTGCCAAGATCGACGTACTCGTTGGGCTCTCGGCTGGAGTTTCTGCGACAGATGAGTTTTCAACTCTCTCGTCTCGTCTGGTTTCACCCTGATCGTTACTCGACGAGTCCGGCTGAATTCCATTATCCAGATTATTCGTTGAACTATTTGTCTCTATGGTAGCCGTTGTTCCTGGAGTTTTTGTACTTGTAGGACTTTCTGCTACTTCCATCTGAGTATTTTGGGAAGAACCTCCCAAATTTAAGAATTGTTGTGCAAATATGGTTGGCACTTGAGGAATTCCATCCAACCCATTGCTTAACTCTACTAAATCGCCCTGTACCCAACCAAAAGAACCATCTTCTAAGCAGCACAGAAGATACCAATCATTGTCATCGGTCGTTGCAACGACAAACATTCGTTGGCTCGGTGAAAGCAGTCCCAAACGTTGTGCTTCTATATGAGGTTGACCAAATAGTGATGTGCCCTCTGCTGATGCGATGACATAGCTTTTCGGAATTTCTGCTGGCGCGATCTGTTCTGTTTGTGATTCTACACGTAATTCTTGACCCAACGTTGCCTGTAGTTGCTCACCAGCATGGACTTCCGTCGTTTGAGAACCCATGGTAACATGAATAATACCAGATGACACGGCATAATACGTACTGTCTTCTGAGTCAACCCGTACAGTAAATAT
This sequence comes from Chloroflexi bacterium TSY, assembly GCA_019217005.1. The sequence goes on from JAHBNG010000139.1 coordinate 36,198, forward strand.
TGTTCCAACGGCGCGGGCACTTGCAGAAGGTGAACGAATTTCGATCTGATCATTGGAACCCAGCGGTTTTGATAATCTTGTTTCAGTTTCACCTTGATGAACGAGCAGCGTAATCTGATATCCTCCACGATCGCGATTAAAAGCTTGCAATTCGACATCGGCACCGGATCGAATCGTTGTATCCCAATCTTGGGTATATCCAATTCGAACACTGCCGTAGCGAGCATATACCTCATCACCAGATTCAAGCGTGGTTTCGTTGCCGATAGCCAGAGCGGCCAATCGCTTCCGATCTTTTTGGACAATCAAAGCAGTTGCATCGTTATCAATCAAAGCCACAATGGGCGCAGCTTCTTGAGGAGATCTGTTCGGAGATAGGACAAGAATGACCAGCATGACGGCAATCAGACCCGTGGTGGTTGCAACTGCCACTTGAGGCATCGATGACCATCGAAATTGAGACACATGCTGCTGCAAGTAGTCCCACCAACTTTTTGGGCGACTATCTATGTCCTTTGTGGAGTGAGGGATTCTATTAGAGCGTGGTACTGATGCAAATATAGGAGACGGTTTCGGGGCTGTTGCGTCAAGCTCAGCAAGCACACGTTGGCGAAGTCGTTCCCGTAAGCCTTCAGGCATTGTCTCGGAGGCGAAACTCTCCTGAAACATCTTATTCAGTTCTGAATCACTGAATTGGCTATCCATACCAGTTACTACTTCTTGAGCTCATCTTCAAGCCGTTTACGCGCGCGGCTTAACAAAGATTCGGTGCCCTTATAGGTGCGCCCCATAATCTCTGCGATTTCACTAACGCTGAATCCTTCCAAATATCGTAAGACTCAGTAGATCCAAATTTCAGGTTTTGAGAGAGAATTCTGGCTAAACAGTTGACATAAATACAAATTTGCCGGTCGATATCTAGTTTTTGCGTTAGATTTGGGCGATTTTCAGATATGAAATAGGTTGTTTTCTGTAACCGAAATCTGAATAAATGACTCCAAAATCCCTGCAATCTCGACTGAAAATAGCCAAAAACGCCAAATTTGGATCTACTGAGACTAATACTTGACGCTCTTGTTCTCGTAAATTGGCCAAAGCCTCTCTTAGTTCAAGACCAGAAGTAAGAGATGACCCTTTCATTGCGATCGTTTCTGATAACTCTTCTACAGGTTTATGCTTGCGCCAGTAATCGGCAACTTTTCGGCGAGCGAGCGAAAACAAGAATGTTTTCAGCGTTGCATTTTGACCATCAAAGTTGTCGATTGCGCGTGGCGCCGCCCCCCAAGTTTCTAGCAGAATGTCTTCAACATCTTGCGGGCTTAGGATATTATTCCCTCGTATATAGTTATAGAGTGGTTGTTCCCAGCACTCTACAAGTTGCATCCAAGCAACCTGATCGCGTTCTTTCAAACGTTGGAGAAAATCACCTTCTACTTTCAAGGCTCTCTCCTACACTCTATAATCGTTGGGTACAAATGAATCCTTCGTAAAAAAACCATTAAGAATCGAGATGCAAAATACAAGATATTTGTCAAAGTGAATTCATCGGCGACAGACGCGAACTGATTATGCAATCTCCTACGGTGATTGCAATTGTTCCAGCTAGTGATGAAGATAGCTTTCCATGCACACCAAATTATGAGGGATTGAGCCTGATTGTGGGTCACAACACTCCTATTCTTGGTTGAGCTTGTATGGACCAAACAATCATAGATAGAGCAAAGTTCACAGATAACTCTCAGTTGCAAAAATTGGTGCATCAAGGAGACGAAGCAGTTTTGATCGGTTCGCCAGGCAAAATATACCACATCCGTTCATGAGATAACGACAAATGTCCATTTCACATAAAGAAAGAATTGGATTGTTTTTCGTCAAGTTGGATATTTTATCTATACTGAGTAATGCCATAAAGTAACAGATGTTGTCTTGGTAGAACTGTAATGATATGCGCACTTAAAGTATATGGCCGTGCTCAATATAAATCTACCCCCCCATAGAAATCGGGCGGTAACCTGGCACCAACAATTATGACGTTGTGAGTCGTATTTTGTCGCGCGTCCAGCGGATTTATGTCTGAGTGCTTCTGATCTATTATGCGAAACAAACGACGATAAAACGTCGAGGGGCAACTAAATGTAGAATATAGACTGCAGTTGTCTCGAAAATTGGCATTTTCTTCCCTGAAACCTGCTGGAATTTCCGGTTTTGAACAACACGCAATATCATAACAGAAGGCAATACGAAAAAATCACTATCATTAAACAATGCTGCGGTTGCGAAGAGACCATGACTTTTCCGCAGTTCTACTAGTATATCTTACTCTTTTACGGCCACGTACCTACCCCACAACACGATTCAATGCACGAGTTAAACGACTTTTACTTCGTGCGGCAGCGTTTTTGTGTAGCGCACCTTTGCTTGAAGCTTTGTCTATACGCTTCAGTGCAACTGCAACAGCATCAGCCGCACCCGGATCACCGCTTTCTATCATCAAACGTGCCTGTTTTATAGCAGTACGCGTGCTGCCATGTATGACTCGATTGCGAGCACGTCGCTTAATATTTTGTCGATTTCGTTTTTCAGCTGATTTAATATTTGCCATAACCTTTATACCTAATAGAGATTCTCGAGTAAAGCGAAGAACCTATGTCGAAGTGATTCTTTACTCGATAGTTGTGAAATGAATATTT